>NZ_JAJPWR010000017.1:0-237040 GCF_046548995.1 Amycolatopsis sp. lyj-109
CGAGCGCTTCGCGAGCTACCTGGCCGCCCACGGCTCGTGAGTGGTAATTCGGGTTCTAACCCGAATTACCACTCACGACCAGCCGCGGCAGACCACAAAGGAGTCCTCATGTCTCTCAGGCAGCGAGTGGTGATTCTCGCCGGCCTGGCCGCGGCCACCCTGGTTCCCGCACCGGTGGTGGCCGCGGCCGTCCAGAAAGCGCTTCCCGCTCAGTGTTCGGGCACGGCCCCGATCAAGTGCCACTTCGCCGTATCGCCGGGAAACTACGACGTCACCGTCGGCCTCGGCAGCACGACGAAGGCGGCCGTCACGTCGATGTCGGTGGAAGCGCGCCGTCAGGTCCTGAACGCCGTCTCGACCACCGCGGGTCAGGTCGTCTCCACGACCGTCACGGTCAACGTGCGCAACCCCGAGGGACAGCCCACCGGGCAAGGGGGCACGGGCACCGCGGGCCTGGACATCACCTTCGGCGGCAGCGCACCCGCGATCGGCTCGCTGACCGTGACGGCGGCCGCATCCCCGCTGGTGACGTACCTGGCGGGTGACTCGACGGTCTGCGACCAGCCGGTGGCGCCCTACACCGGCTGGGGCCAGGTCCTGCCCACGAGCGTGCGCAGCGGCGCGGTGATCGCCAACTACGCGGACTCCGGCGAGAGTTCGGGCAGCTTCCTGTCGAACAGCAAACTGTTCCCCACGCTCAAGCCGCTGATCAAGAGCAAGGACCTGGTACTCATCCAGTTCGGGCACAACGACAAGCAGACGTCGGCGACGGCGTTCCGCGACAACCTCACGAAGCTGGTCAACGGCGTCCGGGAGCGCGGCGGCATCCCGGTGCTGGTGACGCCACCGGTGCGGCGGCTGTTCAGCGGCACCAAGCTGACCTCGACCGCCTTGCACGTCAACGGCGTGGGCGTGGACCTGCCCGCGGTGATCCGGGCGCTGGGCAGCAGTGCGAACGTGCCGGTGCTCGACCTGACGGCCAAGAGCAAGGCCCTCGTGGAGTCCCTCGGCCCGTCCGCGTCGCAGAAGCTCTACCTGACCCAGGCCACCGACGGCGTCACCGACAACACGCACTTCTCGGCGTACGGGGCGACGCAGATGTCGAACCTCGTGGTGCAGGGCGTTCGCGAAAAGAACCTCCCGCTCGTCGCCTACCTCCGCTGAACCGGGAACGGAGCAACCATGCGCACATTCGGCAGGCGGCTCGTCGTGGCCGCCGTGGGGGTGGTCGCGGCGGGCCTGGTGCCCGCTGCGGCCACCGGCGCGGCCGCCGCGCCGCAGATCGACAGGCTGAACCGCGGGGTGGTCAGCGTCCACACCGCACAGGGCAACACCGTCGGCTGGCGCCTGCTCGCCGACGACCCGCCCGGCGTGGCGTTCGCCGTCTACCGCGACGGCACCAGGGTGACCGCGGCGCCCGTCAGCGGGCCGACGAGCTTCGTGGACACGGGCGCGCCCGCGGGAGCCCGGTACACCGTGCGCGCGGTGGTCGGCGGGGTCGAGCGGATGTCGGCTTTCGCCGCGGAGGAGTCGCTGACCCTGGCCGCGGGTGCCGCCGCGAGCACCCGGGACGTCCCGATCCAGCCGCCGCCCGGGGGCACGACCCCGTCCGGCGAGAGCTACACCTACACCGCGAACGACGCCAGTGCCGGTGACCTCGACGGCGACGGCCAGTACGAGCTCGTGCTGAAGTGGGATCCGACCAATTCCAAGGACAACTCGCAGTCCGGGTACACCGGCAACGTCTACGTCGACGCCTACCGGCTCGACGGCACCCGTCTCTGGCGGATCGACCTCGGGCGCAACATCCGCGCCGGCGCGCACTACACGCAGTTCCAGGTCTTCGACTTCGACGGCGACGGCAAGGCCGAAGTCGCGATGAAGACCGCGGACGGCACCCGGTCGGGCACCGGCCAGGTGATCGGCAGCGCGAGCGCCGACTACCGCAACTCGAGCGGGTACGTCCTGTCCGGCCCGGAGTTCCTGACCGTGTTCGGCGGGCAGACCGGCGCCGCGGTGGCCACGGTGAACTACGACCCGCCGCGCGGCACGGTGTCCTCGTGGGGTGACAGCTACGGCAACCGGGTGGACCGGTTCCTCGCCGGGACCGCCTACCTGGACGGGTCCCGTCCGAGCCTGATCATGAGCCGCGGGTACTACACCCGGACCGTGATCGCGGCCTGGGATTTCCGCGGTGGCGCGCTCACCGAGCGGTGGAAGTTCGACTCGAACTCGGCCGGCTCGCAGTACGCCGGCCAGGGCGACCACCAGCTGGCCATCGCGGACGCCGACGGCGACGGCCGGGACGAGATCGTCTTCGGCGCGATGGCGATCGACGACAACGGCAGTCCACTGTGGAACACGCGCAACGGCCACGGCGACGCCATGCACGTCGGCGACCTGATCCCCACGCGGGCCGGGCTGGAAGAGTTCAAAGTGGACGAAGACAAGGCCAAGCCGGCCGCCTGGATGGCCGACGCGAGGACCGGTCAGATCATCTGGCAGAACGCGTCCTGCACCTGCGACAACGGCCGCGGCGTCTCGGATGACATCTACGCCGGCAGCCCCGGTGCCGAGTCGTGGTCGTCCGCGGTGTCCGGGCTGCTGAACACCGGTGGCCAGAACATCGGGCGCAAGCCGTCGTCGACGAACTTCGTCATCTGGTGGGACGGCGACGCCCAGCGCGAGCTGCTGGACGCCACCCACATCGACAAGTACGGCACCGGCGGGGACACCCGGCTGCTGACCGGCTCCGGCGTGCACGCGAACAACGGCACGAAGAACACGCCGTCGCTGCAGGCCGACCTGTTCGGCGACTGGCGCGAGGAGGTCATCTGGCCGACGTCGGACAACCGGGCGCTGCGGATCTACTCGACGACGGACCCGACGAGCATCTCGCACGTGTCGCTGATGCAGGACCGGCAGTACCGGGAGGCCGTGGCCTGGCAGAACACGGCCTACAACCAGCCGCCGCACCCGAGTTTCGCGATGGCCCGGTGATGGCCGTGGCGACGCTCCGGAAACTCGCCGCCGCTGTGCTGGCGCTCGTGATCGTGCCGCTGACCGTGGTGTCCGGCACGGCCGACGCGGCCAACCGGTACCGGACGGTCACCGACTTCGACACCGGCTGGCTGTTCAACTACGGAGACGCCGGTGGCGCCGGTGGTGCGTCCTACGACGACGGTGGCTGGCGCAAGCTGAGCGTGCCGCACGACTGGAGCATCGAGGGCAAGAACCCGCCGGCGAACCCGTTCTCGCAGTCCGCGCCGAGCACCGGCCGGGGTGGGTACCTGCCGTCGGGCATCGGCTGGTACCGCAAGCACTTCTCGCTGGCCGGGGTGCCCGCGGGCCGTCGGGTCTTGCTGGAGTTCGACGGCGTGATGGCCAACGCGAGCGTGTACGTCAACGGGACGCTGATCGGTACTCACCCGTACGGCTACACCAGCTTCCGCTACGACATCACAGCGGCAGCAAAGCCGGGTGGCGACAACGTGGTGGCGGTCAAGACGGACACGACGTCGCAGCCCGCGTCGCGCTTCTACACCGGCGCCGGGATCTACCGCGACGTCCGGCTGATCGCGACCGATCCGGTGCACGTCGGCCAGTGGGCCACCCGGGTCACGACGCCGAACGCGAACACCGTGCACGCGGAGACCACGGTGGTCAACGAAGGCAGTGCGGCGGCGAGCGTCAGCGTCCAGGGCGTGCTCACCGATCCGGGCGGCGCGGTGCTGCCCGCGGTGACGACGGCGGCCAGGACCATCGCGGCGGGGGCGTCGGCGGCCTTCGCCTACGACATCCCGGTGAGCAACCCGAAGCTGTGGGACCTGGCGAACCCGAACCTGTACTCGCTGGCCACGAACGTCCTGGTGGGCGGCACCGTGGTGGACGACGACGTCACGTCGGTCGGCATCCGGACGCTGACGTTCAGCGCGTCGACGGGCATGAGTCTCAACGGCAAGAGCGTGAAGTTCCAGGGGGTCGCGCTGCACCAGGACCTGCACGGGCTCGGGATGGCGGCCCCGCAGCGGGCCGTGCAGCGGCGGCTGGCGCAGCTGAAGGCGCTCGGGGTGAACGCCATCCGCACCGCGCACGACCCGCCGAGCCCGGCGTTCCTCGACCTCACCGACCGGATGGGGTTCCTGGTCCTCGACGAGTTCTTCGACGTCTGGACCCAGCACAAGTACACCGACGTCGGCGACTACGCGACGTACTTCAACCGGACGGCGCCCGCACCGACCGGGACACCGGCGGTGCCCGGCGCGAGCGGCTCGGTGCCGTGGTACCAGGTGGACGCGACCAGCGTGGTCATGCGCGACCGCAACCACCCGAGTGTGGCGATGTGGAGCACCGGCAACGAGATCCGCGACCCGATCGCGACCCGGACACCGCTGCTGACCCGGATGGTCTCGATCGCGCACAGCCTCGATCCGGGCCGTCCGGTGACCCAGGCGCTGTTCCGGCCGGGCGACAGCGGCGACGTCACCGGGGCCACCCGCACGATCGTGGACGTCTTCGGCGGCAACTACCGCCCCGACGAGGTCATCCAGGCCGCGAAGACGGCTCCGGCGCGGGCGGGGCTGTTCACCGAGATGGGCACCGACACCTCGGCGTGGACGACGGTCCGCAACAACCCGATGGTCACCGGCCTGTTCCTGTGGACGGGTGCGGCGTACCTGGGGGAGGCCGACGGGCTGTGGCCGCGCGGCGAGTCCGATTTCGGGCTGCTGGACGGGGTCGGCACGGTCCGGCCGATAGGGTACTCGTGGCAGCGCACGTGGGGTGCGCCCACGACGTCGCCCCCGGCGAACGGCACCACGGCGAACCGGGTGCTGCTGTCGCCGGACCACAGCACCGTGTCGACCGATGTGGACGACGTCTCGTACGTGAAGGCGACCGTCGCCGATGCTTCCGGCCGAGTGGTGACCGGCTCTTCGGCGCCGATCACGTTCACGGTGAGCGGGCCGGGCGTGCTGGTGGCGGTCGACAGCGGGAGCCCGGTGCAGGAGACCTTCCGCGGCCCGGTGCGGAAGGCCTACCAGGGCGTCGCGTATGCCCTGGTGCGCGCGACGGGCGCGGGCACCATCACGGTGACCGCGAGTGCGGCCGGGCTGACCCCCGGCACGACGACGCTGACCGGCACCACGGCGCCGTTCGTCCCGTGTTCCGGCAGCTGCAACTGACTGGGAGTGTGCATGAAAACCGTTGCCTTGCTCGTGCTGTCCGCGGCCGTGGTGGTCGCGGGCGCTCCGGTGGCCGCCGGCAGCCCGGCGGCCGGGAAGACCTACTACGTCGCTCCGGCGGGCAACGACAGCGCCGCCGGGACGCAAGCCGCGCCCTGGGCGTCGGTCGCGCACGCCCAGGCCGTCGCGCAGGCCGGTGACACGGTGTACCTCCGCGGTGGCACCTACACCTATTCGCGCGCGAACAAGGCCTGCGCGAGCCAGACCGACCGGGTGGACGCGATCACGCTGAACAAGAGCGGCAGCTCGGGCAACCCGATCCGCTACTGGGCCTACCCCGGCGAAACGCCCGTCTTCGACTTCTCCCGCGTCAGCGACAACTGCCGGATCAAGGGCTTCGACGTCACCGGCAGCTACGTCCACCTCAAGGGGCTGGAGGTCAAGGGCGTCCCCCAGAACAACAACCTGAACCACGAATCGTGGGGCATCTGGATCTCCGGGAGCAACAACACGTTCGAAGCGCTCGACCTGCACCACAACATGGGACCCGGGTTGTTCATCCAGGACGGCGGCGGCAACCTCGTCGTCAATTCCGATTCCCACGACAACTACGACCCGCGCACGTCCAACGGAGCCGGGGAAAGCGCCGACGGATTCGGCGCGCACATCTCCGCCAACCACCCGGGCAACGTCTTCCGCGGCTGCCGCGCGTGGTGGAACTCCGACGACGGGTTCGACCTGATCAACGCCTTTTCGTCGGTGACCATCGAGAACTCGTGGGCGTGGCGCAACGGCTACCTGCCGCAGACGACCACGCCGTCCGGCAACGGAAACGGCTTCAAGATGGGCGGCTACGGCGGCAAGTACGTCAGCAACGGCGTCAAGCACTACGTGCGCACATCGGTGGCGTTCAACAACAAGGCAGCGGGCTTCTACGCCAACCACCACACGCTGGCCAACGACTACTTCAACAACACCAGCTACAACAACCACCCGGACTACAACATGCTCGGCATCACCTCGAGCGGCGGGGCGACCGGGCTGGGTACGTTGCGCAACAACGTCGCCTACGCGGGGACGTTGACGTCGAACATGTCCGGCACTTCCGCCGCGGCGAACTCCTGGAACCTGGGCGTGCCGATGTCGGACGCGCAGTTCCGGAGCGTGTCGACGTCCGGTTGGGACGCGCGTCGCCAAGCCGACGGCAGCCTGCCGGTGCTGCCGAACCTCCGCCTGGCGGCGGGCAGCGGCCTGATCGACAAGGGCACCGACGTCGGCCTTCCCTACCACGGCAGCGCACCCGACGTCGGCGCCTTCGAGTCCTGAACGGACGGTCAGGCCTCCCTGAAGCCGTCCATGATGGCGGTGGGCTTGCGGGTGGCGGAGTCCCAGGCGACGTTGGCGTAGCCGGTGAACGGGGAATAGCCCTCCGGCTCCCAGTAGAACAGGCCCTGGCCGCCGGTGCTCTTGAGCGCGCCGAGGTAGGCCACCAGCGAGGCCTTGGTGGCCGAAACCTTGGTCACCGGGCCGCCGAACTCGCTCTGGAGGAACGGTTTCCCGTACTGGCCGGAAATCTTCTGCATGTTCGCGACGATCCCGGCGGCCAGGTTCGCGCTGCCGTAGGAGGAGAACACGGACATGTCCCACTTGCCGCCGTTGCCGGCGTAGCGGCTGAAGAAGGTCTGCATCGAGTCGTACTTCTGCGGCTGGGCGAGGTGGATGCACACCGTGGAGCCCGGCGACACCTGCTTGACCTGGTTGTACGCGGCGTTGAGCAGGCCGGTCATCTGCGCCCCGTTGGAGACGCTGCCGACCGGGTGGCAGATACCGCTGTTGATCTCGTTGCCGATCTGCACCCAGGTCGGGAGGACGTTGTTGCTCTTCATGACGCTCATGGTCTGGTTGACGTAGGAGTTCATGGCGGACAGCATCTGGTTGTAGCTCAGGTTCTTCCACGCGGCGGGCGGGTTCTGGACGCCGACGGAGTTCCAGGTGTCGCCGAACATGTAGTCCAGCATGATGGACATGCCCGCGGCCTTGACCCGCTTGGCCAGCGCGGCGACCTCGGTGATGCCGCAGTGGCCGTCGGTGGCGCTGCCGGACGGGTTGACGAACGTGCGCAGGCGGATCGCGGTGATGCCGTATCCCTTGAGGATGGTCAGCAGGTCCTGCGCCTGCCCGGCGGCGTTCTTCCAGGTGTAGCCGTGGGCTTCCATCTGCGGGGCCCAGCTGATGTCGGCGCCCTTGAAGAACGCGGCCTCGGGGACGGCGGCCACCGCCGCGGCCGGGGCGGTCGCGCCCAGGACGAGCGCGCCGGCACCGGCGGCCGCTCCGCGCAACACGGTGCGACGGCCGAGCCCGGCCGGCACGATTTCCGGTTTTTCGTTCATGGGATGAGCTCCTTCGGCGTGATACGCACTGGTCTCGTAAAAAGGAAACCGCAATGGCGAGATCGAAGCAAGACTCCGTCGACGATTTCCGGAAAGCGCTTTCAGGCCAGGTCTTCGACGGGCGACCTCGACGGCCGGACGGAGATCAACTAGGGTGGGTGGTGCCTGGGGGAAGGCGAGGACGAGGAGCGACCGTGCCCACATTGACCGAATTGCCCCGGTGGACGATTCGGACCTCCGGCGACCAGGCCACCTTCACCCCCGTCCCCGAAAGCCGTGGCCTCGAGGCGCCGCGGGTCCGGGGCGGGCTGGCCCTGCGTGAGGAGGACCTCCCCGGCTTCGCCAAGGCGCTCGGCGAGGTGATGAAGCTGCCGACCTACTGGACCGCGCGGGCCCGGGCGGGCCGGTTGAGCCTCGACGGCGACCCCACCTGGTCGGAACCCCGGCACGACCCGGAAGACGGCTTCGTCCACGTCGCCGGGCCGTGCGACCCACCGCGGCCGGAGCCGGGCGGCTCGTTCACCGTGCACCTGGCCGACATCCGGGCCCTGCGCGTGCGGATCGCCGCCTACCTGCACCAGCGGGAGTGGTGAGCCCGCCGGGCGGGTAACCGGGGTGCGGCACGCAGCCGCCGGCAGGACGGGGAGACGACCATGGCCATCAGGCTGGGCAGCACGGTGATCAACTGCACGGACCTGGACACGATGACCCGCTTCTGGTCCGCGGCGCTGGGCCTCGAGCCGGCGTCCGAGGCCGGCGACTTCCGCCTGTTGCGCGGTCCGCACGTCAACCTGTCACTGCAACGGTCCTCGACGCCGGTGTCGGCGCGCGACCAGATGCACCTGGACCTCTACGCCGACGACCAGCGGCGCGAGGTGGACCGGCTCGTCGGCCTGGGAGCGCGGTTCGTGCGCCACGTCGACGACGACCCGGCCGACGACTGGGTCGTCCTGGCCGACCCGGAGGACAACCTGTTCTGCGTCTGCGTGAAACCGGCGGCCGAGGTCCGCGACCCGGCAGCGCGGGCGGGAACGCCGGGAGCCGGCCCGGCGGCGTAGTCTCGGGTCCGTGCTGATGCCGACCGAGCGTGACCGCGGACCGTCCGCGCGGGCCCGCGACCACGGGTGCCAGGGTTACCGGCGATGCGGCGACTTCGTGGCGCACGCGCCGTCACTCCGGGTGACGAGGCCGCGCTGACCGGCCGGCTGCGGGCAGACGAGGGCCCGAGTACCGGCCTCGCCTGCATCGACCACCGCCGGCCGGGCCTGGCCGGCGTGCGCGTGGAGCGTGCGGCGTGAGCGCCGGCCGGGACCGGGGGTACGACCACGCCGCCGTGCACTACAGCGGCGACGACGAACTGCTCGCTGTCGCGGTGCCGTTCCTGGAAGGCGGACTGGCCGCGGGCGAGCCGACGGTGGTGTCGATGGAGCCGGAACGCGCCGAGCTGGTGCGCGCCGCCCTACCGCCGTCGGCGCGGGTCGAGTACCTGTCCATTGGTGACCTGTACGAGCGCCCGGCCGCGGCGATCAAGTCCTACCGCAAGCTGATGGCGGGGTTCGTCGACGGCGGCGCGGCCGGGATCCGCGTCTTCGGCGAGCTCCCGCGGACCGCGATCGACTCGTCCTGGGACTGGTGGGCCCGCTACGAGTCGGCGGTCAACCACGCCTACGACGAGTTCCCGCTGCGCGGCATGTGCGCCTACGACACCCGCACGACACCGCGGCACGTCCTCGACGACGTGGCCAGGACGCACCCGTTCGTCGCGACTCCCGGCGGCCACCACCCGAACACCGGCTACGTCGACCCGCCGTCGTTCCTGGCGGACCCGCGGCCGATGAAGCCCCTCCCCATCGAAGGCACGGCCCCGCTGGCCGAGCTGACGGACCCCCGGCCCGCGGACGCCCGCCGGGCGGTGCTGGCGACGGCGCCGGTGGACCTGCCCGCGGCCGAGGTGGACGACCTCGTGCTGGCGGTCAGCGAGATCGTGGACAACGCCCTGCGCTACGGCCGGCCGCCGGTCCGCGTGCGGGTCTGGGCCGGGGCCGGGCAGATGGTCGTTTCGGTGCACGACGCCGGTGCGGGGCCGGGGGACCCGTTCGCCGGCCTGCTGCCCGCGGACCGGAGCATCGGCGGCCGGGGGTTGTGGATCGTGCACCAGATCTGCAGCCAAGTGACGTTGCACCGCGACGAGACCGGCTTCACGGCTCGCCTCACGGCGGGCCGCCCCTGGTAGCGCGCGGTCCGCACCCTTCCAGCGTCGCATCCCCGGCCGCCGGTGCCTTGAATGACTCATTCCTGGCGTCCCACGTCTTGAATGAGTCATTCAAGACGTCGGTGGCGGGGCTCAGGCGCAGCGGGGCCGGCCCGGGCAACTCCGCAGCAGCTTGACGATCGGCGCAGCCGGGACCGTCCCATCCGCCTTCGGCATCCCCTGCGGCCACGAAATCGACAACGCGATCGCCGAAGAATTGTTGCCGTAGTCGGTCTCCAGCAGCGTCCGGTCCGCGTTCACCGTGTTCACCAGGTCGTACGTCCCGGTCGGGACGCGGGTGATGTCCAGCCACTGGAAGTCGACCGTGAACTTGTAGTCGTCGCCCGCCCCGACCGAAATCCCTTCGAGCACCTCGAGCGCGGTGGGCTCGTGGTGGCGGCACATGTTGTCGCGCAGGGTTTCGGCGAGGTCGGCGTCCGGGCCCGCGTCGCCCGGCACGTTCGGCAGCCGGCCCGCGTCGTGCACCTGGAACCGGTCGCCGAGGCAGAAGCCGTTCTTGCGGTCGGTGACCACCGTCTTGCCCTGCCGCGAAACCAGCGCGAAGTGCTCGAAGTTCATCAGGTGCCAGTGCTGGTGGGCGAGGGCCGGTTCGTAGTACGTGAACGCCCCGGTGCCGCGCTGCGCCGCCGCGTAACTGCCCGGGATCGACCCGTCCGTTCCGTTGCGCAACGCCTGCCGGACGGTCATCGTCTCCTGCTTCGTGCTCTCGCGGCGGCCGTACAGCAGGAGCGGCCCGTCGCCGACGTTCTCCTCCGCGCTGGTGAACCGCAGCCGGACGGCCTTCGCCACCGACGGCGCGACGCAGCGGCCGTTGGGCGCCGCCGGGTCGATCACCAGGCACACGTCCCAGGCCGTGCACAGCGGGAGCTCGCCCGAACTGCCGCCGGCACACCCCGGCGGCGCCTGGCGGAGGTCGGGGAGCAGGAGGTTCGGTGCCGCGTCGGCTCGGGGAGCGGAGGCGGAAACGGTGGCCGCGAGCGCCGCGAGCGCCAGTGCCGCGAATTTCTTGAGCAAGAGCGGGGCCGTCCTGTCCGGTATTCCGAGCACGCCCATTCTAGGGCGTCCGCATTTCCGTCGAGCGACACCGTGTCGTCACCCGATGGACTGAGTCGCCACCGATTTCCCGGTTCCGGTGAGTAGCGTGCGGCGAACTCATCGCCCGAAAGGACCGCACCGCATGTCGACGACCACCACAGATTTCCGTGCCGCCACCGGGAGTTCCCCGGCGGCGATACCCGCCGGAACCGGGGGAATCACGCTGGTCTGCGGCACGCGGCCGGAACTGATCAAACTCGCCCCGCTGATGCGGGTGTTCGGCGACGAGTGCGCGGTCGTCTACACGGGACAGCACTACGACCGGTCGCTCTACTCACGCATCCGCGCGGACCTGCCGCCGTCCGACCGGTTCCACGAACTCGGCGTGGGTGCCGGCCGCCGCGGCGGTCAGCTCGGCCGGACGGTCAGCGCGGTCGACGAGCTGCTGGCGGACCGGCCCGGCCGGGCGGTGGTCGTCCAGGGCGACACGACGTCCGCGCTCGCCGGCGCGCTGGCGGCCAACGCGCACGATCTCCCGCTGGTGCACGTCGAAGCCGGGCTGCGCAGCCACGACCGGGCGATGCCCGAAGAGCACAACCGCGTGCTGATCGACCACCTCGCCGACCTGTGCTGCGCGCCGACCGAGCTCAACCGCGCCCAGCTCCTGGCGGAAAACGTGCCGGACGACCGGATCGCCGTCACCGGCAACACCGTCGTCGAGGCGCTGCAGGCCGCGCTCCCGACCACCGAGGACCGGCGGGCGGTGCTGGCGGCCCGCGGGCTGGAGCGGGACCGGTTCGTGCTGGCCACCATCCACCGCCCGGAGAACGTCGACGACGCCGGGCAGCTGGCGACGATCCTGCGCGAGCTGGGCCGCCTGCCGCTGCCGGTGGTGTTCCCGCTGCACCCGCGCACGGCCAAGAGCATCGAGGCGTTCGGCCTGCGGCACCTGCTCGACCCGCTCGTCGAGCTGGAACCCCAGGCCTACCCGGCGTTCCTCGCGCTGGCCGCGGAGGCGGCGGTGCTCGTGTCGGATTCCGGTGGCATCCAAGAGGAAGCGAGTGTCCTCAAGCGACCGGTGGTGGTGGTCCGGCGCAGCACCGAGCGCCCCGAGATCGCCGGGACGTTCGGAACGCGGGTGCTGCCCGGGCCGGCGATCGGCGCGGAGGTCGCCCGGTGGCTCGACGACGTGGCCGGCCACCGGGACCGCCTCCGGCACCTCCCGTCACCGTACGGCGACGGATCCGCCTCCGCCCGGATCGTGACCGCCCTGGCCACCCTCCTCGACCACTCCACCGGTTGACCCGCCCCGCGGACACCGTGTCGTCCGCCCAGGCACGCGTGTCGTCCATCCAGGTACGCGTGTCGTCCGCCCGACTGGACGACACGCGTACTCAGCTGGACGACACGCGTACTCAGTCGGACGACACGATCGGTCAGCGCGCCGGCGCGACCGCGGGCTGCGCCGCCAGCACGTCGACGACGTCGTTCGCGAGGGTGACGCTCGAATTCCAGCTCGTGACGTCCGGGTAGACGTGGGCGGTGGTGGCCAGCAGGAGGCCGGTGCCGTCCACGGTCACCGGTGGGCGTGCGGCCCGGTAGCCGAGCGGGTACACCGGTTCCACGAACGGCGCCTTGAACACCCGCACCTCTTCGATGTCGTCCGCGCCGAGTTCCGGGTACAGGCCGCGCAGCTGTGCCGACCAGCGGGCCGCGATCGCGGCGTCGTCTTCGAGGTACAGCGGCGAGTCGCGGTCGGTGTAGTGCATGACGTACACGAGGTGCCGTCCGCCGGTGGTGCCGGCGAGTGCGGACATCGCGACGACCCCGTCGAACTCGGTGCCCGAGTGCAGCACCGGCGTCCAGTAGTGCTCGGTGACCGGCCGGCGGAGGAAGAACACGCCGGTGACCACGCCCTGGTACGGCAGGTCGGTGGTGGGCAGCCGGGCGGCGAGCGCGTCGTCGGCGATGCTCCGCAGCAGGGGCAGCGGGACGGTCGAGACGACGTGGTCGGCGTCGAGGACCTCGCCGCCGGTCAGGGTGAGCACCGAGCGGCCGCCGGTGCTGTGCAGCCGCCGGACCGGGGTTTCCGTGCGCACGGTGCCGCCGGCCCGCTCGATCGACGTCCGCAGCGCGTCGATGACGGTCTGGTAGCCGCCGTCCGGGTAGCCGCGGGTGGCGACGTTGCGCTCGCGGCCCAGCCGCTGCCACAGGTACAGCGCCGGAACGTCCCCGAAGGACGGTCCGAACTTCGACCCGAACATCGGCGCGAAGAGCCGTTCCCAGACGACGTCGCCGTAGAGCCCGCGCAGCCAGTCCTCGGTGCGCAGCGTGTCCAGGTCGCGGCCCCGCCCCAACCGGCGCAGCAGCAGCGAAACCACGCCGAAGCGCACGCGGTCGGGCAGCCGCAGCGGGGAGAAGCGGAGCAGGTCGAGGGCGGAGTTGAACGGGTGGTGGCGGCCGTCGACGACCATGCCCATCGTCGTTTCGCGCCACCGCACGCCGTCCCGCAGGCCCAGTTCGCCGAGCAGGGCCAGCAGGCTCGCGTCCGACGGCATGATGCAGTGGTAGAAGCGCTCGACCCACTGGTCGCCGTGGGCGAAGAAGGTGCCGAGGCCGCCGAGCTGGTCGCTGCTTTCCAGCAGGGTCACGCGGGTGCCGCGGTGGGCGAGGCGGTGGGCGGCGGCGAGGCCGCAGATGCCGCCGCCGATCACGGCGACGTGCGGGGAGTCGGGTGGGGTCACCGGGTCACAGCTTCCGGTAGGGCGCCGGGCTGAGCCGGTCGCGGACGAGCAGTTTCAGGTATTGCACGACGGTCCGCCGCAGCTTCAGCTTGCTGGGTCCCTGTTTGCGGTCGTACCGCAGGGCCAGCGGGACCTCGGTGATCACCGGGTGGCAGTGACGCAGCTTGAGCAGCAGCTCCACCATGCAGGCGAACCCCTGCTCCTCGATGAGCCGCTCGCCCCAGTGCGCGGACGCGCGCGCCAGCAGCGACGCCCGGTAGGCGCGGTAGCCGCTGGTGAAGTCCCGGACGCCGTCGACGTCGAGGGCGCGGTGGAACAGCTGGGCCGCACCGCGGGACAGCAGCCGCCGCCCGAACGGGGCGGTCCGGTCGTCGCCGCCCGGGACGAACCGGGAGCAGATGGCGACGTCCGCGCCGGCGGTGATCTCCGCCTGCAGCGCGCAGATCAGCGCCGGGTCGTGCGTGTCGTCGGCGTCCATCACGACGACGATGTCGTCGGGGCTCGCGTCTTCCAGCGCCGCCCGGAGCCCGGACTGGACCGCGCGGCCGAGCCCGAGGTTCACCAGGTGCCGCACGACGCGGACGTCGAGCCCGCCGTAGCCCGCCTCGGCCACGGCGATCGTGGCGTCGGCGGATCCGTCGTCGACGACCCAGACGGTGACCTGCTCGGTGCGGGCCACGTCGGCGAGCCGGCGCAGCAGCGGCGGCAGGGACGCTTCTTCGTTGAACGCGGGCAGCACGACGTGCGCCCGTCCGCCGGTCCGTCCCCCGGTGGGATCCAGTTCGGACAGTGTCGCCAGGGTGCTCTCTTCGCGTGCCACGGTTCCCCTCGTCTGGTTGTCCTCGTCTTTGCCGTCACCCGGCCGGAATCGGGTTGGTGCGGCCGTCGAGTCATATTCGGCTATGTTGTGTGGTTTCTTTAGTGGCCCCAAAAGTCCCTCGGAAGGATGCGCGTCATCGGAACTACTAGGTGTTTCCTGAAATCACCGGATCGGGTTGGTAGCTCGCCCCGATCGAGTGCATTTCCGGGACTTCTTGGGAAAGTTCACTCGATCGAGTCGGTGTTGCCTCGAATGGCTGAGTCGTGAAGAAAGCGAGAATGGAACCCTCATGTCAAGTAGAGGTCGAGACCGGTGACTGAACTCAGAGACACGGTCGTCACCGAAGCGGTGCCGGCGCAGCGGCGGGTCCGGCCGGGTGACCGGCCGCGGGACGCCGTCCGCACCCGTCCCCTCCTCGCCCGGGTCAACGCCGTGGCCGTGCTGCTCGTCGCCGTCGACGGCGCCGCCTGGCTGGCCGCGGTGCTGCGGACGAGCCCCGGCCCGGCGTGCGCGGCGGTGACCGCGGTGGCCCTCGCGGGCGCCCGGGTGACCGGCCGCGTCCACCGTCGCCGCCTCTGGCTGTCCTGGCTGCAGGACCTCCCGCGCTCGGTCACCGCCACCGCGCTGGCGTTCGCGCTCGTCACCGGCTTCGGCCTGGTGGCCGGTATGGACGGCGACGACACGGCGCGGATGCAGGAAGTCGTGCTGTGCTTCGCCGTGCTCAGCGAAGCCGCCCGCCCGGCGGTCTTCGCGTTCGGCCGGTGGGGACGCCGGCGGCTGCGGCGCTGCGACCGGGCGGTCGTCGTGGGCTCCGGCCGGATCGGCGGCGAACTGGTCCGCACCATGCTGGAGCACCCGGAGTTCGGGCTGCTGCCGGTCGGCGTCGCGGCGTCCGGCCCGGAGCCGGTGCCCTCCGGGCTGCCGGTCGAGCGGATCGACGGCGACCTCACCGGCGCCATCGCCCGGCTGGGCGCGGGCACGGTGATCCTCGCGCCCGCCGACGACCGCGACCGCGCGATCGTCGACGCCGCCATCAGCGCGCACCGCCTCGGGTGCGTCACCCTGGTGCTGCCGCACCTGTTCGAGCTCTGCCCCGACGGGCCGGGCGTCGACCGGCTCCGCAGCTACCCGCTGGTGTGGCTGGGCGGCGCACCGACCCGGCGGCCGAGCTGGTGGGTCAAGCGCGCCGTCGAGACCACGCTGGCCGCGGCCGCGCTCGTCGTCCTCGCCCCGGTCATCGCGGTCTGCGCGCTCGCCGTCGCGGTGGAGAGCGGGTTTCCGGTCTTCTTCCGGCAGGTGCGGGTCGGGATGGACGGCGGCACGTTCGTGCTCTTCAAGCTGCGCAGCGTGCGGCAGGCCGTGGTCGACGATTCGCAGACGCGCTGGTCGGTCGCCGGCGACCGCCGGGTCGGCCCGGTCGGCCGCTTCCTGCGACGGTCCTCTTTGGACGAACTGCCGCAGCTGTGGAACGTCGTGCGCGGCGACATGTCGCTGGTCGGCCCGCGCCCGGAGCGGCCGGTGTTCGTGCACGAGTTCTCCGCCGTCCACGACCTGTACTGGGCCCGGCACCGGGTGCCGACCGGGCTGACCGGGCTGGCGCAGGTGCACGGCCTGCGCGGGGACACCTCGATCGCGGACCGGGCGCGCTACGACAACTACTACATCGCGAACTGGTCGTTGTGGCTGGACCTCAAGATCATCATCCTCACGGTGGGAGAACTGCTGTGCCGAAGGCAACGCTGATCCGCCGGCACCCGGCGGTGTCCTTGGCGGCCACCGCCGTGCTGCTGGCGAGCTGCCTGGCGGGCTGCGTCGCCAGCTCGGCGCAGGAGCTCTCGGCGCCGCCGCCGAAGCCCCTCGCCCCCTGCGCCTGGTGGTACGGGATCGGCGAGCCGCCGACGTCGCAGGAGATCGAGCTGGCGGCCAAGCGCTACCAGGTCGTCGTGCTCAACGCCGACCAGGGCACGGCCATGCGCCGCCTGCACCAGCTCAACCCGCGGGTGAAGGTGCTGGTGTACAAGGACCTGTCGAGCACCCGCAACTACCCGGGCACGGTCGACGGCGGCCAGGACGCGGTCTTCCTGCCGAGCGGAATCGGCTACGTCGCGGCGCAGGAGCACCACCCGGACTGGTTCGCCGTGGACGGCAAGGGGCGGCGGATCGAGTGGCAGGGCTACCCGCGGCACTGGCAGATGACGGTGTGGAACCCCGACTACCAGCAGGCCTGGACGGACGCCGTCGTCGCGGAAGTGAAGCGCGAGGGCTGGGACGGCGTGCTCGCGGACAACGACTTCAACTCCCTGAGCCACTATTCGCCCGCGGTGCTCGCGGGCACCGCGAACGTCGCGGAGACCGACCGCAAGCTCCGCGACGGCCTGGACGCGTTCCTGACCAAGGCCGGTGACGCCCTCACGAACGCGGACAAGCTGCTGGTGCCCAACGTGTCCGAGACGCACCTCCTGCCGGGCCGGTGGACCGCGCACTCCCGGTTCGGCGGCGCGATGGAGGAGAACTTCGGGTTCCGCGAGAACGGCGGCACCGGCGGCCTGCTGACCTTCCGCGGCAACGAGTTCCAGGAACTACGCGCGCAGGCCGCACTCGGCGAGTCCCTGCTGCTGCTGGTCACGCGGACGCACAACGCGCGTGAGGAACGGTCCGGCTACGCGAGCGCGGCCCTGCTCGCGGGCCCCCGCACGTGCTGGACCCGGGCGACGACGGACGACTACCGCGACCCGGAGTGGTCGTCGTTGCAGGACAGCGGCCTGGGGGAGGCGATCGACGCGGCCAGCAGGCTGCCGAACGGCGTCTGGTCCAGGACGTTCACCCACGGCTGGGTCGCGGTCAACACGACGGCCGCAACCCAGACGGTGGTCCCCCCAGAGGGCTTGGTCAAACCAGGCGCCCCCACCCCCACCCCCACCCCCACCCCTTCGGCTACCCCCACGTCCACCCCAACCCCGCCCCCGCTCACGATCGAAGCCGCGGACGCGGTAATCCTGGTAGACCCGCAACAACTCGCAAAACGAGGAACCTGGCGGGTCACCCGCGACGAGTTCCGCATCGGCCGCCTCTGGGCCCGCTGACCAGCCCGCGTGTCGACCCTCCAATCACGCGAGTCGACCCTCCAATCACGCGAGTCGACCCCCCAATCACGCGTGTCGATCCTCCAATCACGCGAAGCCCGTGATCGGAGGGCCATCACACGTGATTGAAGGGCCATCACACGTGATTGGAGGGTCGACACGATGGCTTCAGCCGGGCGTAGAGGTCCAGGTGACGGCGGGCGCAGGCCTCCGGGCGGTAGCGGGCGTGGGCGCGTTCGGCGAGGAGACGGCCGAGGCGGGCCGGGTCCGGCTCGGCGAACAGCGCGCGTAGCCGCGAGGCGAGGGCCGGGACGTCGCCCGGTGGGGCGAGGAACGCCGGTCCGCCCGGGACGTCGAGCATGGCGGGGACGCCGCCGGTGGCCGTCGCCAGGACCGGCTTGCCCGCGGCCATCGCTTCGGCCACCACCAGCGGCTGCTGCTCTATTGTGGACGGCAGGACCAGCGCGTCGGCCGTTGCGAGCAGGGCGGGGACGTCCGGCCGGAAGCCGAGGAACGTGACGCGCCCCGCCAGCGGCGGCTGCTGGGCGGCCCGTTCCGCCGCCGCCCGCTCCGGGCCGTCGCCGATCACCGTCAGCCGCCCGTCCAGAGGCAGCACGCCGGGCACGCTCAACGCGGCCAGCAGGTCGAGCACCCCCTTGCGCTCCACCAGAAGCCCGGCGAAGACGAGGTGCCGCACCGGCCCGCGCGGTGGCGCGGGCGAGGCGAGCGCGACGCAGTTGTCGACGTGCACCAGCCGCCCGGCGGGCACCCGCAGCCGACGGCGCAGGAACGTCCCCATCGCGGAAGCCGGCACGACCGTCCGGTCCAGGACGCGGGCGACGACGGCGTCCGCGGCCAGCACCGTCCGCGTGTACGCCGAGGGCCCGGCGGCCCCGCGAGAACCCCGGAACCACGGCTCCGCGACGTCGTCGGGCACGCCGTGGTAGGTCTGCACCAGCGCCGGCCGGGGGCCGCGGGCGAACCGCAGGCCCGCGATCACCAAGCCCGCGCGCCGGTCCTGCGCGTGCACGACGTCGGGCCGCCACGCCCGGAGCGCCGCCCGCGCGCGCCCCGCCGCCGCGAGGTCCTCCTTGTCCGACACCGCCAGTTCCTCGTGGTGGCCGTCGAGCAGCGCGGCGCCCCGCGCGGGCACGGGACCGAAGACGCGGACGTCGTGGCCGTCGGCGGCGAGGGTCGCGGCCAGCCGGACGGTGACGTCCACCGGGCCGCCGCGGTCCTGGGTGAGCAGATAGGCGATGCGGGTCACGAGAGGCGCTCCGACGGGGTGAGTTTGTCGACGAGGGCGGCGATCTGGTCGGTCATCCGCCCCCGGTCGAAGGACAGTTCCACCCGGCGGCGGCCGCGTTCGCCTTCGCGCCGGGCCAGTCCCGGGTCGGCCAGGCGCGCGGCGACGGCCTCGGCGAGCAGGCCGACGTCGCCGGGTGGCAGCACCGCGCCCGCGTCCGCGACGCTCTGGCGCACCCCGCCGACGTCGAACCCGACGACCGGCCGGGCGCACGCCATCGCTTCCAGCGGCACCAGCGCCATTCCTTCGGCGCGGGAGGGCAGGACGACGACGTCGGCGGCGGTGTACCAGGCCGCCGGCTCGTCGGTGTGCCCCGTCCAGTGCACGGACGCGTGCTGCGCCACCGGGTGCCGCTCGCGCCAGACCGGCCCCATGGGCCCGTCGCCGGCGAAGACGAGCTGCGCGCCGGGCAGCCGCCGCAGCACCTCCGGCCACGCCGACAGCAGCTGGTCCTGGCCCTTGAACTCGGCCAGCCGGCCGAGGCAGACGGCGATCGGTGCGTGCTCGGGCAGCCCGAGCCGCCGCCGCGCGGCCGTCCGGTCGCCGGGGACGAACCGGGTGGTGTCGACGCCGTTGCATACGACGTCCGCCTCGGCGGTCACCCCGGCGGCCCGGCCGGCGGCGAGCTCGTCGTCGCTGACGCACACGAGCAGGTCGGTCCACCGCGACGCGAGACGCTCCCACGCGGCGCACGCGCGGCGCAGGGGCCCGCTCGCCGACTCGAAGGACCACATGTGCGGCTGGAACACCGTCGGGCGGCCGCCGCGCACGGCCAGCCGCCCGGCCAGGCCGGCCTTGGAACTGTGGAGGTGGACGACGTCCGGGTCGAGGTCGTCCAGGAGCCGCCGCAGCCGCAGCGCTTCGGTGATCGAGCCGGGCCCGGGCGCGCGGCCCGCAGTCCAGCCACGAACGTCGATGCCGACGTCCCGGGCGCGTTCGGCGAGCCAGCCGGAGGGCGGGCAGGCGATCGTGACGGACCAGCCGCGGTCCCGTTGGGCCACCGCGAGTTCCAGCACGACCACGGCGACGCCCGCGGTCACGGGCTGGGAGACGTGCACGAGCCTCATCGCAGGCCTCCCCGGCGCAGTTCCGCAAGCGCGCCGCGCTGCAGCAGCAGGGTCGCCCCGGCGTACCCGGCGACGAGGACCGCGGCCTCGGCCACCACCCCCGGCGGCGAGTCCCCGAACCACCGCCCCACGGCCACCGCGGGCACCGCGCCCGCTACGCAAGCCAGCGCGACGCGCGCCGACATCCCGCCCAGCTCCGCCGCCGACGGCGCCACGTCCAGCCCGGCCAGCACCCGCCAGGCGAGCGGCACCACCAGCCACGCCGCCCCGCACTGGACCAGGGCGACCGCCCCGATCCCGGCGTGGGTCAGCACCACCAGCCCCACCGCGAGCAGCACCAGGTGCGTCGTCTCGAGGGCCAGGTACGGCCGGACGTGCCCGGTCGCCTTCACCGCCTGGTACCAGATCTGCAGCAGGCAGATCCCCACGCCGTAGCCGGACAGCAGCACGAGCGGGCCGGCCGCCCCCGCCCACCGCTCGCCCAGCAGCACGACGTGGTCGGCGAGGACCGCGAGCGCCAGGTAGAGGCCGCCGGTCACCACGAGCACCGCGCGGGTGAACCGGGTGACCGCCCCGGTGAGCGGCGCCCCCTCGCGCCGCAGCCGCGTGAACACCGGGAAAGCGACCGCGCCGAGCACGACCGCCACCATGATGTACGGCACCCAGGCGAGCCGGTACGCCACCGAGTAGACGCCGACCGCGTCCGGCCCGAGCACGTGCCCCACCGCGAAGTAGTCCAGGTTGACCAGCAGCGCGCCGACGACCGCGGCCGGCCCCACGACGGCCACCCAGTCCAGCACTTCGCGCGCCGCCGCGGTGTCCCAGCACGGCCGGACCCCGCCGCGAGCGAGCGCGCCGAGCAGCGGCTGCGACACCGCCGTGGCCAGCAGGCCGAGGACCAGCGACAGCGGCCCGGCGCCGCACGCGGCGAGCACGACCGTCAGCGCCGCGCCCAGCACCGCGCTGCCGCCGTCGGGCAGGAGCCGTCGCCGGAAGTCGAGCTCGCGGTGCATCAGCCCCATCTGCACGCCGCCCGCGGCCGAGAACGGCAGGCCGAGCGCGGCCAGCCGGACCAGCCCTTCGGCGTCCGGCGTGCCGAGCAACGCCGTGAGCGGCCCGGCCACGGCCACCAGCGCGACGGCCAGGACGATGCCGGCACCGACGCTCAGCGTGAGCACCGTGCCCGCCGTCCGCCGCGGATCGTGTTCGGTGCGGCCGATGACGTCGTAGACGCCGATCGACTGGACGACCTGGCCGAGGTTGACCAGCGCCACCGCGAGCGCCACGGCGCCGAGCTGGCCCTCGGTGAGCAGGGCGGCCAGCACCAGCGTGACCAGCATCTGGCTGCTCTTGCTGACGAGGTTGACCACGCCCAGCCACAGCGAGCCGCGGACCGCGCGGCTCCCGAGCGCGGTCGTCACGCGACCCTCCTCGCGGCGACCACGGCGAGAACCCACGCGATGACCACCGCGGCACCGTCCACGGTGACCGACGTCCGCGGCCCGAACAATCTGTCCACTGTGTACAGATGAGCGAAGGGGACGGCGAGCGCGAGGACGGCGAGCCCGCCCGAGGTCCACCCCGGCTCGGCCCGGTGCCGCCACCACAGCGCGGCCACGACGGCCATCGCGGGCACGGCGATCAGCACGTCACCGGGCTGGTGCACCACGCAGACCACGACGGCGAGCAGGGTCAGCAGATCGGCGACGGGCTCTTTCGTCCTCCGGATGAGCAGCGCGCTCGCGACGAGCACACCGGCCAGAACCACCAGCTCGGAGGGCGTCCAGCCGGTGACGCGGAACAGCACCGCGGCGACGTCGATGCGTTGCGCGGTGACGGAATCCACCGCGCCGTAGGCGGTGCCGCGGGCGTGGGCGAGGTTCGCGACGACGACGTCGAGGAACGGCCCGATGCCCCCGCCCCGCACGACGAGGAGCACGACGACCGGCAGGCTGGCGGCCGCCGCGATGGCGGTGCCGAGCAGCGCGACCCGCCGCGAGCCGCGGGCGAACAGCAGGACGGCCAGCGGAAAGCCGTACTGCGGTTTCAGCCAGGCGAGCGCGAGCGCGACGGCCGCCCACCCGGGCCGGTCGCGCCGGGCGAGCAGGGCACCGGCCGCGCCGAGCGCGATCAGCGGGTTGATCTGGCCGACGTAGAGCTGGGCCTTCCCGACCTGGCTGGTCACGAGCAGCGCGGCGACGACGGCGGTGGTGACCGCGAACGGCACGGGAACGTACCGCCGGACGGCGTGGGCGGTCAGTGCGGCGAGCGCGACCAGCAGCAGCAGCGAGAAGAACGTGAACGCGATGGCGCCGGCGCGGTAGCCGGGCAATGCGAACGGCGCGTGCAGCAGCAGGTGGTAGGGCTGGTACAGGTTGAAGTCCTGACGCACGGGCCAGTGCGCGAACATCGCGGCGGGGTCGTAGGGATTGCCGCCGGCGAGGAATTCGCGGATGGGGAAGTAGAGGGCGTCGCGGAAGTCCTGCAACCGTTCCTCGCCGAGGACGGCGGGGGTGGGCAGCGGGACCTGCCAGGAGGGCTTGAGGGCGTGCCAGGCGCTCAGGGTTCCGGCGAGGGTCGCGAGCAGGAGGACGAGCCGCTGCTTCGGGGACGTGCGGGTGACGGGCGCGAGCCGATGCTTCGGGGACGTGCGCGTCGAGGCGGGGACGGTGTCCTGTCTCGAGGTCATGCCAGCACCACCGCCACCAGTACCGCGTCCGGCGGCAGCACGCCGACCGTCGCGGTCAGGTCGGCCTGGTGCCGCCCCGCCGCCGTCACGGCCACCACCGAGGCGCCCTCGCCACGTTCCTCCGGCAGCCCGGCCGCCACCTTGGCCGCCGTCTCGGTCAGCTCCGGCGTCACCGGCAGCACCCGGACCGGCCGCCCGGCCGCGCGGCACAGCACCGCCAGCCGGTCGGCCGCCGCCGGGTCCTCCTCCCGCAGGACCGCCACCGGCCGATGCACTCCCGCCGCCGCCAGCGCGCGGCGCACCGGGCCCGGGCCCGCGCCGGCCGGTGTCAGCCGGCGCAGGGCCGCCGTCGCCAGCCCGGCCGCGACCGCGCCGACCAGCGCCAGCCCGCCGACCAGGGGCACGTCCGGCGCCACCGTGACCACGTCCGGCCGCGAATCCAGCGTCCGCAGCTTCCCGGCCGGCGCGAGCAGATCCGCGTCGATCATCGCCTTGCCCAGCGCCATCGCCGCCGCGCCCGCCTGCTCCGGCGAGGCCGCGCGCACCGACAGCCGGGCCAGGCCGGATGCCGGGACCAGCTCGACCGACACGTGCCCGGCCAGCTCGTCGGGTGTGTACCCGGAAACCGGCGCCGCCGCCTGCAGCACCGACGGGCTGCGAGCCAGCTCGACCAGCGCCGGCAACGCCAGCGACACGACCTCGCCGTACGGCGCACCGTCCGCCGCGGCGGGGCCGGCGAGCAGGCTCACCCGGCCCTGGTACTCCGCGCCGCGCGTCAGGCCGACGAGCAACACGAGCGCCCCCACCAGCAGCGCCACGGCGACACTCGGGACAACAGACTTCATCGGGCACCTCGGAGCAACTCGTCGTAGGACTTCATGAGCCGGTGCGGGTCGTAGTCGCGTTCGACGGCCCGGATTCCTTCCGCGGCCGCGGTTTCCCGCCTCGCCGGGTCGAACAGCAGCGCGGTCAGCGCCGCGGCCGTCGCCGCCGGATCCGACGGCGGCACCACGATCCCGCCGCCACCGGCGAGGACCCCGCCGATGCCGCCGACGTCCGTCGCGACCACCGGCCGCCCGGCCGCCATCGACTCCAGGACCGCCAGAGGCAGGCCTTCCCAGTCGCTGGTCAGCACCGTGACGTCGGCCGCGGCGAGCAGGTCCGGCACGTCCGCGCGGGTGCCGAGGAACTCGACCCGGCGACCCAGCGCCTGGGCCCGGCGCTCCAGTTCCGGACGCAGGCTGCCGTCGCCGGCCAGCCACAGCACGGCGTCGCCGTCGACCGCGGCCCAGGCGTCCAGCAGCACGTCGTGGCGCTTCTGCGGTTCGAGGCGGGCCAGGCACAACGCGACCGGCGTCCGCGCCGGGACGCCCAGGGATGCGCGGATCTCCGCACGGCCGAACACCGGTGGCCGCGGGAACACCGCGTTGGGGATCACCGCCGGACGCTCCAGCCCCGCCGCCGTCAGCCGGTCCGCGGTGGCCGCGGAGACCGCGACGACCCGGCCGGACGTGCGGCGCAGGATCCGGGCCGCGGCGGGGTAGTCCTCGTCGGCGACGCCGTGGAAGACGGTGAGCGGCCGCCGCCCGGGTGCGAGCGCGAGGCGGGCCACCAGGCTCGCGCCGACGTTGTGGGCCAGCACGACGTCGGGCCGGAACCGCGAAATCGCGCGGCGGGTCGCCCAGGCCGCCTTCAGCACGCCCGCCTTGCTGCGGCGGGCGAGAGGTACGGGAAACGTCGGCGTGCCGGCCGCGGCCAGCGCGTCGGCGCGGAAACCCCCGCCACTGGCGACGGCGGACACCCAGCCGTACTCCTCGCCGCGGGCCACCATGCCGGCCACGAGCGTCTCCGCCCCGCCCGCCCCCATCTCACTGATCACGTGCAGCACCCGCATCGGCGCCTCCCTCTCCTTCTCTGACCCGGGCTTCGGCCGCGACGGCGAGCGCGGCCAGCGACCACAACGGCAGGTAGTACTGCTCGGACAGGAACGTCGAGGTGACCAGCACGGCGAGCAGCGACGCCTGGATCGCGACCGCTTCGGTGCGTCGCGGCCCGGGGCCGGCCAGCCGGACCGTCCGCTCGCTCGCCACCGCGGCGACGCCGACCACCCCGGCGAACAGTGCGAACCCGGGCAGGCCCAGTTCCGCGGCGACCTCGAGGTACATGTTGTGCGCCACCGGGGTCTGCTCGTCGACCTCGGCGTTGTGCGACTCGGCGGCGTAGTGCTCGCGGAACCCGCCGGGGCCGACGCCGAGCACCGGGTGGGCGGTCAGCATCCGGGCCGCCGCCTGCCAGCGCAGCTCTCGCGTGTCCACATTGGACGCGGCGATGAAGCTCTTCTCCTGCAGCGCCCGGTCCAGCTGCGGCCCGGCGAACGCCCACGCGCCCAGCCCGAGCGCGGCCACCGCCGCGGCCGTGGCGGCGAGCACCCGCCACGACAGCACCCGGCGCAGCAGCAGCCAGCCGACCGCGGCGGTCAGGCCGAGCGCGCCGCCGCGGGAGAACGTCGCCGTCGCACCGGCCACCAGGACGATGCCCGCGGCCGCCAGGAGGAATCCCCGGCCCCGGCGGTGCAGCGCCGCGAGCAGGGGGACGGCGGCGACGAGGAAGTAGGCCAGGTCGTTCGGGTCCGGCTGCGGCCCGCTCGCGCGGGCTTCGCCCTCGGCGACCAGGCTGTAGAGGGCGCCCGCGCCGGCGACGGTGGCGCCCGCGGCCGCCGCCAGCAGCAGCCAGCGGATCGGCACCTCCCGGCTCGCGACGTCGGCGAGTGCCGCGGTGACCACCAGGAACGGCAGCCAGCGCACGGTGTATTCGGCGGTGAACCCGCCCGCCGCGTGCATGGCCGCGGTCGCCGCCAGCACGACGGCGAGCAGCGCGAGGACCGCGTGCAGCGGCGCCGGCCGGGGCGGCTGCCGCCGGCGGATCCGCACGGCGAGCCAGACCACGGTGAGCAGTGCGGGCGCGACCTTGCCGAGCTGGCTCTGCACGGCCGTCAGGTAGCCCTCGACCGGCGCCAGGGCGACGGTCGCGCAGGCAAGGACCCGCAGCCCGGACGTCTTGAATGACTCATTCAGGGCATCCGACGCCCTGAATGAGTCATTCAAGACGTCGCTCGGGTCGTCGCAGCGGCGGCCCGACCGGGCTTCGCCGGTCATCTCCCGATGTCCAACCTGGTCACCGGCCGGGTCCGCCGCACGGTCGTCCGGCTGACGTACTCCCCGGTGCCGACGACGTCGAAGTGCTCCCGCAGCGCGGCGAGCACCCAGCCGAGCCAGGCCACCTTCCGCGCCCCCGGCGTCGCCATGCCGGGGAAGAACTCCATCCCGGGTGCGTCGGCGGCCCCGAGGACGTCGGTGGGGTGCAGCAGCAGCGACGGCGAAACCCCGCGGGCCAGGCAGAGCCGCAGCGCCGTCCGGAAGTACCCGCGGGCCAGCCGCGGCGAGATCTCGTGCAGCTGCAGGAGGTACGAGCCGTGGATCGGCGTGCGCAGCAGCGGCATCGTCGTCACCGGCAGCTCGACCAGCGCGCTGCCCCCGCACGTCTGCCAGCGGTAGGCGTGCACCGGCGCCAGCACCCGCGAGACGCCGCCGAACAGCTCGCCGAGCCCTTCGTCCGAGGTCTTCGCCGTGCGGTTGTGGTAGGCGCGGGCCAGCGGGCCGATCCACGTCGGCAGCGTGCTGGCGTCGTAGGCGTAGCCACGCTCGGCGAGCAGTTCGACCAGGTCGCGCGTCACGCTGTAGCCGGGGCCGCGGAACCCGCTCGGCCGGGGCGCGCCCGCGGCGGTGATCGCGTCTTCGGTCCGGCTCAGCTCGTCCTCGAGCCGGTCGCGGGAGTAGCGGTGCAGCCAGGGTTCGTGGCCGAAGGAGTGGTTGGCCACCTCGTGGCCGGCGGCGGCGATTTCGGCGACCGCCTTGGCGCCGTCTTCGCGGACGACGTCGGCGCCCACCACGAAGACCGTCGTGGTCAGGCCCTGTCCGCCGAGGATCTCCAGCAGCCGCGGCACCGCGGACGGCAGGAAACTGGGCCGGTCCCGCCAGCCCGGATCACCGTGGGTCTTGAGGTAGGCCCACAGGTTGTCGAGGTCGACCGAGACGCTCGCGAGCGGCCGCGGCGTCACGCGGCTTCCCCGGCGAGGGCCGGCGCGGCGGCGCGCGACTGCACGCCCAGCAGCAGGACACCGCACACGACCACGGCGAGCCCGGTGGCGACCCACGGCCCTTGCCCGGCGACGACGTGGTCGCCGAGGACGGCGATGCCGGTGACCGACGCCAGCACGATCGTGGTCGCGTCCGCGGTGGCCACGACCGCCGCCGCCGGCCCGCGCTGCAGGGCGGCCGCCATCGAAGCCTGGCCGAGCACGGCCGCCGCCAGCATCAGCCAGGTCAGCGGGTTCCCCGGCAGGGCGGCGAGGTCGAGGTGAGCGAGTGTCCGGCTGGCGACCGCCACGACGGCGAACGCGACCCCGGACAGGATCGCCGCCGGCAGGAACGTCCCCGACCGGCCCGCGGGGACCATGGCCAGCCCGGTCCCGAGCACCACGACCACCAGCGCGGCGACCCCGGCGGGCGAGAGGTCGGTGGCGACCGAGGCCGACGCCGACCCGGCCAGCAGGACCAGCCCGAACGCCAGCAGCACCAGCGTCATCGCTTCCCCGGTGCGGATCCGCCAGCCGAGGACGACGACCCCGAACGCCGTCGCCAGCCCGATCGCCGACGACGACGCGGCCTGGACCAGGTACAGCGGCAGGGAAGCCCGCGCGAAGAACGCGAGCGCGAAACCGCCCACCTGACCGGCGAAACCCAGCAGGTACAGGCGATCGGCGGCGAGCCGGGCCAGCAGGCCCAGCCCCGTGCCCGGCCGGTTCCCGGCCCGCCGCGCGGCGACGCTCTGCGCGACGATCCCCACCGCGTAGAGCACCGCGGACGCCACGAGTACCGCGTAATCCACCACGAACGACTCCTCACGTCCCGCACCGCGAACCGGATGACCCGGCAAAGCGTAGGAACGCGGACGGGGCTTCACTTTCGAAGGATGGGGTTCGGGAATTCGTCACGCTCCGAGACGGATTCGCCGATCATCGGCAACCCCAAAGCGTGACGCATCGCGGTGTCTCGGTAGGTAGAACACGTTGCGTAGTAACGGTTCGTTGATCACCCGGGCGGCCATCGCGAGCCTTCCGGGCGGGCCACCCGTTCGAGCTATCCGGACCCCGGTCAGGGGTTCGCGCACCCCACACGATCGGTGAACCGGCTGGAATGCGCGGCGACCCGTCAGTACGTTTTTCCCACCGAGGCGGAACAATGCATTGAATGCCGCCTTGGCAATCGACTTGTCGAGTTCATTGTCCTATTGAGGAGAATCCATGCTGAAGAAGATCGGTTTTGTCGCCGCCGCGATGGCGGCCGGCGCATTCGTCACCGGCGGGATCGCGGCCGCCGGCACGCCGGACGAGGAGCACGGCAACCACGGCTTCGACCACGCCGGTCAGGTCGGCCTGGTGAACCTGAACAACACCGACGCGCTGCACAACGTCAACGGCA
This sequence comes from Amycolatopsis sp. lyj-109, assembly GCF_046548995.1. Lineage (NCBI taxonomy): Bacteria > Bacillati > Actinomycetota > Actinomycetes > Pseudonocardiales > Pseudonocardiaceae > Amycolatopsis > Amycolatopsis sp. lyj-109. Next base: position 28,130 of record NZ_JAJPWR010000017.1, read on the forward strand.
CGCTGGGCTTCTGCGGCAACGACGTCAACGTGCTCGGCGTCCAGGTGCCGGTCCACGACTCGCTCAACGGCATCGGCGTGCCGATCCTGTCGCCGGGAGCGAGCGAGGCCAGCGGCGAGTCGCCGTACAACTGCGCCTCCAGCGGGCTCGCCGACGGCGGCACCAGCCAGGGCGACTGAAGTTTTCCGCCACGGCGGAAAGAAATGATTTCCGGAATGGCGCGGCTTCGGTTCGCGCCGTGAAGTACCGCCCCGTGCCGGGGTGGCAGTTGAGGAGTTCTTTCTCGTGATCAAGCAGCTCGGATTCGTCGCGACCGCACTGGCCGCCGGGTTGGCCGCGTTCGGCGGCTCCGCCTCCGCGACCACCGTCACCGTCGAGGGTCACCCGGTCGACCACAGCGAGCAGTTCGGCCTGGCCAACGTGCAGAGCCTCGATGCGCTGCACAACGCGAACCTGGTCGGCGGCGTCTGCGACGACACCGTCAACGTGCTCGGGGTGCAGGTCCCGGTGCACGACGTCGCCCAGGGCGTCGGCGTCCCGATCCTGTCGCCGGGGGCGCACGAGGCCGACGGCGCGTCGCCGTCGAACTGCGCCAGTGGCAGCATCGCGGACGGCGGGACGGCCCAGGGCCACTGACCGGACCGGCAGGAAGAAGCCGCCGCGTGGACGCTCGTCCGCGCGGCGGCTTTTCTCTGTGCGAAGATGAGTTCCGTGTGTCCAAGCCTACGGCTTTTCGCGCGATTCCGTTGCGTTTCTTCGGGTGATTGCGACGTGAACGAACGTGCGAATAAGCATCGCTTTCCCGAAAACGGTTTTCCGGCCGATAAACGCCACTGACCCGATCGGGCCAATGCAGCCCGGTCAGCGGCTTGTGGTGCGCACCCGATGGTGGCGCGAAGTGGAATCGGTCCCATTCTCTCAGTACGTTTCCCTCACACGGGACGGAGAACACACACCTCGCCACCGTCCTGTCCGATGCACCGACTGATCGAGGAGAACAAATGCTGAAGAAGGTTGGTTTCGTCACGGCTGCCATGGCGGCCGGCGCATTCCTGGCCGGTGGCGTCGCGGCCGCCGGTACGCCGGACGGCCACGACCACCACCACGGTGGGCACACCGGCCAGCTCGGCCTGCTGAACCTGAACAACACCGACGCGCTGCGCAACGTCAACGGCACGCTCGGCGTGTGCGGCAACGACGTCAACGTGCTCGGCGTCCAGGTGCCGATCCACGACTCGCTCAACGGCATCGGCGTGCCGATCCTGTCGCCGGGCGAGCACGAGGCCGGCGGCGAGTCCCCGTACAACTGCGCCTCGGGCGGTATCGCCGACGGCGGCACCAGCCAGGGCCACTGAGTCCCCGCGCCACGGCTGCCCGTTGTGTGTGCGGAAGCCGGCCGAGGTGCGGAATCCGGCGCCGCGCCTGACGTCGTGCGGCGTGCCCGGAACAGGCGATCCGTACCCCGTTATCACTCCGTTACCGCCCGCGCGTTACCGCCGCCGTCCGCTCTCACCGGCCAACTCACCACCCGGACCGGCCAACTCGCCGGCACGTGGTGAGTTGGCCGTTCCGGTGTGTGAGTTGGCCGGTGCGAGCGGTGAGTTGGCCGTTCCTGCCCCGGCGAGGTGACCGATCAGGCGCGGCCCCACTTCTGGTTCGCCTGGCCGTTGCAGGACCACAGGATCGCGCGGCTTCCGTTGGCGGTCGCGGCGCCCTCGACGTCGAGGCACAGTCCTGATTGGACGTTGCGGATCGTGCCGTCCGAGCCGAGCGTCCACTGCTGGTTGTTCTGGCCCGTGCACGAGCGGCTGAACACGCGAGTCCCGCTGGTGGTGCCGTCGAGGCACTTGTCGCCGAAGACGCGGATTTCGCCGTTGGCCCAGGTGGTCCACAGCTGGTTGGCGGCGGTCTGGCAGTCCCAGATCAGCGTGCCCGCGCCGGACGCCGTCGAAGCGTTGTCGACGTCGAGGCAGCGGTTCGAGCCGGTGCCGCGCAGCCGCGACGTCGTGGCGGCGAGCGGGGTGCCGCCGGAGACGCGGTAGGCGGCGACGCCGTGCGCGGGCACGCTCGCGCTGATCGTGCCGCCGGAGGCCGACGTGCCGCCGGTCCACAGGTCGGTCAAGGTGAACGACGTCCCGGACAGCCCGATCTGCGCCGCGGTGGTGCTGATGGTCGTGGTGCCGCTGCCGCGGTTGAGCAGGCCGATGGCTACGGACCCGTCGGACAGCGGCTTGGCGAAGACCTCGACGTTGCCGTCGTCGCGCACCCGGCGGCCGCCGGCACCGAGGCTGTCCTGGTCGACCGCCAGCAGACGGGGGTTGCGCAGGACGGCGCTGATGTCGGCGGACATGGTGCGGATGTCGTTGCCCGCCATGAGCGGTGCGGCCATCAGAGCCCAGAGGGCGAAGTGGGCGCGGGATTCGGTCAGCGACAGGCCGGGCCGGCCGACGACGAGCATGTCCGGGTCGTTCCAGTGTCCGGGACCGGCCTGCGCGGCCAGCGGGGCGGTGACGTCGAGGACGTTGCCGACGCCCATCGGGTAGCTGTTGGTGTTGCCGTTCTGCCAGATGTCGAGCAGGTCTTCGGTGGTGCGCCACAGGTCGGCGACCTGGCCCCAGTCGTACTTGTCGCCGGTGATGGCGTGGTAGCTGTTGGGGTTGATGCTGTAGACGATGGGCCGGCCGGTGGCGCGCACGGCGTCGCGCATGAGGCCGAACCGGGTGACCTGCTCGTCGCGGGTGCCGGCGGGGGAGCACCAGTCGTACTTCAGGTAGTCGACGCCCCAGGAGGCGAAGGTGCGGGCGTCCTGGGCTTCGTGGCCCTGACTGCCGGTGGAGCCGGGGTAGGTGCCGGTGCGCTGGGCGCACGTGCGGTCGGTGGGCACCTGGTAGATGCCGAACTTCAGGCCGCGGGCGTGGATGTAGTCGCCGAGGGCCTTCATGCCGCTGGGGAACTTCGAGGCGTTGCCGCGCAGGTTGCCCTGGGCGTCGCGGTTCGGGTCGAACCAGCAGTCGTCGACGACGACGTACTGGTAGCCCGCGTCGCGCATGCCGGAGGAGACCATCGCGTCGGCCGCTTGGTGGATGGTGGACTCGGAGACGTTGCAGCCGAAGCTGTTCCAGCTGTTCCAGCCCAGCGGCGGGGTCACCGCCGGGCTCCCGGGCGCGGCGACGGCGGCGCCCGGGACCGCGGCGGACAACGACAGCGCGGCGGCCGTCGCAGCTAGCAGGTGCAGGACCCGTGAACGGGTTCGAGCGGGCATCGTTGCCCCTTTCCGGACGAGGAACCGAGAGTTAGCGTTAACATTTTTGGTTTCGCTGACTGCGGTGAAACTTTCCGAAAATTTCGCTGTGACCGACCCGGTGACCACGTATGTATAGACGAAGGCAGGTACCGCGTCCACCCTCCGTTCGCGATCATTGCCAAAGCCGCGCACGCATGATTACAGTCCCTTGTCTGGGAGCGCTCCCACTGCAGTGACATCCGAGGCTCCGCCTCGGGCCGGGGGCTCCGCCACCCGGAGCCCCCGAAAGACTTACGCCGGGCTCGACGACGAGGAGATGGCGAATGCGGGCAAGGAAATTCCGGGCTGGTCTGGTGTTACTGGCGGTGACGGCGCTCGGGCTGACGACGAGTTCCGTTCCCGCGTCCGCCGCGGACTACGAGCGGCTGCTCAACGGCACCTTCGCCAGCGGCACCCTCGACCCCTGGTGGGCCGGGTCCGGTACCACCGGCCGCGTCACCGGCGGGGAGTTCTGCACCGACGTCACCGGCGGCACGGCCAACGGCTACGACGCGCTGGCCGGCCAGAACGGCGTTCCCTTCGAGGCGGGGCAGCAGTACACGCTGAAGTTCGACGCGCACGCGACGGCCACCCAGCAGATCTCCGCCGTCGCCGGCGAGGCCGTCTCGCCCTACCGGCAGATCTCCCGCACCGACCTGACGGTCACGCCCACGACCCAGCACTTCACCGTCACCTTCACGTCCACTTTGGACTTCCCGAACGCGGGCAACGGCCAGCTCGCCTTCTGGTTCGGCGGCCAGGCGGCGAACAACACCGTGTGCCTGGACAACATTTCGCTGATCGGCGGCGTGATCCCGCCCGGCGGCCTGCCGCCGACGAGCGGCATCCGGGTGAACCAGGAAAGTTACACCCCCGGCCTACCCAAGCACGCCACGGTGATCAGCAGCTCGGCGACGCCGGTGCCGTGGACGTTGCGCAACGCCGCCGGCACCGCGGTGGCCACCGGCCAGACCCGGCCCCGCGGCGCGGACGCCGCCTCCGGCGAGAACGTCCACGACATCGACTTCTCCGCCTACGACACCGCGGGCACCGGCTACACCCTCGCCGTCGGCTCCGAGGCGAGCTTCCCGTTCGACATCTCCGCGGACGGCCTCAAGAAGCTGCGCTACGACTCGCTGGCGTTCTTCTACCACCAGCGCAGCGGGATCGCGATCGACGCCCAGTACGTCGGAGCCACCTACGCGCGGCCCGCGGGACACGTGAACGTCGCGCCGAACCAGGGCGACAACAACGTCCCCTGCCGCTCGGACCTGAACTGCGGCTACACGCTCGACGTCCGAGGCGGCTGGTACGACGCGGGTGACCACGGCAAGTACGTCGTCAACGGCGGCATCGCGACCTGGGAGCTGCTCGACGAGTACGAACGCGCGCTGAAGCTGGGCGACGCGAGCGCCCTGGGCGACGGGAAGCTGGCCATCCCGGAGCGGGCCAACGGCGTTCCCGACATCCTCGACGAAGCCCGCTGGGAGGTCGACTTCCTGCTCTCCATGCAGGTGCCCGACGGCAAGCCGAACGCGGGCATGGTGCACCACAAGATCCACGACGCGGCGTGGACCGCCCTGCCCACCCGGCCCGAGCTGGACAGCCAGCCGCGCCGGCTCTCCCCGCCGAGCACGGCGGCCACGCTGAACATGGCCGCGGTCGCGGCGCAGGCGTCCCGGCTGTGGCGGACCATCGACCCGGCGTACTCGGCGAAGCTGCTCACCGCGGCCGAGAAGGCCTATGCCGCGGCGAAGGCCAACCCGAACCTGCTCGCCGACCCCAACGACGGCACCGGCGGCGGAACCTACAGCGACAACACCGTGACCGACGAGTTCTACTGGGCGGCCGCGGAGCTGTTCGCGACGACGGCGAAGAGCGGGTACCGCACCGACGTCACCGGATCCGCGCTCTACCGCGGCGTCAGCTTCAATACCCACGGCTTCGACTGGGGCTCGACGGGTGCGCTCGGCGACATCACCCTGGCCCTGGTGCCCACCGACCTGCCCGCGGCGGACGTCGCGGCGATCAAGACGGCGATCACCACCACCGCCGACAGCCACCTTGCCCAGATGTCGGGCATGGGCTACCCGGCGCCCTACCGCACCGCCGACGGCACGTACGAGTGGGGATCCAACGGCCTGGTGGCCAACAACGGCGTGGTCCTCGCCCTGGCCTACGACTTCACCAAGCTGGACAAGTACCGCAACGGCGCGTTCCAGGCCATGGACTACCTGCTCGGCCGCAACCCCGCGAACTACTCCTACGTCGCCGGCCACGGCGACCAGGCGGTGCAGAACGTGCACCACCGGTTCTGGGCGCACCAGCTGGACCCGTCGCTGCCGACCGCGCCGCCCGGGGCGCTCTCCGGCGGGCCCAACAGCGGCCTGCAGGACCCGACCGCGGCCCGGCTGCTCGCCGGCTGCGCGCCCCAGCGCTGCTTCGTCGACGACATCCAGGCGTACTCGGTGAACGAGGTCGCCGTCAACTGGAACTCGGCGCTGGCCTGGCTGGCGAACTGGACCGCGGAGAAGTCGCCGTCCGCGGTGGACACGACCGCCCCGGCCGCGGCCGGCAAGCCCGCCGTGTCCGCGGTGTCCGCCACCGGCGCGACGGTGACCTGGACGGCGTCCTCGGACGCCGAAAGCGGGATCAAGAACTACGACGTCGTGAGCGTGACCGGCTCGGCCCGCAAGGTCCTCGCCACCGTGACCGGGACGAGCGCGACCTTGACGGGGCTGTCGCCGTCGACCGCCTACACCCTGGTCGTGGTGGCCCGCAACGGCGCGGGTCTGACCGGCCCGGATTCGGCGTCGACGCAGTTCACGACCCTGCCGGACGCTTCGGGTGGCGGCTGCGCGGTGACTTACACGTCGTACAACTGGTCCGGCGGCTTCACCGCATCCCTCACGCTGACCAACACCGGGACCACGGCGTGGTCGGACTGGACGGTGAAGTTCGCCTTCGCGGCCGGCCAGAAGGTGACCCAGGGCTGGTCGGCGACGTGGTCGCAGTCGGGCGCCGGAGTGACCGCCAAGGCGCTGTCGTGGAACGCCGCGGTGGCGCCGGGCAAGTCGGTCTCGATCGGCTTCAACGGCAGCTACACGGGCAGCAACCCGGCTCCGTCGTCCTTCTCGGTGAACGGGAAGACGTGCGGGTGACGCCCGTTCCGGTCGCTCGATCGGCGAACGGACGGAGAGTCCGCTAACGTCACATCTGCGGGCAGGTGCGCCTCCTCCCCCCTCGGCGCATCTGCCCGCACTTTTCTCCTCTTGTCTCCGCTCGCACCGGCGCTCACCATGAGTGGTCCGGGGCGGAAGGAGGACGCCGTGGACGAGCCGGCGATCGTCGTGGATGACCTGCGCGTCCACCGCGGCGGCGAAGAGGTGCTGCGCGACATCGGGTTCACCGTGCGGCGCGGGACGGTGACCGGCCTGCTGGGGCCGAACGGCTGCGGCAAGAGCACGCTGATGCGCTCGATCGTCGGCGTCCAGATCGTCGAATCCGGGCGCGTGGACGTGCTCGGCCGGCCCGCGGGCCACCCTGAGCTGCGCCACCGGATCGGCTACGCGACCCAGGACCCGGCGATCTACGCGGACCTGACGGTGACCGAGGCCCTGCGCTACTTCGCCGCGGTGCTCGGCACGCCTTCGTCGGACGTGGACCGGGTGATCACCCAGACGGGCCTCACCGCGTCCGCCCGCGTTTTGGTCGGCCGCCTTTCCGGTGGTCAGCGCGGCCGGGCCAACCTGGCGGTGGCGCTGCTGGGCACGCCCGAGCTGCTGGTGCTGGACGAGCCCACGGTCGGCTCCGACCCCGAGCTGCGCGACGAGCTCTGGAAGCTGTTCCACGACCTGGCGGCCACCGGCGTCACGCTGCTGATCTCCAGCCACGTCATGGACGAAGCCGCCCGCTGCGACGACCTCCTGCTGCTGCACCGCGGCAAGGTCCTCGCCCGCGGCACCCCGGAGGCGCTGCGGGCCCGGACCGGCGCGCCCGATCTCGAGCAGGCGTTCCTGCGCCTGATCAAGGGACGTGCGGAGGCCACGCGATGAGCGCGCTGCCCACCACCCGCCGGATCCTCACCCAGCTGCGGCACGACCCGCGCACGATCGTGCTGCTCGTCGCGGTGCCCAGCGTGCTGATGATCCTGCTGCGGTACGTGCTCAACTCGGAGCAGCGGTTCAGCGCGGTCGCGCCGGCGTTGCTCGGGATCTTCCCGTTCACGATCATGTTCCTGCTCACCTCGGTGACCACGTTGCGCGAGCGCACGACGGGGACGTTGACGCGCCTGATGACGCTGCCGATCGGCAAGTTCGACCTGCTCCTCGGCTACGCGCTGGCGTTCGGCCTGCTGGCGACCCTGCAGGTGGTCGTGGCGGCCGGGATCTCCCTGACCTGGCTCGGGCTGGACATCGCCGGCTCGGTCTGGGTCCTGCTGCTCGTCGTGGTGCTGGACGCGCTGCTCGGCACGGCTCTCGGCCTGTTCGTCAGCGCGTTCGCCCGTACGGAGTTCCAGGCGATCCAGTTCCTGCCGGTGTTCGTGCTGCCGCAGTTCCTGCTGTGCGGCCTGTTCGTGCCGCGCGGCGAGATGGGCTGGGTGCTCGGGGCGGTCTCGGACGTGCTGCCGCTGTCGTACGCCGTGGACGCGCTCACGCAGGTGACCCGCTCGGCCGAGGTCGACGGCACCCTGGTCCGCAACATCGGGATCATCGCGGGCTGCGCGGTCCTCGCGCTGCTGCTGGGTGCGGCGACCCTGCGCCGCCGCACGCCCTGAGCGGCTTCTCGGGGGGCTCCGGGTGGCGGAGCCCCCGGCTCGGGGCGAAGCCCCGGATGTCACAGCCCGCTGGTGCCGAAGTCCCGGATGTCCGGGCCGAACGGGGCCGGTGGTCATCGACTGGCGAGGCCGGCCTTGATGGCATCGATGATGCCTTGCTGGGTCACCGCGAAGGAGCGCCGGTCGAACAGGCCGAGGCCGTATTGGCCGTTGTGGCCGTTGTCCCAGTAGACGGTGGCGGCGCCGTACTTCTTCGACGTCGAGACGACGGCACGCGCGAAGTCGGCGCGGTACCGGTTGTTCGAGGAATCGAACGCCGACTTGTCGACCGACCCGTATTCGCCGACGACGACCGGGTAACCCTTCGCGACGAACGCGTCGCGCACCAGTTTCAGCTGGGCGTCGAGGTAGTCTTCCTGCCCCCACGTCGACTTCTTCGACGGATTGGTCGCGCCCCGGCCCCACTGGGTGATGTTACCGTTTTCCTCGCCGGCGAAGTCCCACGGGCTGTAGTAGTGGACGGAAATCATGATCCGTTTTTCGCTCGCGGGAATGCTGGGGGAGCGGAACTGGTCGGTGGGCAGCTGGAAGCCGTAGTTGCCGGTGGTGTAATCGATATTGGTGTTCCAGCCGGGAACGAGCAGCCACCGGGAACTGTTGTTCCCGCCGGTCCTGCGCACGGTGTCGACGAAGATCTGGTTGTAGGCGTTGATGTTCGAGTAGCACGGCTGGGTCGGGTTGCCGTACTGGCCGTCGAACTCCTCGTTCATGGACTCCAGGACCAGGTGCTGGTCGTAGCCGGCGAACCGGGCCGCGACCTGCTGCCAGACCTTCTGGTACTTGGCCTTGATGGTGCTCTGGTTGCCGGAGTCGCAGATCAGCCAGGAGCCGTTGACGGTCTTGTAGCCGTCGCCGTGCATGTTGATCAGCACGTACAGGCCGCGCCGGTAGGCGTAGTCGACGACCTGCTGGACCCGGTTCAGCCAGGCGGTGTTCACCGGGTAGTTCGGGCCGGTGCCGACGTAGTTGAGGTAGGAGACGGGAATCCGGATGGTTTTGAACCCGGAGGCCTTGACTTTGTCGATGAGCGCCTGCGTGACGGTCGGCTGACCCCACGCGGTTTCACTGGGAACACCGTTGCTGCTGGCTTCCAGCTGATTCCCCAGATTCCACCCGGCACCCATGTCGGCAACGATCTGCGCGGCATTCAGCTGCGTGGCGGCGCTGGCCGGATTCGGCCCGGAGACACCTGCGGTGACGGCCAGTGCGGCGGCAAGGAAGACGGACCGGAGCTTCGTTGCTCTCGAAGTCATGACGGATACCTCTCATGCCCATTGGTGGACATATTCCAACATGATCGATACCACTCGTCAATCCTCCTCGTCGATTAAATCGTTTCCCGCGGAAGGTGGGGATCGAAGTAATCGAATAATCGAGAGAATCGACATCATTCGATGGTGGACGCCTGAGCCAAGGCCGGGCGGATGTCCAAGGACTGGACGCAGCTGCTGAACCAGGAGCGCGCGGGCTACGGTGTCGCTCGATCGGCCGTGACCGTCCGCCGGGCCATACAGCTGTGTATGGCGAGTGCATGGCACCCTCCGTGATCATCTCCCGCCATGGGGAGACACGGGAATACGCTGCGCATCCATTTCGAGACCGACGATCTCGCTCGCACCAGGATCCTCGACAAGCCGGATCCGCTGTGGGAGACCCTGCTCAGCTTGCACCTGCTCCAGGGGAGTGCCGGCCAGCCGGTGTTCGGCGAGTGGCGGTCCCGGGTACGGCGAAGCCTCGACCGGTCGGCGGGGCTGCTGTTCGCGCTGGCCCCGCCGCGCGGTTACTCGGTGGATTTCCTCACCCCGGGGGCGGGCGCGGGCGACCTCGAGTCCGGGCTCGACGACGTCCTCGGCACGCCCCGTTCACTGCTGGCCGCCGACCTCACGGAGCTGGCCGCCGCCCGGCCCCTGCCGTCGTGGGCTCCTTCGCTCGCGGCGGGTGAGCTGGACATCCTGCACGAACTCGGCGACGCGATCCGGCGGTACTTCTCGGTCGCGATCCGGCCGCACTGGCCGGCCATCGTCAGCCAGGCCCGGGCAGACCGGTTGCAGCGCGGCGAAATCGTGGTCGACGGCGGGGTCGAGGCGCTGCTGTCGACCTTGCACCCGATGGTGCGGTGGCAGTCCCCGGCACTGGAGATCGACTACCCGGTGGACCAGGACCTACACCTCGGCGGCCGGGGTCTCCTGCTCGTCCCGTCCCTGTTCTGCTGGCAGTCGCCGGTCACGCTGCTGGACGCCGCTCGGCAGCCGGTGCTCGTCTACCCGATCGACCGGCGCCCCGGCTGGTTCGCCGGGGGTGCGCCGGTCCAGGGGGTGACCGCGTTGCTGGGCCGGACTCGCGCCGCGGTGCTCGACGCCATCTGCGCCAAGCCGCTGCTTTCCACCACCGAAGTCGCGGCCGAGCTCGGAATCTCCCTGGCCGGAGCCAGCCAGCACGCCACCGTGCTGCGAGATTCGGGGTTGATCGTCACGGACCGGGCCGGCGGGGCGGCCCGGCACCGGCCGACGACGTTCGGCTCCGCGTTGCTGACGGTGAGCGCGTAGCGACCGGATCAGTGCGTTCGCGAGCCCGTGTCGCCTGCCCGGTCCGAGAGGATCTTGTCGAGGACGACGAGCGCGCGTTCCTCGCCGACCAGGTGCCCGCTCGCCCGCAGGTCCGCGAGCGCCCGCGAAGCGTGGTCGTTGGCCGTGACCGGGTCCCCGGCCGCGGCCAGCGCTTCCGCGAGGAGTATCCGCGCGTGCCCGGCGAGCAGGCCGAAGCCGCTTCGCTCGGCTTTCCGCAGGGCGAGTGACGCGTAGTCGGCGGCCGCCCGCGGATCGGACGCGGCGAGGCCGAGCGTCGCGACGATCTCCCCGCGGCGGTAACCGATCCGGTGCGACAGGTTCAGCGCTTCGAGGAAATATCCGTGTCCGGATTCCGCCCCGGCCGCCTTGGCCTGCACGTCGCCGAGCGCGCACAACGCATCTGCCTCGAACCTGAGGTTGTCGGCGTCTCGCGCGGCGCGAAGAGCTTCGTGGGCGCAGGAACGCGCGGGCGTGACGCCGCCGACGGCGAGGTGGACCGCGGCCAGCCGGACCAGGACGTCTGCTTCGTCGTCCCGCGAGCCGAGCTCACGGAGGTTCTCCCGGGCCTCGATGAGGACTTCGAGTGCCAGGTTCAGCGCACCGGTCAAGCGGTAGGCGCAGCCGAGGTTGCACAGGGCGATGGCGGCCGCGTGCGGGGAACCGAGCTGCCGGCAGATGCCGAGTGCGCGCTCGTTGTGGCGAATGCCTTCGGCGAGGTGGCCGCGTTCGATGAGCACCGCACCCAGATTGATCAGGCCGTTGGCGATGCGGAGCGGGTCGCCGCGCTCCTCGGTCGCGGCGAGCGCGGCCGTGAAGTGCTCGGCGGCCCGGTCGAGCTGCCCCAGGTCGAGGTGGACGACGCCCAGTGCGTGCAGCACCGAGTCTTCGCCGTCGCGAGCGCCGCTGACCCGGTAGGACTCCTGGGCCGCCTCGAGTTCCGCGAGAGCCCGGCCGTAGTTGCCCCGGCTCCAGGCCAAGGCGCCGAGACTGTGCTGCATGGCGCCGATCGCGTGCCGGTTGCCCGCCTGCTCCGCCGCCGCGAGCCCGGTGGTCGCCGCGGCTTCCCATTCCGCGTCCAGCCGGTGCGAATGGAAGAACCCGCGCAGGACGTCCGCCAGCCGCCAGGCGTAGGCGAGCGGACCGTGTTCGGCGGTCCACCGGATCGCTGCCAGCACGTTCGCCTGCTCGGCGAGCAGCCAGTTCCGGGCCTCGGGCAGCTCGAACGGCTGCTCGTGGGGTGTCTCGACGGGCAGCCGGAGGAAGTCGGGGTGGAGGGCGGCCGCCGCGCGGTCCGCAGTACGGAGGTAGTGGTCGAACAGCCGGACCAGCGCCTCGTCCCGGACGGATCCGGGGAGCCGTTCGGCGGCGCGTTCCACCGCATAGTCCCGGAGCAGGTCGTGCAGGCCGAACTGCCCGCCAGGCCGGGACTGGACGAGGTGACCGGCGACGAGTTCCCCGAGTGCCCGCCGGGTCGCCCCGGTGTCCCGGTTCGCGAGAGTTGCCGCGGCGGCGAGGCCGATGCCGGGCCCCGGCACGAGTCCGAGCAGGCAGAACAACCGGGAGGCCTCGGCCGAGACAGCGTCGTAGGACAGGTCGAAGGCACCGCGGAGGCCGAGCCGCTCGTCTCCCGGCACGCTCAACCGGGCGACGAGCCCGGCGCCGGCCAGCTCCGCGCGGTAGCCGGCCAGCGACTGGCCGGGCCACAGCACCAGGTTCGCGGCGACGATGCGCAGGGCCAGCGGCAGGCCGGCGCACAGCTCGGCGAGTTCCCGGGCCGCGGCCACGTCCGCCGCGATCCGGTCCACCCCGACGACCGCGGTGAGCAACGCGAGGGAATCGGCCGTCGAGAGCTCGTCCACGGTGAGCGAAGCGGCGCCGAGTGTGGTCTCCACGCCGGCGAGCCGGTGCCTGCTGGTGATCAGGACCGCGCAGCCGGGGTCGCCCGGCAGCAACCACCGGACTTGAGCGGCGGAGGCGGCGTTGTCGAGGACGACGAGGAGCCGCCTGCCGGACAGCGCCGAACGGTACAGCGCGGCCGCGTCGGCGAGGTCGGCGGGCACGCGGGCGGGCGGGACGCCGAGCGCGTGCAGGAACCGGGTGAGGACCTCGAGCTCGGCAAGGGCGGGGGTGGCCGAAGGGCCGTGGAGGTCGACGAACAGCTGCCCGTCGGGAAACGCCGTCGCGGCGCGGTGCGCCCAGTGCAGGGCCAGCGTCGTCTTGCCCGCACCGGCCGGCCCGACGACCATGGCGACCGGCGGGGCACCGCCCGGCTCGTGCCGGATCAGCAGTTCGTCGAGCGCCGACAGCTGGCCGGCCCGGCCGACGACGGTGGCGGTGTCCGGGGGAAGCTGCCGCGGCCGGATCCAGGTTTGCCGCTGCGGATCGAGGGGCAGGTCGAGGGCGGGATCGCCGGCGAGGATGGTGCGGTGCGTCCGGCGCAGCCCGGGACCGGGCTCGATGCCGAGCTGCTCGACCAGCACCGTGCGGGCTCGCCGGTACGTGGTGAGGGCCAAGTCGGTCCGTCCGCCGCGGTGCTGGGCCAGCATGAGCAGTTCCCACGGCCGTTCCCGGAACGGCGCCGTGCCGGTCAGGGTGCGCAGCTCCGCGGCCGCGATGTCGTTGCACCCCAGGTCGAGCCAAGCCTGGGCGCGGTTCTCGGCGACGCGCAGGCGCAGCTCGTCGAGCTGTTCGAGATCCGGGCGCAGTGGCTGCGGCGCTTCCAGTCCATTGAGGACAGGTCCCCGCCACAGCTCGAGCGCGGCGGTCAGGTGCTCGACGGCGAGGGCGGGCAGCCCCGTGCCGAGCTGGCTGCCGCCCAGTTCGGCGAGCCGGGCGAACCGCTCGGAGTCGAGCTCGTCGTCGCCGACCGTGAGCTGATAGCCACCCTGGTCCGTGCGCAGCCGGTCCGTCCCGGCGGGATCCGCGGTGCCGAGCACGCGCCGCAGTTCGGCCACATAGGACTGGAGATTGGCCACGGCGGACTTGGGCGGCCGGGCACCCCACAGCTGATCGACCAGCGAGTCGGTCGGCACGGTCGTGTTGGCCTTGAACAGGAGCACCGCGAGCAGCAGCCGGGCTTTGCGCCGCTTGACGATCAGCGTGCCGCCGGTGTCGTCGAGGACTTCGAGGCAGCCGAGCACGCGAAACCGCAGTGGAGTGTCCCCGGGTGCGGTCAGAGTGATACCGATCGTGCACCATCCCCCCGGCATGTGCGCCGACCTGCCTGTTTCGGCCTCCTCGCCCGGAAGATGCCGATACGCCCCGATGCTAGCAGAGCGTCGGCGGCACCACGGCCTTCTCGACGAGCACCGCGGCCGGCTTCAGGGAGGCTTGAAACCCCGTGCGAAGCCGCTCGCCCTTCTATACGGTTTTGGCAACTGGGGTTGTTCGTGATCGTGGTTCGATGTTGATGGGGGTCAGCATGGCTGGACAAAATGTGCTCGAAGAAACTTCCGAGGGTTCTTACCTCGATGATTTCCTGCGTATCCGGGACGAAGTCGTTCCGTTGCATGGATGGGCGCACCTTCCGGACGAAGTCTGGTGTTATGTGCGGCCGCCGGGAAGAGTGACGCAGCCGCAAGGGTGGAAGATCCATTTGTCCGCGACGCCGCGATCGGCGGTGGCGGTGCTGGAAGCCGCGGCACGCGTGCTGCTGGAACGCCAGGTCACCTTCAAGTTCGCCAAAGGGCTGCCGCAGCTGCGCATGCTGCTCTCGGTCCGGTGCGACCGCGGTACGGGCGGGAAGTTCATCACCGTCTACCCGACCGGCGCCGAAGAGTTCGCCGAACTGCTCGAAGTGCTGCACCAGGCGACCGAAGGCCTGGAGGGGCCGGCGATCCTCTCGGACCGCCGCTACCGGCCGGGCAGTCTCGTGCACTACCGCTACGGCGGGTTCTCGGGCGAGCAGCAGGTGCTCGACGCGGACGGTTCGTTCGTGCCGATGCTGGTCTCCCCGGGCGGAGGCTGGGTCCAGGACAAGCGGCAGGCGTGGTATTCGCCGCCGTCATGGGCGCCGGCGCCGATTGTCGAAGCGGTCTCCGAGCGCAAGGAATCCGAGCGCGGCAAATCCCAGGTGAAACTCGACGACAGATTTGTCGTCTATGAGGCCATCCGGCATTCCAACCGCGGCGGTGTTTATCGCGCGATAGACGAGCGGACCGGCCGGAAAGTGGTCGTGAAGGAAGCCCGGCCGTTCATCGCCGCGGAAATCGACGGCACCGACGCGCGGGATTTCCTGCGCAACGAATACGAGGTGCTGCGGCTGCTCGAGCCACTGGGCGTGGCGGTCCGGCCGGTGGCGCTGTTCGACTACCAAGGGCACGTCTTCCTCGCGGAGGAGCAGGTGGACGGCATCACGTTGCGATCGTGGGTCGAGCAGGAGATGCGGCCCTCGGCCGAGCGGGTGATGGCACTGGACCGGGTGCTGCCACTGGCGAAGCAGCTGGTCGATCTGGTCTCGGCTGTGCACGACAAGGGATTCGTCTTCCGCGACTTCACCCCCAACAACGTGATGGTCACGCCGGAGGAGGACCTGGTCGTCATCGACACCGAGTTCGTCGCGGTGCCCGGGCAGCTGGTCACCAGGGTGATGACGATGTCCTACAACGCGCCGGAGGAGCTGACCGGGCCTGCCCGCTACCCGGCCCCGGAGCAGGTCGCCGATCTCTACAGCCTCGGCGCCTCGCTGTTCTACCTGGCCACCGGGGCGCATGCCGTGCTGCCCAGGGACGAGCCCGGTGCGGGCGGATCCGCGCGGCCGCACAACGACCGCATCGAATTCCTGGTGCGCTCGATGTCGACGCACAGCCCGGCGTTGGCCGCACTGGCACCGATCGTGCTCGGGCTCACCAGGGAGCTGCCGGCCGAGAGGACGCCGCTGCACCGGGTCCGCGAGCTGCTCGACACCGTCGTGGCGCCGGCGGAACGCCCGGTGCCGGGGCGGCTCGGTGCGGGTGAGCAGCGCCGCCTGCTGACCGACGGCGTCGCGCACCTGGTGGGGGCGATGACACCGGGCGCGCGGCAGCTGTGGCCGGTCAACCCGCTGGAAGGGCGGCTCTTCGATCCCAACAGCCTGCAGGCCGGTGCCGCCGGGCCGATCGAACTGCTGCGTCGCCGGGTCGTGGCGACGGGCGACGAGGACCTGCGCTCGGCGCTCGGTACCGCGGCCCGCTGGCTGGACCGCCGCCTGAACAACGACCCGCGGGTGCTTCCCGGGCTGTACTTCGGCCGGGCCGGGACGTTCTGGGCGTTGTACGAGGCGGCGCGGGAACTCGGCGACGAGGAGATGATGGCCAGAGCGGTCCGGCGCGCCAAGACCATGCCGGTGAAGTGGACCAACCCGGACATCACCCACGGAGTCGCCGGAGGCGGCCTGGCCCAGCTGCACCTGTGGCGCCGGACCGGGGACGAGGAGCTGCTGCGGCGCGTGCTGCTCTGCGTGGACTCGGTCCTGGCCACGAAAGCGCCGGACGAGGTCGTCTGGCCCATCATGGACGGTCCGCAGGCCCAGGCGGCCGGGCTGACGCACTACGGGTTCGCCCACGGCGTCGCCGGGGTGTGCGCGTTCCTGCTGATCGTCGGCCGCGAGCTGGACCGCCCCGAGCTGACCCGGCTGGCGGCCGACGGCGGCGACTACCTGATTTCGCTCGCCACGCGCCACGGCGAGGGCGCCAGCTGGCCGACGGCGCAGGCGGCGGCCGACGGCGCGGCGCGGTTCGACGGCGTTTGCTGGTGGTGCAGTGGCGCGCCCGGCATCGGCACCTTCCTGATCCGGCTGTGGCGCGCGACCGGCGACCAGCGGTACCTGGACACCGCGCACCAGGCGGCGATCGCGACGCGGGCGGAGAAGTGGCTGCTGGCACCCAGTCACTGCCACGGCCTCGCCGGCAACGGCGAGTTCCTCCTGGACATGGCGGCGGCCACCGGCGACGACCGGTACCGCGAGTGGGCCGAAGAGTACGCGCTCGCCCTCTACCGGCTCAGCAGCGAGCGCGAGGGCAAGCTCGTGCTGCTCGACGACAGCCTGACGTCCGTCAGCTACAGCTACAACGTGGGGATGAGCGGCCCGCTGGGGCTGCTGCACCGGCTGCGCCACGGCGGTCAGCGCTGGTGGATGGTCGACGACTTCGAGTTGCCGTCGGGAGCCGGGCGATGACCTCGACGGCAACTCGGCCACACCTGTGGCCGACGCTGATCTCGTTGCGCTCGAGGATCGCCTTCCGGTACTCCGCGACCGGCCGGACCGCCGCCGGTCTGTTCACGGACGGGCGCGGCAAGCTGCTCTGCGAATTCTGGCGGCTGGGCACGGGCATGCCGGGGGACTGCAGCAGGCTGCCGGGGTTCGAGGTGGCGGCGAGCAACGCCGATCTGACCGGCATCCCGTCGGAGGCCGTGCCGTTCGACGACGGCTCGGTGCTGTTCGCCGGGGAGCCGGGCCTGTCCTTGGTCGAGCCCGGTGGGCGGCGGCGCGACGGTGGGCGGCTGCCGTTCCGGCCCGAGGTGATCGCGGCGGCTCCGGACGGCAGCAGGCGGGTGCTCTTCCTCGGCCGGGAAGGAACGCCGGACGGCAAGTGCACGGCGTGGCTCTGGGCCGGACCGGACGAGCCGGCGCGGCGGCTGGGTGAGCTGCCCGCGTTGCTCCTGCGCGGTGGCGGCTGGCTGGACCGGGCCGGCACCGAGTTCGTGGTCAACCGCAGGCGCGGCGCGGGTGTCCGGCCGGCGGTCCTCGACCTTTCCGCCGTCGGGGAACTCACCGACCTGCCGATCTTGCCCGGAAGCGAAGGCGACATCGCGTGGCTGACCGCGCCGTCGGGCCGGGAAGTCCTGCTCAGCAGCGAATTCGACGGCGAGCACCGGCTGCGGTCGTGGCGGCTCGGCCGGAGTGCGACCGAGTTCCCCGCCACGCGAGGGCTGGCCGGAGTGGTGACGCCGATGGCCATGCGCCCCCGGGGTGGCGCGGTCGCCCTGCACGTCCGTGACGGCCTGCGGGAACAGGTCGTGGAACTCGACACGGACACCGGAGCGGTTCGGCGGCTCGCCGGCCCCGGCGAGCGGGCGTCCGGCATCATGGCCTGGTCGGAGCCGGGCGACGGCGAGCGGCTGTGGAGCTTGACGGCGGGCGCCGGCTACCCGGGGCGGATCATCGGCCACGGACCGCGGGACTGGATCGAGATCCACGACGGCACTCCGGCGGGACAGTACGACGGCTGGGCACCGAGCGGGCTGGAACGCTTCCCCGGCGCCGAAGCGGAGATCGAGGCCGTCGTCTGCGGACACGAGGACTGGCGCACCGCACGCGCCGTCGTGGTCGCGCTGCACGGCGGGCCCGCCGCGCGCTGGTCCTTGAAGTTCTCGCAGCTGTTCCAGCTCTTCGCGGACCAGGGCGTGACCGTGATCGCGCCGAACCCGCGGGGCAGTACCGGATACGGGGACGAATTCCACCACCTGATCACCGGTGCCTGGGCCGGCCCGGACCTGGCCGATGTGCTGGCCTTGGGCCGCTACGTGCGGCAGCAGCGGGACGACGAGAGCCTGATCCTCTTCGGCGCCAGCTACGGGGCCTACCTGGCCCTGCTGGCCGCGTCGATCGAACCGCGCGCGTGGTCGCGGGTGCTGGCGATCGCGCCGATGTTGTCCGCTGCCCGGTTGTACCCGGAAGCTTCGGCCGAAGTCCGGGCGATGATCGACCGGCTCGACGGCAGGCGGCCGGTGGCCGACGCGCTGGGTTCGCGGGACGTGCTCGACCGCGTCGCCGAGCTCGAAGCACCGTTGCTGGTCGTGCACGGAGACGCGGACCCGCGGATACCGGTGACCCAGTCGCGCGTGCTCGTGGACCGGCTCACCGGTCTGGGCCGCCGGGCCGGTGCCGACTTCGGGTACGTCGAGGTGGCGGGCGGTGGCCATGCGCCGCTCGACGGTTCCGCGGAACTGCACCACGCCGCGGCGCGCTTCATCGGGCACGGCGAAATGCCGGCTCGCTCTTGACTTCCGGCGGTTCGCGCGCCGGTCGATCCGAGACTGGGGGGAGGAGGTGAATGAACTTGTCGATCAACGTGGAGTCCTTGCAGGAGCTGGAATCCAGGGAGGAGATCGGTCTGGAGGGCTGCCCGATCCTGGGTAGCTGCTGCGGCCCGGGCCCGTTTCCCATCGTTACCACCATCTTCACTTGCTTCGGGTGCACCTTCACCATCTGACGGGTGATGGGCGCCGACTTGCGAAAGAAGTGACGATGCCGACGCAAAGGAGGTGAACGTATATGTCCCTCGCCGTTGAGCTTCTTCAGGAGTTCGAGTCGACCGAGCAGCTCGGGCTGCAGGCGGAAGACTGCTGCTGGCACTCGCTGACCGGTACTTGCCCGATCTTCAACACGAGCGGGTTGACGACCTGCCACAGCTGTACCAACACGAACTGAGCAGGGTTCGTCCCTGTCCCGACGATCGTTGAGAGGAGGTCAATCATGGCAGTTCGCATCGACGCCTTGCAGGAGCTTCCGGCGCAGGAGATGGCGACGCCGGAAGGTTGCTGTGGCTTCGCCAGCTACATCACCTGTCCCTGGGACACCTTCGACTACGCCGAAGTGATGCCTGGCTGACACGCGGGCAACTGGTGAAGCGAGAGGACCGGCTGCGCCGAAGGCGTGCGCGCCCCTGGCGCAGCCGGTCCTTGTTCCGAATCGGTATCGATGGAGAGGGGGGCACGATGGCACTGCCGGTCAACCGGCTGCTGATCCGGATCCTGCGCGCGAATCTGCTTTCCGGTGCGGCGTACCTTACCGTGTCCATAGTGGATTCCGCGACGGCGATCCTCATCCCGGTGACCTTGGCGGCCGTCGTCGACGCGGCACTCGGCCACACCGCCACGTCGGCTCCGTTGGTGTGGATGGCCGTTCTGCTCGTCCTGGCCACCGGTGCGGAAGCCTGGCGTGAGCTGATCGGCGTGCGAACTTCGACCAGGGCGAGCGCGCGGCTGCGGCATCACCTTGCCGGACACGTGCTGCGGCTCGACGGGAGCAGTCGGAACCGCCTCCCCGCCGGCGATCTGCTGACGAGGCTGGTGGAGGGAACCGCGGAGACGGCTCGGCTGGTGCCGGTCGTGGTGGGCACGGTGGTTTCGGCGCTGACCTCGGTCGCCGGTGTCCTTGCCCTGTTCATGATCGACTACCGGGTGGGGCTCGTCTTCGTGCTCGGGGCCCCGGCGGTGTGGTGGCTCGCCAAGGGTTTCTTCCGCCGTACCGCCGAGCTGACCACGGAATACCAGCAGCACCAGGGCAAGCTGGCGACCCGGATGGTCGATGCGCTGTGCGGCGTCCGCACGATCCGGGCCACCGGCACGGTCGAACAGGAGATCGGCCGGGTGCTGGCCCCGCTGCCCGCGCTGCGCGCGCATGGCGTGCGTTTCTGGCTCGCGCAGCGGGACATGGGCTGGCGGCTGGCGCTGGTCGCGCCGGCGTTGCAGATCGGCGCACTGGCCGTGGCGGGGTACGGGGTGTCGACCGGCACGGTCACTCCGGGCGGGCTCGTCGCCATCACCGGCTACCTCGGTTTTGCCATGGGGATTTTTCGGCAGGCTGCCGTGCTTGCCCAGTTCGGCCGGGTCCGAGGTTCCGCGGAACGCCTGGTCGAGGTGCTGTGTGCGCCGGTGTCGAAGTCGGGGGAATCGCTGTTTCCCGAAGGCGGCGGGGTGGTGACCATCGAGGGGGTACGAGTGTCGGACGGGGATCGTGTCGTGCTGGACGAGGTCGACCTGGAGATTCCCGCGGGCTCTTCGGCCGCCGTCGTCGGCCGGTCAGGAGCGGGAAAATCGGCGCTGGCCGCGGTCGCGGGCGGACTGCGGACACCGGATTCCGGCCGGGTGCTGATCGACGGGGTCGACCTCGCCGACGCGGACCCGGCCCGGCTTCGCGAGGTAGTGGCCTACGCGTTCGAGCGACCTGTCCTGCTCGGCCGGACCGTGCGGGACGCCGTCGGATACGGGGATCGGGGCGTGGACCCCGCCGCGATCACGGACGCCCTGCGGGACAGCAATTCCGCCTCGTTCGTGGCCAGGCTGCCGGATCGTGAGCTGACCCGGGTCGGCGAACTCCGGCTGTCGGGGGGCGAGTCGCAGCGGCTCGGGCTCGCGCGCGCGTTCTGCCGTGAAACCCGGGTGCTGATCCTCGACGACGCTCTGTCCAGTGTGGACACGGTGACCGAAGCGCAGATCTCGCAGGCACTCGAGCGGCGGCACTGGACCAGGCTGGTCGTGGCCCACCGGATGTCGACCGCGGCTCGCGCCGACAAGGTGATCTGGCTCGACGACGGTCGCGTGGCGGCGGTGGGGACGCACCAGGACCTGCTTGCTCGCCGGGGCTACCGCGAGCTGTTCGGGCACGAGGGCGCGAATGTGGTGGAGGTGCCGGCGTGACGAGAGCGCGCGGGTGGGTGTCGATCTGGCCGGTCTTCGTCGCCGAACGCCGTTCGCTGCTCCTGCTGGCTTGCTGGTCGGTGCTGGAAATGGTGCCCGTGCTCGCGTCCGGCCAGCTCGTCGCGCTGGCGACGGACACGGGGTTCCTGACGGGCCGATTCGGGCTCGGCCTGATCTGGCTCGCCTGCTACGGCGGTGCCCTGGTGCTCGGCGCGGTGGGCACCCGGCAGGTGATGCGTCCGCTCGCCGAGGTGGTCGAAGCGGTGCGCGACCGGCTGGTGCACGCGGTGGTGGCCGGGAGCCTGCGGGAAGCGGTGACCGGCGGGGCCGCGGCCGGGACGAGCGTGGTGACCACGCTGACCCGGCAGACGGAGACCGTGCGGCAGATGGTCGCGGCCCTGCTGATGATCGTGCGCACGGTGGTGTTTTCCGTGGTCGCCGTGCTGGTCGGGCTGCTGACCCTGGCGCCGGTGCTGGCCTGGATCACGGCGGGTGCGCTCACACTGGCCATGGTGCTGCTCGGCTTGCTTTCGCCGAGGCTGAAGCGGCGCTATCTGGCCTCCATGCTAGTCGAGGAGCGGCTGGCCGGAGAATCGGGCGAAGTGCTGTCGGGCTTGCGCGATGTCGCCGCGTGCGGCGCGCGGACGGTCGCGGGAAGGCAGGTCGGCGACGTGGTCGACGCGCAGGCGGCCGCGTCGATGGCGACCGCGCGCACCGGGGCGTGGCGGATCGGGATCATCGCGATCGGTGCGCGGCTGCCGTTGGTGGCCGCGCTGGCGCTGGCGCCGGGGCTCGTCTCGTCCGGGGCGGCGACACCGGGGGAAATCCTCGGTGCCGCGACTTACCTCGTCGTGGGCTTGGAGCCCGCGCTGCGGTCGATCGTCGGCACGCTCGGCAACGTCGGCCTGCAGCTCGGCGTGCTGCTCGACCGGCTCGCGGCCATCGGCGCGAGCCGGGCGCAACCCGGCCGGACCGGGGCGGCGGCCACAGGCTTCGACCTGGAGCTCGATGCCATCACGTTCGCGTACGGGCCGGATTCGGAGCCGATCGTGGCCGGCCTCGATCTGCGGATCGAGCACGGCGATCACCTGGTGATCGTGGGCCCGAGCGGGATCGGGAAGTCCACGGTGGCGGCGTTGATCGCCGGCCTCGAGTGGCCGCAGTCGGGGACGATCCGGCTCGGCGGCGTGCCGCTCGCCGCGCTGTCGGCCTGGTCGCTGCGGGAGAAAGTCGTCCTGGTCCCGCAGGAATCGTACGTGTTCTCCGGGACTCTGCGGGAGAACCTGTGTTACCTCGCCCCGGCGGCGGACGACCTCGAACTGGACCGCGTCGTCGGCGAACTCGGGCTCACGCACCTCGTCGGCAGGCTCGGCGGATACGACGCGGAGATCGAGGAGGCCGGCTCGCTGTCCGAAGGCGAGCGTCAGCTGATCACCCTGGCCAGGGTATTCCTTTCCGGCGCGGAGGTGGTGGTGCTCGACGAGGCGACCTGCCACCTCGACCCGCAGGCCGAGGCCCGCGCCGAACAGGCGTTCGCCGCGCGCGGAGGCACCCTGATCGTGATCGCGCACCGGATCAGCTCGGCGGCCCGCGCCCGCCGGATCCTGCTCCTCGACGGGACCGACGCCACGGTCGGCGATCACGAGACGCTGGTGCGGGTTTCTCCGTTGTACGCCGATCTCACCGGGCGATGGGCGGCGGTGCACTGAACCGTCCGGGCGAGTGGCACCGCGGCCTCGGCACGGGCCTGCCGAAGCTGCGACTCGACCGCCGTCGCGCCTAAAGTGGGCAGGAAAGTGGGCAGGGCCCGTCGAGCAAGAGGAGTGCGGATGCAAGGCGTTGATCCTTCGGTCCCGCCGAGTGGCACCGGATGCGCGGACTGCGATGCCGCCGATCCGCAGGGCTGGTGGTTCCACCTCCGCCGCTGTGCCGAATGCGGGCACATCGGGTGCTGCGATTCCTCGCCCGGCCAGCACGCCAGCGGCCACGCCGCCGCCAGTGGGCACCGGCTGGCGCGCAGCTTCGAGCCCGGCGAAGAGTGGTTCTGGGACTACGGCGAAGAGACGCTCTACGAATCCGGGCCCGCGCTCGCCGCTCCGGAACACCGGCCGCTCACCCAAGCCGTCCCCGGGCCCGCCGGACGGGTGCCCGCCGACTGGACGCAGCACCTGCACCAGTAACCATTCTTGTCTCGTCGGCAACCAGCGACTACCGCGCCGTGGCCGCCGTCCCGGATTCCTCCGGCGGTACCACGGATCGCGCCGGTTCCGCTCCTAGCGTGGGATCAGACGGGCCGGACGCCGGCCCGCGCGACCACAGGGGACGGACCATGATCGAGGCACTCCAGCTCACCAAGCGGTACGGGGAAAAGACCGCGGTCGACCACCTGGACTTCACCGTCCGGCCCGGCGCCGTCACCGGCTTCCTCGGCCCGAACGGCGCGGGCAAGTCCACCACGATGCGGATGATCATCGGGCTGGACGCGCCGACCAGCGGCTCGGTCCGCGTCAACGGCCGCCCCTACGCCCGGCGGTGCGGGTCTCCGCGGTGGTGTCGGTCTGGGGCGCGCTGTTCTTCCTGATCAGCACGGCGATCGCGGCGGCCGCGCTGGGGTTCGCGGTGCGGATCCGGCGGGCCCAGCTGGTGAACCTGCGTGAGCGCGCGGCCCGGCTGGAGGTCGAACGCGACCAGCGCAGCAGGCTGGCCACCGCCACCGAACGCACGCGGGTGGCCCGGGAGATGCACGACATCATCGGCCACAACCTGTCCGTCATCATCAGCCTGGCCGACGGCGGTGCGTACGCGGCCGAGGCCACGCCGGAGCGGAGCCGGGAAGCGCTCCGGCTCGTCGGGGAGTCCGGCCGCCAGGCGCTGGGCGAGCTCCGGCGCATGCTGGGCGTCCTGCGCGAGCAGGCGGCGGCCCCGGAGCTGCACCCGCAGCCCCGGATCGCCGACATCGAGGCGTTGTGCGGCCGGCTGCGCGCGGCCGGGCCGGTGGTGGTCCACCGCTCCGGCGGCGACCTGGAAGCCCTGGACCAGGGGGTGCAGCTGATGGCGTACCGCATCGTCCAGGAGGCGCTCACCAACACGCTGAAGCACGCCGGCCCCGGCACGCGCGTCGACGTCACCCTGACCGTCGAAGGCGCGCAGCTGGGGATCGGCGTCCAGGACACCGGCCCGCCCGCGGGCAGCCGGCCGGCCGGCTGCGAAGGGCACGGGCTCACCGGGATGAGAGAGCGCGCGGCGCTCTACGGCGGCACCCTCACCGCGGGTCCCACGCCCGGCGGCGGCTGGGTGGTCCGGGCGGTCCTCGACGTCACCCCGCTGCCCGGGAGCCCGGCGTGATCAGCGTGCTCATCGTGGACGACCAGGCCCTGCAGCGGTTCGGCTTCCGGATGCTGCTGGAGGCGACACCCGACACGGAGGTGGTGGGCGAGGCCGCGCACGGGACCGAAGCGGTGCGCCGGGCGGCCGAGCTGCGCCCCGACATCGTCCTGATGGACATCCGCATGCCGGGCATGGACGGCATCGAAGCCACCCGCCACATCGTCGCCGGCGGCGGGCGGTCGAGGGTCCTGGCGCTGACGACGTTCGACCTGGACGAGTACGCGCACGCGGCGCTGCGGGCGGGCGCGAGCGGGTTCCTCCTGAAGGACGCGCACCCGGAGGAACTGCTGGCCGGAATCCGCGCGGTGGCCCGGGGTGACGCGGTCGTCGCCCCGGCCCTGACCCGGCGGCTCCTCGACGCCTACGCCCGGCATCTGCCGTCGGCGTCCACGGGGCGGCCGGACCCGCGCTGGGAGGCGCTGACGGACCGCGAGCGCGAGATCCTGATCGCGATCGGCCAGGGCCGGACGAACGGCGAGATCGCCGGGGAGCTGGTCCTGTCGGAGTCGACGGTCAAGACCCACGTGGGCCGGGTACTGGCGAAGATCGACGCCCGCGACCGCATCCAGGCGGTGATCATCGCCTACGACCTGGGCCTGACCCGCCCCCACGACGCCGGCTGATCCCGGTCCGCGTCACGGCCTCGCCCACTGCTCGCGGTGGGCCGCCCGCAGCGCTTCGGCTTCTGCACGAGCCGATGCGGAGACCCGGTGCCGTGACCACTCCGCCAGCGTCCCGGCCATGTGCGTGAGCACGGTCCGGCCGGGTCCGGTGAACTCCGGCCGGCCGGCGAGCAGCGATACGGTCTCGGTCGTGGCCGCCAGCCAACGGGCGAACTCCACCTCGGCCTCGTGCACCCGCTCGGGGTCCGTGTCGAGCTCGCGTTGCCGGCCCCAGAAACCGACCACGCCGACGTAGGCGTATGCGCCGTGGAGAAGTCCGAGCAGGGGCCGCGGGTCCTGGCGCCAAGGCGCGTAAAAGCGTGGGGACGATGAGGTTTCCAGCAGCGGCAGGACGTCGAGCAGTCCGGTCAGCTTCGCGTGCTGGACTTCGTGCACCAGCGTGAGTGCGGCCGCGCGGGCGTCGTCCGGCAGTGACAGGAGAACGCACCCGAACGCGTCCGCCAAGGTGGCGCTCGCCGGATCCGGCCCGGTCTGCCGCAGCGGGGTGGCGGTGTGCACCGTCTCGATGACCGCTTCGGCGGTGCCGTGCCGGCGCAGCAGCTCGATGCCACCGGACAGCACCCGGCTCCACTTCTCCGCCTGGCGGCTGCCGACGCGCAGGAGATCTCCGGCGAACGGCTGGGGCAGCGAGCCCAGGCCCCACCGATCGAGCGTGATCGTCTTCGGGCCCAGCCGAGCCGAAACCAGGGGTGACCACCCCGGCGCGGGCACGTGGAACCCGGCGGGCAGGCGCACCCGGTGGCCGCCGGCGTGGACCAGGCACCCGTCGCCGTCCGGCCGGATCCGGATGCCGCGCCCGCCACGTGCGATCGTGCCCAGCGAAGGCAAGTGGGTCGACGCACCGGGAGCCGTGGTCAGCTCCGCCGGGATCCCCGCCCGCACCGCCGCCGCGGCCGCCACGTTGGCGAGCGACGAAGGCGGAAATCGGGTTCCGCCGTGCACCAGCTCCCGGGCCGCGCCGATCGCCCACATCGACACTTCCGGTTCACCGAGCACTCGCGCTACCGCGTCCGCGGCGTGGCGGTGCGCCTCGCTCAGGACGCGGCACGCGCGCTCGACCAGCGGAGCGTCCGGATGGCCGAGCCGGTCGGCCTCGGTCGCCAGGAACCTGAGGGCGAGGAGTGTCCGGCTCCGGCCGGCCCGGCGCAGCAGCCGGATGGCCTCCCGCCCGCCGCCTCCGCCGGCGATCCGGACGAAGGCTTCCGCCGGAAGCCGGTATGGCAGGGTGCCGATCACCGCGCCGCTCCCGCGGTGCGCAGGGCAGTCACGTCCCGGCGCAGCGCTTCGCGGACGTGCCGGATCAACGCCCCGAGATCCGGGCTGTAAACGGACGGATTCGCAAACCCGGTGCCGGCCCGGTACCGGTGCGCGCGCAGGCCCCCTCCGCACACCCGCGCCACATCGCAGGGTTCGCAGGCCGCCGGGAGACCGCTCTTCCCGAGCTGCTGTGCCCGCACGACGGGCAACTCGAGAACGTCGTCGAAAGAATGGGAACGGATGTGGAGGCCGGTGGCGGCCGCGCCGGGGTAGGTCGATTTGAGCGTGTCGGACAACTCGATGCTGCCGTCCGTCTCGACCACCGCCATACCCAGCGGAGCCAGGCCGAGGCCTTCGACCCTCGGTGTGCCGCCGAACAATCCGTGGATGATCTCTTCGAACATTCGCACACCGGTTTCCCGGACGGGGGCGCCGTACCAGCGATCGAAGGCCGCGATCAGCCAATCTCCATACGGCGTTGCCGGCGACCGCAGCGGACGCCCGGGCGGTGGCGTCGTCCAGTTCCCGTGCGGCAGGAGGAAATCGATCATGGGTGGCTCGTGTGCGATCAGGGCTTCGTAGGTCGCGACCGGGTCGGCGGCCAGGTCGATCGTGGCGAGAATGCCCGCGAAATACGGCCGGAGATCCGGTTCCCGGAAGAGGCGCAGCCGGTCGACCACCACTGCGTGGCTGCTTCTGCCACGGCGGTCACGGCGGCGATCCTGGCTCCGCGGCAGGCCGTCCAGGCTCACCCCGAACCTGACGCCGAGTTCGGCGAGACACCGGACCCGGCGCTCGGTCAGCAGTGTTCCGTTCGTTTGCACGGTCACCAGCGCGTGAACCCGGCTGCCGAGCGCCGCGCGCACGGTCCGCACACACCGGGCGAGTGCGGCGGTCCCCGCCAGCATCGGCTCGCCGCCGTGGAGGACCACCCGGATCTCGGGCAATCCATGATGGCGGGCGTGCTCGGCGATGCGGCCGGCCGTGATGTCGACGAGTTCGTCGGAAAGCACCTTGGGCCGGGTGCGCCAACCCTGATCGGCCATTGTGTACACATAGCAGTAATCGCAGGTCAAATTGCATCTGCTGTGCACCTTGATCACAAACTGGCGCAACGGACGTGGCGGGATCGGCCACGATTCCTTCATCTTCTTCCCTCCGCAGGACGACCCTGTCGCGCGCTGTTCCGCCAAGTGGCTGGACAAATCCATGACAACGAGTGAATCGGGGGACGAGCGGCGGTCACCGGCGCTTCCGGCTTGATATGCTACCGGCCTGTTCAGCTACGCGGGGTGACGATATTGTTCCGGAGGCGCCGAGGTGGTCCATGGTCCGGATATCGATTCCGATCTCGTTGACGTCGCCGATCTGTCACTGGAGGAACTGGAAGAGCTGCCCGACACCGTCCTGCGCGCGAGTCTCCGCCGGCTGCTGGCCGCGCCGGACTCCGAGGCGCAGTTGTTCTCGATGTTCTCCAACAGCTCCTAGCCGCGATCTTCGTTTCCCTGTAATGGCCCGCAGCTGCCCAGCGACCTGAGTAGAGATGACCAGTCACCGAAACCCGTCAGCGGCTCCGAGGCGCCCCACCCCGCTCATCGCGTTCGTTTCCGCCGACGACGCCGTGGACCGGGCCGGTGCCGTCGCGAACGCCGCGTGCTTGATCGCCGGCCACGGACACTCCGTGCTGGCGCTGGATCTGCCCGAGGCGATCCATCAGGTCGCCGACTACCTGCGCCCGTTCGCCGCCGAGCGAGGGGCTTCGCGCGAGCTGGCCGGTGCCGCGCTGGACCGGGAGTTCACCTCGGCGTTCGGCCTGACGGAGCTGCGGGAAACCATCCAGACCCGGTACACGATCCAGCCGGGTCTGGGCTTGATCGACGTGCTGACGCTGCCGGGACTGGACCGGCAACGGCAGACGTGGCGGGCGGCGGCGAGGCAGGGGGATCCGGCTCGGCTTCGCCGGGCGTTCACGGAGTCGGCCTACGAATACGTCCTCGTCAACGCACCTTCCCTGCTCGAGCAGTCGGACGAAGACGCCGGGGCGATCTTCAAGTCGATCGCCACGGTGTGCGACGTCGCCGTGGTGGGCTTCTCCCACCGCGAAGCCTCAGTGCGCGAGGCGGTGCGAATCGGGGAGTCCCTCCGCCGCCGGGCTCCCGGCGGCATCCAGATCGTGCCCCTCGGCTTCGGTATCGCCACCGGACAACACGACGCGGCCTTCGCCGGCCTGCTCGCGAGCAACCCGCGGCCGGGCCGGGTCCTGGCGCTGCCGGAGTTCAGCACGCCGGCGCCGGTGCTCGCGGCACTGCTGGACAAGCCGGAGCTGGTCGCCGCGCACAGCGCGCTGGCGGGTGCCTTGACCGCCGGCGCGGTGACCGGCTTGGGGCCCCTTTCGCAGCCGGCTCTCGACCGCTATCGCCGGGCGACCGGCTTCGCCGCCGGGGTGTCGCCCCGATTCTTGGTCGCCTACACCGCGGTGGACCGGTTGTGGGCCGACTGGCTGATCACGAACTTGAGTGCCGGCGGCGCCCAGGTCGGCACGGTCCGCGCCGACGCGGCTTGGCTCGACGGATCGGAGCCGGTCGAGCTGATCGTTTTCGGCAGCCAGGCCTTCACTGCGTCCGGCGAACGCGAGGAGGCGGCCGAGCTGGCCGATCGGGCGGCCGCCTGTACCGAAGTGGTGGTGGACGGCTCGGCGCTGGCGCTGCCCGGCGCGACGGCGTTGCGGCTCGACGGGCTCGAACCGCACGACGCCGCCGTGCGGCTGCGCAGCTTCTTCGGCCTGCACCGGCCGGTCCCGGACGGGGTCCCGGCGGCCGGTGGCATCGCGCGGCACCCGGACGAGGAGCCGGGTCTGACGAACCTGCCGCCTGCTCGTCCGCAGCACATCGGCCGGACGGAGGCGCTGGAGGAGGTTCGCGATCGGTTGCTGAGCGGTCCGGGGCCGGTCCGGATCGGGGGCGGGCCGGGGTGCGGCAAGACCGCGTTGGCGCGGGAATACGCCTACCGGTTCGCCAACGCCTACGACGTCGTGTGGTGGATCTCCGCCCACGATCGCGAGTCCACGCTCGCCGGGCTGGTCACGCTGTGCCGGGAGCTGCGAGCCGGGACCGTCGTGGACGTCCCCGGCCCGCTGCGCCTGCCCGCTTCCGAGCTCATCACGCCGAAGTGGCTCCTGATCTTCGACGACGGTGACACGCCGGAGGCGTACGCAGATCTGCTGCCGCCGCCGGGCCGGTGCCACGTGATCGTCACGGCCGCGGCGGACGGTGACGTCGAGGTGGCCCCGTTCGCCGCCGCCGAGGCCGCGGTCTTCATGCGGCGGCGCCTGCCGTGGCTGACCGAGGCAACGCAGCTCGCCGAACTGGCAGGTGCACTCGGGCACAGCCCGCTGGCGATGGAACTCTCCGCGGCGTGGCTCACCGAGGTGCTCACCACCAGCGCGATCAACCCGGAGTCCACGAGCGCCGAGACGCGCACGGCCGTCGGCAAGCACATCGGCCAACTGGCGAGCCGGGCGCCCGGCTCGGACGCGGTCGCCGCGGTCCTCGACGTCATCACCACCGGCCTGCGGGATTCGCGGACGGGCCGGATGACGGTGCTGCTGGCCCGGTTCTGCTCGCTGTTGTCGCCGGAAGGCATCAGCTTGGCCCTGCTGCGGTCGAAAGAGGTCCGCCAGGAACTGATCAAAGCCGGCGGCCAGGACGCCGCCCGGCTCGCCGTGGACGCGGCCGAGCTGGACGTCTTCCTGGCTCGTGGGGCACGGCTGGGACTCTTCCGGGTCGATTGGGGCCTGGCCCGCACGCTCACGCTCGAGCGGGTGATCCGGCAGATGCTGCGGGAGTCCCTGCCGCTCGGGTTCGGCGCCCTCCTGCGAGGTCACGTCCTGATCGCCCTGGCCGCCTACAGCCCGACCGAACAAGAACTGGACCAGCCGCACGCGAGGGCGCGTTTCGCCGAACTGAACCGGCACATCATGTCGGCCGGCGCGCAGCAAAGCGATGACTCGACGGTCCGTCAATGGCTTGTCAACCAGGCGAAATACCTCTACCGCACCGGCGAGCCCGATATCTGGGAAGTGGCCGTCGAGCCGGCCCGGGAGGGGTACGAGCGATGGCTGGCGGCGCACTCGGAATCCGATCCGTACGTGTGCATGCTGGCGAGCCAGCTCGCCAACCTCTACCGCGAGCTCGGTCGCTACGAGGAGGCGCTGCAAATGGACTCACGCGCCTTGGAAGTCCAGCGCCTGCACCAAGGACGCGCCCACTACCGGTCGCTCCTGGCCGCCCGGGGGCTGAGCGCCGACCTCCGTGCGCTCGGCAGGCTGGCGGACGCCGTCGACGAGGACATCGCCACGCTGCACGGCCTCCGGCGGGCGTTCGGGGAAGACCATCCGCAGACACTCGACGCGGAGAACAACCTGGCCGCGGCCCAGTTCCACGCCGGGGACATCGCTGCCGCGTGCCGGAACGGGCAGGTGCACTTCGACCGCCGTGAGCGGCTTTTCGGCCGGGATGACCCGCGCAACTGGCAGGCCCTCGCCAACCTGGGTGTCTACCAGCGGGCGATGGGGCGGTTCGACGATTCGATCGCCACCCTCATCCGGGCCCACGGGCTCGCGGCGGCGCTCCGGCCGGAGCCGAAGCAAGCGCGTCCGACGGTGAGCTGGCAGTGGTCGATCAGCGAACGCCTCGCGTCGGGCCGCGCGGCCACCACGGCCACCACGGCCAAGAGCCGCAACGGTGAGGCGCTGACCGCGTTCCGCGACCTGCTCGGTGACCGGCACCTGCAGGTCGTGGCCTGCAAGCTCAGCTACGCCAACGCGCAACGGCAGGTCGGCGAGTTCGATCACGCGCTCACCGGCACCGCCGAGTGCATCGAGGTGCTGAACGCCACGGACGGCCACGCCCACGACGTCGCGATCTGCCGCGTGATGCTGGCGCTCGCGCTCGTGGGAGCCGGCCACACCGACGAGGCCGTCGCGCCGATCCAGGAGGGCGTGCGGGCCTTGACCGCGCACGTCGGTCCGCCTCATCCGCTGAGCCTGGCCGCCGGCGTGGACCTCGCCGTCGTCCTGGCTTTCGCCGGCCGGTTCGACGAGGCTCTCGACGCGGCACGCGAAGCCTCCGAAGCGTGCAATGATTTTCTGCCGGGCATGCATTACTACCGTGACATCGCCGCGTCGAACCTTCGGCAGCTCGGCGCGGGCGGCGCGGGTCTCGATGGCTTGCGCACCCTCGATCTGGACATCTCGATGCCATGAGCCACGAGCGCGAAGAAACGACGAGGGGGCCCGAAATGGCGCCGAGCGGCGGCGGTACTCCGGAGCTCACCACCCACGTGGGCAAACACCTGCCCGACCAGCGCGAGGACACGCTGTTCCGGATCTGCTCGCGCACGATGACGGACGCGTCCGGGTTGCACCACCTGGCCTATTACACCGATCGCGTCCTGGATTTCGCGCTGGATCAGCTCGACGCGCCCGAAGTGGCGTTGCCGCCGGCCGGAGAAGAACCCCGGGCCGGATTGCGCAGGCTGGGCCGGCAGCTGTGCGGGGCGTTCGAGCAACTGGACGACCGGCTGCGAAGCGCGTACACCGGGGCGCTCATCCGGACCGTGATCCGCACGGACGACGCCGAGATCGTCTGCGACCCGGTGGTGCGGACCCAATACGTCGTCGGTGTCGGGTACACCGGTGATCGCGACGGCTACATCGACGAGGCGAACGACGTCGACCGGTCCCTCGCTCGCCTGATCACGGAACTCCGGGCCGAGGTCGGGCTTTCCAGCCAGAACCTGGGCGGATTCGAAACCGAGGCAGCGGAGGTTCCCGCCCGCGAGCCGGTCGTCGCGCACGTCACGAACAGGGGCTCACTGCCGGCTTCGGTCGAACAGGCCTGCACCGGCGCTTTGAACCCGGTCGACCTGCATTTCGTCGCCTACTGCGTGGACGACGAAGTCATCTTCCTCGCCGACGTCTTCGACCACGCGGCCTTGAGCATGTATTTCGCGGGCTCGATCACGCCCGGCTACCGGCGTGCCTTTTACCGGAAGCTTTCCGAGCAGCTGTGCGAAATTCGCACCCAGCTGAACCGGGTGACCGCACTGCTGCTGCGTGGCCGGCTCAAGCGAGTGGTGCTCGACGTCGAACAAGGGGCCGTTTACTACTACCGGGTCACCCGGCGGGCGCACCTCGTCGGGGTCACGTTGCACCAGCCCAAGGTCTACCACGCCGACTTGCGCATGGCGCAGCTCGCGACCGAATGCGAACACCACCCCACGGTGTGAACCCGGAGCGATTACCGGCAAACGGCTCTCGTGATCTCGCCGATCCGGCCGATATCATCGATAGGATACCGCAGCCAACGTGGGGAATCGGACATGAGCGTCGGCAGAGGCGCGATGTTGCTGGCCGTACTCGGTTCCGGCTGGCTGGCCGGCCACGTGCTCGGGACCGGCTACGTCTTCCTCACCCCCGGCTATCACCTGCTGGTGATTTCCCTGCTGGCGGTGGGCCTTTACGGCAGCACCCGCGATATCGACATCTCCGAGCTGCGGCAGAACCGCCGGACCGTGGTGCTCGCCCTTTCGGCCGGCGTGACGGCGAAAGTCGTCCTGATCGCGGCGGTCATGGTGTTGCTGTATCCGGCTCCCGCCAGCATCGTGCTGGGGGTCGCGGTGGCCCAGATCGATCCGCTCGCCGTGGCCGCGGCTCAGCGCCAGACCCGGATGTCGTCCTCCACCCGCGCGGTGCTCAACGCGTGGGCGGCGTTCGACGACCCGGTCACCGTCCTGTTGACCGTGTACCTGTCGATGTTCGCGCTCAACCGCGGTGGGGGCGGTGTCGCGGCCCTCGCCTCGCCGGCGGCCACCTTCGGTTTCGACGTCCTGCTCAACCTCGCCTTCGCGGGCGGCGCGCTGGTGGGGTGGTGGATCACGCGACGGGCCGGGCTTCACGCCTGGCTGGCCTCCGGGAGCTCGCCGGCGCGATACGCACAGGCGTGCGTCGCCGTCCTGGCACTGGCTTACGGCGTGGTCGGCGTGCTCGGGTCGTTGCTGCTGGGCATCGCGCTGATCGGGCTCTTCTTCCGCCCGTACCTCGAGTGGCGCCGCACTTCGGCCGGCATCGTGTTCGGCGCTCTTCTGGTGGCGACGGCCGCGCTCGGGTTGGTGCTGGCCGGAACGGCCGGGACCTTGACGTGGGCCACCCTCGTCAAGGGTGTGGTCCTCGGAACGACCGCGTATGCGGCGCAGATGGTGACCGGCTGGTTGCTGTCCAGGGGACGCAGCCGGTTCGACCGGCTGCACCTCGCGCTGAGCCAGCAGAACGGCCTGACCGCGATCGTGCTCGCCCTGGTTCTCGAGCCCGACTTCCCCGGCGCGGTGGCCGTCATCGCACCGGCGATCGTGGTGACCAACGGGCTCTACTACCTCGGCGGCGTGTTCGTGCGACGCGTGGAACGCCGCGAGGGCCCGGAACCGGACGACGCTGCCGCGGCCGGCCGGCCGGACCGCACCGTCACGGAGCGGAAAGCTCGGCGAGCACCATCTCCCGAACCTTCCCTCCCAAGGTCCGGTACTGCTCGGTGAATTCGGTGACCTGCTGGTGCACCAGCTGCATGCTGAGCTGCTTCGGGATGGGGTCCGCCTCGCCTTCGGCCACCAGTTGCACCAGCGGGGCGATCTGGCTCAGCGGCATCGTTTCGGCCACCCGCTCGTAGGTCCGGCAGAGCGCGTCGAGGCGGCTGCGTGCCTTGCCCGGCCGGCGGGCCGCGGGGCCGTCCGTGGCATACCAGCTCGCCGCCGCGTTCGAGAAGGAGATGATCCACCGCCGCAGCATCGAGACGGTACCGGCGGCCTCGTAGACGCCCTTGGTGGCCAGGCGGTTCAGCATCTGCGTGACCCGGCGGTAATGCTCGCTCGCGTCCTCCGCACGGCCGAGGACGCGGTCGAACAGCGTGTCCGGGTACCCGAGCCGGTCGAGCCCCGCCAACGCGTCGTGGAACACCTCGGCGACGGATTCGGGAAAAGGCTGGCCGGCGGGATCGTCGGGAAAGGTGCTCCGGACGAGGTTGACGACGTTCGTCCGCTCGCGCAGCGTCGTCAGCTCGTTCGAAGTCTCCTCGCTGAGCCTGCTGACATCACGGTCGAGCTTTTCCATCATCTGGCGGGTGGTGGCGTTGGCCAGGTCGATGCGGACCAGCCATTCCCGGATCGCGTCCAGCGGACTTCCGGTGTAGCGCTGCCGAAGTGATCTCAGGAGAGGCTGGAAGTCCTCGGTGAACGACCTGGGGTCGTACCGCACGGGTTTGTCGAGGACGTGCGCGGTCAGCTGCTGGGCGGCGTCGGCGTCGAGGACGTTGGCGACGACCAGGACGACTTCGACGGTTTCGCGCGCGGAACGCACCGCGCGCGACCGGATCACGAGGTCGTCGACGTCACCGGTGAAGACCGACTCCGCGACCAGGACCGCGAATCCGGAGTCCGGTCCGGCCTCGATCCAGAAGTCGACGAAGGAATCGCGATTACCGACGTACTGATCGGTGCTGTACGAGATGTTTTCCCGGACGAGCAGGTCCCGGATGGCGGCGGTCACCTCACCGGTGGTCACGTACCCGGATCGATCACGCATCGCCTCTTCGACCATGAGCGTGTCGACTGCTGCCCGCCGCTGCTCCACCGCGGTGCGGTAGAGCGCGTGGCAGAGGTTGATGATCTGCCGGGGATTGCCGTTGACCAGTTTCACCATGCGCTCGACGGCAGCGTGCGGGAACTCCACATACGGCAGATCGCTCTCCCGCCGCTGCGCGAGGTCGGCGAACACGGAGACCTGGCTCGCGAGCAGGGGCGGCATGGGGATCACGGTGCCGATGCGCTGCGCGACATCCGGTTCCAGCTCGCGCCGGAACTCCGGGAGACCACTGAGGACCAGGAACGACCCGGCGGCCTGGAAGACCTGCAGCAGCCGTTGCAGTGCCTTGTTCACCGGCGTGGCGATGTCGCGTCCGGTGAGGACCTTGTCGATCTCGTCGACGACGAGGACGAACGGCCTGCCCTTGCGCCCGTGGAGCAACGCGAACACGCCGAGCGCGTCGAGCGCGGCCACTTCGTCGTCGATGCGGTGGGTGACGCCGCGTTCGACCAGCGCGGCATGGGGAGCGCTGCCGTTGAACCAGTCCCACACGACGTCGTCGAAGCCCGGACGCAGAAGCAGTGCGAGCGCAGTGGCATACGCCTGGTTGTCGGTGATGCTGCGGAGCTCGTCCTTCAGATCCTGGGTCACCTGGCGCAGCAACGCGCTTTCCATCATCTGATAGCCGCCGACGACGTCGTCGGGTTCGATCTCCCGGTTGCGCACCAGCGCCGCGATGTCGACCGTGGTCCCGGTGGACAGTGAATCGGCGACGACATCGGCGTAGAAGTCGTTGACGCGAGCGCGGATTCCTTCGCGGCCGAGGTTGGCGATGAACCGGCGGTACAACCCGGTGAACTGATCGGAAGCGACATCGAGGTACATGGCACTCGCCGACGGGGACTCCGCATGGGTCACCTGGACGAGCCGCACGCCGAGGTACGTCTTTCCGGTTCCGTGGTCACCGGAAACGGCGATGACGTTGCCCGCGCCCGCCAGTGGCGTCGACGCCAGGTACTGCCGCAGTTCCTGTTCGGCCTTGCGCACCGCGGAGGTCTCGATCATCGGGTGGTGCGCCACCGCGTCGGTGGTGATGGCCACCGCGACCGCGGAGAACGGGTTGCCGGCGTACTGATTGCCGTTTCCGGTCATCGTCTCATCTCCGTGCCCGCATGTTGTTGATCCAATTCATCGTATAGTCGGTCATGTCGTCTTTGGTAATCGTGGTATCGTTCGTGTAGTTCGTGAAAGTTCTTCGTGCATGGTCGTACACCCCCGTCAGATGGCCTTGCAGGGCGGCGACCGTCGTGTTCGGCCACGCGGCCAGGTATTCGACGAGTTCCTTGTGCAGGCTGGGGAAATCGCAGTCCCGTTTCCGCTGCTCCGTCCGGGTCGCGATGAAGAGTTCCACGTCCGCCGGGCTCAGCGTGCCGACGGACACGGTCGCGGGCGGCATGTCCGTGGTCTGGCCGGCGCCGATGCGGCTGAGTTCGTTCGTGCTCATCACCGCCTCCGCGAAGAAGACGATCCGCGAACCCGGCATCTGCAGGTAGCGTTCCACCTCCGCGCGCATGTCCGACGCGGGAAGCAGCAGGATTGGCACGACGTCCTCCCGGTCCTTGTCCGCCATGGCGGCGGCCAGTTCCGCGTAGACCTCGTGCGGGGCGCCGGCCGCCGGTCCGAGCAGGTCGTCCCGGGCCGAACCCTCGATGAAATCGCCGGCGGCCAGCTTTTTCACGAGACCCGAACAGACCCGCCCCATCCGCGCCTTGATGTCGATGACCGCGCCGTCCAGCCCCTGGTTCAGCGCGTCCACTTCCTTGGCGAGGTCGAAGATTTTCCCCTGCAGCCCGACTTTCCCGAGTTCTTCCTCGAGCCAGTGGGCGCACATGTTCCGCAATGCGGATTTCCCGCAGCCGGATTCGCCGCCCACCAGAGCGAGCCGGCAGGCTTCCTTGAGCAGCTGTGGACTGGCGAACTGGTCCTTGAACTGCTGGAAAGCCGGCGCGTAATTGTCGATTTCGACGTAGAGCCCGGCATGGTCCGGTTCGCGCCACGGGCACAACACGCTTCTCGGGGCGTCCTCGCGGCCGGGTATGACGAACGGGTTGACTCTCCGATGTGCGGCCGTCACGGGGCCACCACCGTCGGCGGTGACCGGACCAGTGCGCTGTCGTCGCCGCTCGCCAGTGCGTCGGCCACCGAGAAGCCGGTGTCCGTCACAACGGCGACCTGCTTCCGCAACCGGTCGATGTGCTCCACCCGGGCGGCGCGCTCCGTGCTCGCTCTCAGGTCGCGGTCGAAGCCGGGTCTGAGGTCGCCGGTGCGCAGCAACGTCAAGACTTCCGTGACCCGGAGCCAGCCCGGCTTCCGCTCGGCAAGGGCGTTGAGCCGGCCGGCCAGAGCGTCGCGGGCGGCGTCTGCCTCGGCGGCGACGGACGACTCGACGGGAGGCTTCTTCCAAGCGTCGAGGAGCTTGTTGGCGGCGTCGCCATAGACCGTGACGAGCTCACGCAGCTCCTTGGCATCGACTTGCCCCACCGCGGCGGCATTCTGCCGGCGTGTGCCCGCATAGGCGAGCGCCGCACTGAGAATCGCGGTCAGCAGGGGAAGGATGACGCCGGCCGGTCCGCTGACACCGCCGGCCGGCGCGGCCGGTTTTCCCAGGGCGCCGGTCAGGGCATCGCACGTCCTGGCGAAATCGTCCGGTTTTTCCTGTCGCCAGCTCGGCGGCGGGCTCGAGGTGCCGCCGGACACGATGGACTTCGCCGAGCTGGCGTCGTTCGCGACCCCGAGAGCCACAGCGGCCTCGGCGAGTGCCTGCCGCTGTCCCGGTTGCAGGCAGAAAACGTCCCGGGTGTCCCGAGTGGCCTGCGAAGTAAGCAAATTGGGCAGCACGAGCCAGCCCACCACGACCAGCAGGGCAACGGCCAGCGCGCCGATGACGGCCCATTTCCGGATGGTCACAGCCCGGATCCGGCGCGTCGCCGACGGCGGGGTTGTGGTGGTCACGGCGTCCCCTCTGCAGTTGCTGCGGCTCCGCCTGGAGTCGTGCAGCGCGTGCGCGTCGTTACCGATTCGCCCACCATGGTAGCGAGGATGCAGGTTTCGAATACAGACTCCATCGCCGAACTGCACGTGCATTTCGGCGGCTACTCACTTAGCGACAAGTTGTCCACGATTTGTCATCTCTGGCAATGATCGGTAACTGTGTCCGTAGCGGCACGCTGACCAGGGTGAACGTGATCGAGAACGGCATTTCGATCTTGGGTGTGGATGTGTTCGGTGTGAAAGAAAACTCTTGGGTCGGCGAAGCGGTGTCATCCAATGGAAACCTGGTCGCGAGCAGGGATCTCCGGATTGCGCTCGGCCGCGCGTCACAGCCGGCGAAACCGGGCCTCCAGCAGCGCGAACACGCCGAACACCGCGATCCCCGCCGCCAGTGCCAGCAGCAGCGCCTGCCCGTACGGCTGCACGGCCAGCGTC
This sequence comes from Amycolatopsis sp. lyj-109, assembly GCF_046548995.1. Classification (NCBI taxonomy): domain Bacteria; kingdom Bacillati; phylum Actinomycetota; class Actinomycetes; order Pseudonocardiales; family Pseudonocardiaceae; genus Amycolatopsis; species Amycolatopsis sp. lyj-109. Next base: position 66,663 of record NZ_JAJPWR010000017.1, read on the forward strand.
TTCAACGCCGGATCCAGGCCGCCGGCCTTGGCGGGGTCGTAGCGGACGGCCGCCAGGATGAACATCGCCCCCACTGTCGCGTACAGGACGCCCACCGCGCACCAGCCGATCTGGCCGAGGCGGGTGGTCGACCGCCGCAGAGTCCGGGACGCGCCGCCGAAGTCGAGGTCGTGGAGGAACTTCTTCCGCGCTCCCCGGTAGGCGAGCCACCCCGCGATCACGATGACCAGTACGCCCGCCGCGATCACCGCGACCGCGCCCCACGGCCGGCTCAGCACGCTCGCGACCACCGATCCCGCCTTGCCGGAACCACCCACCGCCGTCTTGCCCGCGCTGTAGGCGACGAGGCCGTACAGCACCACTTCGACGCCGCTGACCGTCCGCCGCACCCACCGCCGCCGGGGTTCCGCGTGCCGGTGGCCGGTGACCGCCTCGGCGAGCTGCCAGAGCGCCAGTACGCCGGTGCCGGCGGCGACCAGCCAGAGCAGCCACGCGCCGCCCTCGGAGGCGACGAGCTGCAGCGCGCCCGCCTTGTCGGCTCGCTCGTTGTCGCCGAGCGCCACCTGGGCGGCCAGCCACGCGACGATCAGGTGCACCGCCGCATAGCAGGTCAACCCGATCCGGGCAAGCAGGCTGAAAACTCTCAGTTCGGGCATGAAGATGAGTTTTGCTCACCTTGGCCGGTTGTGCTGGATGACCGCAGCTGGTCGTGAGTGGTAATTCGGGTTCTAACCCGAATTACCACTCACGACCACCGGCCACGGCAAACGGTGACTTTGCCCAGGTCGAGCACAGTGTCCCCTGTAGTACTAGGGGTCGGGCGGGCACCAGGTGTCCGAGGTGGGCCCGTCGGCGGCGCCGCAGAAGCCGTGCACCGACTTGTCGACTTCGCCGCCGGACACGCCCATCACCGCGACCGGCTTGTTCTGGGGCACGTTCCGGCTGATGTCGCCGCCGTAGTCGATGGTGCCGGTGACGGCTTCGAGGTACTTGTTGACCTGCTTGGCACCCGGGCGCGAGGTGTGGATGGCGGTGATCTCCCGCCAGATCGCGCCCGGCGTCACCGGGATCTCGGCCGCCGTCTCGCGCAGGTACGCCGCCGCGACGATCATCACCTGCGCGGCGTCGTAGGCCAGCGCGGCGTGGCCGTCGTACGACCGGCCCTCCGGTGTCCGCTCGAACGGGAACAGCGTCTGGTCGAGCGTCGTGTAGAAGTCGAGCGCGGCGCCACTCGGCTCGGTGACCGGCGCGGTGGCGAACGACAGGTAGTAGTAGGACAGCGCGCGGTTGCGCCGGCGTTCGCCCTGGTCGGCGACGAACCGCGTGACGTCGTCGTCGCCGATCACGGTGGCCCGGCTGCCGCACTGGGCGGCGCTGCTGAGGAACTGGCCGAAGTCGGGCACGCCCCGGCCGGCGAAGAACGCCATGCCGTCGTAGGAACAGGTGTCCCGCCCGGCCGCGCCGGCGTTGCCCAGCAGCGTCTCGCCGTAACGCACGTGCGAAGGCGGCCCGCCGAGGCCCCCGTCCGGCGTGAACGCCCGCGCTTCGGCCTGGAAATGCTTGTCGCGGAAGGACTTCAGGACGTCGTCACGCAGGTTGGTGCTGTACACGTCGGCGTCGTCGTCGGAGTAGTAGACGCGGACCACGCGCGGGCCCGGCAGCTGCTCGGCGAACCCGGCCGCCACCGCGGCCTCACGCCGGTTCTGCGGGGTCACCTGGAAGTACATCGGGTTCAGGTCGGCCAGCGGGTCCGCGGACAGCGTCGAGGCGACCATCGGCAGCCCGGCGTTGGTCAGCGCGGCGATCGTCTGCTGGGTCGGCGTGCTGCTCAGGTCCAGCCCGACCACCCCGACGATGCTGCTGTCCTGCTGGGCCTGCAGCCGCAGCTGGTTCGCCACCCGCACGCCTTCGCGCATGTTGCGGCCCGCGTTGGCGATGAGCAGCCGGACGATCGGGTCGGCCGAACCCGGCGCGTTCAGCTGCCGCAGCTGGGCGACCGCGAACCCTTCCAGCGATTCGCGTTCGGTGGTCAGCCCCTCCGCCAGGTTGTTGGACGAGGTCAGCGCCTCCAGCACGACGAGCGTGATGTACGGCCGCTCCGGGTGGTCTTCGTGCAGTCGCTCGGCGCGGTGGTTCTGGTCCAGCACGACCGCCTCGACCTGCCGGATCGTCGCGTCCGACGGCTGGAAGACGTCCTGGGAGCCGTCCGTGACGCCGACGCACTCGCTGCCCGTCCAGGTCAGCCACGGGTTGTCCGAACCGCAGTGCTCGGCGTAGGTGTCGTGGGTGCGGTAGACGACGAACCCGGCGACCAGCGCGACGACCACGACCGGCACGCCGATCCGCGTCCACCGGCTCGCCCACCACGGCGGCCGCACCTGCCTGCGGAACCGGTAGTCGCTGCCGAGGGTCTGCAGCATCTGCCGGACCTTCGGCTCGTCGTCCTCGCCGGCCGGCCGGACACCGACCGGCAGGTACCAGGCGGTCGGCCGGCGCTCCCGCCGGTCGCGTTCGAGCTGGTTCTGCCAGGCCACGTACGCGGCCCGCGCCTGCTCGGCCTGGAACTGCGGGCGGTGCGGGGTCGGCTCGGCGTCCGGCGGCGGCGCGGGGCTGGCGCTGACGACCAGCATCGGGTCGAACAGCCCGACCTGGTTGCGGACCGAGTTGACCAGCTCCAGCAGCCGGTAGCCGCCGTTGCCGACGCTGACCTCGTCCAGCAGCAGCACGGGGTAGGTCATCCGGCGCCGCCGCCACACCCGCCACGGCCGCAGCCGGTAGGCGCGCCGCAGATCTTCGAGAAAGGCGTTGAGCAGCAGGCGGCAGACGTATTCGGGGGCCTCTTCCTGCCACTGCCCCTCGGTGAGCCGCCGGGCGAACCGGACGAAACTGCCGGACATCTCGGGAGCCAGGTGCGGCTGCCGCAGGAACCAGCGGTACCGCCCGGACAGCAGGGGCGCCCGCCCGGTGACGGCGACCCGGAAGGTCAGCAGGGTCAGCCCGCGCACGAGCAGCGAGAAGACCTTCCAGATGCCCTGGTTCTCGGGCAGCTGCTTGACGGCGTCCTCGGCGGAGGAGCTGAACCGCTCGGCGAGGCTGATCCGCCGGATGGCCCGCCGCAGCACCCCATCGGGATCCTCGCGGCCGTCGTAGTCCTGCAGCATCAGCCAGTAGACGAGGTCGAACAGCGGAAAGGGCAGCCGGCTGGTGTGCGCGGTCGCACTGTCGCCGAGTTCTTTCCGCGCCTCCCGCAGGATGTCCCGGACGACGGTGACGGAATCGGCGGTCGCGGGCCCGGCTTCGTCCCGCCCTTCGTGCGCGGCGAGGTCCGGCCGCGCGTACCGGATGCTGCCCTGCGGTTTCGCGGTCTTGAGCCGTTCCGCAACGGCGGCGAGCACCTCCCCGCTTTCCGGTGGCCGCACGAGGCACACCATGGGCAGGCCCCGCCGTTCGGACCGTTCGTCCTGGTGGTCGCCCCACTCGCACTGTTCGTCGAGTTTCCGCGGCCGGTCCCCGAGCCGCGGCCGCAGGCACAGGGCCCCGATCAGTTTGACCAGTACGTCGGCGCCGACAAATCCGAGCGGCCCTGTTCTCCCCATCGAGACAGAATGGCACATTTCCGGTGGAACCGGTTCCGCAGATTTACCGTCATCGGCGTAACAAGCCGACGAGTGCCGACGATCTCAGATGAGCCGTTCGGTCCGAGGTGACCGGAAACCGGGGTGAGGGGAGCAGCGGTGGCTTTGTTCGGTGGCCGGGAGAACGCGGATCTGGCCGCGCTGCAGCAGCAGCTCGGCGCCGCGCACGCGACGATCGCGGAGTTGCGGGGATGGGTCACCCACTTGCGCGGGGCGGAGACGCCGGCTCTCGAGGCGGACCTGCGACTGCTGCGATCGGCGGTCGATCGGACGAAGCAGGAGAACGCCTCACTGACCGCCTCATTCGATCAGCTGAGATCCGAGGCCGCGGCGTGGCAGTCGAGGCTGGTCGAGACACGGGAACTCGCACTGCTCCAGGAAGTCGGCGTCTACGAATACGCCCATCCCCTGGATGACGCCGTCGCCTACAAGGACGAGCTGAAGCGGCTGCGCGACCAGATCAAGGCCGAGGTACGGGGCAACGCGGTGAGCTGCCAGGTCGACTGGGCCGTCAACGGCTCGGTGAAAGAGGGGCAGAAGCTCGGCCGCGACATGGCCAAGCTGATGCTGCGCGCCTACAACGCCGAAGCCGACAACGCCGTCCGTGTGGTCAAGCCGCACACCCGCGAGGCGGTGAAGAAGCGCCTGTCGACCACACGCGACACGATCGGCCGGCTCGGCGTGCTGATGCGGATCGCCGTTTCGGACAGCTATCACCGGCTTCGGCTCCACGAAATCGACCTGACTTCGGACTACCTCGTGAAGGTCGAGGCCGAGCGGGAAGAAGCCCGGGCGGAACGCGAGCGCCTCCGCGAAGAGGCCAAGGTGATGAAGGAAATCGAGCGGGAGCGCGCCCGCCTGGCCAAGGAACGGAGCCACTACGCCACGGCGATCGCCAAGCTCGAAGCGAAGGGCGATCTCGACGGCGTCGCGCAAGCGCGTGCGCAGCTGACGTCGATCGACGAGGCCATCGCCGGGGTCGAACTGCGCGCCGCCAACGTCCGGGTGGGGCACGTCTACGTCATTTCCAACATCGGGGCGTTCGGCCCGAACGTGGTCAAGATCGGCATGACCCGGCGGCAGGAGCCGCTCGACCGGGTCCGCGAGCTCGGCGACGCGTCTGTTCCGTTCCGCTTCGACGTCCACGCCCTGGTCTTCTCCGACGACGCGGTGTCGCTGGAAACCGAACTGCACCGGCGGCTGAGCCGGCAGCGCGTCAACCTCGTCAACATGCGGCGGGAGTTCTTCTACGCCACCCCGGCTGAGGTGAAGGCGCAACTGCTCGCCATCCGGAACGCCCACCTCGTCCAGTACACCGACACGCCGGAGGCCGTCGAGTGGCGTGCGTCCGACCCGAGCCGACGTGGCGTGGATGCGCCGGCGCTGTCGGCCGCAGCGGTGCACGCGGACGGCGACCTGTCCGACGACGGTGGTGAGTGAGTGGTGACCCAGCCCCCGACGACCCCGGCCCGTGCACCCGGGTGGTTCACCGACCCGCTCGACGAGCGGCTGACGCGCTACTGGGACGGGCGGCGTTGGACCTTCCACACCGCCGACCGCCCGAGGGCCGTTCAGCGGGCCGAGGCACCTAAGCCTCCCGAGGCGCCGCCCGCCCTCCGGCCGGACATCGCGCAGGCGGTCAGCCGGGTGAGCGGCCTGCTCGTCGGCTCGATGAAGGAGGTCAACCTCCTGGCGGGCTTCCTCCGTCCCGAGGAGCGGGTCCTGGCCCTGACCGGCGCGCAGGGGGAGGGATTCGGGGTCCTCGCCTGCACCACCCAGCGGCTCCTGTTCCTCTTCGTCGGCATCGTGCGCAAGCAGGTTCTCGAGGTCGACTGGAACCAGGCCAAGGCGGCGGTATACAACCGCTCGACCAAATTCCTCGCGGTGTACACCACTCGCCCGACGAAGCGCGCCGTTCCGGCCATGGCCATCCGAGTGAACAACGTGTCCGACGCACACGCCATCGTCAACGCGGCGGAAGCGGCGTCGGCGGCACCTCGCCTCGACGTCGTCTGACGGTGTATCTGCCGTCCGCGGCGGCGCTCTTGAGTTCTGGCCGGATGCCGGAGATCGACGGAGGGCGCCATGCCGGAGCAAACCGAGTCCCGACCCGTTCTGGCGGACGGCGCCCTCGTCGACCGCGATCGGGGTGAGCCCGTCGCCGGTGTGCGGCTCGGCGTCCAGGTGCGGCTCGGGGACGGCTGCGCACACGACGTCGCCGCCGGAATCACCGACGCCGACGGCAAGTTCGCCCTGACCCTCGACGACGGCGTCGCCGGCTGGCTCGTCCGGGTCGTCACCTGCGGCGAAGGCGAACCGGTGACGATCATCGGCACGCTCGGCGACCGGCCGCCCGAGGAGCTGGCCACCACCCGGCTGGGTGAATTCCTGCAGCTGACCCTCGACGTCCCGGCGGCCCAAGTCGACTGGGCCGCCCTCAACCGCCCCGGCGAAGGCCGCATCGACGAACTCCTCGCCCAGGTCCGCGACCCCGCCGTCGTGCCCGACCAAGCCGTCCGCGTCCGTGCCGTCGCCGAACTCGAGGCGGCTTTCCTCGACCCCTCCGGCACCCTGAGCCAGTTGGGCCCGCTCCCGCCGTGGCCGGTTCTCACCCACGACCTGGCCGCCTACGAAACGAGCCTCGGTGACCACGCGGGCGCCGAACCGGTCCAGCAGGCGCTGCGGGAGCTGCACACCCGGCTGGACAGCTTCGCCGATCTGTCCCAAGTGGACTGGCCGATCGACTTCGGCGCCTTGGGGCAGACCGGCATTTCCGACGTCCTCAACAAGTACGCCGACCGCTTCACCACCGACCGCCTCCTCGACGGCCCGCTGATCGGCGCGCTCACCTCGGCCATCGGCTACCGCGACTACCTCCTCGGCGTGTGGGCGAAGCTGTGCGCCTACGACGACTACTGGCTCCAGCAAGGCGGCGAAAAGCCCCTCACCGGCGCCCAGGCGCGTGCCCAGCTCACCGCCCGCTTCCACCAGGACTTCACCACCCGCGACACGATGGAGAAACCGGCCGGCGAACTCGCGATCGGCGTCGTCGTCCGCATCCTCACCGAGCCGGCCCCGACCGGCTACGGCCTGCCCGCCGCCTCCCTCCCCGAGCGCGGCGAGGCCGATGCGCGGTCCTATTTGGACAGCCTGATCGTCCTTTCCGGAGTGCCGGCGCGCGAACTCGGCCTGCGGTTCCGGATCGACCTGACCCGGCCCGTCCAGGCGACGAGCACGCCGGTCGCCGAGAACACCGCGACGCTGCTGGGCTTCTTCCGCGACAGTTTCCAGTCGGCGCCGGATCCCTTCCACACCCCGCCGGACGTGCGGAACCGCACGATCATCCCGGACGTCCAGCGCGGCCGGGCGCCGTTCTTCCTGGAGTACGAAGAATGGCTGGCCGCGACCGCTCCGTTCCACCCCGAAAACGTCCTGTCCATCGCCCGCTCCCTGCGCGCCGGTGCCCTCGCCGCCATCAAGCCCGCCGGCGGGCAGACCTGGCAGGTGAAGGCGGTCGCGGTGTTCGCCGACATCGCGAAGATCGACAAGCTGCTGCTGCAGGGCGAGTACCCGCAGGCACTGGCCCTGCTCGACTCGACGACGTCCGCGGCCCTCGTGCTGATCAAGGAACAACAGCAGGCCGGCTACCCGCTGGACCCGCCCATGCTGGCCCGCAAGCGGCTGCCGGTCACCACCAAAGCACAGCTGACGGCGTTCGAACGCTTCCTCGGGACGTCCTACGGCTTCCCGTTCCCGGGCGACCTGACCAGCAAGCGCCTGACCGCCGCCCTGGTGCTGTACGCGATGTACTTCGCCTGGGTGTGGCGCTCGGACGTGCTGCTCGCCGTCGGCCGCTTCACCGAGGCCGCGAAGTGCCTCGAAGGCTTGAGCGGTGTCGCCATCGGCGCCGCGGCGCAGGACGATCCGGCCGGGTACCTGACGTTCCAGAACGCCGGCGTGCCCGAGCTGTACACCGACGGGCCGCTGCCGTCCACACTGGACCGTTCCGGGAAAGCCCAGGTGGTGCAACCCGATATCGCCGAACCGGATTCGGTCCCGTACGGCAGCACGTTCGACGACTACAGCCAGTTCCGGCCGCCGAAGATCGCCGCGAACCTGCACCGCGTCGACCGCCGGTTCCTGCTGCTGCGCCTGGGCATGGTGCTCCTCGAATGGGCGGACGCCCTGTTCCGCGCCGACGATCCGGCGAGCACGGCGCGAGCGCGGGAGCTCTACAAGGCCGTGTTGTGGCTGCACGGCGACGACCCGCGGGTGGGACCGTCCTGGCAGGGCGGCGTCCCCGGCGGTTACGTTGCCGCGTCGGCGAACCCGGCCGTCGTCGCGCAGGTCGCCCGCGCCCGGCTGGGCTTCACCCGGATCGAGGCTGGGCTGAACTACTTCGGCGGCACCGAATCGACCGTCCCGGTGCAGCGCTACCGCACCCTCAAGGACGCCGCCGACCGGTTCGCCGCGCTGGCGAAGGCCGCCGAACGCGACTTCCTCGCCGCCACCGGGCACCTCGAAGACCTCGCCATCGAACGGCTGCGCACCTCCAACCTGCTCGCCAAGGCCACCGCGCAGAAAGCGATCGCCGGCGAGCAGGCGCAGATCGCCGGCTACCAGGTCCTGCTCGCCCAGCAGCAGGTCGCCGACGTCGAAGCGCAGATCACGGCGAAGAAAGCCGAGATCGCCGACCACGACAGCTTCTTCGGGCAGCTGTCGGACTTCGCGTCCGGCCTGACCAAGACGTTCACCGGGCTGCCGGGTTTCGCCACCAAAGGCGTCGGCGAAGGCTTCGCCGCCGAACTCGGGCTGGGCGACGCGTCGGCGTCCGGCCTGCTCGGGCTCGGCGCGGGCGCGTCCGTGCTCGCCGGCTTCGGCGCGTTCTACTACGCCGGCTACACCAGCATGTCCGGCATGGCCGCCGCCTACAGCGGCCGCGCCGGCGAACTGAAGCGCCTCCAAGACGTCGCCCTGCCGCTGGCCAAGGGCAACGTCGACGCCAAGCAGCGGGAGGTGACCATCGCCAAGCTGCAGGCCACCATCGCCGACGCCGACATCCGCCTCGCGAACGACCTGCTCGCCTTCACCACCCTGCGCCTGCTCAACGCCGAGTTCTGGACGGCCGTCACCCAGGTGCTGCGCCGCGTCCTGCGCCGCTACCTCGACCTCGGCGCCTGGGCCGGCTGGCTCGCCGAACGCGCCCTCGCCTTCGAACAGGACCGGCGCCTGCGCATCGTCCGGATGGACTACCTGGCCCGCGACCTCTCCGGGGTGACCGGCGCCGACCAGCTCCAAGGCGACCTCGCCGAACTCGAGGCCGCCCGGATCGCCGGCGAACGCGCGCTGGTCCCGTACCGCTGCGTGCTGTCGCTGGCCGAGGAGTTCCCGCTCGCGTTCGGGGCACTGAAAGCCCGCGGACGGTGTTCGTTCGCCACGTCGGAAAGTGCCGCACGCGCGTTCTTCCCCGGCACGTTCGGCCACCGCGTCCGGAGCCTCGCCGTCGAAGTCCGGATGCTCACCGCGGGCCGGCGCGTCCGCGGCACGCTGGTCAACCACGGCGTATCGCAGGCCAGCACGGACGAAACCCTCACGACCCGCCCGTTGCTCCGGTTCGCCGACGCCATCGCCGTCTCGGAAAGCGGCACGCCGGCCGCCGAAGGCCACGACGTCCTCGGCCCGTTCGAAGGCATCGGCCTCGACACGGGCTGGACCCTCCACCTCGACCGCGACGCGGGTGCGTGGGACACGATCACCGACATCGTCATCCGGATCGACGGGCTCGCCCGTTTCTCGGACACCCTCCGCCAGACCCCGGCCACGCCCGCCGCCGGCCGGCTCCTACTGGTCTCCGCGGCCCGGTTCGCCCCGGACGCACTGGCGGCGATCCGGGCGGCCGGCGGGGGTCCGGTGGAACTCGATTTCGCCAAGGTGCCCTACCCCGCGGCGGAGCAGAACCGCCGCGTCGCCAACGTGTTCGTCGCCCTGCCGGGCAGCACGGGCCCGACGGTCTCGGCCACCCTCGACCTGACGGGCGCGGCGGCCGCGTTCACGTGCGAGGCCGGGATCGCGCTCTCCAACGGCGAACCCCTCCGCCTGCCCGGCAGCCCGTCGCCCGACCAGCCGCTCAACGTCGCCATCGGGGAGCCGGTCGAGCAGCCGTGGCGCTTCACCCTGTCCGCCGATCCCGGCGCCGACCTGACCGGCCTGCAGGATTTCGTCGTCGGCATCGAATACACCGCCGACCCGCTTTAGCCCTGGCGGTTTTCGGCGAGCGCGACGGCGATCACCCTCGTACGCTTCGCCGCACAGTGCATCGTCTGCGCATCGAGAGGTGATCGTGGCCAGGGTCTTTCGCTCGGTCGGCCGGTCGGCGGCGACCGGCCACGCCGACACCCCGGCGCCCGAAGCGTTCCTGCGCTCGATGTCCGCCGACCGCGACCGCCGGCTGGCCGACGACCTGGCCGCGCACCGGCGCTATCGGCACGAGCCGCTGACGGTCGCCGTGACCGGGGCGAGCGGTCTCGTCGGGACGGCACTGACGGCGCTGCTGACCACCGGGGGCCACCAGGTCGTCCGGCTGGTGCGGCGGGCCGCCGAGACGCCCGGCGAGCGGACGTGGCAGCCGGAGGAACCTGCCGCGGACCTGCTCGCCGGCGTCGACGCGGTCGTGCACCTGGCCGGCGCCCCGCTCGCCGGCCGGTTCGACGACGGGCACCGGCGGGCCGTGCGCGACAGCCGGATCGAGCCGACGCGGGCGCTCGCGGACCTGGCCGCACGCACGCCCGGCGGGCCGAAGGTGTTCGTCTCGGCGTCCGCGGTCGGCTACTACGGACCCGGCCGCGCCGACGAGGTGGTCACGGAGGAAAGCGAACGCGGGCCGGGGTTTCTCGCCGACGTCGTCGCCGGCTGGGAGGCGGCCACCGAACCGGCGTCGACGGCGGGTCTCCGCGTGGTCCGGGTACGCACCGGCCTGGTGCTGAGCCCCCGCGGCGGCCTGCTGCGGCTGCACTACCCGTTGTTCGCCGCCGGGCTGGGCGGCCCCCTCGGCACGGGACGGCAGTGGATGCCGTGGATCGGCATCGACGACCTGGCCGACGTCTACCTGCGGGCCCTGACCGGCTCCGTCCTCAGTGGACCGGTCAACGCGGTGAGCCCGGAACCGGTGCGCAACGCCGAGTACGCGCGCACGCTGGGCAGCGTGCTGAAGCGGCCGACGCTGCCCGAGCTGCCGTCGAGCGGCCCACGCCTGCTCCTCGGCGAGGACGGCGCCCGCGAGCTCGCGCTCGCCGCCCAGCGCGTGGAGCCGCGAAGGCTGGCCGAGGCCGGCCACGAGTTCCGCCACCCCCGCCTGGCCGACGCGCTGGGCCACCTGTTCGGCACGGCGACCGAACCGGTCGGCTAGCGTCGCGCGTCCGAGATTCTTTGACAGCGCGGCGACGAGTGCAAAGGTCTTGAATGAGTCATTCAGGACCTCCGAAGACCTGAATGACTCATTCAAGACGTTTGGTTCGGGTTGCTGCGCCCCCACATCCTCACAGTGGCGTTCGGTGCGTTGGACGCACCCAACGCCACCCTCATCCTGACGGGCCCGCCCGCCGAACGCGACCGGCCCAGGCGAGCGGCTTTTGCCGCTGCGCTTCGTGAACGAATCCGGAGTGGGAGCACGCGGACGCGACCAGTCGGGGGACGATCCGTGACCGGATGCGGCCAGGTCGAAGCATCGGTCACCCGGCCGCCTCGGCCAGCGCGACCAGGATGCCCGCCGGGCCACGCAGGTAGCAGAGCCGGTAGCTGTTTTCGTACTGCACCAGCTCGCCGAGGAGCTCGGCGCCGTGCGGCCGCAGGCGCTCGACGACGTCCTCGATGTCTTCGACGGCGAACATGATCCGATGCGCGCCCAGGGTGTTCGCCGGAGCTTTCGGTTCTCCGGCCCGGATCGACGGCGAGTGGTACTTGGTCAGCTCGAGCCGTCCGTGGCCGTCCGGGGTGCGCATCATCGCGATGTCCGACCGGACGCCCTCCAGCCCGACGAGGCGATCGACCTCGCGGCCCTCGACGGTCGCCTCGCCTTCCAGCTCCAGGCCGAGTTCGGCGAAGAACGCCTTGGCGGCCTCGAGGTCGTCGACGACGATGGCGATGTTGTCCAGCCGCTGGATCGTCCCGCGGGTGCCGGTCACGATGATCTCCGTTCAGTCGTAGCAGCGATGGGGCCCGACCCGACGCGGCAGATGTCGCACCCTGATCGGGGTGTCCCGGCCAGCGTTCCGCAGGCCGACTCATTCGTCCAATGATGATGTTTGAGCTCACTCATAGGTACCCTTGATGAATGCTGGATGTCCTGCGGTTACGGGTGCTCGCGGCGATCGCCGCGCACGGCTCGGTCACCAAGGCGGCCAAACACCTGAACTACTCGCAGCCCGCCGTCAGCCACCACCTGGCGAAGCTGGAGGCCGAGACCGGGGCCCGGCTGGTCCAGCGGGTCGGCCGGGGCATCCGCCTCACCCCGGAGGGGGAGCACCTGGCCCGCCGTGCCACCGAGATCGTCGGCCGGGTCGACGCGGCCGCCGCGGAACTGTCCGCGCTGGTGGGCCTGCGCACCGGCCGCGTCCGGCTCGCCGGCTTCCAGTCGGCGCTGGCCGCGCTGGTGCCGCACGCCGCGGGCACCCTGCGCCGCGACCATCCCGGCATCGAACTGCAGCTGACCGAGGCCCACCCGCGGGTGGCACTGGACCTGCTGCGAGCCGGCCGGATCGACGTCGCGCTCGTCTTCCGCTACGACGAGCCCGCCCCCGGCGACATCCGCGCCACGCACCTGTTCGACGATCCGATGTACCTGCTCAGCCTGCAGCCCGGCCAAACCCTGGAAGCCAACCGCGACGCGGCTTGGATAGCGGGCTGCGAGAACTGCCGCCGCGAGTTCCTCGAGGCCTGCGGCAAGGCGGGTTTCACCCCACCCATCGCGTACACCAGCGACGACATCATCGTCCAGCAGGCCCTGGTCGCGGCGGGCATGGGCGTGACAACCATGCCGGGCCTGGCCCTGCGCACCCACCACGCCCCCGGGATCGCGGCCACCGAGCTCCCCGATTTCCGCCGCCACGTCTACCTGGCCACCTACGGCGACCCACCGGACCCACCCGCGACGGCGGCCTTCGTGCGCGCACTGCGCCAAGCCGTCCGGCAAACCCACCCCGGCGAACCACCCGTACCGGATCCGTCCCCAGTGGATTGACGGTCACCGTACCGGGGCGGCGCGCTCCCAGGGCCGTTCCGCGAGGAACCGCACGAGGTCCAGTCTCTTCAGGCGGAACGCGTCGAACCCGGCCAACGACCGGTCGGGCTGCCCGGCTTCGCGGAGCAGTTCGCGCAGCGCTTCCAGCGTCCGCTCGGCGTACCACCGCTGCTTCAGGCTCTCGAGGATCCGGTCGTGTTCCGGCAGTTCCAGGGACAGCAGGAACTCCCGGATGTGGATCAGCGGTTCGGACAACGGACGGTACGGTGCTTCTTCCTCGTGGACCAGTGCGACTTCGTCGTCGTCGAAGTCGGCGCAGCCCGCGTAGCGTTCGTAGACGGCTCCGAAGCCACGCATGCCCAGGTGGTGCATCTCCGCCGCGCGAATGGCTCCCATCGAACACAACCCCCAGACCGTCCAGCCCGCATCCAGTGCCTCGCGGATCTCCGCGTGCCCGACCGACGGATAGGCGTGGAAGGTGCCGTCGGCGATGGCGACCGTGCCGGGTCCGGTCGCGCGGACCAGGTCGCGCAGGTCGCCCCGCCGGACCGGGGGCCGGACGTCGATGCCGCCCGGCAACTGCAGTCCGTGGGCGGTGGGCCCCACGTAGAGCGTCAGCATCACCGGTCTCCCCGGGATTCGGCGAACCGGGCGAGCCGTGGGCCGACCCGGCGCAGGACCGGCCGGAACACCTCCAGGCCGGGCACGATCACGCGGACGACGGCCAGGGGGTCGTCCGGCAGGCTCAGCACCACCCGCAGCGCCTGGGACAACCCTCGGCGCCGCAAAGCAGCGGTGATCTCGTCGATCACCTCCGCCGGGCCGGCCGTGGCGATCGGTGGGCACACGATGTCGGAGTACCGGACCGTTCCGGTGGGGTCGAGCACCCGGGTGCGGGCCCCGGCGACCGTTTCGCGCTCGACGCCGGGTTCCTGCTGTGCGAAGTACTCGTGCCGGTTGACCAGGTCGTCGCGGCCGCCGTGGATGAACGACAGCCGGGACTGCGCCGCCTCGGCCAGCGCCCGGACGGCGGCGATTTCGGTGATCAGGTGCAGCCCGGCGCCGTGCGCGATCGTGATCGGCGCGTCGTCGGAGGGCTCCAGCACGAAACCGTCGAAGTAGGGGAAACCGAATTCGCCGGGCGTGTACCGCAGGACCGCCTCCAAGCCCGACGCGGCGAAGCGGTCCGCCAGCTGCCGCAGGTCGGGCCCGCACGAGCCGAGGTCGACCAGCCGGGAGTCGTCTCGCACGTAGTTGAACGACCGCACGTCGCGTTCCAGCAGCTCGAACAGCCCGTGCACGGTCGCTTCGGCCACCGAATTGCCCGAACAGAGCCCGTTCGAACCGGTCCCGAAGACGGCTTGCCCGTCGTCCGGCGGCATCGGGTTGAACACCAGTTCCGCCGGGATAAGCACCGGTTCGCCGGTGCCGATGTCGTGGGCACGGACGCACGCGATCGGCTCCTCGGGGGCGACGGGCCGCCCGAGCACCGGACACAGCTGGACGAACTCGAACCGGGCCGTGGCCTGGGCCTGGATCGCACGCGGGGTCGAGACCACGACTTCGACGTCGTTGTTGCGCGGTTCGGCTCTGGCGAACTCGATCGCCTCCATGTAGGCGCCGACGCGGGCTTCTTCCCGGTGCACCCCTTTGCCCGCGTTGACGCACAGCGTCCGGGAATCCGGGCGGATGGCGGCGAAGACGGGCACGCCGATGCAGTCCAGCCAGGTGGTGTCGGTGACCCGGACGATGCCCAGTCGCTCGGCCATCACCTGTGCCTTCGCCAGCGTCTCCGCCAGCGGCGCGATCCGAAGACTGGACGTCATGCGATACATCGATCCCCCTGGAAATGTTGTCCGGGAACCTGTTTCCGGCGTTCCGGAACGCCGGAAACAGGTGGCTCACCGCCGGGTCACCACCTGATCAAGAACTCGGTCGGATCGACGGAGTCCGCCTCGTGAAAGGCGTAGAAGCCCGCCCTGGCCGCGTGTTCGTCCGCCAGGACACGGGTGACGCGCTCGGTCACGCCGGAGTCCAGGGCGAAGCCGTCGGACACTGCACTCTTGTCGTTCATGGATTTCCCTCCCTTCGGTTCGTTCGCACTCGGACGGCGAACGTCTGCTACCGCTTGACCGTGCCTTCGCGCAGCCGGTCGATCATCCGGCGCGTGGCGTCCAGCGGGGACTCGGTTTCGCCGCCCACGGCCGGGGTGATCGCGTTGTTGCGCACCGCGATCTGCTCGTTCCACTCCGCCTGACCGGCGAAGGGGATCGTTTCGCCGGGGACGTAAGCCGGGTACTGGCGATAGGTGTTCGTCCCGTCGGCGGGCTTGCCGCGGACGAGGATCGGGTCGAGGTACAGGCCGTCGCTGAGGATCCGCGTGCTCGCCGGGATGTACCCGATGTCCAGGCCGCAGCGGCGGCGCGGTGAGGTGTTCGGCTCCGAGCAGTGCAGGATGTTCGGGTGGTGGATCTCGACGTCGCCCGGGTTGAGCTCGACGTCGACGATTCCCGCCCGCTCGGACCATTCGCGGACGAGGTCCTCCTCGGAGGAGGAGAACAGCATGTTCGGCGAGTCCGTCTTCCGCGTCGGCTGGTAGAGGGGCAGGCGATGGCTGCCGGGGATCACGCGCAGGCAGCCGTTCTCCCTCGTGCACTCGTCGACGGCGACCCACACCGTCAGCGCGTGCATCGGGTCGAGCTTCCAGTAGGCCCCGTCCTGGTGCCACAGCACCGGCTGCCCGTCGAACGGCGGCTTGCAGATGTAGTGGGCGGTGAAGCAGGCGATGTCCGGGCCGAGGAAGAACTCGGCGATGTCCACCAGACGGGGATCGGAGACGAGCCGTACCCAGAACGCGTCGTTGCGGATCAGCGGGTGGTGGAAGTGCTCCGGACGCAGGTCCGGGTAGCGCTCGGTGAGCCACGCGACGTGGGCTTTGGTCTCTTCGAGCAGGTCCGGCGGCACTGCGTTCCGGATGATGCTGAAACCCTGCTCCTCGTATTCCGCTGCTGCTTTCTCCAAAGTGTTCAACGGTGACTCCTTGACTTGCGGACGTGTGTTTCCTCCCCAGCGCCTCATTCGAGGATGAAATGCGCCAAGTACTGGTGTCCGGATCGGACGACGTCGGTCAGCCGCCACGGGGTCGGTCCGGCGAGGTCTGCCAGCTCGGGGACCGACAGCGTCAGGTAGTCGAACCACGAGGTCGCCACGACACCGTGGCGCAGGCGGAAGCGTTGCTGGCCGGGCAGCCGTCCGCGTTCCCGGTTCCGGTCGAGATAGGCCACGTGCCACGGGCTGCGCAGCGAGTACGGGTCGTTGGCGACCCCGAGCAGCTTGCCGCCGGGCGCCGTCACCGCGGCCAGCCTGGTGAGCAGGTCCGGCGCCTTCTCCCGGCTCTCCAACAGGCCGATGTTCTGGCCGCCCAGCAGAATGGTGTCGAAGCGGCCCAGCGTGGCGTCGACGTCCTGGACGGCCAGCTCGCGGACGTCCACCCCGCGCTCGCGCGCCACCGCCGCCGCACCCGCGGACGGTTCGATGCCGAGCACGTCGAGCCCGCGGTCCCGCAGGTGCAGTGCGTGGCGGCCCGGGCCGCACCCGACGTCGAGTACCCGCCCGGTCGCGCGCTCGGCGGCGGCCCGGTCCGGGACACCCCACCGTTCGAACGGCGCGAAGTACACCGACAGGTCGTTCACGATGAGCAGTCCGTCGTCGCGCTCCAGGGTTTCGTGACCCAGGCCGGTCACGACCGGCCGGTCCCGCCACGCCCGGGTGACCGCGTTGCCGAAAGCGTCCCCGATCGTCAGCTCGGTCAGCATCGACGTCATCGTTCGACCTCCCACTCCGCAGGCAGGGTCCGGTGCCCGGCCAGCGGCGACGTGAGCAGCACGACCAGCGGGCCGGTCATCACCAGCACGCCGAGCCACAGCGCGGCGGGCAGGGTCCACGCGCTCGCGACGAGGCCGCCGAGCAGCGCACCCAGGGGGGTCGCCCCTTGGGTGACCACGCTGTTGGCCGCCGATACGCGGCCCAGGAATTCGTTCGGCGTCACCCGGGCGCGAATGCCGGCCGCGGCCACGGACCGGCCGACGATGACGAACCCGATCAAGACCTCCGCCAGCCCGGCCAGCGGGATCGCCGCGGGCCGCAGGATCCCGGCCAGGGGAGCAGCCAGCACGGCGACCGGTGCCAACGCCGAAAACACCAGTGTCATCCGGACCTCGCCGAACCTGCGGCGCAGTTTCGGTGCCACCAGGGAGGCCACCACCCCGGCGATCGCGCCCGCCGTCGAGAGCAGGCCGAAGCCCCACGGCGGGATGGCGATGTCGCGCAGGAGGTACAGCGGGAACTGGGACAGCATGATCCCGGCCCCGAGGTTGATCAGCGCCGCCTGCGTGAGGAACACCCGCAGCAGCGGGTGGCCGAACAACATCCGGACGCCGGCGACGATCTCCCGGCGGAAGCTGCGCTGTGCGGGCGGTGCCGGGCTCTTGTCCTGGGGATGGAGCCGGCTCACCAGCAGCACGGAGCACAAGTGGGCCAGCGCGGCGAACAGGTAGAGCAGCGGCGCCGCGAAGGCTTGGGTCAGTGCGCCCGCCACGCCGGGCGACACCGCCTGGATCGTGTTCTCGGACGTCTGCAGCCGGGCGTTCGCGTCCGCGATGGCGCGTTTCGGCAGCAGATAGGGCAGCACGCTGGTGTGCGCGACGTCGAAGAACACGCTCGCGACGCTCACCACGAAGGCGACCACGACGAGCTGTGCCACCGACAGCACACCCAGCAGGTAGGCCGCCGGGACACTGCCGAACGCCACGACGTAGGCCAGGTCGGCCGAGATCAGCACCCGGCGCTTGGGCCACCGGTCCACCCACACCCCGGCCGGCAGCCCGAGCAGCAGGTAGCCCGAGCGGGCCGCGACGAACACCAGGCTCATGGCCAGCGGCCCGGCGCCCAGCAGCAGGACCGCCGTGATCGGCAGGGCGAACCCGGCGACCTGGGCCGCCGAGTACCGGAACCCGTTCGCGGCCCAGAGCCACCGGAACGCCGGGACCCGCAGGACCTCCACGTCTTCCGGGGTCACGCCCTCGGTGGCTGATCGCACTTCTTCCGTCCTTTTCTCAGCGGACCGGGACGAACCCGGCGACATCGTCCAGCGACGGCTGCGCGGCGAGGCCGGCCAGGCGGTTCCGGTCGGCCTTGCCGTTGGCGTTGCGGGGCAGTTCCCCGGCGACCGCGACGATCCGTTCGGGGATCATGTAGTGCGGGACCCGGTCGGCCAGCAATCGCGGCAACGCACGCGCGACCTCCTCGGGTGCGTCGACGAACGCGGTGATCACGGTGCTGACCACGGGCTGGGGTGTCGCCACCACGACGCATTCGCGGACACCGTCGACGGCGCGCAGGTGCCGCTCGATTTCGCCGAGCTCGACGCGGTAGCCCCGGGACTTGATCTGCCCGTCGCGCCGGCCGATGAACGCCAGCTCGCCGGTCTCGTCCGCCCGGACGTGGTCGCCGGTGGCGTACCACCGGCGGCCGTCCGCCGTACTGACGAACGCCCGTGCGGTGTCGTCCGGGTCGAGGTAGCCGGCCATCATCGTGGCCCCCCGGACGAGCAGCTCCCCGGGCTCGCCCGGTGCCACGGGAGTGCGGGCGGGATCGACGACGAGCACGTCGGTCCCGGGCAGCGGCCGGCCGATCGGGACCTCGCCCGCCGGCGGTATCTTCCGCGTTCGCAGCTCGTGGAACGTCGCGACGTTGCTCTCGGTCGGCCCGTAGACGTTCAGGAACCGGGCTCGGGGCCAGGCGTCGAGCAGGGCGTTCATGTCGGCGGGTTGCATCACCTCGCCGCCGAAGACGACCGCCCGGAGCGCGGTCAGCCCGGGCATCAGCTCGCGGCCGCGGCGGGTCAGCCACGCCATCGTCGAGGTCACCGCGTAGAGCACCGTGGCGCCGGCCTCGCGGCAGAACTCCAGGTAGGTCGCGGGAAAGGTGGCCGCGGTCGCCGGGACGAGCGCGACGGCGGCGCCGACCCGAGCGGCGCCGAACAGGTGCAGGGTCGACGGGTCGAAATGCAGCGGAGCCGAGTTGACGACGACGTCGCCGGTGGTCAGCTCCAGCTCGGCGACGGACCAGTCGACGAACGCCTGCGCGCTGCGGTGGGTGTGCACGACCCCCTTGGGGCGTCCCGTGCTGCCGGAGGTGTGCAGGACGTAGGCCAGATCCGGCAGCGCCGGCCGCGGCGCGGTGCCCGGGACGGCGAACCACAATGCGCCGGTCAGCGGCTGCCAGTCCAGGTCCGCGCCCGCTTCGGCCCACTGGTCGCGGGCGGCCGTGTCGACCACCAGGGCTCGCGGCCGGCAAGCCTCGACGATCAGCCGGGCCCGGGCGATCGGGCCGTCCGGGTCCACCGGCACGTACCCGGCCTTCGCCCGCAGGATGCCGTGGACCACCGCCACCGCGGTGGCGTTCTTCGCGCCGTGCCAGACCACGCAGTCGCCCTCGGCGACCCCGCGGGCGGTCAGCGCCTGGGCGATCGCTTCGGCGGCCGCGGCCAGCTCCGCGTACGTCAGGGTCGTGGCGCCGTCCAGCACCGCGGGCCGGTCGCCGTGGCGGTCCGCGGTCCTCCGGAGGTCGTCATCCAGCCTGTTCATCAGTACCCTTTGGCGGCCAGGAAAGCGCGGATCGCGGTGATGGTCTCGAAGTTGCGGGGCAGCACCTCGGTGTCGCGGATGCGGACGCCGAGGTCGTGCTCCAGGCGAGAGACGACCTTCAGCAGCGACAGCGAGTCGATGATGCGCTCGGCGATCAGCGGCAGGTCGTCGGTCAGCTCGATGCCCGGCGCGACGTCCTGCACCGCGCTTCGCACCGTGGTCAGTACGGTGTCTTGCGTTGTCACAATCCCAGCCCTTCGGCGATGATCTTGATCTGCATGTCGGAGGTTCCCGAGTAGTACCGGCTGGCGACCGCGTCGGCGGTCAGCTGTGCCACGCCGGTCTCGGGCAGCAGCGCGTAGCCACCGTACACATCGGACAGTTCGGCGCAGAAGCTGCCGAACTCGCTGCTCACCAGGAGTTTGGTCAACGACGATCGGGCGTGATCCAGCGTGCCCGCGTCCGCCTGCCGCGCCGTGCCGTGGAGGATCTCGCGCGCGGTGGTCAGGCTCAGGTGCATGCGCACGATCCGGGCGCGGATGGTGTCGTACGAGGAGAGCGGTCCGCCGCCTTGCTCGCGGGTCTTGACGTGCTCGACGGCCCGGCGCACCGCGCGGGCCATCAGGCCGAGCACCGGAGCCAGGATGAACGCCCGCTCGATACGCATGGCGCGCATCAGCACCGCGAACCCGCCGCCGGCACCGCCGAGGCACGCTGCCGCGGGCACGATGACGTCGTCCAGGTGCAGGGTGCTCAGCTTGGCGCCGGGCAGGGCGGACTTCTCGATGTCCGGGCCGACGGTCAGGCCCGCCGCGGACTTCGGGACCAGGAACGCGCTGAGCGCGCCCAGCGGGTTTCCCTCGCCGCTTCGTGCGAGCACGAGGAAAAGGTCGGCGATCGGGCCGTTGGTGACGAACATCTTGGTGCCGTCGAGAGACCACGAGCCGGAGTCCGACTGCTTCGCCGTGGTCCGCAACGACAGCAGGTCCGATCCGGCGTCGTACTCGGTGGCCGCGAAGGCACCGATCAGTTCTCCGGACATCGCGGCATCGAGGTACGCGGAGCGCTGCTCGGCCGTCCCGAACGCCGCCAGCGGATCCTGGCAGGCCCACAGGTGGGCGGACATCGCGAACGGCAGGCCGGACTCCCCGGTCTCCTCGGCGATCGCCTCCATCGCCCGGCAGGTCGCCTCGTAGCCGGCGCCGGCGCCGCCGAACTCGGTGCCCACCGGCAGGGAAAACAGGCCCTGTGCGCCCGCGCTGCGCCAGGCGCCGGGGCGGTCCGCGGCGTGCGCGGCCCAGGTGCGCAGCCCCGCGAGCCAAGTGGTGTACTCACGGCCTTCGGGCACGGTCATCGGCGTACGTCCTCGGAGACGGCCCACTTGAACGCGTGGTGGGATTCGACGAGCCCGAACCGCGCCATCGCCGAGGGCCGGTATTCGGGTGGGGTGAGGGCGATCAGCTCGACCCGGCGTCCCGCGCCCAGCGATTCCGACAGCCAGCCGAAGATGTCCTCCGTGACGCCGTGCCCGCGGAAGCGCGCGCGGATCTTCATGTCGTGCAGGAGGACCCGTGGGGCGGCACCCGGGCGGATCCGGCCGAGCTCGGTCAGCGAGAACGCCGCGACCGGCTCGCCGGCCAGTTCGGCGACGTAGTGCGTGGTGCCCGATACCGGGGTCGCCAGCCGGGCCGTGAGTTCGGTGGTCTCGCCGTGGGGGTGGAACAGCCGCAGCGCGCCGGTGTCCTCGGGCGTGGCCGGGCGGACCACGCATGATCCGCTAACCACCGGCCACCGCCGACATGATCAGAACGCTGCTGCGCGGCGGCACCGTCAGGCCGTCGGCCGGCAGGTCGCGGACGTTGTCCTCGCCCAAGTAGATGCTGACGAACGGCAGGACCTTCCCGGCGCCGTCGACGAGCCGCTTCTGCAACTGCGGGTGGCGGGTGTGGATCTGGGCGAGCACTTCGTCCAGAGTTCCACTGTGGACGGTGAAGTTCCGTTCGTTCGCCGCGAAGCGCGCCAGCGGCGCCGAAAGGGTTACCTGGACGTCGGACATGCGCTGTTCCTTTCGCTCGCGGCGATTCCACGGTGGGCTTCCCAGTCGTGTTTCGCTTCCGCCAGCTGGGTTTCGTAGTCGGCGTCGGAGATGAACCCGTGGCCGCGGCCGTCACGCAGGATTCGCGCCCGGACGTTCGGCTGCCCGTCGAGGGCGGCCATGATCGGCTTCAGGTGCTTCAGGCCGAAGTAGGAGTCCTTCTCCGACAGCATCGCGTGCAGGTACTTGTCGCCGGACCAGTGTTCGAGCACGCTGGTCGTGACCTCGGGCGAGCCCCAGCCGGGCAGCCCGAGGTAGGGGACGGCTTCGCGGTGCCACTGCGGCAGGATCACCGGGTCGTTGTGCGGCGAGACGACGAACGCGAGCCCTTCGCCCTCGGAACGCACGCAGTACCGGAGTGCGGCGTACCCGCCCGAGGAGAGCCCGTGCCACACGGTGCCGCGCAACCCGAACCGAGCCAGCAGCTCCTGCTGCAGCTCGAAGATCCGGGGCCGGAACTCGTCCTCGCCCAGCAGGAACCAGCCACAGCCCGAGTCCGGGGTGACGAAGTGGATCGGGTCGGACAGGAACAGGCACACCGCGTCCTGCCAGCCGCGCCACTGCTTGCGCGCGAACACCGGGGGCACGTGCCGCTCGATCGCGCTGAAGCCGTGGAACAGGACGTGCAGGTACGGGTCCGCCGGCTCCTCGGGCTCGTTGACCAGGTACTCGAGCCGGTAGCCCGCCCGGTGGATGAACCGGTCACGCCGGGTGCTCACATCGACCTCCCCCTCAGCCGAGGTAGTGCTTCGTGAAACTTCTGGGCACGATCGCCGGGAACAGCAGCACGGTTCGCCGCGGTGGCGGCTGACTCGCGCGGGTGCTCGGCACCAGCTCGCCGTCGCCCGGTTCGACCACTCTGGGCGCCAGCGTGGCGCCGTACCGGTTGGCCGTGGCTTCGAGCCGGCGGACGACGGATTCGTGCACGGCGTTCTCCGGCCTGGTCGCCTGGTACAGGAACTCGGGCCGGACGGCGTCCAGCAACGGAGCCGGGATCCGGTCCGGCAGCGTGAGCACGTAGTACCGGGGCCAGTCGGCGAGCAGGCGGCGTTGCAGCCACGACCGGCCGAACGGCCGCAGGCTGGAGAACATCGCGAAGCTCCACTCGAGTTTCGCGCCGGTCAGCACCAGCGCGAAGTTCACGGCGAACAGCGCGCCGACGAGGACGTGCACCAGCGTGCCGGTCCAGTCCGCCCGGCCGGCGGGCGCCCCGAGCGCGATCGCGCACACGGCACCGAACGTCGCACCCTGGAAGAGGTCCTTGGCGAGGAAGCCCGGCGTCCGGCCGCCGGCCGCCGAGCGGCCGAGCAGCACCGCGAACGCCGCGGACACCGGGATCGCGGCCCACCAGCCGCTGCTCACCGGCGGCACCGCCACCCCACCGGGCCCGGCGGCCAAAGCGATCGCCCACAGCACCATGGCCACGGTCGAAAACCCGAAGTTGCCGGAGACGCCGAAGGCCAGGTGCATCGCGACGGCCAGCACCAGGCCCACCCGAGCGAGACCGGGATCGAGCAGGCACAGGCCGGTGCCGAACTCGGCGAGGATCACCAGCACGGGCACCGGCCGCAGCAGCGCCGGTGGCACGCGCAGGCCGAGAAGGCCCAGGTAGAAGCGGGTGACGACGCGGCCGGCGCTGCGTGCCGTGCACAGGTATTCCGGGTTGAGCTTGAACAGCGCCGCCGAGAAGTAGAGCCCGGCCAGCAGATCCCTCGCGACCACGGCGTGCGCCGACGGCGGCGCGAACGCCAGCACGACGAGGGTCACCACGCCGAGCCAGCAGTGGTTGGCCAGCCGTCGCTGGACCGTGCCCAGCCAGCACAACACGCACGCCAGCGCCACGAGCGGTCCGGCGGACCCCGGGAGCGCGACGACGGCCGCCAGCGCCGCCGGGAGCGCGACGACCTGGCCCGTCCAGGTCAGCCAGGCCGGCGCGCCGACGGCGAAGACCGGGGCGTAGCTGAGGTGTGCCCCCTGGAAACCCTGTTCCCACAGCCGGCCGAGCTGGTGGGCCAGCAGGCCCGCGACGACCAGCGCAGGTGGTCCGAGTGCGGTCATCCGGCGTCCCCATCAGGCAGCGAGCATCCGGCCGTCGGTGTACACCAGCCCGGGGCAGACCACCTTGACCACGTGGAACAGCTCCGGCCTGGTCGACAGGTCGACCACGAGCGGAGTGCGGGCGGTCGCCGACTCGATCCGGGCCGTGGCTTTCGCGAGCTCTTCCTCCCAGCCATCGAACCCCTCCGGGTACTCGTGCCGAACTTCGGCGAGCGGTGTGGTGCCGGGCCGGAAGCCCGGGTCCGCGGTCGCGGCGGCGTCCATGGCGAAGTCGGACGGGATGTCGTCCCTCGTCGAGGTGATTTCGGTCAGCCGGCTCTGTACCGCTTCGGTGATCGCCCGCGACAGCGCGACGCTCGGGTCCGGGTGGGTACCGGAGCCCGAACAGACGACCGGGAACAGCGGGGACCAGACCCGGGCGGCGAACGTCGGCAGCCCGAACCGGTTGCGCAGGTGGACGAGCTCGAACTCGGCGCCCGCGGTGCGCAGCCGGTCCAGCAGTGCGGTCAGGTGCGGATCGTCGATGGCCGCCGGGTCCAGGTGCTGTCCCGCGGCTGTGGTCGTCAGCACGTCTCGTTCGACGGCCTCGCAGAGCGCGTGCAGGCACGCTTCGGCGAAGGTGTTGCCCGAGGCGAGCCCGGTGCTGCTCGTCTGGAAGATCCGCGGCCGCCGGAAGTGCTCGCCGCTGTAGGAGAGCCGGACGACGTCGAGCGGTACCGGCACTTCGGCCCCGCCGGCCAGGGACCGGGCGGTGAGCCACTGCAGGGGGAGAGCGTCCAGGGCCAGGCCGGTGTCCCGGACGTTCAGGTCGGTGAGGCGGTAGGGCAGGTCCAGCCGGCCCGGAAGCTCGGTGAAGGACCGCGGCGCGGGCCGTTCGGCGTGCCACAGCTCGATCGACTCCAGGACCGCGGACAGCTTCGCCAGGAGCGGGGTGGCGCCCTTGCCCTGGGACACCGCCAGCGTCTCGGACTCCGGCCGGATCGCGATGAAGACCGGGATGCCGATGTCGTCGAGCCGGGTCACGTCGGCGACCCGGGTGATGCCGAACTCCGTCAGCAAGGGCTCGACGCGGGCCCAGGTGGTTTCGGGAGCCACGGCCCGGTGGGTTCCCGGCACCAGCGTGTCAGACACCGGCAGGCTCCTTTGCGTCGGTGAGGTACCCGATCACGAAGGGACGCAGAGCGGCTCCGGCTTGGCGCAGGGACAGCAGTCCGCGACGGCCGCATTCGGCAGCGGGCTCCCGTCCCGGCCAGATCTCGGCGAGCAGCCGGGCACACGTCGCCTCCGGGATCTGCGTCAAGCTGCGATCGGGGTGTTCGGCCAGGTGCCGCCGGGTCGCCGTGAGCCAGGCCTCGGCGGTCGAGCGGTCTTCGGCGGTTTCGCCGGCCAGGAGCAGTTCCCGCTGCCGCCGGTTGCCGAGGTCCGGAAGCGGGCGGATGACGGCGGTGACCCGGTGGTGCGAGGCCGCGTCGGCGAGCCAGTCCCGCGCCTGCGGCCCCAGCGTCGCGCGCACGTGTGCGGTGAAGTCCCCCGGCTCGTGGCTGCGGTGCAGGAAGTCCCACCACACCGCGGGAAAATCGGAGTTGAACAGCTGCTGGTACGCCAGCCGGTGGTGGGGCGCCGGCCGGTGGTCGTCGGTGGCGAACCGGGACCGCCAGCGACGGTGGTACTCGGTGCGCCAGTCCCGGGTGCGCGCGCCGGCCGGCTCAGCGTGCGGAAGATCCCGGGTACCCGCGAGCCGGACCGCCTCGAGGGTGTCGCGGCGTTTCTGGTCGAAGGCCGCCGGATCGTCGTCCCAGCGGGTGCGGCACCAGCGGGCGAACCGCTCCGCGCCGGCGCTCTCCGCGACGGCGAGAACTCGTGCGGGTGTCCGCGTCGGGTAGTACACGTCCTCCCAGGCCGCCATCAGGCCCATGGCCACCGAGGACTCGATGACGCCTTCGTCTTCGGCGGCGAGGACCGCGGCGTAAAGATTGACGAGGGGCACGTTCACCCCGGCGCGCGAACCGGCTTCGGCGTGGGCGACGGCCACCGCGTCGTCTCCGTCGAACACGCCGTCCCGGTACCACCGGTAGACCTGCCCGATACCGGTCATGCCGGTACCCGGCAGCTCGGCGGCGCGGAGCGCACCGATGCTTGCGGCCCCCAGGACCTGCACGCCGCGGGCCAGGGCGTCAAGAATTTCCTTGTGCCGCAACGCAAGTCGATGGTGGTAAGTGCCGTCGACGATGACGACGGTGTCTCCGGCGCCGATGTCCGGCGAGAACAGGTCGCCGTGCTCGACCGGCCCGTGCAGGACGGCGTCCGGCCGGTGGTGCAGCAGAAGAGGTTCGGGGCACGACGGCCCGGCGAACACGTGAACAGCCCCCATGCCCCGCCCCCCACTACTGCTCAGTCGCTCCGAACCCGCCACGCGGGCCCAGCGGTACGAGTTCGGAAAACCGTGCGCTGACGCCAGGACGTCAGTCCTTGACCTCGCTGTCGGTGATGGTCAGCGGGGTGTCGCCGAAGAGCGTCTCGAAGTTGTCCTTCGTGAGTTCCTCGACCGCGCTCGGTGCTTCGTGCATCTCGCGGGTTTCTGCAGGCATGGCTTCTCCCATCGATGACTTACAAGGAAAAGGGTCATGGGTGCAATAACCTTCGATTAGAGCCGGTTTTCGAAACAACCAACCCCCGAAGAGACCCGCCTCGATGACCCCATTCGAGGCTTGATCAAAAACGAAGCTACCACAGCCTTCGGTGATCGTCTAGCGAGATTGGTGGACGATCCGAAAGTTCCCAACAACGGTTCGAATGTCCGATATGACGGGTCATAAAACCGACATTCCGAAGTGTTTGCTACGCCGAGTATTGGTTTCGGCCGGGCGTTGATCCAACCGGGTGATCATGGGCTTTCGGTCGGTGTGACCGGCGCGTGTTTGACGATCATCCACCTGCTGTGCCAGGCTCGATGGCACGGGGACGAAGGTGAAGTCGTTCGCTCAGGGGGAAATGTGGTCGGTTTCGCGGATATTCTGGCGCCACTGGACGTGGCTGATTTCCTGCAGGGTCACTGGCCTGGACGCGCGTTTGTGCGACCCGCCGGACCAACGGATTTCGATCTGACGACCGAAATCCCTGAGCTGGCCGACGCGGCCCGGACGCTGGAGGCTTTCGGGCATCCGGTGTCGTTGCTACGAAAGAACGGGCCACACGCATCGGTGCCCACCGGCCGAGACGCCCTGCCCGCACTCCGCGCCGGTTTCACCTGCTATCTGCGCCGCGTCGAGCGCGCCTTTCCGGCCCTGCCGGACCTGCTCGGCGACGCGTGCCGGTGGCTGGGTCTGCCACCCGGCTCGATGACGGCGGAGATCTTCTGCTCGAGCGGCGAAAGCGGCGTCGCCATGCACAGCGACTTCGACGTCAACTTCGCGTTCCTGCTTTCCGGGCGGAAGCGGTGGAAGCTCGCGGAGAACACCAGCATCGTCAACCAGACGAGCATGTGCTTCGCGGGCGACCGGACCCAGCCGGATCCGGCGCAGCTCGGGTACGCCGACCACCCGTTCCCGGTGACCATGCCCGCCGACGCGACCGAGGTGACCGTCGAGGGGGGTGGTCTGGTCTTCGTTCCCCGGGGGTGGTGGCACGAGACGTACTCGTCGGGTGACTGCCTCCAGCTCAACCTCGTGATCAAGGGGCCGTACTGGGTGAACGTCCTGGGCAGCGCGCTCAAGAACCACCTGCTCGCGGATCCGGGCTGGCGCGGCTACGCGTACGGGATCGCCGGAGAGGGCTCCCGGCGGGAAGAGGCGGTCGAGACGTTCGCCGGGCTGCTCGCCGGCCTCCGCGGCACCCTGCTGAGCGAAGATCCGCGGGCGCTGGCCGAACGGTTGCTGGCCGAGCTCGACGCGGAGACCCTGACGACCGGCTCCACCCGGCAGTCCGCCCAGCGCGCCGACCGCTGAGTTCTGCAGGTGTGGCCGGAGGAATTTCACCATGACGACGTCTTGCGGTTGACCGCGTCCCACCCGCGTGCTCACTCCACGGCAGCCGCACCCGAATCGTAGTTCCCGCATTCCGCGGTGATCTCGGCCGTCGCCTGCGCCGCCGCGAAGAAGTCTTCGGCCAGCGGCGAGGTGCGTGCTGCCGCCACGGCGAGGCACACCTGGTCGGGCGCGAGTTCCGGGATGGGTACGTAGCTGATGTCCGGACGCGAGTAGAACACGGTCGCCGAACGCCCCACGAACGAGATGCCCCGGCCGGCCGCGACGTGCTCGAGCGTCTCCTCCACCCCGCGCACCCGCAGCCCGGAGTCGGCGTGCGGGCGCCGGGTGGGCTGCGTGCCCGGGCCGGCGTGCCAGACCACCGGTTCGCCGGCCAGATCGGCCTCGGTGACCTCCTCCTTGCCGGCCAACCGGTGGCCGGCGGGCAGCACCACCATGAGCGGCTCGGTGTACAGGGGAGTCAGGCGCAGGCCGGTTTCGTCGATGGGCAGCCGCACATAGCCGACGTCGACGCGGCCGTCGAGCAGCATCGGGGCCTGGTCGTCCCATTCCATCCGCTGCACGTCCACGACCACGTCCGGATGCCGGGCCTCGAACACCCGTGTCGCCGGGATGGCCGGGATGCCGGCCCGGAAGCCGACCACCAGCCGCCGGCTGCCGCGGGCGGCCACGGCCACCCGGCGGCGGACCGCGTGCGCGGAGGCGAGCAGCGGACCGGCGTCGGCGAGCAGTTGCCGGCCCGCGTCGGTCAGCTCCACGCCGTGGCGATCCCTGGTGAACAGCGAGGCGCCGAGATCCTGCTCCAGCGCGCGGATCTGGCGGCTGAGCGCGGGCTGCGCGATGTGCAGCTCGTCGGCGGCCCGGCCGAAGTGCAACCGATCGGCCACGGCGACGAAGTAGCGCAGCTTGCGCAGGTCCAGATCCATGGATCCTCCCGGGCCGGTGATGCCTTCAGGTTATCACCACGACCGAAAGAAGTCTTGGACGCCGGATCGGGCCGGTGGCATCGTCAATGGGGACGAGCGAATTCGACCCAGGAATTCGACCCAGTAATTCGACCTCGGAATTGCGGGCAGCACTTGTCGCGCCACCTCATTCACAAGGAGCAGTAGCGTGCGCGTTTTCGTCACCGGCGGGACCGGCCACGCCGGTTCGCACATCATCCCCGAGCTCATCGCCGCCGGGCACGAGGTCACCGGCCTGGCCCGGTCGGACGCGGCTGCCGCGGCGGTGTCCGCGCTCGGCGCGAAGGTGCGCCGCGGCGACCTCGAGGACCTCGACGGGCTCAAGGCGGCGGCCGCGGATTCCGACGGCGTCATCCACGTCGCGCACCGGCAGGACCTGCTCCCCTCCGGCGGGATCGACGCCGTGGCCGCCGCGGAGCTCCCGATCGTGCTCGCGTACGGCGAAGCGCTCGCGGGAACCGGAAAACCGCTGGTCGCGGCCGGGAGCATCGGCTCGCCCGGGAACCTGGGCCGCCCGGTCACCGAGGAGGACCCGGCCCTTCCCGGCGGCGACGAGTACCAGGGCACCCTGCGGGTGCGCAACGTCGTGGAAACCGCCGTGGTCGGCCTCGCCGGGCGGGGAGTGCGGTCTTCGGTCGTGCGGATCGCCAACATCGCGCACAGCACGACCGATCGGGCCGGCTTTCTCGTGCAGCTGATCGCGCTGGCCAAGGAGAAGGGCTTCGCCGGCTACCCCGGAGACGGCGCGAACCTGTGGAACGCCGTGCACGTCCGCGATGCCGCCTCCGTGTTCCGCCTGGCGCTGGAGAAGGGGCCGGCCGGCCGGTATTGGCACGCGGTCGGGGACGGCGGCATCCCGCTGCGCGAGATCGCCGAGGCCATCGGCAGCCGCCTGGGTCTGCCCGCCGTGAGCGTTCCCGCGGACGTACTGATGGTGCCGGGATACTTCGGTTTCCTCGCGAACATCGTCACCCAGAGCTACCCGGCGGCCAACCTCGTCACCCGCCGGACCCTCGGCTGGGAACCCGCTCGGCCCGGCCTGCTCGCCGATTTGGACAACGGCCATTACTTCTCCGCCCGCTGACACTGCGGCCGGAGCAGAATCGCAAAGATTTTCGGATACCCCTCAATTCGACGGAGTGATCGTGGGAAAGCTCGATGGCAAGGTAGCGGTGATCACCGGCGGATCCACCGGCATGGCACTGGCCGGCGCCAAACTGTTCGTCGAAGAAGGAGCGCACGTCTTCATCCAGGCCCGGCGGCAGGAAGCACTGGACGCCGCCGTCGAGCTGATCGGCGGCAACGTCACCGCCGTCCAGGGTGACGCGGCCGACCTGGCCGACCTGGACCGCCTGTACGACACCGTCAAGCGGGAAAAGGGCTCGATCGACGTGCTGTGGGCCAGCGCCGGGATGGGCGAACCCGCGCCCCTCGGCGAGATCACCGAGGAACAGTTCCACCGCACCTTCTGGCTCAACGCGCGGGGCACCCTGTTCACCGTGCAGAAGGCACTGCCGCTGCTCAACGACAACGGCTCGATCCTCATGACCGGCTCCAACGCCTCCCTCGGCGCCTTCCCCGGCTGGAGCCTCTACGCGGGAAGCAAAGCCGTCCAGCAGGCCTGGGCGCGCGTCTGGCTCAACGAACTGCGCGACCGCAGGATCCGGGTCAACGTCCTGACCCCCGGCCAGGTCGCCACCGCCAAACAGGAAGAACTGTTCGACGAGGCGACCAGGGCCGCATTCGAGTCGCTCATCCCCCGCGGGGAAATGGGCCGCCCCGAAGAAATCGCCACCGTCGCCCTGTTCCTCGCCTCCGACGACTCCAGCTACGTCAACGGCCTGGAACTGGTCACCGACGGCGGCACCACCGCCATCTGAACCACCCACGAGAAAGAGCACACCTCATGAGCAGCATCACCCTCATCGGTACCGGGAACATGGCTCGTACCATCGGCACGCTCGCGGTCGCGGGCGGCAACACCGTCGAAGTCATGGGACGCGATCAGGCCAAGGCCGATGCCCTGGCCAAGGCGCTGGGCGGCGGCGCGACGAGCGGCGAATGGGGCGCCGTCCCGGCCGGGGACATCGTCATCACGGCCCTGTTGGCCGACGGTGTCGTTCCGGTCGTCGCCGAGTACGGAGCCGCCCTCGCGGGCAAGGCCATCGTCGACATCAGCAACCCGTTCAACGCCACGGTCGACGGACTGGCCCACCACGAGGAGACCTCGATTGCGCAGGAAGCCGCCAAGGTGGCCCCGGCCGGCGCCGGCGTGGTGAAGGCCTTCAACACCATCTTCCGCGGTGTCCTGGAGCAGGGCCGCCCCAATGTCTTCCTCGCCGGCGACGATGCGCAGGCCAAGGCGAGCGTGGCGGCCTTCGTCGAGAGCCTCGGGCTGCGGCCGCTGGACGTCGGCGGCCTGAAGATGGCGCACTGGCTGGAAGGAATGGGCCTGGTCACGATGGGCCTCGCCGGCAACGGGGTCGGCCACTGGGACTTCGCCCTCGGCGTCGACGAATTCACCGGCTGAGCCCCCGGGGCCTCGCCCGGTCGTCGGCCGCCGCGTTCTCGCTGCGGGTCACGATGGACAGCGCGGCCGCCACCGTGCCGGCCAGCGTCTCGGACACCGGCACGCCGTGCCGGTGGGCGACGTAGATCAGGTACCGGTTCCGCTCGGGGTTCGCGCAGTCCGGCGGACAGCCGAGGACCGCACGGCCGGTGGTCACGTCGAGGCCGAACTCCACGTTCGTGGTCATCCCGGGCATCGAGACCATGTCCCGGGGAATCCAGAACAGGATCGCGCCGGCCCGCGCCCGCGCCTCGGTCTCCCAGCCCACCTGGTCGTCGTAGTGCGCGGCACGCTTGCCGCCGCGCGACTCCGGCGACAGGACGGTCAGGGGCCTCCCGCCGCGCTGGGCGGCCAGCTCCCGGACGGCCGCCGGCCGCCAGGACGGCACCGCGTCGCCGAGCCGGGGCGTCGGGCCGGCCAGGAACACCGACGGCCCCGCCTCGGGAATCGGCTCGCGGGCCATGACCAGGGTGAGCTCACGCATCGGTGGCCTCCCGCCGTGGGGTCCACGGCAGCGGCAGGCCGTCGCCCGCCGCTCGCGGGACCACGTGGATGTGCAGGTGGAACACGGTCTGCGTCGCGGCCGAGCCCCGGCTGGTGATGATGTTCGCCGCCTGGTGCTCGCCCAGCAGTTCGGCGGCGCAGGCCATCGTGCGCGCGGAGACCGCGGGGTCGACGCCGGCGTCCGCCACGTGGGCACGGGGGATCACGAGCACGTGCCCGTCGTTCACCCCGCCCCGGGGCCGGACGGCGATGACCTCGCCCCGGCGGCGGTCACCGCGCAGGAACTCGACCCAGTGGCGGGCGCTCCACCGGGGTGCCCGCCACCGCCGCACGACGGTGGCCGGCGCCGCGCCGGCGGCGATGTCGCAGAACACGCAGCCGGGAACCCTGGCGCCGCTCACGACTTGAAGACCCAGTAGCGCTCCGCGCCGCGGTCGACCGGGTCGAGGAAGAAGCGCCGCTCCTGCGGCGGTGCACCGGTCTCCAGCAGGCGATCGATGTCGGCGAGGATGGACGTGCCGTCTCCGATGTAGGAGTGGCCGAGCAGGTTCGTGTCGGCTTCCGACGCGTCCACGCTGACCACCGGCCCCACGACGAGGACCTCCGGGTCGGTGTCGCCCGCTCGCTGGTAGCCGTGGACGAGCTTCGACGCGCGCAGGGCGAGGTCCTTCGACGAAGCGTAGAGCGTGACCTGCCGCGCGCGAACCGTGACTCTCGGGGACAGCTGCCGGAACACGTCGGCGTCGATGTCGGGCGCCGCGAGCACGACCTGGTCCAGCCGGCTGGTGTCCACATCGGACATGTCGCGCAGTGCGTCGGTGACGACCCGGTTGCCCATGCTGTGCGCGATCACGTGCACGGTCTCGACATCGGCGCCGTCGAGGAGGGTGCGCAGGAACGCCTCGAAGTGCGGAACCGTCCACAGTGCATTGTTCTCGTCCCGCGGGTAGTCGAGGACCTTGCCGCCCGAAGGCCAGCTGTAGAGGACCGCGGCGCCGCGGAAACGCAGGTCGAAGACGATCTGGGCGGTCCGCAGCACGGCCGCGTCGAAGCTCACGTTGTAGCCGTGCACGAAGACCAGCGCGGCTCGGCGGCCGGTCTCGGTGAAGCGCCGGGCGAGTGCCGCGGAGAACGCGCCGTCGTCGTCGAAGTGCTCGGCGCCGCGGAACGTCAGGTGCTTGGCCGGGTCGGCGGCGAACTCGAGCTTCCACCACTGGGGTGTCTCGACCGCACCCCGGCGGTGACCGGGCGGGATGGACACGTCGACCTGCCCGAACCGCAGCGGCCCGCGCCCGGCCCCGAACATGGTCGCCGGACCGGCCTTCGCCGTCCTCTCCCGGTCGGTCGCGAAGAACACCGGGACGACGTAGCGGGCGTCCGAAGGCTGTTCTTCCGCGGGGGCGTCGGCCGGGTCGCGTTCTTCGGCCGGGCGTCGCTCACGATGGGAGTAGGTCGGGTCGGCCGGCCGCGGCACGACCACGCCGACCAGGTCTCCCTGGGCCAGGACCACGCCGGTGAACCCGGCCGGCCGGGGCGCCGTCGCGAGGTCGTGGACGGGGGAGCGCGGCTCCTCGTCCAGTTCGAGTGCCTCGGCGAGCTCCTCCTCGGTGCCGGCGTCGGTGAGCAGCCAGCGGACCTTGTCGACGCGGAGGGCGAACCACTGCGGTTCGCCGTGCACGGTGCGGTGCACCACGGCGTGCCGGAACGCGGGATAGGTTTCCAGGTGGTCGCGGGCCTCGCCCGCGGTCATCGTCGCGTCCAGGACGAGTGCCGGTTCGATCATCGTGCCGCTCCCAACGGATCCGGGTGCCCGGTCACCTCGAAGGCGCCCCAGTGCACCACCCCGGCGAACGGGCGTTCACCGGGCGCGTAGGTCCGCGTGAACCGCGCGCGCACGGCCGCGAGCTGTTCGGCGTTGTGGACATCCGCGGTGAGCCAGTGCGCCACGACCTGCGTCGTGACGTCGTCCCGCAACCATCGTCGCGCGGCCGCCAAGGCATCCGACAGCGGCTGACCGTCCCGGACGCAGCGGGTGAGCACGTCCGAAACGAGCATCGCCGCGGCGATGTCGTCGACCGACCAGCGCGGCGCGAGCACGCTGCGGGCACCCGCCGCGACGAGCGCGGACGGCAGGTTGACGAAGTCGTTGCTCTTGTCGGGATGGACGTTCCCGATCTGGCACGCCGACAGCACGACCAGGCGCGCGGTGCGCCGGTCCGGCCGGGCGAGCAGGTCACGGACGGTCAGCGCGCCGCCCTCCCGGCCGGCGCAAACGAGTCCTGAGTCGAGCGGTTCCTGCCAGTCGCAGTAGGCGTGCCCGATGAAGTGGAAGACGTCGGCTTGCCCGAGCGCCGCCAGCACCCGGGCCTTGGTGGCGCGGCGTCCTCGGAGGGCGCGGTTGTGCCCGGCGAACAACGCCCGGCTGACCGCGGCTTCCACGGAGCAGCAGGCGATGCTGTCGTCCTCGGTCGGATTCTCGGCCTGCAGCAGGAAAAGCGGTCGCCCGGCCGGCTTGCGGCGGGCCGGCGCGGCGAGCGACGGGGCGACGCTCACGCCGAGTGGCTCGCCGCCCGGCCACCGATCCGGCGCGGCCGCCGCGACCGGCAGTTCACTGCACCCCACGGACGGCAGGAGCACGATCCGCGGCACCGCGTCGCCGACGGCGTCGAGGATCCGTGGCCACAGCCGCGCGCGCAGGGCCGCGACGACCCGGCCCAGGTCGTCCGCCCATTCCGGCCCGGACGCCTGCCAGCGCCCGTACGCGCCGTAGAAGGGGATGTCGCCGGGCGCGCCGAGGACGGCGTCGGCGATGGCGTCCACCGCGCGTCCCCCGGTTCCGGCCCGGACCACCTTCCCGGCCTGGCCGAGGAACAGCCCCTGCAGGTCGGACGCGGTGAGGTCGAGGTGGAAGGCGCAGCGCAGCGTTGGCTCGCCGTCGCCGGGCCGGGCGGCCACGACGCCGAGTCCGCGGGGGAACGCGCCGCACCAGACGACCGCGGTCCCCGGCGTCGTGGCTTCGCGCAGCTGCCGCACGACGTCGTCCGGGCCCTCGGGAACGACCGTCCGGAAGTAGCGGTTCCTGGCCAGTTCGAGCCAGCCGAGTGCTTCGCGGCCGTCGCCGGCGACGATCGCGGCTTCGATGGCCTGCCCGTAGAAGTCGGCTTTGTGCACCGCCCACCGGCGTTGCCCGTCCGCGGTGGTGAACCCGGCGCGGCGTCGTTCCAGCTCGGCGATCGTCCGGCGGAACGCGGCTTTGGCCTCGGGCCAGCGGCCCCGCAGCGACGCCACCAGTGCCGGCACACCGGTCACCCACTCGACGTCCGGCGGCGGGTGGTCCGGTCCGAGCCGGGCGACCTCGGCGGCGTGCCGTTCCGCGTCGTCGAGCCGGCCCAGCGCGGTGCAGGCCAGCGCCGCCTGCACCGCGGAGACGACCAGCCCGGCCCGGTCTTCGATCCGCCGTTGTTCCTCGATCGCGGCTTCGTGCAGCGGCAAGCCGGTTTCCGGCCGGCGCAGGCCGGCCGAATAGACGGTGCCGATCTTGTTCACGGTGCGAGCGTGCAGCGCCGGATCCGCCTTGTCCGACCGATCCGCCACCGAGCCGAGCAGGTCGAGCGCCTCGTCGTACTGGCCGGCCACCAGGGCGCATTCGCCGAGTGCGTAGGCGGCCGCGAGCTCGATGTGGGGAAACAGGTCACGGCCGGCTTCCGCCATGACCGGCCGCAACTGCCGGCGTGCCGCCTCGACGTCGCCGTCGTTAAGGCTTTTCGCGCCGTCGGCGAGCCGAAGCGCCAGGGCGGCGCCGTCGTCCAGGTCGTCGGCGCGCGCCTGCTGTCGTCGTGCCGCGTCGGGGTGGCCGTGCACGGCAAGAGACCACGCGAGAAGACGACGGTCACGCGCCTCGTTTTCGACGCCGCAGTCCGTACCGGCCGCGAGCGCGACCGCGGTGTCGTAGACGTCGACGCAGGCCGGATCGCCCTCGGCGGCCGGCTCGAACGCGGAGCGGGCCGCCCGCCGTACGGCGTACCGCAGGGCGGTGGCGGCGTCCCCGGCTTCCGTGCCGCGCGCGAGCCGATCGATCACGACGGGCCGGATCAGCTCGGCGGCCTGCACCGGCTCGTCCAGTTCCAGCAGGCCGGTGCCGGCGATGAGCGCTGCCGCCTCAGCGTCGGCGACCGCTTCGCAGCGCTCGTAGAGGAGCTTGGCCAAGCGTGCGTGCTCCACCGCGTCGGTCCACCGCTCCAGCCGGGCGGCGCAGCGCGCCAGCCGCAGCAGGAGCGCCGCTTGCAAGGTGACGGGCCCGGACTCGGCGGCTTTGCGGAAGCCGGCGCTGAATGAGTTTGCCGCGTACCTCGCGTCGTGCCCCATCAGCTCGCCGAGCCGCAGGTAACACCGCGCGCAGAATTCGGCGTCCGCGCCGCTGTCCGCGGCCAGGCGCAGGACCACCGGTTCCAGCTCGGCCGCGGAGCCGTCCGGCCGGGAGCCGATGTACAGCACGGCGGCGAGCCGGTGCAGGTCGGTCACCTCCGGCCGCCGCAGCGCGGTGACCGCCTGGTCGAGCGGAACGTCCTGGTCCAGCACGGCTCGGGCGGCGGCGACGACTTCGCGCAAGATCACCACCGAAGGCACCCCGTCCGCGGGCCACCAGGCGTGCACCAGGTGCTCGACCTCGAGCACCCGGGCTGACCGCGCCACCGCGTCGCCGGACAGGAAGGACTCGATGTCGTCCATACTTCTGAGTCGCCGGCAGGTGCGGCACAGTTACCCGGACCGGTTTGCGGTGCGTGATCTACAAAACCGGGTTTGCCGCTACGATCACCGGGCCGCCGGACTCCGCCCGGCGCGGGGTTCGCACGGCCGGCTGCTCTGTTCGGACCAGTGACGTATCCCCGCACCGGGCCGGTGCGTCCTCTACGGCGGAACGTGGCTGTGCGGAGGGCCGGATGGCGGGTCGGCAGGCCCCGGACATCGATATCCGGGTGCTGGGACCGTTCGAAGTCGAGGCCGGCGGTGGTCTGCTCGATCCTGGCGGTCCGCGGCTGAGGGCGACGCTGGCGCTGCTCGCGGCGTACGCCGGCCGGCCGGTCAGCGTGTCCCTGATCGTCTCCGAGCTCTGGGGTCCCGAGCCGCCACCGGACGCCGAGCGGACGGTCCGCACCTACGTCTCCCGGTTGCGCCGGGCACTGCCGGCGGTGGCGCCGCTGATCCGCACCCGGACGCCGGGATATGTCCTGGTGGAACCGGAAACCGTCGACGTGGTGCGGTTCCGGCAGCTGGCCCGGGACGGGCACACGGCGCTCGTCGGCGGTTCGGCCGAGGTCGCTCGTGAACGGCTGAGCTCGGCGCTGGGGCTGTGGCGGGGAACGGCGTACCACGAGTTCGACGGGGTCGCCGCCCTGGAATCGGAGCGGACGCGGCTGACGCGGGAACGTCTCGATGTCGTCCAGGACCGCATCGACGCCGATCTGTCGGTCGGGCTCGGGGGAGAGCTCATCGCCGAGCTGACGGACCTGACCACGGCCCACGCCGGCCACGAACGGCTGTGGGGGCAGCTGATGACGGCCCTGTACCGGGCGGGGCGGCAGGCGGACGCGCTGGACGCCTTCCGGCGAGCCCAGCACGAGCTGGTCGAGCGCGCCGGCGTGGACCCGTCTCCCGCGCTGACCGAACTCCAGCGCCGGATCCTTGCGCACGATTCCCGGCTGCTCGCGGCCGCCCGGTCGGAGCCGGCGCCCGCGCGACCGGCTCAGCTGCCGCCCGCGGTGCCGGGATTCATCGGACGCGACGGCGAGCTCGCGGCCCTCGACGTCGTCGCGGAGGATCCGGAGGTGAGCGCCGTCGTCGCGATCTGCGGCACGGCGGGGGTGGGCAAGACGGCACTGGCGGTGCGCTGGTCGCACCGCGTCGCGGCCCGGTTTCCGGACGGGCAGCTCTACGTCGACCTGCAGGGCTTCGACCCCGACGGCGCGCTGCCGGCCGAAGAGGCCCTCCGCGGGTTCCTGACCGCGTTCGGCGTCACCGATCACCAACCCGGCACCCTGCCGGAGCAGGTCGCGCGGTACCGGAGCCTGACCGCCGGAAAACGCGTGCTGGTGGTGCTCGACAACGCACGCGACGCCGCGCACGTCCGCCCGCTGCTCCCGGCCGGGCCCGGCAGCGCGGTGGTCGTCACCAGCCGCGATTCCCTGGCCGGGCTGGTGGCCCGCGACGGTGCCCGCCGGATCGGGCTGGACGTGCTGGGCGGGGACGAGTCGGTCGAACTGCTGCGGCAGCTCATCGGCGACCGGATCGCCGGGCCGGCGGAGCTGCAGGACCTTGCCGCGCACTGCGCCCGCCTTCCGCTCGCGCTGCGGGTCGCGGCCGAACTCGTCGCCCGGCGCGGCCGGGTGGGACTCGAGGACCTCGCCGACGAGCGGCACCGGCTGGACATGCTGGAGGCCGGAGCCGACGCCGAGACCGCCGTGCGGGCCGTGTTCTCGTGGTCGGAACGGCACCTGCCACCGGCGGCGAACCGCCTGTTCTGGTTGCTCGGCCTGCACCCCGGGCAGGCCGCCGACAGCGAGGCGATCGCCGCGCTCGCCGGGGTCGGCACCCGTGGTGGCCGGCAGCTGCTCGACGTACTGGCCGGCGCCCACCTCGTGGAGGTCGCCGGCCCGAACCGCTGGCGGATGCACGACCTGTTGCGGGCCTTCGCCCGGGAACGCGCCGACCAACTGCTCCCCGAACCCGACCGGCGAAGCGCCCTGAAGAACCTCTACGAGTTCTACCTGTCGCACGCACTGGCCGCGATGGACGCCGTGTTCCCGGAAACCGTGCGGTGGCGCCACGAGGAGGCCGAGCCGGCGCGGCCCGCGCCGACCTCGGCGGTCGCCGCGAAGTCGTGGCTGGACACCGAACGGTTGACCCTCGTCGCGATCACGCGCACCGCGGACGGCGAACTTTCCGCTTATGCCGTCAAGCTGGCGCGGGCGATCGACCAGTACCTGAGCGTCGGCTACTACAACGCGGACGCGTTTTCCGTGCACCGGCGCGCGCTCTGGGCGGCCGAGCGGCTCGGTGATCAGTCCGGGCAGGCGCGCGGCCTGCTGGAACTCGGGCGGTCGCACGCCCGGTCGGGCAACTACGGGGACGCCGACGAGCACTATCGGCGCGCGCTGGAGCTGTTCCGGCGGCTCGGCGACCTCGCGGGCGAGGCGCGTGCGCTGATCGCGCTGGGCCACAACGAAGGCCGGGTCCGCCGCTACCACGACGCGCTCGCCAGCTACGGCCGGGCACTCACCCTCAGCCGCGAAGCCGGCGATCGCGTCCAGGAGGCCGTCGCGCTGGCCAGCACCGGCCAGGTGCACCACAGCATGGGCCGGCACGAGGACGCGGTGTCGTGCTACCGGCAGGCCGCCACGATCTACGAGGAAACCGGCCAGCGCGTCGGTCAGGGCCGGATCCTCAACGACCTCGGCAGCGCCCTGCAGAGCTACGGACGGCTGACCGAGGCCTACGACCACCACCAGCGTGCCCTGCGGATCCTGCACGACATCGGCGACCGCGCGGCCGAAGCGATCTCGCACACCGACCTCGGCCGGATCCACTCCCGCTGGGGCCGCCACGCCGAGGCCCTGGAGCACCACCGCCAGGCGATCGCCGTGTTCCGGCGGATCGGTGACCCGGTCGGCGAAACGGAAGTGCTCGTCAACCTCGGCAGCGCCTACGAGCTCATGGGCCGGCACACCGACGCGGCCGACGCGCACCAGCAGGCCCAGACCCTGGCCGCAAAGCTCGGCGACCGGCGGCTCGAATGCACCGCTCTCAACGGGCAGGGCCGGGTCGCCTGCGCGACCGGCCGGTACGGCGAAGCCCTCGGATACCACCACCAGGCCCTGACCCACGCCCGGACGATCGAAGATCGTGAGCAAGAAGCCCGCTCACTCGACGGGATGGCCGAGGCGCACGTTCGTTCCGGCGCGGGTGCGGAGGCGCGCCGGCTCTGGTCGGCGGCGCTCCGGATCTACGAGGACCTGAGCATGCCGGACGCTGCCGACATCCGGCACCGGCTTCTCGGGTGACCGAGCCCTGGCCGGACTCGGCCAGGGCGTCGCCGCACGGTCGGTGGTCACCGGCCCGGCGACTCCGGTACTTCGGGGCTCCGGTACCCGAGCCGGCCTCGCGTGGCGATGAGGACGACCGCGGCGGCCACGCCCGACGAGACCAGGAACGTCAGCGCGATGTCGTCGACGGTCGTGCTGGGGAAGAGCTCGGTCCACGCGATCGACATGGTGTTGTTGACGCTGGTGTGCACGAGCATCGCGATGGGCAGGCTTTCGCCGCTGCGGTTGAACACCCACGTCATCAGGATGCTGAAGAGGGTCGTGGTCGCGATGAACTCGACGATCGTCCAGACGGTCACGTCCGGCCAGTGGCCCCACTCCGAGAAGAACAGCGGCACGTGCCACAGGCCCCATAGCGGTCCCAGGATGAGCGTGCCGCGCAGCGGCCCGAACTTGGGTTGCAGGTGGGGCAGGGCGAAGTCGCGCCAGCCGGGCTCTTCGGCGAGGCCCGTCGTGACCAGCTGCAGCACCAGGCCGGGGACCAGGGCCACGAACACCATCGCGCTCGGGAGGTGGATGTCACCGCCGTTGAGCGCGAAGCTCGTCACGACGAGCGCCGCCGGCACGCCGAGGATCGAGCCGACGTACCAGCGCCAGTTCACGTTCCACTTCAGCAGCCGGCCGGCCCAGCGCTGCAGGCCCGGGCGGCCGTGGGCGGCCGCGGTGACGACGAACGCCGCCAGGATCGGGCCGAGGTAGGCGCCGGGCAGCACACCGAGCAGCTGGGTGGTGCCCAGGATCTTCGGGAAGTCGAAGTCCGGCTCGACGCCGAGGCCGGTTTTGCCCAGGATGTACGGCGTCCACGCGATCCAGCTGAGTGCGAACGCGAGGGTGAAGAAGCTGACGAGCGGGTTCCGGGCGATCAGGCCACGGATTCCGCTGTGCGGCGCGGTTTTCTGCGGAATTGCCACGACGATCCTTTCTCGAGTGTCTGGTGTGGACGGTTATTCGCCGACGCGCATCGCCGCGACGGCCGCCGGGCGAAGGGCGAACCGGGTGGGGATCGCGATGGCGCCCCAGCCGAGGAGGGCCGCGGTCGCGACGATGCCGAGGTAGACCAACGGCGGTACGGCGGGGATGGCGGCGCCGGTCAGGCTGAGGCTGATCCCGACCAGCGGCGGCAGCGCGGCCAGCGAGCCGAGCACGACCGCGGCCACGACGACGACGGCCGCTTCACGCCGCGTCATGGCCCGGACCTGACGGGGTTTCGCCCCGACCAGCCGCAGCAGCGCGAACTCGCGGATCCGGGCGCCGGTGGCCAGGACCAGGATGTTCACCACCGCGATCGCGATGAAGGCGATCAGCACGAGGTTGAGCAGCAGGTTCACCGTGGACTGCGCGCCCGCGGCGTCGTTCTGCGCCGTCGCGAACGACTTCCGGTCGGTGACGCGGATTTCCGGGTACGTCCGCAGGAAATCGGCTCCCGGCGCACCCGCGACCAGGATCTCGTCGTCGAGCCCGCTCGTGGTGTGCCCGGCGACGGCGTCGTGCGGCAGCGTCAGGTCACCGAACCCGAGGCCGCTGCCGTAGATCGCGACGACGCGGGCGTGGTGGGGAGTGCCGTCGCCGAGCCGCATCGTGACCGTCTTGCCGAGGTCCACCCCGAACGTGCCCGCCGCGTTCTCGCTCACGGCGACGGCGTCCCCGGTGAGAGCGTCCAGGTTGCCCCGGCGCACGTCGAGGTTCAGCACCCGGCCGAGCCCGTCCGGGGTGACGCCTTGCGCGGAGTAGGCCTCGGTCATCGGCTCACCGAACATCTGCGAAGTGACCAGAACCTGCGTTCGCACCACGGAAACGGCCGCGGCCACCCCCGGCGCTCGCCGGACCGCGCCGGCCACGGCGGGGGCGATGCCGCCGTCGGCCACGAGCACGTGGTCGGCGAGCAGGCCGGTCTCGGTCTGGTGCTGTGCCGCGGCCGCGGTGGTCGTCACGGTGAAGATCTGCACCGCCGCCAGCGTCACGCCCATGATCAGCGGGGTGGTCGCGGCACCGAGCCGACGGGCGCGGGCGCGGGTGTTGGCCCCGGCGAGGAAGCCGGTGGACCCGTGGCGCAGCCCGAGCGCGCCGAGCACCGACGCGGTCGCGGTGAGCAGCCGCGGGCCGAGCAGCGCGATGGCGACGACCAGCAGCAGTGCCGACGACGCCGCGCCGGCCGTCCCCGCCGTTCCGCTGATCACCAGCGGGAGCGCGATGCCCGCCACAGTCCCGGCGATCGCGAGCAGCCAGCCCGTGAGCACCCGGCCGCGGCCGAGCTTGGGCGGTTCGACGGCGGCTTCGCCCAGCGCGTCGACCGGGCTGATCCGCGCCGCGCGGCGGGCGGCGATCAGGCCGGCCGCGACCGCGGACAGCACGGACCCCACGACCGCGGCGACGATCGGGAGCGGGCCGATCACGAACCCGAAGCCCGTGGGGATCGAGCCGTAGCGGACGAACACGCCGTGCAGCCACAGGCTCAGCGCGATCCCGGGTCCCACGCCGAGTACGGCCGCCACCGCGGACACCAGCGCGGACTCGATGCCGATCAGCCGGTAGATGTGCCCCGGCCCCGCCGCGATCGCCCGCAGGAGGGCGAATTCGCGACGGCGCTGCTGGACGGCCAGGCCGAGGGTGCTGGCGACCACCAGCAGGACGACCATCAGCATCGTCCCGCCGAACGAGGCCGCGACGACCGTCAAGAACGAGCGCGCCGCACCGACGTCGAGGAACTCGGCCGCGGCCCGGTCGTCGCCGGTGGCCGTCGTCACTCCCGGCACGGCCGCGCCGATCCGCCGCGCGAGGTCCGCTTCGTCGACGCCGGGCGCGGCCAGCACCGCGACGGCGTCGACCGTGTCCGGCCGGCCGGCGGCGACGCGGGCCTGTTCGTCGGTGAAGAACGCCGACGGCTGCCCGGCCGCGATGGTGCCGACCACTCGGTACGACGACGCGACCCCGCCGACCGTCACTTCGGCGACATCGCCGACGCGCCCAGCGTCGAGCACCACTTCGCCGGGTCGCTCCGGGGCCCGGCCGCCGGTGAGCGTGCCCGCGCCGAGCCGCGTCGACGACCACCCGTGGGCGACGAGCGGAGTCGATCCGGCGGGCCCGCGCAGGCCGGCCCGCACGCTCACATCGGGCACCACCGCGGCGACTCCGGGCACCCGGGCGATGTCGGCGGCGCGGGCGGCGGGCAGCGGAACGCGCTCGGCGAACCGCTGGTCTGGTTCGTCCGCTGTGGACAGTGCCTGCTCGGCGGTGACGACCACCGCGGCGGTGGCGTAGCGCTGCGGCGGGATTCCCGAGCGCAGCCCGGATTCGAGCAGGACGCCGCTCGCGGTGATCAGGGCGGAACCGGCGAACACCGCGACGAACGCGGCGGCGAACGCCGTCCGGCGCGCGCGGATCGTCTGCCAGGCCAAGGCGAACATGCTCATCACCACTCCCCGAGGTGGGTCATGCGCTGGGCGATCCGCTCCGGGGTCGCGCCGGTCAGCTCGCCGGCGATCCGGCCGTCGGCGAGGAACACCACGGTGTCCGCGTACGAGGCCGCGACCGGGTCGTGCGTCACCATCAGCGCCGTCTGGCCCCACCGGTCCACCGTCTGGCGCAGGGTGCCGAGCACCTGCCGCGCGGTGCGGGTGTCCAGCGCGCCCGTCGGCTCGTCGAGGAACACCACTTCGGGCCGGGTGACCAGGGCTCGCGCGATCGCGACGCGCTGCTGCTGACCACCGGAAAGCTTGCTCGGGCGGCGGTCGAGGGGGACGTCCAGCTCGACCGACCGGACGACCTCGGCGAGGAACACCGGGTCGAACCGCTGGTTGCCCAGGCGCAGCGGGAGCACGATGTTCTGCTCGACCGTGAGCGCGTCCAGGAGGTTGTAGGACTGGAAGACGAAACCGATCCGCTCCCGCCGCAACGCGGTCAGCTCGGACTCGCGGCGCCCGGTCAGCTCGGTGTCGCCCAGCAGG
This sequence comes from Amycolatopsis sp. lyj-109, assembly GCF_046548995.1. NCBI lineage: Bacteria > Bacillati > Actinomycetota > Actinomycetes > Pseudonocardiales > Pseudonocardiaceae > Amycolatopsis > Amycolatopsis sp. lyj-109. Next base: position 110,397 of record NZ_JAJPWR010000017.1, read on the forward strand.
ATGCGGCCCGATGTGGGCCGGTCCAGGCCGGCGGCGCAGTGCAGGAAAGTGCTCTTGCCCGACCCGGACGGGCCCATGATCGCCGTGAAGCTCCCGCGCCGCAGGCCGAGGGTCACGTCCTCGAGCGCGGTCACGGCGGCGTCGCCCTTGCCGTAGGTCTTCGCCACCGACTCCATCCGCACCGCGTACTCGAGCCCGTTCGCGACCGCTGTCATGGCCGGTTTCCTTTCCTCTGGAATCTGGTGATCCAGACGCTATGAGCGGGCGGGGTGCGGCACACGGGGCTGGGATCCCGAACCGGGGGTGTAGCCAGCTACACCCCCTCGGGGGGTTCAGTAGAGTCCGGACACGGCACCGCAGGCCCCGGGGAGCGGCGATGAGGACAGGGATCAGACGCAGCACCGGCGCGACCGCGGTGCTGGTGTCCGGGCTGCAGACCGCGCTGCCCGCGTTGGCCGGCGTGCTCGTCGTGCCGCTGCTGGTGCTGCTGCTGCCGTTCGTGCCGGCGGTGACCAAGCCGGTGCGGGCACTGGCCGGGCTCGAACGCGAGCGGGCCGGGCGGCACCTCGGGTACCGGCTGCCCGAGGCCGCCCACGCCGAGACCGGCGGCCGGTGGCGCGCGGTCCGGGATCCGGCCACCTGGCGTGACCTGCTCTGGCTGGTCGGCCACGGCCTGGCGGGCACGTTCCTCGGCCTGACCGGGCTCGCGCTGTGGCCCGCGATCGTGTTCAGCGCGTTGCTGCCCGCGTACTGGTGGCTGTTCCCGCCGAACACGTTCACCGGGATGTTCGTCCTCCTCGGGACGTGGCCCGAAGCGCTCACGCTGCCCCTGCTGCAGGCCGCGACCTACGCCGCCGCGGTGTACTGGCTGGTGCCGCTGATCGCCCGCGGCCAGCTCCGGCTCGCGCGTTCGCTGCTCGGGCCGAGCGACGCCGAGGTGCTGGCCCAGCAGGTCGAGACCCTCACCCGGACCCGGGCCGAGGCACTGGAGTCGCACGGCGCCGAGTTGCGTCGCATCGAGCGCGACCTGCACGACGGGATCCAGGCGCAGCTGGTCGCCGTCGCGGTGCGGATCGGTCTCGCCGAACGCACCCTGGGGGCCGAACCGGAGAGCCCGGCGACGGCGTTGCTCCGGGACGCCAGGACGGGGATCGAGGACTCCCTGGGCTCCCTCCGCGACATCATCCGCGGCATCTACCCGCCGATCCTCGCCGACCGGGGGCTGAGCGGCGCCGTCCACGCACTGGCCGGCGGGCAGCGCATCCCGGTCACGGTCCGCGTGCCCGACGACCTGCCCCGGCCACCGGCGGCGATCGAGGCGGCGGCATACTTCGTCGTCGCCGAGTCGCTGACCAACGTCACGAAGCACAGCACGGCCGCGCACGCCGAAGTGATCCTCGACGGCGACGGGCACAGCCTGCGCGTCACGGTCCGCGACGACGGCCGGGGCGGCGCCGACGCCGAGGGCGGGAGCGGGTTGTCCGGCATCCGGCGCCGGGTCGCCGGGCTGGACGGAACCGCCCGGATCGACAGTCCGGTCAACGTGGGAACGACGATCGAGGTACTGCTGCCATGCGCATAGTGCTCGCCGAGGACAACGCACTCCTGCGGGAGGGGATCTCGCTGCTGGTCAAGAGCGCGGGGCACGATATCGTCGGGATCGCGGCCAGCGGCCCGGAGATCCTGCCGACGCTGCTGGCGCACCGGCCGGACATCGCGGTGCTCGACGTCCGGATGCCCCCGACCTTCCGCGACGAAGGCCTGCGCGCGGCGATCGCGGCCCGCGAGCACCTTCCCGGGCTGCCGGTGCTGGTGCTGTCCCAGTACGTGGAGCAGGCCTACGCGAAGGAACTGCTGGCGACCGGCGCGGCCGGTACGGGGTACCTGCTCAAGGACCGGGTCGGCCGGGTCGAGGAGTTCCTGGACGCACTCCAGCGCGTCGCGGCCGGGGGCACCGCGCTCGACCCCGAGGTGGTGGCCCAGCTGATGAACAAGCGTGACCCGCTGGACAGTCTCACCGCCCGGGAGCAGGAGGTGCTGCACCTCATGGCGCAGGGCCACGACAACCTTTCGATCGCCAGGGACCTGGTCGTCACCGAACGTGCGGTGACCAAGCACATCGGCAACATCTTCCGCAAGCTCGGCCTGCCCACCAGCGACAGCGGTCACCGGCGGGTGCTGGCCGTGCTCGCCTACGTCAACGCCTGAGCCGGCGGCCGTCGCCGATGAACCCGGCGACGGCCGCGCCTGCCAGGCAGACCGTGGACGTGATCAGGAAGATCGCGCGGTATTCGGTCAGCAGCGCCTCGCGGACCGCGCCGAGGTAGCCGGCGAGTGCTCGGTCGTAGGCCGGTTGGGACGGGAACAGGATCCGGAGCGGCGGGTTCAGCGACGCGGTCAACGTGTGGAAGTAGTGCAGGCCGAAGGCGGACACGGCGGCGACGCCGACCAGCATGCCGGTCATCCGCGCGACCACGACCGCGGCCGACGCGACGCCGTGCTGGGCGCGCGGCACCGCACGCAGCGCGACCGCCGACAGCGGGGCGATGACCAGGCCGAGCCCCAGTCCGGCAAGCGCCAGGTCGACGTCGAGGCGCGGCAGCCCCAGGACGGACCTGGCCGCGAGCACGTCGGCCGGCCAGCGGGACATCAGCAGGTAGCCGCCGGCCGCGATCAGCATCCCGGCACCGGCGATCCAGCGTTCGCCGACCCGCGTGGCGAGCAGGCCGCCGAGCAGCGCACCGACCGGCAGCGCGACCAGGAACCTCAGGAGGAGCTCGACACTGCCGCCGTCGTCGCGGCCGAGCAACGTCTGCGCGAACAGGTCGACGTCGACCAGGGTGATCATCAACGCCGCCCCCGCGGCGACGCTCGTCCCGAGCGCGGTGAGGAACGGCCGCAGTGACACGGTCGCCGTGTCGATGAGCCGGACCTCGGCGCGCGACTCCCACCAGAGGAACGCGACCAGGCTGAGCCCGGCGCCGATCAGGAACGGCACTCCCCACGGCGGCAGCACCTGCTCGCGCGGGTTCGGGTTGTCCAGACCGATGACGAGCAACGCCAGCGTGAGCGCCAGCAGCAGGGCACCACCGAAGTCCACGCGCGGCCGCTCGGCGGGTTTGCCGCCACGCACGGAAACCTGCACCGCGACGGCGGCCAGCACGGTCAGCGGGACGTTCACCCAGAACACGCCGCGCCAGCCGGTCGCGGCGGCCAGCCCGATGCCGTAAAGAGGCCCGAGCACACTGCCGAGCTCCTGCGCGGCACCGACGGCTCCCAGCACGGCGGAGCGGCGATTCCCCGGCCACAGGTCCGCGGCCAGCGCGAGGGTCACCGGAAGCAGCGCGCCCCCGGCGGTTCCCTGGATCACCCGGCCCACGACCAGTACCGGCACCGTGCCGGCCAGCGCGGTGACGACCGACCCGGCGAGGAAACCGCCGAGGCAGGCCTGCAGCAGCAGCTTGCGGCCGAACCGGTCGGAGAACTGGCCGAGCAGCGGCATCGCGGCGACGTAGCCGAGCAGGTAGCCCGTGATGACCGGCGTGACCAGTTCCAGCCGGTTCACCGGAACGCCCAGGTCGTCGATGATCTGCCGCAGCAGGCCGACCACGACATAGGTGTCCAGCGCGCCGAGCAGCACGGCGAGACCGCCGGCGCCGACCGCGAGCGCACGGCCGCCGCGCGAGCCGGTCAGCCCGGTCACGCCGGCGCGGTGACGGTGACCGGCTTGTCCACGTCGGACAGCGTCACGTCCACGCTGGCGCCGCCCGGGTACCCCAGCGAAGCCTTGACCGGCAGGTGGCCGCCGTCCTGGCGGAGCCAGAAAGTGGCGTTCACAGTCGAGGCCGTCCCCGGCACCAACGCGATCAGCGCGTCCTTCGGAACCGTCCCCGCGACGCGGTACGTCGGCGTGCCGCCGACGTCTTCCGTGCCTTCCGTGTTCGGTCCCTGGACCGCGGACAGCACCTTGGGGATGCCGCGCTGCGGGTCGAGGATCGCGGACGGGTCGTAGATCGAGGAGCTGAGCGCCGCGGGGATCTGCTGGAACCCGCCGGTGGGTCCTTTGATGTACAGCGAGCCGTTCACCAGGACGAACTGGGCGTCGACGACCTGGCCCAGCAGTTCCAGCGTGCCGGTGCCCTTCGCGCCGCCGCCGTTGGCCTTGGTCAGGTCACCGTCGAGGCTGTGCACGCTCAGGCCCGGCACGGTGCCGTTGACCTTCAGCGTGAAGTGCGTGCTGGTGACGCCGCCCGCTGCCGACGCGCTGTCCTTGAGCAGGGCACCGGCGTCGGGCAGCGACGCGCCACCGCCCGAGCCCGAGGAGCAGCCGGTGACGATCGCCGCGCTCAAGGCCACCGCCGCGAGCAGGGTACGCCGCAGAATCATGCGTTCACCCTAGATCAGGAGCCGTACTCCGGACCAGCCGGCAGTGGTCTACAAAGGACGCAATGCAGCTCCGGCCGATGGGGGCGAAGAGCCCTCAACCTCATCCAGTTGGACGGCCGCTCGGCCGGCGCGCCGGGTACCGGCGCGGGGCCAAGCTCCACAGGGTGATGGTGTCCCGGCAGTGGAGCGGGCAGCCCCGAGCCGTCGTGCCTCCCCAGCCGGGCCGGGCGCTGAGCTACGGCCGCAGGACGAGCTTCCCGGCGGCGTGACCGCTCGCGCTCAGCTCCTGCGCCTTCGCGGCGTCCTCCAGCGGAAGGCTCTGCGCGATGCGCACCGTGAGCTTGCCGTCGGCTGCGAGGCGGGCGTACTCGCCGAGGCGGGCACCGAACGGGGCGCCGGGGCCGGAGAAGGTGACGCCCAGCTCGGCGGCCTTCGGATCGGCGATGGTGACGATCCGGTCGGTGCCGCCGCGCAGGCCGATCGACAGCTCCAGGGCGCCTGCCCCCGCGGCGTCGTACACGGCGTCGATGCCCTGCGGTGCGGCCTCGCGGACCCGGTCGGCGAGGCCGGCGCCGTAGGCGACCGGGATCGCGCCCAGCGAGCGCAGGTAGTCGTGGTTGCCGGGGGAGGCGGTGCCGATGACCGTGGCGCCGCGGGTGACCGCGAGCTGAACACCGACGGCGCCGGTCACCCCCGCGGCTCCGTTCAGCAGGAGCGTGTCGCCTTCCCCGACGCCGAGGGCGTCGAGCACGCGGACCGAGGTCTCGACGGCGACGGGCAATGCCGCGGCGAGGTCCCAGTCGAGGTCTGCGGGCTTCGGGCCGAAGTCGACGGCCAGCGCGTGCTCGGCGTACGCGCCGGTGACGGTCCAGCCCAGGACCTCGTCACCCACCGCGACACCGGTCACGCCTTCGCCGACCTCGTCGACGACGCCGGCCGCCTCCACGCCCGGGATCACCGGGAACGGCGGCGTCACCTGCGGCCTCCACCCGTTGCGGATCTTGGAGTCGAGCGGGTTGACCCCGGCCGCCACGACCTTCAGCCGCACCTGCCCGCGTCCGGCGTGCGGCTCGTCGACCTCTTCGAGGCGGAGGACTTCCGGGCCGCCGAACTCGGTGTAGGTGATCGCCTTCATGTCCTGCTCCATTGCTCGTCGAGCTAGGTGAAAGATCAACCTCGACCTGAACCGGCGGGCGCGGTCCAGCCGGTGGATCGGATCCACTCGGCCAGGTCGAGGGTGGCCGGCTCGATCGCCCGCACCGCCGCAAGATCCGACGGGTGTTCCGCCGCCTTCGCGAACTGGCGGAACATCGCCCGGTCGAGGTCGCTGGGAAGCACGCTCACCGGGAGGGCCTCGTACCGTGCCGGGAGCCCGGCGCGCGCGCCGAACGCCGCGGCGATCTGGGGGCCCGTCAGCTCGTCGCCGACGAGCTCGACGGCTCCGCCGGGTGCCTCCGCGGTGCCGAGCAGGAGCGCGGCGGCGACCCGGCCGACGTCCCTGACCGAGATCATCTTCAGGGCGATGTCCTCCGGCAGCGGCAGCCTCAGCACGATCTCTCCGTGCTCCAGGCTCGGTGCCATCTCCTCCATGAAGGGGGTCGGGCGAACCATCGTGGCCCGGAGGCCGGACTTCCTCAGGTGCTCCTCGATCGAGTGCTTCGAGTCATGGTGCGGCACACCCCGCTCCCGGTCCGCGCCGAAGACCGAGTTGAACACGACGTGCGGAACCCGCGCCGCGACCGCCGCGTCGACGAGCGCGGTGCCGATGCGGATCTCCGTCTCGACCTCTTCGACGTTGTTCGCCTCCGGGGTCATGAAGTAGAACGCCTCGACCGCCGTCAGCGCGGCGGCCAACGACGCCGGGTCGTCGGTCCGGATGGCCGCCAGCTCGACGCCGCGGGCGGCCAGCGCCTGAGCCCGGTCGGATTGCGGGTTGCGGACCAGGGCCCGCACCGTGACCTTGTGGTCCAGCAGCGCGTCGAGCACCGCCCCGCCCTGTCGCCCCGTCGCGCCGAAGACTGCGATCGTGCCGGTCGTCTGGGTGGCGGTGGGGGAGGACGACGCGGGCGCGGCGTCCTCGAGCTTGATCTGTTGTGACATGTCTCCACGATGCGTCTGCGGCGCTAGGCTTACCACCGGTATCGCGCCAGGTTTTCCCGATAACCCGCCAGTGTCGGGTGGCCTCGATCGCGTGTCCGACCCCAGCGGCGAGCCGTTCTGCTGGCCGATGGCGCCGACGTGGCCGCGCACTTCCACGACTACGGCCAGCTCGGGTGCTGTCGCCGCCCGTGACGCTGACCGGACAGCTGCCGGCCGAGCCGTCGGTCTTCGTGGCGAGCGCGTTGCTGCGCGAGGCCTATCTGGCACTGATGAGCGAGGGTGAGCCCCCGTGCGCGGCTGCTGATCGACGTCGTACTCGCCGAGCTCGCCCGCGCCGCACAGGAGCCGAGCGACCGGTGTCTCAAGGCGGTCACCGACCCGCTCCACGTGGACCCGGCAAGCCCGGCGACCCTGGCCGAGCCGGGCCACCGCACCGGCGCCGGCGAACGCACCCTGAGCCGGCTGTTCGGCAGCGAGCTGTCGATGAGCTTCCACGCCTTCACCGAGCTGGTCGGTCAGGCACCTGGGGGTTATCGCTCGTCGGCTCGGTCCTCCCGCGGCTCCCATGGGTGAGAGCACCTGCGCGGGCGTGGCCGGCACCGCCTGATGTCGCAGGTTCGGCACCCCGGGTTTGAGGGGTAGTCGTCGTCCGCGGCGTCGTCGGTGGGTGTGGTGACGGACATGGCAACTCACGCGCTCTCGGTGAGCGCGGCGGCGCGGGTGGGGAACACGCTCAGGCGCCCGCCCATCGGCATGAGGGACGTTGGCCACGTCCGGCTCACCGGGCGTCCCGCAAGCGATCTTCGAACGAGGACGCCAAGCACGTTCATCCGTACACGACTGAGCCAGCAACTCAGTACGCCGACAACTGTGACACCGACGCAACTGCGACAGCTTTGACTGTTCAATCGGAGGTGCGGGCTCGCAGATTCCGGTTCGCAACCGAGCGGAAAGTGGGCCCGGCACCCGCCCCGAGCGAGTGCCGAGCCCACTCTGGCCGGCCTCGTGGGCCGGTCAGTTTCCCGCTGGAACGGTCCCCGCCTGGCCGGTGATGGCGGTGCGGACCGAACTGTAGGAGGTCACAGTGTTGGCTTTGATGCCTTCGATCCCCGCGTCGCCTCCCGGCGTCAACTGGGTCGTCCGTTCCCCGATGAACTCGCCGGTGTCGCAATCGACGATGATCTCGTAGAGATAGCCACCGTCCGGGGGTGTGACACCCAGGGCGACGCCCTTGCGGCCGTCCAGGTTCGCCACCTGCGCGGTGATCTTCAGCCCGGGGATCTTGGCCAGCGCGCGGTACACCGCTTCCTTGAGATCAGCGGGTACGACACCGGTCTTCAGCAGATCGGCAGCGAGTCTCAGCACACCTCCGCCGCGGGGCTTGTTCACCAGATAGGGATCTTTGAGCATGAGGTCGTAGAGCTGTTGCGGGTCGCGGGGCAAGTCGGCCAGCTGCCGTTCGGTGGGGGCGCCCCATTCGCCGGCGCTCCGGCCGGCGAAGATCAACGCTTTCTCGGGGAACTGGCCACCCCGCGCACGCCACTCACCGGACTGACGGATTTCGTTCACGTTCTGGCCCTCGGTGGTGGTGGCGGTTTGCTCGTTGCCCACTAGCCACTGCTTGTTCCCCGTCTGCCCGATCTTGAGCAGCCATTCACTGTCGAAGTCGCTCGGCTGCCAGGTCTGCCTCAGCTCTTCGGCGAGGAAAGCGAACTGCTGCCCTTTCGTGGGCCTGGCGACCAGGTACCAGCCGCGGGTCTCGGTGTACCGGAATTTCCCCGCGGGAATGGGTGCCTCGCCCGTGACATGGATCATGTCGGCCGCTTTGTCCAGCGCCTGCCGCACCGACGCGAATTTCACCGCCGGCACTGACGACACTGACGACGTCGACTGGGCCGACGGGGCACCGTGGTCTCCGCCGGTGATCGCGACGGTGGCGCCGACGGCAACGACCACTACCGCGGCGGCCGCACTGAGCCACCAGCGACGTCCGGCGGGGAGCCCTGGCTTTCGTGTCAGCTCGTTCACCGGATTGGTGTCGGCCACCAGGGTGTCCCTTCCTTCGAGTGAGCGCACTGCGTTCAACAGGGTGGTTCGTGCCTCGGCCAGGGGCTGCCGGTTGGCGAGTTCGCCGGGGCGCATCAAGATCAGCCCTTCGTCCAGCTCTTCGTCGGTCCACAAGCGGTGGACGTTGTCCTCAGTCATCGGCCTGTACTCCTTCCTCATCGCGCGCGGAGCTGGATGCCGCGGACGCCTTCAGCAAGCGCCGGATCCGGTGCAAGCGGGAGCGCACGGTGCCGGCGGGAACACCGAGCGCCTCGCCGATCTCGGTCGGCGCCAGTTCCGCCCAACTGGTCAGCAGCAGCACGTCCAGATCGTTCGGCGAGAGTTTCGCCAACGCCACAGCCAGGTGCTGCACCCGCGTCTGCGCGTCGATCCGTTCGGCCACCCGATCGGCATGCCCGTGCACAACCCGCCTGCTGTGCTCGTGCGCGGCCAGGCGCAACTGCCTGCGTTGGGCAGCGACCTCGTTGCGGACCTCCGTGCGCAGCAGGTTCGTCGCGATACCGAACAGCCAGGACCGGGCGCTTCCTCGCTCACCGTCGTAGCGGTCGCGCTGCTGCAACGCGATCAGGAACGTCTCGCTGAGCAGGTCACCGGCGATGTCGGCACCGATCCTCCCGACCAGATAGCGGTGCAGGACCGCGGCGTGCTCGTCGAACAGACGCCGGAAAGACTCCTCGAGATCACCGCGACGCAGGTCAGGCCGATCATCACCGCTTGCCGGAGTTGATTGCCGCGTCATAGTCACAGCAAGTATTGGGATTGCGCGGCGGAAGCGTTCACGAGGGGGCGCTGTCGGTGCTGGACGAGCACTTCGACCACCACACGATCAGCACCGTGGAACGAGCGAAACGGCGTCGGCACGGACTCGCCGACTACTGGCTCATCCGGTACTCGGACGACTTCGTGATCATGGTGTCCGGCAACCGGGCACGGGCCGAAGGGGGCTGCCCAGACTTCGGTTGACACCGGGGCTGGCTGGTTTCAGGCCGCTGGTGCGGTGGTAGATGGTCTCAAACTCGACCGGTTGAGCTTGCCCAGGGCGCGTTGGCGGCGTTTGCAGTGGTACCGGCTTCGGCCGCCGCGCACTTTTGGGAGCTGATCGAGCAGGTCGAGGACCTGGAACTGGATCTACCTCGCGCCGTCTGCCGGGATCGGGCCCGGTGAGCGGACCGCAACCCCTATGTGGAGCCGGAGGACGTCTCCGAGGCGATCGTTTGGCCCGTCTCGCCCACAGGTCGCTTCATCACCGGCGCTGCGCTGTCGGTGGATGGCGGTACCGTGACGCCTTGATCGGCCCGGCGATTGCTCAGCCGGGGCGCCGCGCTGATGGGTCAACGGGTACGCGATGGGAGCGATTTCCGTCGCCTGCCCGGGCAGCGCCCCGCCTGAACCGAAGATCTCCGTGCCCTTCGAAGACGGCCGCCGGGGCTCGCCCCTGACCTCGACGTCGGTCCAACGCCGGACAGCGTATTCGCCGGCGGCCGCTGTAGGCGGGCTGTTGAGCGTGTTCTCGACGGTAACGCCGTCCTCGTCGATTACGACCTGAGCGTTGGCCGGCGAACTGCCGTTCGCGCCAATGACCTTCACTCCACGCCGAAGTTGCCGTGCTCTGGTAGCCATGCGAGTCAGCAGAGGCGGGGCACCACGCCCCGTGCCGCGTGGCTCAGGATCCGCAGGTCGTCCATGAAGCGTTGGCGGTGGGAGGCGGGTAGGGGCGCGAGGAAGTATTGCTCGATGTTCGCCACGTGCACCCGTGCAGCCTGTACTGCCTTCTCCTCGCCCAGCGTGGTCAGGCGCACCAACCGGCCTCCGCCTGAGGGGCTCGCCCAAGCCCTGCTTGCTGGTCTTCGGGTATGTCGACGAGGCGGTCCCCGGCGAAGGAAGCTGCCTTGGAAATGCTGCCCGTTCGACGATCCACCACGCAAAGCCTGGAGCCGCCGAGGCGCCCATTGCCGAGTAGGCAGCCGAGCCCTGTCGACCTGCAAAAGATCAACAGGTCCGGGCGCTCAGGGCAACTGCGGGTAGATCGCCGAGACGCCCCCGGCCAGCGCGGCCTGCGCCTGGCGGGAGGCGTTGTCCGCGAGGATCTCGTAGGTGCCGGCGGCGAGGCCGTCGACGGCGATCCGGGCGATGTCGGCGGGGTCGGACTTTTCCGAGGTGACGTCACGGACCAGGTCGGTGTCCATGTAGCCCACGTGCAGCGCGGACACCCGGATGCGCCGGCCGGCGAGCTGCTGGCGCAGAGCATTGGTGAGGGACCATTCCGCGGACTTGGCGGCGCAGTACGCGCCGGCCTCCGGGAAGCTGACCCAGGACAGGCCGGACAGGACGTTCAGGATCGCACCGCCGCCGTTGGCCGCGATCTGGGGCGCGAAGGCCCGGGTCACTTCCAGGGTGCCGAAGAAGTGGGTGTCCATCTCCACACGGATGTCGTCCAGATCGCTATTGAGCAGGTCGGCATTGGGTGGCGAGCCGGCGTTGTTGATCAGGATCGTCACGTCACCGGTGGCCTGGGCGGCAGCCTCGACGGAGGTGGGGTCGGTGATGTCGAGCGCGATCGGCTTGGCGCCCGGCAGGTCGACCTGGTCGGGGTTGCGGGCGGCGGCGTAGACCGTGGCGCCGCGGCCGAGCAGTTCGGCGGCGAGTGCCCGGCCGAACCCCCGGTTGGCTCCGGTGACCAGGACGGTGCTGGCGGAGAGGTCCATCGAAAGCTCCTGGTGAACTGAGAAGAGTGATAGGTGGGCCGGCGGGGATCGGCCATGTTCAGTGCCTGGCGGCCGCCGAGACCGCCGCCAGCTCCGGCGCTACCGTGCGAGGAATTCGAGTGCCTTCGTCACGAACTGTCCGTGGTACTGGAAGATGCCGCCGTGGCCGGCGTCGGGGTAGATCACCAGTTCGCTGTCGGGCAGGCGGCGCGCCAGGTCGTAGGTGTTCTTCGTCGGGACCATCCGGTCGTTGTCGCCGTTCGCGACGAGCACCGGCTGGTGGATGACGGAGAGGTCGGACGGCTTCGCCAACCCCCAGCGGTGGATCGCGGTGAGCTGGGCACCGTAGGACCTGAGGGAAATCGCCTTGTCCCGGTTGGCTTTGCGTTCCTTCAGGCGGGCCAGGAACTCTTTGCCCGCCCGCTTCCCGTTCGGCGTCCGGGTGAAGAAGAGGAACTGCTTGGGGTCCTGGCGCGTGAGCAGTGCCCGGATCGTGTCGAGGTGGGAAATCCACGTCACGTTCTTGATGCCCTCGCCACCCGCGGGCCCGGTACCGGCGATGATCAGCTTGCGGACCAGCTCCGGTTCGTCGTGGGCGATCACCTGGGCGATCATGCCGCCCATGGAGAAGGCGAGGATGTCCACTTCGGTCAGGCCGAGGGCGCGGATGAACGTGACGGCGTCGGCCGCCATCGCCTCGATGGTCTTCGGGGTGGTGCCGGTGGATGCGCCGACGCCGCGGTTGTCGAAGGTGATGACGCGGTGCTTCGCGGCGATGCCGTCGACCACCCGGGGGTCCCAGTTGTCGAGTACCGCGGCCAGGTGGGTCAGGAAGACCACCGGGACGCCGGTCTTCGGGCCGAGTTCGCGGTAGGCGAAGTCGACGCCGCCGGCGGAGACGGTGCGGGTCGGGGCGTCCTGGTAGGAGGTGATCACGCGGTCGCGGGATTCTTTTTCGCTGCTCATGGTTTTGCCTTTCGGTTGATTGTGTGGGTCAGTGGCCGAGGAAGAGGTTGATCTGCGCGACGAACTCGTCGATGTGCTGGAACAGGAAGGCGTGCCCGGCGTCGCTGTAGAGCACGAGCGTGGAGTCCGGGACCTGCTCGACCGCCTTGTACGAGCTGACGGCGGGGATCATCACGTCGTGGATCCCGTTGGCGTAGAGGACCGGCTGGCTGATCGACCGCAGCTCGGCTTTCAGCTGGTCCCATTCCACGGCCAGGAGCCGCCCTACGGCGGCGAGCTGCCCCTGGGCGGCGTCCTCCGTCACCGCGGGGCCGCCGCCTTCGAGGCGCTTGGCGACCTTCGCGAGGTGTTCGAGCCCGGCGGCGCGGCCCTGTTCGGTCTCGGGGTAGAAGAGGTAGAGCAGGTCTTCGGCGTCCGCGTCCGGCTTGGCCATGATGGACAGGACCCGCTCGCTCATCTCCGGGGTCCCCGGCGCGACGCCCGGTCCGCTGCTGCCCGCCACGACGATCTTGCGCACGAGGTCGGGCCGGCGAAGGGCGACGTGCTGCGCCACGATGCCACCGAGTGACCAGCCGAGCAGGTCGACCTGCGTCAGGCCGAGAGCCTCGATGAACTCGATCGCGCCGTCGGCGAACCCTTCGGACGTGTCGCGCGGCTCGCCACCGGTGTAGCCGATGCCGACGTTGTCGAACAGGATGACGTCGCGGTCCGCGGCGAGCCGGTCGACGAACTCCGGGTCCCACCAGTCGATGGTGCCGCGGAACCGCATCAGCAGGACCAGCGGCACACCACCTCGCGGGCCGGTGCGGCGGTAGGTGAACACCGCGGACGGTCCGGCGGCGGTGTGGTTCTCAAGGGTGTCAGCCGTGTAGGTCGTCGTCATGCTTTATATTATGACCATACTTCAATGAGGGGTGCAAGCCGAAGGGTCACCGAGATGAAGTGACCCCGCTGACAGGGCGGATTCATCGCCAGGCGACGCGTCCGGCGAGGACCGCCCTGACTTTCGCACTCTCGACCGTCGGGACGCCGCCGACGCTCTCGCCCGGGCTGACTAGCCCCGTTCCTCGGCTGCTGACCCAGAGGTGGCCGCGTGGCCCGCCCGCAGCGCGGGCTTGTCGATCTTGCCGACCGCGTTCTTCGGGATGGCGTCGAGCACCAGCAGTTCGGTCGGTCGCTTGTATCCGCTGAGGCTGTGCGCACAGCGGTCCCTCAGCACGGCGGGGTCGACGGTCCGACCGGGCCGTGGCTGGACGTAGGCGACGACCACTTCTCCCCATTTCTCGTCGGGTACGCCGATCACGGCGGCTTCGAGGACCGCCGGGTCGCCGATGAGGACGTCTTCGATTTCCTTGGGGTAGATGTTCTCGCCGCCACGGATGATCATGTCCTTCGAGCGGCCGACCAGGGTCAGGTAGCCGTCGGCGTCCAGGTGGCCCACGTCGCCGGTGTGCAGCCAGCCGTCGACGACGACCCGGGCGGTGTCGTCCGGGCGGCCGAGATAGCCCCGCATCACGTTCGGGCCACGCACCACGACCTCACCGTCCACACCGGACGGAACTGTGGCGCCGTCCTGGTCGACGATCCGGATTTCCTGTCCGGGGAAGGCGATTCCCACGGTCCCGGGGCGCCGGGGTCCCGCGACGGGGTTGATGGTCGAGGCACACGTTCCTTCGGACAGCCCGTACCCCTCGATGAGGGGGAACCCGTACCGGGCCTCGAACCGGGCCGGCAGGTCGGCCGATGCGGGCGCCGCACCGCAGATCCCGAACCGCAGGGACGAGGTGTCCGGCCGGACGTCGGCGGGCAGCGCGGCGAGCATGCCGTAGATCGTCGGTACCGCGCTGAAGTAGGTCGGGCGGTGCTGCTCGACGACGTCGAAGAAGGTGTGCGGGGAGAACCGGTCGGCGATGACGACGCTCGCGCCGGCGAGCAGGGGCATGAGGACGCTGACCACGATGCCGTTGACGTGGAAGAGCGGGAGGATCAGCAGGCATCGGTCGGCCGGTCCGATGTCGAGGGCGCGTTGTCCCATGTCGGTCATGGCGTCGAGGTTGGCGTGGTCGAGCATCACGCCCTTCGGGACGCCGGTCGTTCCGCTGGTGTAGATGAGCAGAGCCAGCGCGGACGGGTCCGGATCCCGTGCGTGGTCCGGGCCGCCGGGCTCGGTGGGCAGGTCACCGACGGCGAGTGTGGGGACGTCACCGGCTCCGCTCGCGCTGTCTTCGACGACGAGCAGGCGCGCACCGGAGTCGTCGAGCTGCCGGGCGACCTCGGCGTCGGTCAGGCTCGGGTTCACCGGCGTGACGGTCGCGCCGAGCCGCCATGCCGCGAACAGCAGGAGGACGAACTCGAGGCGGTTGGTCAGTTCGAGCGCGACGACGTCGCCTGGGCCGATGCCGAGGTCGTGGAGGTGCGACGCGGTCGCCTGGACCCGGCTGAGCAACTGCGTGTTGGTGAGAAAACCGGTGCGGTCGGATACCGCGGGGCCGTGGGGGTCCAGCCCGGCGCGCCGGTCGGGTAGCGAGGCGAAGTTCATGGCGCACCTGCCGCGGTCGCGGACGCCGGGTTCAGCTGCCGGGTGAGGAATTCCGTCTGGTCGCGGACCAAGGCTTCGAACGGAGCACCGAGGTAGAAGTCGAAATGACCGGCGTCGTAGGTCTTGATCTCGCCCCGAGGCGCGGTCCGCGCGTAGCGGAGAGTTTGGGCGGGCGGGGTGACCGTGTCGGTGTTGCTGACGCAGAAGAGGATGGGGATGGCGATCTTCTTCGCGGCCCGCCCGGGCCGATAGCCGGCGATGGCCGGCACGACCCGGGCCGCGACCTCGTTCCGGAAAGCCGTCCCCGCCGGGACGAGCGCCTGGTAGCCGGGCAGCGCGTCCGGAGCGGTCATGAGCGCCGGCGAACCGGGCGCGCCGGCGAGCGGGATCGTCGCCGGCTCGGTGCGGCGGACTGCGGCCACGAGATCCCGCGCGAGGACCGGCGCCAGCTTGAGGGAACCCACCGGGCCCAGCGCGACCGCGGAGGCGAGACCGTCGGTGAACGGGCACTGGGCCACCGCCGCGCGCAGCTCCGGATGGCGTGCGGCGACGGTGATGGCGTGGCCACCGCCGAAGGAGCTGCCCCAGACCGCGACGCGCGAGCCGTCGACGTCGGGCCGGGCTTGGACGTGGGCGATCGCGGCGTCCCAGTCGGCGAGTTGCCGCCGGATGGAGAGCAGCTGCCGGGGCCGGCCGCCGCTGTCGCCGAAGTAGCGGTAAGTGAAGGCCAGCGCCGCGAATCCCGCCTGGGCGAACCGCTCGGCGAACGCGTCCAGCCGCATCTCGCGGGTCGCCCCGAGACCGTGTCCGAGGATGACGACCGGGGGTGACGGGACTCCGGACGGGAGGTAGAGCCAGGCGGCGCAGGTGGTCTCGCCGGCGGGGAAGGAGACGTCGTGCCGGGTGAACGCGGTCATGACTGCGGCACCGCCGATCGGCGGGGAACGCTGCCGGTCGTGAGGGCCTGCTCGTAGACGTCCGGGTCGTAGAGCGGGAGTTCGCCGGTGGCCTCGGTGGCTTCCAGGTAGTCGAGCATCAGCTGCTGCCCGTCCGCGGACTGGTCCTGAACGAGGAATTCACTGCGCTCGACGTGCAAGCCTTCGGCGAGTGACATCGAGCCACCGAGGTAGACGGCCCGCTTGATGGCCGCGATCGAGGTCTTCGACCGGGACCCGAAGTGCTCCGCGAGCTCGGTCGCGCGCGTGACCACCTCGTGCTGGGGGACGACGTCGTCGACGGCGCCGTCGGCGAGCGCTTCCGCGGGGGTGAAGGGCTTGCCTTCGAGGATGGCGACCAGGGACCGGTGGGTGCCGACCAGGCGGGTCAAGCGTTGGGTTCCGCCGCCGCCCGGCATGATCCCGAGGAGGATTTCCGGCTGGCCGATGAAGAAGTCCCCCTCGGCCATGACCCGCAAGTCGCACGCCCAGGCGAACTCCGCACCGAGGCCGAGCGCCGAACCGTTGAGGGCGGCGACGTAGATGACGCCGCTGGAATTCATCCGCAGGAACGTGGCGTGCAGGCGGTCGAGCTCCAGCGCGCCCCGCAACGGGGTTCGCCGGACCACCGGCTCCACGGCACGGGCCCGGTCCACCCCGCGCGCCATCCGCACCACCGCGGAGGCGCCGCGCCGGCCGAGCGAGGGGACAGCGGCGCCGCCCTCCTGCAGCCACCGGACGTCGGCGTGGCTGACGAACCGCTCCGGATGCGCGCCGGTGAAAACGACGGCGCGCACTCCCGGATCGCTGTCGACCCGGTTCACCAGGTCCTCGAGCTGCTGGGCGAGGTCGAGACCGAACAAACCATGGGGGCCGCCGTCGACACGGACGATCAGGACGGCTCCACGGTCCTCCACGTCGAGGTGGCCTTGCTCTGTGTGTGCCATGACGTCTGCTTCCGTCGAATGATTGTAACGAAGTTACACTAGAATGTAACCAAGTTATAGTGAGCTGGCAAGAGCCGGCCGGCGTGAGGGGAACCGTGAGCAACAGGGCAGAGGACGTGACGTCGGGCAAGGGCGTGCCGGAGCGGCTGATCCAGGCCACGATCGCGCTGCTGGCCGAGCAGGGACCGGCTGCCATCAAGGCGCGGACCGTCGCCTCCGCGGTGGGGTTGTCGCAGACGTCGGTCTACCACCACTTCGGCGGGATCGTCGAACTCGTCCGCGCCGTCGCCGACTACGGCTTCACCGAGCTCGGCCGGGCGTTTTCCCAGGTACCGGTGACGGAAGATCCGGTCGCCGACCTCTTCGCGATGGCGTTGGCCTGCCGCCGGGCCGCCCGCGGGAACCCTCACCTCTACGATCTGATGTTCGGGTTGTCCACCCGGGCGACCTACCGGCCGCCGGCCGAGCCGGCCCCTCGGCCGAGTGGCCGTTCGGCGGCCTTCCGCGATGCCTACGCGCACGTGACCGACGTGTGCGCGCGAGCCGTGCGCTCCGGCAGGTTCGAGCCCCAGGAGCCCGAGGTGGCGGCTGCCCAGCTCTGGAGTTTCGTCCACGGTTACATCACCCTCGAACTGGCGGAACACTTCGCCGAGTTCACCGATCCGGTCACCCAGGTGCTGCTGCCCATGGGGGTGAACTTCGCTGTCGCGCTCGGCGATAGCCGGGAAGACGCCGAGAACTCACATCAGGCGGCCCTGCGCGGCCACGGCACGCCTTAGCCGGTCAGGACGCTTCGGCGTTGCCCCCGCCGGGGACGAGCTGGTCGTTCCGCCCCAGTGCCTCGACTTCGCGCTCGAGGGCCGGAACCGCGTGGGCCGCGAACCGCCTCGTCCAGGGCCATGCCGCGGGCGAGTTGAGGCCCGCCTTCAGCCAGTTGGCGACGACAACCGCCCGCGGCACGTACACGCGGCTGCGTCGCCGCGCGAGTCCGTCGACGATCGCGGTGGCCACCCGGTCGACGCTCGTGGTCACATTGCCCGGATAAGGCAACCGGTTGCGTAAGCGCCGGAAGGACGGGAGGTCCGCATCGGCGCCGCGAACGATGTCGGTGTCGATCCACGACGGATGGACGACGCCGACCGTGACGCCCAGGTGCGCGACCTCCTGGCGGTAGGTCAGAGCGAGCAGTTCGGCTCCGGCCTTGCCGGCGCCGTAGGCGGCCATCCCGGCCAGTGGCATGAACGACAGCGCGGACGCCACGACCGTCACGTGACCCCGGCTGCGCTCGAGGTGCGGTGTCGCGTACTTCAAGGTGCGGAAGACGCCGTTCAGGTTGATGTCCAGGACCCGCTCGAACGACGTCTCGTCGATCTGCCGCACCGTCCCGTAGGCCGCGACCCCGGCATTGGCGACGACGAGGTCGATGCCGGCCATGGCCTGCGCGCAGCCGTCGATCGCCGCCTTCAGGGCCGCACCGTCTCGCACATCGGCCTCTCGCCAGATCGCGGCAGGCCCCAGTTCCCCCGCGAGGGCGCGCAACCTCTCCGGTTCGAGCCCGATCAAGGCGAGGCGCGCGCCCCGGGTGGCGGCGAGCCGGGCCACCCGCTCCCCGATCCCGCGGGCCGCTCCCGTCACAACCAGCCGTCGACCTGCCAAGTCTCGTTTCATGACGGCAATGTAACTTCGTTACAGCCCGAGGGCAACAGGCGTGGCGCGGCGACTCATCCTTCCGGTGCGTCCAGCACCGTCAAGGCGTTGCGGATCCCTTGCTCGAGAATGTCGTCGGAGAGTTGCCGATCGGCCAGCGCGCGGGCGAGCTGCAGGGTCCCGACCATCAGGGCGTAGATGCTGAGCGTCTTGGTGCGCGCCGACCGCGGATCGCCCGGCGCCAGGCGGGCGGCGATGTCGTCGATGACGGCCAGCACGCTGCCCGTGTAGGTCTGCTTGGTCGGATCCGTACAGCGGCCGAGTTCATCCAGCAGCGCGGCGGACGGGCAGCCCTCCTCGGGATTGTCGCGATGTTCGGGCGAAAGGTAGGTGCGCACCATCAGCTCGACGCCGTCGCGTCCGGGCGGGAACGAGGTGAGCCACTCCCGCTGGCCGCGCAGCTGCTCCGAGACCGCGGTGGCGACCAAGTCCTCTTTGGATTCGAAGTGAGCGTAGAAGGCGCCATTGGTCAGGCCCGCGTCCTTCATCAGCGTGGCGACCCCGGAGCCGTCGATCCCGTCACGCTTGAGCCGGCGACCCGCCATCTCGATGATCCGCTGCCTCGTCGCCTGCTTGTGCTCTTTCCCATACCGCGCCACGCGCTTCTCCGCTCACTCAACGGGCTGCCCATCACCCATGTTAGTACGATCATAATCTGAACGCGTTCCACCTCTTGCCTCAAGGTGTCCACTCTGCTTATGGTATTATGACCATAATGCAAAGCAGGGTTTCGAGGAGAGTTACGCCATGAAGGCAGCCATCGTCGATCGCTACGGCACCAACGTTCGGGTCGGCGACATGCCGGTGCCCGAGGTGGGCGAGCACGACGTGCTGGTCCAGATCCACGCGGCCGGCGTCAACGTGCTGGATTCCAAGATCAGGGACGGCGAGTTCAAACTCATCCTTCCTTACCGCCTGCCGCTCATCCTGGGTAACGACGTTGCCGGCGTCGTGGCCGGCGTCGGGCCGGGCGTGCGGAAGTTCAAGCCCGGCGACGAGGTCTACGCGCGACCCGGGAAGGACCGGATCGGCGCCTTCGCCGAATACATCGCCGTCGCCGAAGACGACCTGGCCCCGAAGCCCGAACAGCTCACGATGGAGGAAGCGGCAGCCATCCCGCTGGTCGGACTGACCGCCTGGCAGGCCCTGGTCGAAATCGCCGGCCTACGAGCCGGCCAGAAGGTCTTCATCCAGGCAGGCTCCGGCGGCGTGGGCACGTTGGCGATCCAGCTGGCCAAGCATCTCGGTGCGACCGTCGCCACGACGACCAGCGCGGCCAACGCCGATCTGGTCAAGCGCCTCGGCGCGGACGTCGTGATCGACTACCGCAACGACGACTTCGAAGCCGTCCTGCACGACTACGACGTGGTGCTGCACAGCCTGGACAACGAGACCCTCAAGAAGTCCCTGCGGGTACTGAAGCCGGGCGGAAAGCTCATCTCGATCTCCGGCCCGCCGGATCCCGGCTTCGCGCGGGAGCTCGGCAAGCCATGGATCCTGCGACCGATCATGGGGCTGTTGAGCTATCGGACCCGGAGGGCGGCCAAGCGTCGTCAGGTCGGCTACAAGTTCCTCTTCATGCGGGCAAGCGGGGACCAACTGCGCCAGATCACCGCCCTCGTCGATTCCGGGGTCATCGAGCCGGTCATGGACCGGGTCTTTCCCCTCGAATCGACCGCCGAGGCGATGGCGTACGTCGACAAAGGACGCGCGAAGGGCAAGGTTGTCGTCAAGGTCAAATGACACGGCGCTGTCGGAAGTGGTGCAGCATCAGGGCAGCCGAGTGGTGGTCGCCAGGCGGTTGAAGGCGTTCGCGACGATGGCGACCCACAGGAGCGGCGGCCGCGGCGAACCTGGTCCATCGGTGCGCTTCGGCCACCAAATCGGTGCAGGACACCGGCGCTCCGCTGCGCACGCCGTCGACGCAGGGGGCGTCGTCGGTCTGCACCGCGAACAGCTCCAGCAGCTCGGCCCGCTGCGAAAACGTGGCGACCACCTGCAGCTTTGCCACGGCACCCGATGACCGCACTTCGCCGCGCCCCCCGAAGTACCTGCACGAGCTTGCCGGAAGCGAGCGGCTGTTCGCTGCGCTCGGACTCGGCCTCGTCGTCTTGCTCGCTGCCGTTGCCGCGGCAGTCGGACGGCGGGCGCCGGCGTCGAATGCCGTGGTGGGCAGTGTCCGGCGACGAGTTGTTCGGCCATGTCGCTGCCGGCCCTGTGATGACACGCGATCTTGGTGACGGACGGTCGAGGTCCGGCCGTGGAACGCGAACCGCAGGCCCTTCGATCCTGTCGATGGAACGGGATGCCGCCCGGCTCCGGCTGCAGCCGTTGGCGCCGACGGCGGTGCCGGACTACCCGTTTCCCGGTGCTTCGGTTCGCCAGCCGAGAAGGACCGCGCGGAGCGCCTGCTCGGCGAGTCGCCGGGCGCGCTCATTGCCGATGGTGCCGAGATAGCCGAGCGAGGCTATGCCGTAGAGCGTGCCCCAGATGATCTCGCAGGCCTCATCGGGGTCGGCCAGGACGACGTCATGTGCGTCCGACCAGGCGGCGAGCAGTTCCTTCAGGACGGCGATGGCCGGTTCCGCAGCGTGCCGGCGCTCGTCCGCGTCGACTACGGCACCGTTCATCACCTCGTAGAGGTGTGGGTGCTCGCCGGCGAACCGGACGTACTCGGACGCGATGCGCATCATGCGCCGGTCGATGGCGGGCTCCTCGGCGGCCTGCCGGAACTCGGCCAGCATCAAGCGGTGGCCGTGCGCGACCAATTCCAGTACGAGCGCGTCCTTGTTGGCGAAGTGCTGGTAGACGACGGGTGCGGAGTATTCGATGTCGGTCGCGATGCGCCGGATCGTCAGCGCCGCGACGCCCTCTGTCTCGAGGACGTGCAGTGCGGCCTCGATGATCCGGTCGCGGGTGCTCGCCCGTTCCCGGGCGCGTCTGGTGCTGGTTGGCATGTTCCGTCACTTCGCTTCGGTGATGTCTCGGACACTAGCCGCCACTCTTGACGGCGATGTCTCGGCGTAGCTAAGTTAACGTTGTTAGGAAATCTAACGATGTTAGAAGTGAGGAGTGCGGCATGATTACCTCATCAACCGGGCCACGATGAAGGCCACCGTGACGCCCGAGCAGATCGAGGCGGCGCTGGAGAGCTGGCGCACCCCAGGGCCGGTCGAACCCCGCGATCAAATCCTTCATCGTGCCGCGACCACGGCGGCGACTACGAGTACAGCTCGGTGTTCGTCGTCGAGGACCTCGATGGGCTCTTCGAATATCTGAAGCACCCGACCACGTACCAGACCGACCACCTCGGGCTGACCCTGGTCGAGCGCCTCGGGATCTTCGACGTCAGCGACGACGATCCCGAGCTGAACGCGAAAATCCAGCAACTGCACCGGCGCCGCAACGAGCTCGACCCCGAGGTCGCCGGAATGCCGGCCGAGGTGCCGGCCTACGTCGGCTCCCGTGTCGACGACTGACCGGGATCCCAGGACTCTCAAGGAGAACCCCTTCATGGCCGAACATGTCATCATCGGCGCCGGCTCCATCGGCACGAATGTCGCCCGCCTGCTGGTCGAGCGCGGCGACAGCGTCCGGATCGTCACACGCAGCGGCTCCGGCCCCGAGCACCCGCTGATCGAGCGGGTCGCCGCGGACGCCTCCGACCCCTCACGCATGACCCAGCTGTCCCACGGCGCGAAGGTGATCTACCACTGCGCGAACCCGCCCTCGTACACGATGTGGGAGCGCTTGTTGCCGCCCCTGCAGACCGCAGTGATCGCCGCCGCAAGAGCCAACGACGCGGTCTTGGCGCTCACCGGCAGCCTCTACGCCTACGGACCGCAGCCCGGCGGCCGGATGCGCGAGCACACCCCGATGGCCGCCACCGGGCGCAAGGGCCGCCTGCGCAAACGGATGTGGGAACAGGCCCTCGCCACGGGCATCCGCACCGTCGAGGTCCGCGGCTCCGACTACATCGGCAAGGACGCCAACGGCATCTACTCCCTGCTCATCGAGCCGGCCTTGGAGAAGGGCCGCGCCGCTTGGATCACCGGCCACCTGGACATGCCGCACACCTTCACCTTCAACGGCGACATGGCCCGGGCCTTGATCACGCTGGCCCAGGACGAACGCGCCTGGGGGCGGGCCTGGCACGTGCCCTCCCCACCGGCCGTCACCATCCGCGAGCTGGCGCGGCGCTACGCCGTCGCCGCGGGTCGGCCACCGGTCAAACTGATCCAGATGCCGCGCTTCGCGATGCGCGCGGCCGGGCTGGTCGTGCCGATCGCCCGCGAGATGGCCGAGATGGACTACCAGTGGTATGCGCCATTCCACATGGATGCGACGGAGACGGCGGACACCTTCGGCCTGACCGCCACCGACCTCGACACCGCCGTCCGCGACCAGGTCGGCGCGATCAGGGGGGAACACACCGACAAGGGACCGCGGCCGAACAGGTGACCAGCTTGCCGGCCGGACCCAGCCCTGCCGCCCAGTCTTGAGGAGCCGCTGATCGCGCGCTCAGCACCGTGCTCGGCCGTGCCGACGACGAGCGGTCTCCGGCGCCGACTCCCCGGATTCGGCGCCGTCCGTTTCCAGCGCGCGGAACGGCGATGCGGGCGAAGACCCGCCGCGTCAGTGGGTGGCAGGCAGCCCGGCCGCGGTCGCGGCGATCATGTGCTGCAGCGTCGGCCGGAACGGCGGGAACACCCGGGCGATCTCCGGCTTGCGGTCATACAGCTCCCGCAGTGCGGCCGAGGGACGGGTCAACGGGAACAGTTTCGCGACGAACGCGCTGGCCGCCATGACCAAGGAAGCCCCGTCCGTGCCGGTCAGCTCGGGGCAGGCGGTGGTGAGCTGCCGACCTAGGGTGAAGTAGGTGTCGATGGCCCACCGCTTGTAGACCTCCAAGACCGCGACCGACACGTTGTGCTCCAGCATCGTCTCGGCATGCGTGGTGAGGTCGCAGTACAACGGCCGGTCGGCGTAAGCGTCGGCCAGAGCCGCCGCCGCCGCGGAAAACCCGCTCGCCCCGTGCAGCGCGGCACCGGCGGCGGCTGCCCAGTCCGCGCCCTCCCGCATGGTCAGCTGCAGGTAGATCTCCTCGCGCGTGCCGAAGTAGCGCAGGACGTTGGACTTGGCCAGCCCGACCGCCGCGGCGATGTCGCCGAGGCTGACCCAGGCCACGCCCGACGCCCGGGCGAGGTCGCCGGCGGCGGCGAGGATCGTCTCCCGCCGCTGGTTCTTCTGCTCCGGGCGCCTGGCCCGTTGGAACGACGCTTCCATGGCGGTCACCACCCTAACCCCACGCCTAGCGGAACGGCGTTCTCTTGTTAAAGTTACGCCGTTCTTATAATCTCGGCCGAACCGTCCCCCATCCCGAAACGGCAAGCACATGACCGTCGGCAGCACCGATCTCGGCCAGACCATCGACGCCTTCGTGGCCTCCTTCAACGACCCCGACCTCGACCGGGTCATGTCCTTCTTCGCCGAGGACGCCCGCTACCTGCCCGGCCGCGGCCCCGAGCTGCGCGGCCTCCCCGCGATCCGGGCGGCGTTCGCGCCGCAGTTCGCCGGCCGCTACGGCGCGATGACCTTCGACGTCCACGACCGGGTGATCGACGAGTCCCGCGCCCGGGCGACGATCCGGTGGGCGTGCCGGTTGGACCTGACCGGCGCGCACGGCAAACGCGCGATCCCGCCGCTGCGGTGGTTCGCCCGGCTCCGCTACCGCGGCCGCATGCAGTGGCACGGCTTGGACGTCTTCCACTTCGACTCCGCCGGGAAGATCACCGGCAAGTTCACCTACGCGACCTTTCGCCTGCCGCTCTGGGAACGCGCGAGCTGACCACCCGCACCGGCAGCGAGGAGGCGAAAACCGACGCACCGGGCCGGGACGCCGTCGCGTGGCTCTGGAATCCCGGTCGTCTGCCGGCCTCGCACCACGGCACGGTGGATCTTCCGCACCACCGGGAGTCCAGGGCGCGGGCCTCCAGGGAGTTCGGCATACCAGCGACAGGCGCTGGCCCTGCATCACCTAGCACCAGGCAGGGACATTGCTCGGTACCGCCGGCCAGGGGACCGGGCTTGAGGGTCGGCGTCGCGTGCTCAGGTCACATGCTGTTTGACGGCTGCTCGCCCGTGCCGCCACGCGCGGGTGAGCAGCGTGGGGTTGCGGCGGGCGCTGTGCCCCCTCGGAGAGCCGGCGCGTCGGGAGACGAGCCGACCTTGGTGACGCTCGTTCGGCTGTCCTCAGCTCAGCGCCCGCTCGCCCGTCTCGCCGAGCCGGTGGCCTTCGAAGAACTCCTCGCGAAGCCGTCCGAGCTCCTCACGGTAGCGATGCACATTGCCCACCTTGATCTGCTCGTAGCCCCGGACGAGGTCGGGGAGTGCGGCGATCTTGGTCGCGGTCGCCGCGGTGCGGGGGCTGAGCCGGGGGAGCAGTTCCTCGACCGCTTCGCGGTACTGCCTGATGAGGTCACGCTCCATCCGGCGCACCGAGTGGTAGCCGAACACGTCCAGACGAGTTCCTCGGCGGCGGCGCAAGGCGTAGAGCAGGCGGAACACCGGGCGTGACTTCGCCGTGAACGAAATCTTCCGCTTCAGTCCCATTGCGCGCAGCAGCGGCGGGTGCAGTTTGACCCGGTAGGTCGCGTCCGGGCCGAACTCGCGCCGGATCGACGCGTCGAAGGCTTCGTCGAGGATGAGTCGGGCGACTTCGTATTCGTCTTTGTAGGCCATCAATTTGAACAGGTGGGTCGCCACGGCTTCGACCAGTTCGGCGGACCCTGGGATCGCGGTTTCCTCGCTGGCGCGCACCTTCTCGACGAAGGTGACGTAGTCCCGCGCGTAGGCCGTGTCCTGGTAGGCGATGAGCTCGGCGGTGCGACGCGTGACGAGATCGGCGAGCCGTGAGCCGCTGCTCGCCGCCACCACCGACGCCAGCCTGGCCACCTCGCCGGAAGGAGCCGGGGCGGCGAGTGGTGGTTCGGTCCCCGGGGTGAGCACCGCGCGCAACGCGTCCGGGTCCGATATTGCCTGGCGTCCCCGGCGGAAGGCCTGCAGATTGGTGACCGCGGCGGCACCGTTGAGCGTGATGGCGTTCTCGAGGGCTTCCGCGGTGATGGGAATCCGGCCGAGCTGGAACGCCGAGCCGACCAGGATCATGTTGGCGTACTGCTCGCTCCCGAAGAGCTCTTGTGCCAGGCGGCCCGCGTCGAGGGACACGGTGCGCGCCACCGCGCTGTCGAGGGCGCTGCGGATCGCGCCCGGTTCGGCGAAGCGGATCCCGGTGTCGACGATCATCTTTCCGGTGGGGACCTGGGTGGTGGACAGCACGGCGAGGGTCTTGTCCGCCGATGCCGCCTTGAGGTTGATCGGATCGGTCCCGACCAGCGAGTCGCAGATCAGGTACAGGTCGCACGATCCGGCGCGGAGCTTGGGAGAGGACTCCGACGGCGTGGCGGTGAACTTGAGGTCGGACACCACGGCGCCGCCCTTCTGG
Organism: Amycolatopsis sp. lyj-109; assembly: GCF_046548995.1. NCBI lineage: Bacteria > Bacillati > Actinomycetota > Actinomycetes > Pseudonocardiales > Pseudonocardiaceae > Amycolatopsis > Amycolatopsis sp. lyj-109. The sequence goes on from NZ_JAJPWR010000017.1 coordinate 136,253, forward strand.
GCCAAGCCGGTCTGGTCGAGGCTGCGGACCGCGCGGCCGTCGATGGCCGCGGCGGTCGCGATGATCTGGGCGACGGTCACCACGCCGGTCCCGCCGATCCCGGTGATGCGCATCGCGAAGTCGTCCGGGTCCACCTGGATGGTGGCCGTGGGGATCGCGTCCGGCTCCAGGTCCGCGACCGCCGTCCGCTTGGCCGTGGCGGTGCCGGGCGTCACCGCCACGAACGAGGGGCAGTCGCCTTCGAGGCAGGAGTAGTCCAGGTTGCACGAGGACTGGTGGATGCGGGTCTTGCGGCCGAATTCGGTCTCGACGGGGTGCACCGACATGCAGTTGGACTTTTCGCCGCAGTCACCGCACCCTTCGCAGATGCGCTCGTTGATCACGATCCGTGTCGTCGGTGTCGGGGTGAGGCCGCGCTTGCGCTTGCGGCGCTTTTCGGCGGCGCACTCCTGGTCGTGCACCAGCACCGTCACCCCGGGGACCTGGGCGAGCTCCTCCTGAAGGGCGAGGATGTCACCACGTTCGTGGACGTCCACTCCCGCGGGCAGCAGCCGGCCCGGCACGCGGTTCCGGTCCTCGGTCGTGATGACCACTTTGGACACGCCTTCGGCGAGAAGCAGCTTCGCCACCTGGTCCAGGGGCAGGCCGCCGGCGGGGTCCTGGCCACCGGTCATCGCGACCGTGGCGTTGTAGAGCAGCTTGAAGGTGATGTTCTCGCCCGAGGCGACCGCGGCGCGGATCGCGAGGCTTCCGGAGTGGGTGAACGTGCCGTCACCGAGGTTCTGGATGAAGTGGTTCTCGGCCAGGAAGGGCGCCATGCCGAGCCACTGGGCACCTTCCCCGCCCATCTGGGTGAGGCCGATGACCTCGCCGGCCTGCTTGCCGTCCATCATCAGGACCATGGCGTGACAGCCGATGCCCGCGCCCACGAGCGTGTCCTCGGGCACCTTGGTCGAGGAGTTGTGCGGGCAGCCGGAACAGAAGTACGGCGCGCGGGTCAGCAGGGGAAGTGCCGTCCGGTTCGTGACCGGACGGCGTTTCCAGGCCCGCGCCGACTCGATCCCGTGCACGTCGCCCAGACGGCGGCTCAGCGCGGCGGCCACCTGGTCGGCGTCGAGTTCCCCGACCGGGCTGACCAGTTCGCGGCCGTCCGGGTCCGTCTTGCCGAGCACCATCGGTGCCCGTGAGACGCCGTACAGGATTTCCTTGACCGCGCTTTCGAGGAAGGGCCGCTTTTCCTCGACGACGATGACTTCGTCGAGTCCCGCGGCGAACTCGGTGATCACCTGGGGGTCGAGCGGCCAGATCATGCCGATCTTCGCGACCCGGATGCCGTAGCGACGCAGCTTTTCGTCGTCGAGCCCCAGCGCGTCCAGCGCCTCGCGAAGGTCGAGGTAGGTCTTGCCGGCGGCCACGATGCCGATGCGGTCCCCGGACGAGCGGGTGACGATGCGGTCGAGCTTGTTGAGCCGGGCGTAGGAAAAGGCCCGCGGCAGACGTTCGGAGATCATGCTTCGCTCGAGGCGCAGCAGAGCGGGGCCGGCCAACCTGGCGTCAGGGGTGAAGGTGCTCTCGGGCAGATCGCCGTAGGTCGGCAGGACACGGTCGGGGTGGACGGTCGCGGTGCAGGCGGCGTCGGCCACCGCGGTGACGATCTTGAGCCCGGACCACAGGCCGGTGAACCGGGACAGGTAGGGCGCGTGGAGGCCGAAGTCGAGCACGTCCTGGGAATCGGCGGGGAACAGGGTGGGGATCGAGAGGTCGGCCAGCGCCACCTCGGAAGAGCAAGCCAGCGACGAGGATTTGCCCGCGGGATCGTCACCGACGAGGGCCACGGCCCCGCCGCGGGGATCGGTGCCGACCAGATTGGCGTGCCGGATCGCGTCCGAGGCACGGTCGAGGCCGGGCGATTTGCCGTACCAGTATCCGGTCACTCCGTCGTACTTCGGGGTGCCGACGCGCGAGGTCAGTTGCGAGCCCATGACCGACGTCGCGGCGAGTTCCTCGTTGACGCCGGGGCGGTGCACGACGTCGAGCTCGTCCAGCATCTTCCTGCGCCGGGCGAGCTCGAGGTCGTAGCCCGCCAGCGGCGAGCCCTCGTACCCGGAGATGAAGGACGCGGAGGACTGCCCGCGGAGCCGGTCGAGCCGCGCCCGGTCACGGACTGTCCGGACCAGCGCCTGTATGCCCGACAGGTAGATGGTGCCTTCGTCGAGCCGGTACCGGTCGTCCAGGGAGAAGTTCATGCGGGGGATACCTTTCGAGGCCGGATGGAAGTCATTCGGGGGCGGGCCGGCCGCTGGTGCGGAGGACGAGTTCCGTCAGGTTGGCGCTGGTCCGGATGGTGCCGAGCAGGGCGTCTTCCGCGGCTTGGGCGGCGATGCAGGCGTCGGCGACGGCCGGAAGGTGCTCGAAGGGCACCACACAGACGCCGTCGGCGTCGGCGACGATGTAGTCGCCGGGACGGACGGCAGTGCCGGCGATGGTCACCACGTCGTTGATCGCGACGGCGTCCACCCGGTAGCGCGCTGCGCGCGGGGATCGGTTCGCGCTCCACACCGGGAGGCCGGAGCCGACGATCGTGGCGGTGTCGCGGACGGCGCCGTCGACGAGGCAGCCGGCGACCCCGGCCTTGCGCGCCCATTCGGCCGAGAGCCCGCCTGCGACGGCCCAGTCGCGGTTGCCGCCGCAGTCGAAGACGGCCACATCGCCGGGACACGCCACGCCGTACAGGTCACGGTCGGCGACGACCAGCCGGGTTCCGGCGGACCGGACGACCGCGGGATCGGCGTTTACTCGGACGTAGCGCAAGGTGACTGCGGGGCCGCAGACCCGCATGTCCGGCGCCAACGGTGCCAACGCGTCGGTGGTGAGTACGGCACCGACCCCGAGCTCGTCGAGCGCGTCGGCCACGGCCGAGGCCAGGTCCGGGAGATCGAGCAGCTTCACCGCCACGGCGGCGTCGTGCCGCGGTACGTCCACCGTCTTGATCCGGGAGAGGGGCACTCGCCCGGTCAGCCTGTGCCGGACCGCGTCGGGAATGTCGCCCGTCACGCTACGACCTCGGGACGGGTGACTTTCGGCATCGACGCGCGGCGGCGGGTTTCGTACCTGGTGATGTCGTCGTCGTACCGCATGGTCAGCTCGATCTCGTCGATGCCGTTCAGGACGCGCCACCGGAAATCGTCCGGGTACTCGAACGTGAACTCGTGGTCGGCGACGGAGACGACCCGGCGCTCGAGGTCCACGGTCAGCGGCGTCCGTGGCTCGGCTTCGATCTGCTCCCACAGCGCTTCGATCGCCCGGCCGGGCAGCGTGGCGGCGACGAGCCCGTTGTTCGCGGCGTTCGCGCGGAAGATGTCGCCGAAGCGTGCTGAGAAGATCACCCGGAAGCCGTAGTCCGTCAAGGCCCAGACGGCCCACTCACGAGACGATCCGGTGCCGAAGTCGGGACCGGCGACGAGGATCGAACCACCTGCGTACTCGGGCTTGTTGAGCACGAAGTCCGGGTCCTTGCGCCACTCGCCCATGAGTGCCGCGGCGTGACCGGTCTTGGTCATGCTTCCGGTGAGAAGGGCCTGCGCCGGGTAGATCTGGTCGGTGTCCACGTTGGACTTCCGGAGTGGCACGGCCGTGCCGGTGTGGGTGCGCAGCGGCTTCATGCCCGGCCCTCCAGGTCGCTCGGTTCGGCGAGGTGGCCGAGTACCGCGCTGGCCGCGGCCACGGACGGGGAGACGACGTGCGTGCGCACGCCGGGCCCTTGCCGTCCCTCGAAGTTGCGGTTGTTCGTCGATGCGGTCCGGGTTCCGGCCGTGAGTCGTTCGCCGTTGATCGACACGCACATCGAACAGCCTGAATTCCGCAGCGGGACACCCGCCGCCTCGAACACGCGGTCCAGGCCCTCGGCGACGGCCTGCCGGCGCACCGTCTCCGATCCCGGGACCAGGTAGACCTGCATGTCCGGGGAGATCCGCCGTCCTCGCCAGACCTTGGCGACCTCTCTGAGGTCTTCGATGCGGCCGTTCGTGCACGATCCGATGAACACCGCGTCGATCGGCACCGTTTTCATCGGTGTCCCGGGCGTCAGGTCCATGTAGGTGAGCGCCTGCTCCGCGGCGAGCCGCTCGACGGGATCGGCGATCTCCGCCGGCGCGGGCACGACTTCGTTCAACCGCACGGTCTGGGAGGGGTTCGTGCCCCAGGTCACGTGGGGCGCGAGCAGGGAGGCGTCGAGCCGGACTTCCTTGTCGAAAACCGCGTCTTCGTCGCTGGCGAACGTCTTCCAGTACTCGACCTCCTGGTCGAACGCGGAGCCCTGGGGTACGTGCGGCCGGCCCCGCAGGTACTCGAAGGTCACTTCGTCTGCGGCGACGAGGCCCGCGCGCGCTCCGGCCTCGATGCTCATGTTGCACAACGTCATCCGGCCTTCCATCGACAGGGCACGGATCGCCGGTCCCTGGTATTCGATGACGTGCCCCTGTCCACCGGCCGTGCCGATCTCGCGGATCATGGCCAGTGCGAGGTCCTTGGCCGTGACGCCGGGCGGCAGCGTGCCGTCGACGGTGACCCGCATGTTCTTCATCCGCCGCATCGGCAGCGTCTGGGTCGCCAGCACGTGTTCTACCTGGCTCGTACCGATACCGAAGGCCAACGCGCCCAGCGCCCCGTGCGTGGTGGTGTGCGAGTCGCAGCAGACGATCGTCATGCCCGGCTGGGAAAGACCCAGTTCCGGGCCGATCACGTGGGCGATGCCCCGGGACCGGTGACCGAGGCTGAACAGTTCGATGCCGAATTCCTGGCAGTTGCGCCGCATCTCGGTCACGTACCGCCGGGTGAGACCGTCCGCGATGTCCCGGCCGCCGATCGTCGGCGTGACGTGGTCTTCGGTGCCGAGCGTGAGGTCGGGACGGCGGACCGTGCGGTTCTTCTCCCGCAGGCCGGCGAACGCCTGCGCGGTGTTGGCCTCGTGCAGGAGGTGGAGGTCGAGGTAGACGAGGTCCTGCCCGCCGTCGTCCGCGCGGACGATGTGCGCTTCCCAGATCTTGTCGGCCGCCGTGCTGGCCATCTGCGGTTCCTTTCCCGTGAGCCTTGATGTCCGAGGCGCGTCAGGCGCTGCGCTGCGGTACCGGTTCGGCGGTGGCACGGTCGCCGGTGCCCGCTACGGCCTCCAGGTTGCGGCCGTTGGTTCGTGGGCCCAGAATCGCCAGGTCGAGGCAGGTGACGGTGGTGATCACGGCGGCGACGACGAAGACCAGGGTGGGTCCGAAGTCGTCGAGGATGGCCAAGGCGCCGAAGGGAAGCAGGCCTGCGGTGAGCCGCGAAAGCGAGTACGCCACCCCACTGGCCGTGCTGCGCACCTGAGTGGGGAACAGCTCGGCCTGATAGATGTGCCAAGCGCTGGAGACGACGGAATTGCACACTGTGATCACCGCACCGGCGATCACGATGACCGCGGCGCTGGTCCCGTTGCCGAAGACGATGCCGGCGACGGCGATGAGCACGAGGCCGCCGATGATCAGGTGCTTGCGTTCCACCCGCTCGACCAATGGGACCGCCAGGAGCGCGCCGACGGGAGCGCCGATGAACGACACGGCCGTGTAGAGCAGCGAGGATTGGATGGTGTAGCCCTTGCTCACCAGAATCAAGGTCGCCAGCGACGCGAAGCCGTACTGGCCGACGGTCTGGGTGATCTGGAAGATCCACATCATGACGGTGCGTTTGAGGTAGGGCGGGCGGAACATCGCCCGGAACCGGATCTTCTTCACCGGCGCGAGGACGGCAGGCTGGACTTCGGGCAGGCTGCGGCCGAGTTGCCGCTCCACGGTGCGTTCCACTTCGGAGACCACTGCGTCTGCCTCCTGGGGACGGTTGCGCTCGGCCAGCCACCGCGGGGACTCGGGGAGGTGCCGGCGCAGCCAGAACACCAGGAGTGCGCCGATGCCGCCGGCGAGGAGCATCCAGCGCCAGCCGTCGATCAGGAAGTGGGTCTTGACGATGAGCAGCCCGCCGAGGCCGGCCACGACCGGTGTGCCGAGGAAGCCGATCGCGTAGGCGACGGAGATCAGGCGGCCGCGTGCGGTTCTGGGCAAGAGCTCGCTCAGGTAGGTGTCGACCAGGATGAGCTCTGCGGCCAGGAACACGCCGGAGACGAGCCGCAGGGCGATGAGCATCTCCACGTTGACCGAGAAGGCCGCCACGACCCCGAGCAGCGAGTACGCCGCGAGGTTGTACATGAACAGCTGCCGTCGCCCGAAGCGGTCGCTGAGCATCCCCAGGAAGATGGCGCCGAAGACCATCCCGAAAAACGGTGCCCCGACCAGCAAGGACGTGCTGAACGACGTCAGGTGCCATGGCTTCTTCAGCACGCTGCCGAGGATGCCGCTCATAAAGATCTCGTAGGAGTCGAAGAACGTCGCCAGGCCGACCAGCGTGACGAGCTTCCAGTGCCAGCGGGAGACCGGGAGGCGATCAAGCCTCGCGGCGATCTGCCTCGGCCCGGAGCCGGACAGGTCGGGTTTCAGGTCTGTCATCGTGCGGTCGTCTCCTCGGCAAGTTGATCCACATTGATCCACTTCGCTCGCCGGAATCGGGCAGCTGCCACCTAGCCTATCCGGCGAAACGCCAGGTCAGAGCCTGATATATCTTGAATACTTCTCTGATGCGACTCAAAGTATGCTTCTGGTCCATCCGTTGTCAACGGCGTGATACTTTGGCTCCGTGACCAGTCGGCTCGCCGGTAGGAGACAAGGGCAGTGAGCAGCAGCGACCCAGAGCCGCGTGATCCGCGCCTGTCCCTGACCGAGCGGACCCACGCCCTCATCAAGGAGGACATCCTCACGGCCCGCCGGCTCCCCGAGAGCATGCTCGTCGAGCACGAGCTCGCCCAGGAGTACGGGGTGTCCAAGACGCCGATCCGCGAGGCCTTGCGGCTGCTCGCCCACGACGGCTGGGTGCTGGTCCTGCCCCGCAAGGGCTACCTGGTACGGCCGCTCCGCTTCGAGGATGTGCGCGAGATCTTCGCGCTCCGGCAGATGATCGAGCCGCCGCTGGTCGTCGAGGCGGCCAAGCGCAGCAGTCCTGAGCAACTCGACGCCCTGGAACGGCACATCGACGACCAGGCGGCGGCGACCTCCACGGAGGACGCGCTGAAGGCGGCGACCGCCTTCCACCTGGACATCGCCAGGTTGTCCGGAAACCGGCGCGCTGAACGCATCATGCTCGGTGTGACCGACGAGGTGCGTCGGATGCACTACCTCGCGCCCAACCTGCGGAGCAGGCTCACCGAGGAAGCCGAAATCCGGGACCACCGGGACCTGGTATCGGCCATGAGGCGACTCGACATCGAGCGGGCCCACGAGATCATGGACCGGCATTCCCAGGAGTCGTTGCGGCAGAAGCTCGAAGGCCTGACCACGATCTGACGACCTATCGCCCGGCTCGAACTGCTCGCCCGAGGTGACCCGGCTTGCCGGATCGGTTGGCAACGCCATCGGACGACGAGGCGTGCCTCGGGGTGGGCCGGGCCGTCGCAGGCGGCGACCCGGCGGCCTTGGAACCCTCGGCGGATACCGCGTTCGCAATGCTGTTACGGGGATTGCTGAGCCCGGCGTTCAGCAGACGTAGTTCGCCCGCCGGGCAGTGGCCAGTATCCTCGCGGCGTCTGCACTGCCGAGCCGCCAGGCATCGACCTTGGTCCGGACCTGGCGCACCAGTGCCTCCTTGGTCGCGAACGGCGCGTCCGCCCAGATGTCGTCGAGCAGTGTCGTCCCGGCCGCGGCCGGGTTCGCGACCCCTGAATCGAGGCCGCCGAAGACCACCGTCGGCTCGGCGCGGTGGAAGTACGCGTGCGTCGGATCCTCCGTGCCTTCGAAGAACGGCGCGAACTCGACGTCGCCGAGCCGGAAGTGCAACGGCTTGCCGGGGACCGGGGCGAACGACGGGAGCAGGTCCCCGGACAGCCCGGCGTTCCGGTACAGCCCGAACTCGAGGAACGTCGTCCGCGGGTCACGCGCCACCAGGTTCACCGGGCCGAAGAACAGCGTCTGCGTCTTCGGGTCGTCGAGCGCCCGCTCGGCGCGCAGCCGGAACGGCGTCCGGACGACGACCGTGTCCCCGTCACGCCAGGTGCGGGTGAGCACCGGGCCCGCCGGCTTGCCGTTCACCTTGACCGAGAAGGTGTCACGGCAACAGGACGGGACCCGCAGCCGGAGCGTGAACCGCGCGGAGCCGCCGCGGACGACGAGCGTCGACCCCTGCTCGTACGGGAAGTTCGTCCGCTGCTCGATCGTGACGCCCTTCCACGACAGCTTCGACGGGCTGTACAGGTTCACGTAGAGCGTGCTGTCGTCCGCGCTGCGGAAGTAGACCGTGTCCTGGTACTTGGTCGCGCTCTCCATCCCGGTGCCTTCGCAGCACGTCGTCCCGGCCTTCGGCGTGTAGTCGCGGACGTGGCCCGGGTTCAGCCCGATGAAGTAGGTGACCAGCGGCTTCTCGGCGTCCGGCCGGTCCTGTTTGGACCCGAGGACCTGGTTGTACAGCCCGCGCTCGTAGTAGTCGAGGTAGCGCGGGTCCGGCTCGTGGAAGAACAGCATCCGGCTCAGCTTCAGCATGTTGTACGCGCAGCACGTCTCGGCGTTGGTGTCGCCGAGCGTGCCGGCGATGCTGCCGGGCTCCTTCCAGAACTCGCCGAGGCTCGTCCCGCCGATGCCGTACATCCGCGTCGGCACCACCATGCCCCAGAAGTTCCGGGCGGCGTCCAGGTACCGCTTTTCGCCGGTCTCGTCGTACAGCCGCACCAGGCCGGTCAGGATCGGGATGTGCTGGTTCGCGTGCATCCCGGTGAGGACGTCGGTGCCGGCCGCACAGCTGTCGATGAGGTGGTCGAGGTCGAACAGCTTCGCCAGCGCGAGGTGCTCGGCGCGGCCGGTGACGGCGTGGACGTCGCAGATCGCCTCGACGATCCCGCCGAACTCGCCGCGAAGTTTGACCAGGCCGGTCACCGATGAAGGAATTCCCAGAACGGCGTGAGCAGTCCGGCTGACTAGGTTGCGACGGCGCGGCCGGTGAGCGGACTATCCCCGGTAGTGGTCGTTGAGGAGGTCGCGATAGCTAAACAGAATGGCGTGTACAAGCGTTGCAGCTGCAAGGATGCGGTTGACGGAAGCCGGCTCGGGGTCCGCTGCCCGCGGCGGGACGAAAGTGGCCATGGTTCGTGGTACTTCTCGCTGGAGCTGCCGGTGAGCCGTGATGGGCAGCGACACCGCGTACGGCGTGGCGGGTTCCATTCACGTGCCGCCGCGGAACAAGCGCGGGGATACCTGCTCGGCGACGATGTCGATCCGGCCACGGCCGTGGTCACCGTCGGGCAGTGGCTGGATATCTGGTTGGAGATGCGCCAGAACTTGAGCTTCTCCACTCGGAGGCTCTATACCCAGCACGTCTGCGACTACCTCAAGCCGTACCTGGGAAGCGTGCCGTTGCGGTCGTTGACGGTCGCGCGGGTGCAGGCAGTGTTCGCAGCGTTGATCCGCACGAACTCGAGCCGCCCCCGACCCTTGTCCTACGCGACGCTGCAACGCATCCGAGGGGCGCTTCATGCGGCGCTCAACGGTGCGATCCGCCGGGGATTGGTGGACCGGAACCCGGCACATTGGATCGAACTCCCCTCCGGACGCCGGCCGCGGGCTGTGGTGTGGACCGAAGGTCGAGAAGCGCATTGGCGTCAGACCGGCGAGCGCCCGGCCGTGGCCGTCTGGACTCCGACGCAGACTGCGGCGTTCCTGGAGAGTAGCTACGACCACCCGTTGCACGTGCTGTATCTGCTCGTCGCGCTGCTTGGCCTGCGCCGGGGTGAAGCGGCGGGGTTGCGGTGGTGTGACATCGATCTGGACGCACGCGTGCTGCAGGTGTCGCATCAGGTTCAAGACCACAATGGTCAGACCGTGATCTGCCCACCGAAAACCGAGAACAGTATCCGCGCGCTCGCGCTGGACAGCATTTCGGTATCGGCATTGCGATGCCTGCGCGCCGAGCAGAGACGCCGGCTGCCGGGCGATGCGGCGTTGACGGGGTTCTTGTTCGTCAACCGGTACGGGAATCCGATGAGTCCCGGCTACGTCACCCATGCTTTCCGCAGGCTCATCGCTGAGGCGGACCTGCCGCCGATCCGGCTGCACGACCTCCGCCATGGTGCGGCGAGTCTGTCGCTGGCCGCTGGGAATGACCTGAGGGTGGTGCAGGCGATGCTGGGTCACTCGAGCATCGTGCTGACTGCCGATACCTACACCAGCGTGCTGCCCTGCCTGGCGCACCAGGCTGCCGAAGCCACCGCCAACCTGGTCATGAAAGCGCGCGGCGGACGGCGAAGAAGGTCCGCCGCAACTCGCGGAAAGCCACACGCCACTACGGCACGAAGAAGAACCGCAGGCCAGGGTCGAAGCGGAAGTCGGCTCACAAGGTCGCACCGTAGAGGGACCCCTACGCGCCAGCTGCTCTGAGAACCTGGAGAAGATCGTCGACGTAGCCGGGCCACCGATGAGGGAGATAGGCACCGTAGATCGGAGCGAGTCGCAGTAGGCCGTCGACGGCAGTACCAACCCAGCTCGCCGATCGCTCGCACCGCAGATTTGCAATAGTGAACTGATGGGTGTCTTACGCCTGATTCCGGCGCCACGGAGGAGGTCTGAGGCGTTAAGACGGTCGGAATCGGACGTCGCCGCCGCGGCTACGCCCTACGGACGTCCTAAGAGGACCAGGCACCCCGCGGATTCGGCCCCATTCGGCCCCACGCCGGTCCCACCCATGATCAAAGCCCACCGGCAAGATCCTCGTGATCAAGGATACCCGCAGGTGGGCTTCGATTCAGTGGGGTGCGCCATCAGGGACTCGAACCCCGAACCCGCTGGTTAAGAGCCAGCTGCTCTGCCAATTGAGCTAATGGCGCCGGTGTCTGCCGGAGGCTTCCCTCGGCGACGTGGAAAAGATTAGCACCCCTCTCCGGGGCCGTTTCAGGGGGGTGCCCCAACCCGGTTCCGGCATTGCCGCCCCGGTGTCCCGGCTGGTCGGGCACACTGTAGTCGGACATCGATGGCGAAACAGGCGGGTGGGCATGCGGGGTATGACGGTGCGGCTGCTGGTGGCCGCCGGGGTGATCGGCCTCTCCTTGGCCGGGTGCAGCAGTAGCCCTTCGGGTGAACCGCCGCGGGTGTCGGACTCTCCGACCAGTAGCGCTCCCAAGCCGGCGCTGAAGGCCGCTGTGCTCACCCTCACGCCTGCCAAGGATGCGAAGGACGTCGCGCCCGGGGAGCCGGTGAGCGTCACCGTCGCGGACGGGAAGGTCGGGGACGTCAAGCTGACCGGGGCCGAAGGCAAGGTCGTCGCCGGCAAGGCGCGGGCCGATGGCTCGGGGTGGGACTCCGCCGAGCCGCTCGGCTACAACAAGACCTACAAGCTGGTCGCGACCGCCACCGGCTCCGACGGCAAGCCGGTCACGTCGGAGTCGACCTTCAGCACCGTCAAGCCGGCGCGGCAGCTCGGCGTGTCGGTGAACCTCGGCGAAGGCGAGACCGTCGGGGTCGGGTTGCCGCTGATCTTCACCTTCACCGGCAACGTCGCCGACAAGGCCGCCGCCGAGAAGGCGCTGAAGGTCACCGCGGAGCCGGCCACCGAGGGCGCCTTCCGCTGGTCCGGCGACAAGCAGGTCACCTGGCGGCCGAAGGAGTACTGGAAGAGCGGCACCAAGATCAAGGTCGACGCCGCCGTCTACGGCAAGCCGCTCGGCAACGGCAGCTACGGCCGGGAGGACAAGGGTGCCAGCGCGACCGTCGGCGACAAGCTCGTCGCCGTCGCCGACGGCGGGACGCACCAGATGACGGTGACGATCAACGACAAGGAGGTCAAGACCATGCCGACCTCCATGGGCAAGTCCGGCCACAACACGCCGCAGGGCACCTACACCGTCATGAGCGAGCACACCGGCTACACGATGAACTCCGCCACCTACGGCGTACCCGAGGACGCACCCGGCGGCTACAGCACCTTCGTGCAGTACGCGGTCCGCCTGTCCTACAGCGGCATCTTCTACCACTCCGCGCCGTGGTCGGTGCGGCAGCAGGGGCACAGCAACGTCAGCCACGGCTGCCTGAACCTGTCCACCGAGAACACGAAGTGGCTGATGGACACGTCCAAGAAGGGTGACGTCGTCACGGTGCAGAACAGCGGCGGCCCGAAGCTCGAGCCGACCGACGGCTGGAGCGTCTGGCAGCTGTCCTGGGACGAGTGGCGGGCCGCGGCGAACTAGCCGGAGTCGCGGACCAGCTCCCGCGCCTCGGCTTCGGTCGACACCGCGGGTCCCGAGCCCCACAGCGGCTTGTTCGCCGTCTCGCGGCTGAAGTACACCGCGACCGCGCCGATCGCGCCGGCCGCCATCATGTACCAGGCCGGCCAGAAGTCGTGGCCGGTGGCGGAGATCAGCGACTGCATCACCAGCGGGGTCGTGCCGCCGAAGAGCGACACCGAGATGTTGAACGCGATGGACAGCGCGCCGTACCGGATCGCCGTCGGGAACAGTGCGGGCAGCGCCGCGGGCATCGACACCTCGAAGCAGAGGAGCAGCAGGCCGAGTCCCATCAGCCCGAGGAAGGTGAGGACGAGCCCGCCGTCGTGCACGAGCAGCATCAGCGGCCAGGACAGCACGAGGAACCCGAGGCAGCCGGCCATCATGACGGGCTTGCGGCCGACGTGGTCGGTGATCCGCCCGCCGACCATGATGATCAGCATCATCACGACCATGACGACGATGATCAGCAGCAGCCCGTGGGTGGCGTCGAGGTGCAGTTGCTCGGACAGGTATGTCGGCATGTACGACAGCAGCATGTAGTCGGTGACGTTGAAGACGAGCACCAGGCCGACGCACACGAGCAGCGCGGGCCAGTAGTCGGTGAACATCTTCCAGAACGGCTCCCCGGACCGCCCCCGCTTCTCGGCTTCCTCGGCGTGCTTCTGGAACGCCGGCGTCTCCTCCAGCTTCAGCCGCATGTAGAGCCCGATGATCCCGAGCGGCCCGGCGACCAGGAACGGAACCCGCCACCCCCAGTCGAGCAAGGTCTCGTGCGGCACCCAGGCCTTCATCCCGGTGACAACGGACGCCCCCAGCACGTACCCGGACAAGGTCCCGAACTCGAGCCAGGACCCCATGAACCCCCGCCGCTTGTCCGGCGAGTATTCGGCGATGAAGGTGGTGGCGCCCCCGTACTCACCACCGGTGGAGAACCCCTGCACCATCCGCGCAACGACAAGCAGGATGGGCGACCACACCCCGATCGAGCTGTACGACGGAATCAGCCCGATGCTCAGGGTCCCGATGGCCATCATGATCATGGTGACGGCAAGAACCTTCTGCCGCCCGACCCGATCCCCCAGCGGCCCGAAGACGAGGCCACCAAGCGGCCGCATCAGGAAGGCGGCGGTGAAGGCCCCAAAGGTCCCGATCAGCCGAACCCCAGGAGACACACTGGCCGGAAAGAACACCTCGGCAATGGTGTCGGCAATGTAGGCATACACCCCGAAGTCGAACCACTCCATGGCATTACCAAGAGCAGCAGCGCCCACAGCCCGCTTCAGCAGCGACTGATCGACAACGGTGATGTCCTCATATCGAAGCTTCTTCTTCCGGCCCCTGACCTTCGCACCAGTACGTTCCACCCAACCACGGTGCAACGAGAGCCCAAACCCCGCACGCTGAGCCATCCAGTCGTGACCGCTACCACGAACGGCCCAACCCAAACACCCCCAAACCGCCCAAAGCTGCGCCCACCACCTCACGCGACCACCCGGACGGGGGTCCGGGGGCGAGCCCCCGGCGGGGGCGTGGGGGTTCGACCCCCACAAAAAGGCGAAACCCCGACACGGGGAAAGAGCCGCAGGCTCTGACCATGCCGGGGTGATGGGGTGAGCGACGGGTTTCGAACCCGCGACCTCCTGGACCACAACCAGGTGCTCTACCAGCTGAGCTACGCCCACCATCTTCGAGGGAACCGCAGTGCGATCACCTCGTTGACGGTAATCGTAGCGGGTGCCCTCGCGGGGTTTGCAGGGGGTTACCTCTGGTGCTGTTCCTGCACTTCAGCAGCGGCTGCCTTGGCTTCTTCGCTGGTGGGGCCGGGCTGGGGGACGAAGGCGACGCGCCGGTAGTAGTCGAGTTCGCCGATGGATTCGCGGATGTCGGCGAGTGCGCGGTGGGCGAGGCCCTTCTCGGGCTTGGCGTAGTAGATGCGCGGGTACCAGCGGCGGACGAGTTCCTTGACGGAGGAGACGTCGACCATGCGGTAGTGCAGGTGGGTGTCGAGGGCGGGCATGTCGCGGGCGATGAAGCCGCGGTCGGTGGCGATGGAGTTGCCGGCGAGGGGGGCGGTGCCCGGTTCGGGGACGTGCTCGCGGATGTAGTCGAGGACGCGGCGTTCGGCTTCTTCGAGGGTCACCGTGGAGCGGCGGACTTCTTCGGTGAGGCCGGAGTGGGCGTGCATCTCCCGGACGACTTCGGGCATCCCGGCGAGTTTTTCCTCGTCGGCGTGGATGACGATGTCGATTCCTTCGCCGAGCACGTTCAGTTCTGCGTCGGTGACGAGGGCGGCGATTTCGATCAATGCTTCTTTGCCGAGGTCGAGCCCCGTCATTTCGCAGTCGATCCAGACTAGGCGGTCGGTCACCTGGTGACCCTAACCCGACACGGGGATGTGAAGGGCGTTACCTGCGCGTACGGCGCGTTACGCTCGCCGAGCCGGGTTGGGTGTGGTGCAGGACACAGATCGGGGAGCGGGCAGTGGCCGAGCAGGAGTCGCCGGCGAGCGAGATCGCCGCTGGTTATGCGAGTGAGGGTGCCGCGCTGGAGCTGGGTGCGGTGGTGATCGACGGGCAGGTGGACGCGGCGGCGGCCGTGCGCCTGCCGTTGGCGACGCTGAACCGGCACGGGCTGGTCGCCGGGGCGACCGGGACGGGCAAGACGAAGACGTTGCAGCTGATCTCGGAGCAGCTGTCGGCGGCCGGGGTGCCGGTGGTGCTCGCCGACGTCAAGGGCGATCTGTCCGGGCTGGCCGCGGCGGGCGAGGCGAACGACAAGGTCGCGAAGCGTTCGAAGGAGCTCGGCGACGACTGGGCGGGCGCGGCGTTCCCGGTGCAGTTCCTCTCGCTGGGTACCGGCGGGAAGGGTGCGCCGATCCGGGCGACGATCACGAGCTTCGGGCCGGTGCTGCTGTCGAAGGTGCTGGGGCTGAACGAGACGCAGGAGTCGACGCTCGGGCTGATCTTCCACTGGGCCGACCAGCGCGGCCTGGCGTTGCTGGACACGAAGGACCTGCGGTCGGTGATCACGCACCTGACCGGCGACGAGGGCAAGGAGGACCTCAAGGGCATCGGCGGGGTTTCGGCGGCGACGGCCGGGGTGATCCTGCGTGCGCTGTCCAATCTGGAGGCCCAGGGCGGCGAGGACTTCTTCGGCGAGCCCGAGCTGGACGTGCACGACCTCATGCGCGCACGGGACGGTAAAGGCGTCGTCACGCTGCTGGAGCTGGACAACCTGCAGGCCAAGCCGGCGCTGTTCTCGACGTTCCTGATGTGGCTGCTGGCCGAGCTGTTCGAAGAGCTGCCCGAGGAGGGCGATCTCGACCAGCCGAAGCTCGTGTTCTTCTTCGACGAGGCTCACCTGCTGTTCGCGGACGCGTCGAAGGCGTTCCTCGAGCGCATCGAGCAGACCGTGAAGCTGATCCGGTCGAAGGGCGTCGGTGTGTTCTTCTGCACGCAGTTGCCCACGGACGTCCCGAACGCCGTGCTCTCGCAGCTCGGCGCGCGGATCCAGCACGCGCTGCGGGCGTTCACCCCGGACGACCAGGCGGCGCTGGCGAAGACTGTGAAGACCTACCCGAAGACGAAGTTCTACGAGCTCGACACGGCGTTGACGTCGCTGGGCATCGGCGAGGCCGTGGTCACGGTGCTGTCGGAGCGGGGTGCGCCGACGCCGGTGGCGTGGACGCGACTACGGGCGCCGCGGTCGAAGATGGGTTCGATCGGCGACGAGGCGGTGGCCGCTTCGGTCGCTTCGTCGGATTTGCACGGAAAGTACGCCGAGACGATCGACCGGGAGTCGGCCTACGAGAAGCTGGCCGCGAAGGTCGCCGCCGCGCCCCCGCCCGAGGCTGCTCCGGCGCCGGCTCCGGAGGCGCCGGCGTCCGGGAAGGACGAGCCGGGGTTCCTCGAGTCCGCCATGAAGAACCCGGCCGTGAAGTCGTTCATGCGGTCCGCGGCGAGCGCGCTGGGCCGGGAGATCACGCGCGGGTTGTTCGGCAACCGGAAGCGCTGACAAAACCTGACGCAAGCTGTCAGGTATGGCTGGCAGGCTGGGCTCACCTTCGAAAGGAAAACCAGCCATGACCAGCACTGCCACCGCGTCGTTCGTCCTCGACAAGTGGGACCCGCAGGCGACCGAAGAGGCCAATGGCACCGAGTTCGCCCGGGTGGCGATCGGCAAGACGTTCACCGGCGCGGTCGAGGGGATCAGCACCGTCGAGATGCTGACGGCGTCCAACGCGACTTCGCGCGCGTACGTCGCCTTCGAACGTCTCGAGGTCTCGGTCGACGGCCGCAAGGGCGGCTTCGTCCTGCATCACTCGGCCGACGACTCCGGCTTGGCGCTGAAGATCCTCACCGGCTCGGGATTCGGTGAACTGGCCGGGATCGCCGGGACGGCGAACATCGAGATCGACGAGGAGAAGAACCACCTCTTCACCCTCACTTACACGCTGTGAGCAGCACGAAGGCCGTTTCGAGAGCCCCCGATAGACTCTCGAAACGGCCTTCGCGGTGTTCTCCCCGCTCCCGGAAGCGGGTGGGACGGACCGCCCCGACCACGGCCCGTCCGCGTCCTAGTTGTTCACGATCTGGTCGACGATCTTCTTGGCGTCGTTGATCGGGATGGCGAAGCCGATCCCGACGCTGCCCGCCGAGCCGTTGGCCGAGGCCGAGGGGCTGTACAGCGCCGAGTTGATGCCGATCACGTTGCCCTGGGCGTCGATCAGCGCGCCGCCGGAGTTGCCCTGGTTGATTGCGGCGTCGGTCTGGATCGCGGTGTAGCTGGGCGAGTCGCTGCTCTGGTTCGACGTGCGGCTGAACGGCGAGCGCTGCTGCTGCTCGCCCTGGCCGATGTCGGACAGGTTCCGGTTCAGTGCGCTGACGATGCCGGTGGTGACCGTGTTCTGCAGACCACCAGGAGAGCCGATCGCGACGACCTCCTGGCCGACGACGAGCTTGCTCGAATCGCCGAGGCTCGCGGCGGTCAGGCCGCCGGCGTTCTGCGCCTGGACCACCGCGATGTCCGCCTTGGTGTCCGCGCCGACCACGCTGGCCTGGTACTTCTTGCCGTCGGAGGTCGTGACGACGACGTTCTGGGCGCCGTTGACGACGTGCGCGTTGGTCAGGATCCGGCCGTCCGCCGTGAGGATGACACCGGAGCCGATGGCCTCGCCCTGGTCGGTCGTGACGTTGATCTGGACGACGCTCGGCAGCACCTTCGCCGCGACGGCGCTGACGTCGCCGGACGTCGAGTTGGAGACCGTCTGCCCGTTCGCGGCCGGCGTGGTGACCGACGTCGTCGCGCCGTCCGCCGAGTTCGTCGTGAGCCCGACGATCGCCGCGCCGCCGACGCCGCCGACCAGCGCGGCGCCGAGCGCGGTCGCGCTGACGATCATCGCCACGCGGCCGCCCTTGCGCGGCTTGGCCTTCAGTGCCGTGGGGACCTGAGGGCCGGGCGCTTGGGGTGGCGTGAAGAGCGGATTCGGCGCGGCCTGCTGCTGGTAGGCGTACTGCGCGTACTGCGCGTACGGCCCGTACTGCTGAGTGCTCTGGTGCGGCTGGTGCCCACCGGGTGAGGCGGGGCCGGGCCGACTCTCGTTCTCGGTCATGGGACTAGATTCGCGCCCGTGCTTGTGAGCAGCCTGTGGAAATACCTCAGGCTTTGCTGAGAAGAATCTGCTGAGAAAACTCAGGTAATCCTCAGGCGTCAGAGGAAGAACGACGGGACGTCCAGCGCACCTCCCGCCGCCTCGAACTCGTCCTGCACCGCTTTCCGCAGGTCGGAATCGCCGAGGTAGTCGGTGGCGGTCAGCGCGAGCCCCAATGCCCCGTCGCGGACTCCCGCGTCGCCCGTCTCCGACCCCGCCGCGGCCGCGAACTCCTTGGTGTGCAACGCAACCGTCGGACCCGAGACGGCGAGCATGGGGTGCAGCGCGGGGATCCGATACGACAAGTTGCCGAGGTCGGTGGAGCCCGTGAGCGATTCCGGCACGATGCCCGGCGGAAGCGGCTTGCGGCCGGTGATCACCTGGTTGGCCGACCACCGTCCGGCGAGCGCGGTGTTGAACCGGATCGGCAGGTAGGCGGCCTGCGCGTCCCAGATCAGCTCGACGCCGCAGCCGGTCATCGCCGCGGCGCCCTCGGCGATCGACGTCATGCGGGCGGCGAGGTCGCGCAGGGTTTCCGGGGTCTGGGAGCGGACGTAGAACAGCAGCGCGGCGCGGGCCGGGATGACGTTGGGCCGGGCGCCACCGTCAGTGAACACGCCGTGGACGCGGTCGCTCTGCGGGAGCTGCTGGCGCAGCGCCGAGACGCCTTGGTACGCGGCGACGGCGGCGTCGAGCGCGTTGCGGCCCATGAACGGCTGGGCGCTCGCATGCGCGCCGACGCCGTGGAAGACCATCTCCAGCTGACGCCGCCCGAGGAACGGGTGCAGCGCGATGTCGTGGCTGAACGGGTGCAGCATGATCACCGCGTCGACGTCGTCGAACACGCCGGCGCGGGCGAGGATCTCCTTGCCGCCACCGCCTTCCTCGGCGGGCGTGCCGATCAGGCTGACGCGACCGCCGAGCCGCTCGGCGACGGTGGCGGCGCCGAGGAAGCCGCCCGCGGCGGTGGTGCAGATGACGTTGTGGCCGCAGGCGTGGCCCAGCCCGGGCAGCGCGTCGTACTCGGCGAGGACGGCGATGTGCGGGCCCTCCTGTCGTGGGGTGCTGACGCGCAGCGCGGTGTCGAGTCCGCCGACGCCGACCGTGGCTTCGTGGCCGTGGCGTCGCAGGAGATCGGCCAGGGCACGGACCGACCGGTGCTCGGCGAACCCCTCCTCGGGGTGGGCGTGCAGATCTTGGCTCAACGCCACCAGATCGGGTGAGCTGCGCTCGACCGCCGCGGTCACTTCGGCCCGCGTCGCCTCGTCCGCGCCGGTGTGCGGCGAGGACAGCGGTTCGGCGGCCGCGACGGCGTCGGCGGTGGCCTCGACCAGGGAACGCAGGTAGCTGTCGTCCGGCGGGACGGGTTCGGCGTGGGTCATGGGGCGATGCTAACCGGCACCTCCGACAATCCGCGGCGCTCAGCGGAGCCGGCCTGCCACGATCTGCGTGACACCGGCGTACCGCTCGGTGATCTCCGTGAAGCCGCGGGCGCGCAGGCTCGCCGCGATTTCGCCGCGGTCGAACATCTTCTGGCCGCTCACGATCCCGCCGACCGTCTCGATCAGCCGCGCGGGTTGGCGGCCGCGGCGGGCGCTCGTCAGCAGCGCGATCCGGCCGCCCGGTTTCAGCACGTGCGCGAAGGAGTCCAGCGCGGTCTCCGGCTCGGCGAACATGTGCAGCGCGGCGAAGCAGCAGACCGCGTCCACTGTGGACGGCTTCAGCGGGAGGTGCACGGCGTCGGCGCGCAGGTAGGCAACGGTGTCCGGGCCGCCCTCGGCGACGGCCTTGGCGAGCATGGTGCGGGCACCGTCGAGCCCGATCGCGAGTCCGTCCGGGCCGACGGCCGCGCCGAACGCGCGGGTGAACCGGCCGGTCCCGCAGGCGACGTCGAGCACCGTGTGGCCCGGTTCCAGCCGGAGAAGCTTCGTCGCCAGCCTGACCTCGCCCGTCATGCTCGGTCCGGACGGGCCTTTGAGGGCGCGGCCGAGGGCGGGGCGCCAGTACCGCTCGTAGACCTGTGGGAGCAGGGTGGTGCGCATGAGGCGCTGCGTGAGCCCGGTCGGCGGGCCGGCCTGGTCCGCGGCGCCCAGCAGGTCGAGGTAGCCGTTCTCCGTCTCGGCCGACGTCCCGAGGAGGGACTGGAGACGGTCGGATGCGCTGGTCGGCACGGGCTCTCCTCGCTTTCGAATACCGGCAGTATGCCAACTCCTCGACCACTCGATCGAGTGAACAAATCCGCGCTCAGGCGTTCGACGCCCGAAATTGTCGGTCCCCCTTCCTAACGTCGCAGGCAAGGTTCCGATCCGATCCGAGGAGGACAGATGACGACGATTTCCCGCCCGTGTGGCGAGATCGCGGTGCACGGCGAGTTCGACCTGGCCGCGGCGGCCCGCTTCCTGACCGGTTTCGCCCCCGCCGGGCAGCCGGACTCCGAACCGGGCGCGCTGCGGGTGGCGTTCACGCTCGACGGCGAATGGACACCGGTGGGGGCGGTGCTGCGGCAGAGATCGCCCGGCGAGATCACGGTCGAGGTCCACGGCCCGCCCGAACACACCGACGCGGTGGTGGCGCAGGTGCGGCGGATGTGCTCGCTGGACATCGACGGGACGGCCTTCCCGGAGGCCGGCGCCCGTGATCCGGTGGTTTCGCTGCTGCAGGCGCTGCACCCGGGCCTGCGCCCGGTCTTGTTCGCCTCGCCCTACGAGGCGGCGTGCTGGGCGGTGCTGAGCCACCGGATCTGGATGACGCAGGCGGTCCGGCTGCGCCGTCGCTTGACCGAGCGCTACGGCGCCGAGGTCGACGTGGGCGGGAGCAGGTTGAGGTCGTTCCCGGCGCCGGCCGCCCTGGCGACGGTGGAGTACCAGCCCGGCCTGCCGGGCCCGAAGCTACCGCGCCTGCGCGCCATCGCCGAGGCGGCAGCCGAGGGGAAACTGGACGCGGCGACGTTGCGGGCGATGCCGGCCGAGGAGGCGCTGAAGCAGCTGCAGCTGCTGCCGGGAGTCGGCCGGTTCAGCGCGGAGCTGATCCTGATCCGCGGTGCCGGCCACCCGGACGTCTTCCCTCGAGGCGAGACGCGCCTCCACGAGATCATGCGCGACGCGTACCACCTCACGGAGGCGGGAGCCGCGGAAGTCACGGAGTTGGCGGAGATCGCGGAGGCCTGGGCACCGTTCCGCAGCTGGGTGTCGTTCCTGTTCCGCGTCGAGGGCGAGGCCCGGATGCGGGAGTCGCGATGACCTGACCTCGCTCGGCTCGCCCGCCGCGGAGGGAGCTGCTTGCCGAGGCCGCGTCCAGCGGGCGCCGGCGATGCCCCCGGTTCGTTCCGTGGCCTCCCATTTGCTGCCCCGCGTGCTGGCCGGTCCGCACCGGTCGCCCCGACAGAACGGAGATCGCCACGACCCAATACCGGAGGCCGTGCAGCGATGAGCGGTGGGGACTCACCGTAGCCAGATATCGCCTGTGGTGAGGTGTCCGGGTGAGCTCGCCCGTTCATCCCGCCCTCGGCGGCCCGGTCGGTGACGCGCTGTCAGCGTTCCGCGTGGCTGCCGCCACTGACGCTTCGCCGGCCGGTTCGCTGCTCGAGCAGGCCCAGGCACCCGCGGTGATCACCCTGATCGCCGGCGGCGTGGCCCTGCTGGTGGTGCTGGTCGGCGGCACGCCCTGGCGACGGGCACGGAACGTCGTGACGATGGTGCACGAGGCCGGCCACGCGCTGGCGGCGGTGCTGGTCGGACGGCGCCTGCAGGGCATCAAGCTGCACTCGGACACCTCGGGCGTCACCGTCTCGCGCGGCAAGCCCGAGGGACCGGGCATGGCGTTCACGGCGATGGCCGGGTACCTGGCGCCGTCGGTTCTGGGGCTGCTGTTCGCCAGCCTGCTGGGCGCCGACCTGGTCGGCACGGTGCTGGTCCTGATCGCGCTGCTGCTGCTCGGCGTGCTGGTGATGGTGCGCAACGCGTACGGGGTGTTCACGGTCGTCGCCAGCGCGGCGGTGCTGGCCCTGATCGCGTTCGTCGCTCCGGTCGAGCTGCAGGCCCCGTTCAGCTACTTGGTGACGTGGTTCCTGCTGTTCGGCGGCGTGCGTCCGGTGGCCGAACTCCAGATCAAGCGCCGCCGCGGCCAGGCCCGCGACTCCGACGCGGACCAGCTGGGCCGCTTGACGGCGGTCCCGCCGGTCCTGTGGGTCCTGGTCTTCGCGGTGGCAACGATCAGCTGCCTGATCGCCGGCGCGCTCTGGCTCCTGGAGCCGGTGGCCAAGTAGCGCGGCCCGGCCCGGCCACTGACCCGCCCGACGGCCACGGCCCTCCGCCCGACCGGCCAAGGTTCGGCCCGACCGGCCAAGGCCTGGCTACGGCCCTACCTGACCGGCCGCGGTCAGGCTTGCCGCGGCCCCGACTGGCCAAGGCCCGGCTACGGCCCTACCTGACCGGCCGCGGTCAGGCTTGCCGCGGCCCCGACTGGCCAAGGCCGGGCTACGGCCCTGCCTGACCGTTCGCAGTCCGGCTGCCGCGGCCCCGCCAGCCATGGCCTGCCCGACCGGCCGCGGTCCGGCCGGCCACGGCCACGGCCCGGCACGACTGGCCATAGTCCGGGCACGACCGGCCACGCCAGGCCGGCCACGGCCCCGTCCTGCCCGGAGCAGCCCGGCCGCGCCCCGGTTCGGCCTGGCCACGGCCCGACCTCGACCCCGGCCCGGCGATGGCCCGCCCCGGCGACGGCCGGACCGCTCAGCTCGGACCCCGCCCGAAGCTGCTCGGGCGCGCCCCTGCCTGCACGCCCGGAGCTGCTGCCCGGCCGGCCAAGGCCGCCCGGGCGGGGCCGGCCAGCGCCACGCCCGCCCCCGGTCGAGCAGGCCGCCGCGCCGTCAGACGGCTCACAGCGGTCCCGGTGGCCGGCACCGCTCGGCAAGCCGGGCGGCGCCGGCGCGCGGCGGCCCGCGCCGCGATGACCCGCGGCGGAGCCCGTGGCCGGTCACCGTGGTGCATGCGGCAAACTGGTGGTCCGCGCGGAGGGAGACGAACGATGGACGAGGTCGCCAAGGCCGTCGAGGAGTGCGCACGAGCGGCGAAGCTCGCCGCGCCGTCGCTGGCTGCCGCGAGCGCCGAGGCCGTCGATGCCGCTCTGACCGGGATGGCCGAGCGGCTGCTCGCGCACCGTGACGAGATCCTCGAGGCGAACCAGGCCGACGTCGAACGCGCCAAGGCCGACGGGATGAGCGCCGGTCTGCTCGACCGGCTCACCATCACCCCCGAGCGGCTCACCGGCATGGCCGAACAGCTGCGGCTGCTCGCCGGCGCGCCGCACCAGGAGCGCTCCGTCGAGGTGTCCACCCTGGACGGCGGGCTGAAGCTGGTCGAACGGCGGCGTCCCGTCGGTGTCATCGGTGCAAACTACGAGGCGCGGCCGAACGTCACCGTCGATGTGGCCTCCCAGCTCGTCAAGTCGCGCAACGGCGGCGTGCTGCGCACCGGCTCGGCCGCGCTCGGGTCGGCCCAGCGGCTGCGCGAGGTCGTCATCGCGCCGGCGCTCGCGGACGCGGGCATCGACGCCGACTGCGTCCAGCTCGTGCCGCGTGTGGAGCGCGAGGCCGCGTCCGCGCTCGTGCGGCTGCCCGGCCTGGTGCCGCTGGTGATCCTGCGGGGCAGCGGGGACAGCACCCGCGCCCTCGCCACCGAGGCGGCCGTCCACGGCGTGCGGACCCTCGCCCACGCCGATGGTGGCGGGGTCCTCTACGTCGACCGGGGGGCGGACGTCACCAAGGCGCGCGACCTCGTCCACGCCAGCCTCGACCGGCTGGGCGTCTGCAACCGGCTGAACCTGCTCCTCATCCACGAGGACATCCACGACGACGCCTGGCCCGCGATCTCCGACGCCCTCGCCGAGCGCGGGGTCACGCCTTCGCTGGCCCCGCACGAGCACGCCATCGGCTACGAGTGGGCGCTGGACTCCGACCGCGAAGCGACCGTCACCGTCGCCAAGGTCGGCTCGCTCGGGGACGCCGTCGAGATCGCCAACGAACGCACCTCCGGCCTGGCTGCGGGCATCGCCACCGAGGACGAGGGGGCCGCCGACGCCTTCTTCGACGGCTACACCGGTACGGGCGTCTTCTGGAACGCCCCGACCCGCCTCCTCGACGGCTTCAAGCTGCTCGCCGTCCCGGAAACCGGCATCAACCTCGACAAGGTCCCCGGGCCCCGCGGTCCGGTGACCTACACCGACCTCTACGTCCGCCAGTACGCCGTCCTGCCGGCCTGAGCCGGCATGCTTCTCCCGATCGACGCGGCGGACATCCGCCGCGTCGAGCTCGTCCGGATCTCGAGCTCTCGCGAATGGGATGAATGGGACGCCGTTCCGGGGGAGACGCTCGGGACGGCGGAAGGAGCGGCCGCGGAGGCGCTCGTGGAGCTCGTCGCCGGTCTTCCGGACGGCGAATCGATGCGGTGCTTCATCCCGGTGTACGCCCTCAAGGTGCACGGGGCGGCAGACGTCCTCGTCGAGATCGCTTTCTGCTTCCGCTGCCACAACGCCCTCGTCGTCGTCCCGGGTGGGGGCCGTCCCGGACTCGTCGCGTTCGAGCCGGATTCGCCGGCCGGGCGAAAGTTGCTCGCCCGGTTCAAGGCCGCGGACCCGGCTGCGCCCACCGAGGCGTGAGACGGCGCCGGGTCAGCGCGTCGGCGGAACGCCGGCGAGCTTGCGCAGCTCCTTGACGGTGTCCGCGGCGTTGGTCACCAGCTCGGTCCGCTCGTCGGCGTCGCCGGAATACCGGTAGATCGCCGTCGGGCCGTCGCTGATGGCGATGGCCGCGACCAGGCGGCCTTCGGGGTCGCGGGTGAGTCCGGTCGTCACCGACACCTCCCGGCCGACGGTGTCGACCGTGGTGAGCGTCCGTTCCTTGTACCAGCCTCGCATGGTCATGTTCCGCAGCTCCGGGGGATGGGCACGACAGGGGGATACGTCGTAGGACGCGGGGACCGCCCCGGGCGTTACGGCATACTGGGCCGGGTGATCTCCCGGCCGCACGTCCTGCTGTCCGCCGCGCAGTCGCTCGACGGCTACCTCGACGACACCTCGCCCGAGCGGCTCGTACTGTCCACAGAGGACGATTTCGCGATCGTCGACCGGTTGCGGGCCGAGGCCGACACCATCTTCGTCGGGGCCGGGACAGTGCGGGCCGACAACCCGCGGCTGCTCGTCCGCTCGCCCGAGCTGCGGCGGCGACGGCTGGAGCAGGGGAAGCCCGAACAGCCCGTCAAGGTCACCGTGACCACCCGCGGCCTCGACCCGGATGCGCAGTTCTTCACCGTCGGGGACACCGAAAAGATCGTCTACGCCCCGCCGGGCGCCGCGGACGCGCTCAAGAACGTCGCCACCGTCGTCGATGCGGGGGATCCGCCCGACTTCGGGCGCATCCTCGACGACCTCGGTACACGCGGCATCGAACACCTGCTGGTCGAGGGCGGCGGCGGGATCCACACGCGCTTCCTCACCGAAGGTCTCGCCGACGCGCTGCGGCTGGCGATCGCGCCGTTCTTCGTCGGGCAGCCGGACGCGCCGCGGTTCGTCGGACCCGGGCGCTACCCGCGGCCGCTCGTCCTCACCGCCGCGAACGAACTGCAGGGGATGGCGATCCTCGAGTACCGCGCCGCCGCCGAACCGACCGGCCGGGATGTCCAGCGGCTCAAGGAAGCCATTGCGCTCGCCGCGCAGTGCCCGCCCAGCCACACCTTCCGGGTCGGCGCCGTGATCACCGACGCCGACGGCGAGGTCGTCGCCACCGGGCATTCCGGCGAGGGCGATCCGCACAACCACGCCGAAGAAGCCGCGCTGGCCAAGTGCGCCGGCGATCCGCGCCTGGCCGGCGCGACCATGTACAGCTCACTGGAACCGTGCAGTCACCGCAGTTCCCACCCGCGCAGCTGCACCCAGCTCGTCCTCGACGCGGGAATCCCGCGTGTCGTGTTCGCCTGGCGCGAGCCGCCGGTCTTCGTCGACGCCCGGGGCACCGAGCTGCTGCGGCAGGCCGGGCGGCACGTCGTCGAGGTGCCCGCGCTGACCCCGGAGGTTCAGCGCGAGAACACCCACCTCGACTTCTGACGACCGCGAACTAGCAGGCGCCGTTGTCCTGCCAGACGCCCCACTCGCCGGTCGTGCCCGGCTCTTCGCCCTGCGTCCACCACTTGGCCGCCCACTGGTGGCTGTTGTGGGAAACGACGTTGTCCTTGACGTAGACCTTCGCCCGGTCCCACTCCGCCGCGGTGCAGGAGCCGCCGCCCGGTGTGGTCGGGGTGGTCGTCACTGGCGGAGTCGTCTGGGGCGGCGTCGCGCCGGCGAAGCGGACGCTGAACTTCGTGAAGTCCCAGTCGTTCTGCGGGACGTTGCTGCAGACGCCGTTGTCCGTCGTGCCGACGCAGGCGCGGTCCCGGTTGACCGACCAGAACGTGAAGCGGCCGAGGCCGTGGCTGGTCGCGTAGTCGTACACCGTCTGGAAGTCCGCGGTGTAGAACATCTCCGCCGCGTCCGACTTGCCGTTCATGCCGGAGAATCCTTCGTGCGCGTACGCGGTCGCGCTGTCCCAGCCCAGGTGCGACATGAGCAGACCGTGCAGGGCTTCGAGCGCCGACACCTGCGACGAGCCGCCGTTGAAGCCGCCGTCGAACGGCATGATCGAGAAGTTGTTCGGCGTGAAGCCGATCGACTTCGCCTGGTCGATCAGCTGGGTGCCGAACCAGCCGGTGCCGGCCGCGGTGCCCGGCATGGTCACCGAGACGAACAGGCCGGGGTTGCCGGCCTGCAACGTCTTCGCGGCGCCGAGTTCGTTCGCGATCGCGGCGGTGTTCTCGTACTCGGGCTCTTCGAGGTCGAAGTCGATCGCCTTGAGCGAGTACTTGGTGATGACCTGCTGGTACGCGGCGGCTGTCGCGGCCACCGTGCCGCAGGTCTGGCCGAGCTTCGTGCCGCCGTAGCCGCCGACGGACACCGAGACGTCGCCGCCCGCGCCGCGAATCCGCGAGATCACGCCCGCGACCGCGGTATCGGAGGAGACGGCGGACGTCCCGTCCCAGGTCGGGCTGCACCCGCCGCCGTTCGGCGCCAGGATGAACGCGAGCTGGAACGCCTTGAGCCCGGTCGCGTTCATCACGGTCACGGGATCGGGCGGGTTGTTGCTCTGGGGCATCAGGTACGGCGCCGCGGCGTACCAGTTGTTGCTCAACGCCGCGGTCGCCGGCGGTGCGCCGAGCACGAGGCTGACGGCGGTGGCGGCGAAAGTGGCGGCGGCGAGCCCGACGGCGGCCAGTCTGCTCCTGCGCATGAGCTGTCCTCCCGGTGGGGATCGAGGTGGACAGATCATTGGACTAGACCATTGACGAAGTCAAGCCACCAAGGTCGGGAGATCCCGATCGGCGGGCGAAACGTCCCGCGATATCCGAAACTTGTCCGGCTACGGGCGGCTGTGCTCGGCGGGATGTGACCGGTGGGCTGTGGCCCGGCGGGGAGCCGGGCCACAGCCGAATCCTCAGCTGTTGTCGTTCAGGAAGTCGTAGTCCTCGCACTCGCCGGTGTGGACCCGCTTGTCCGCCACCCAGTACCGGCAGAACTTGAAGCCGACGCGGGACTCGGGCAGGTCGTAGACCCCGCCGTTGGCCGCGCTCCTGGTGATGCAGTTGCCCTCGCCGCCGACGTGCATGCCGTACAGCTGGGTGCCGGTCGCCGGGGTGCCCTTGTACACGTAGATGGCCACGCCACGGCCGTCGGCGTCGGTGTCGCAGATGTGGACGCGGTCGCCTTCCTCGGTGAACACGCCTTCACCGCTCCAGCCGGTGACGCTGCCGAACGCGTCGCCGGTGTGCATGTGCTTCGTGTGCTCGGCGGCGGAGGCGGGCGCCGCGAGGGTGAGCAGGGAGATCAGTGCCGCGGCGGCGACGCCGAGAACCTTCTTCAAGTCTTCGTCCTTCCTCGGTGGGAAGGCCGAGCGTAGCCGCCGCGGCCTGCAATTCGCTTGCAGTCACTCCGATTCGAGGTCGCCCTCCAGCGACAGGTACACCTCGCGCATCTTCTCCAGCAGCGCCGGGTCCGGCTCCGCCCACAGCCCGCGGTCCGCCGCCTCGTTCAGGCGCTCCACGATCCCGCGCAGCGCCCACGGGTTCGCCTGCCGCAGGAACTCCTGGTTCACCTCGTCCAGCACGTACGACTCGGTCAGCTTCTCGTACATCCAGTCGCCGACGACACCGGCCGTGGCGTCGAAGCCGAACAGGTAGTCCACTGTGGCCGCCAGCTCGAACGCGCCCTTGTAGCCGTGCCGGCGCATCGCCGCCAGCCACCGGGGGTTGACCACGCGGGCGCGGAACACCCGGGCCGTCTCCTCGCCGAGCGTGCGGGTGCGGACCGCGTCCGGTGACGTGCTGTCGCCCACATAGGACGCCGGAGCCGCGCCCGTCAGCGCCCGGACGGTCGCGATCATGCCGCCGTGGTATTGGAAGTAGTCGTCCGAGTCCGCGATGTCGTGCTCGCGGGTGTCGGTGTTCTTCGCCGCCACCACGATGCGCTTGTACGAGCTTTCCATGTCCTCGCGCGCCGGGCGGCCGTCCAGGTCGCGGCCGTAGGCGAAGCCGCCCCACACCGCGTACACCTCGGCGAGGTCCTTGTCGTCGCGCCAGTTCCCGCTGTCCATCAGCGGCAGCAGGCCCGCGCCGTACGCGCCCGGCTTCGACCCGAAGATCCGCGTCGTCGCGCGGCGGGCGTCGCCGTGCTCGGCGAGATCCGCCGAAACGTGCGCTCGGACGAAGTTCTCGTCGAGGGGCTCGTCCAGCGCGGCCACCAGCCGCACCGCGTCGTCCATCAGGGCGATCACGTGCGGGAACGCGTCGCGGAAGAACCCGCTGATCCGGATCGTGACGTCGATCCGGGGCCGGCCCAGCTCGGCCAGGGGGATCGCCTCGATGCCCGTGACGCGCCGGGAAGCTTCGTCCCACACCGGCTGGACGCCCAGCAGCGCCAGGACTTCCGCCACGTCGTCGCCGGACGTCCGCATCGCCGACGTCCCCCACACCGAGAGCCCCACGGAGCGAGGCCAGTCGCCGGTGTCCTCGCGGTAGCGCTTCAGCAGCGAATCGGCGAGGGCCTGCCCGGTTTCCCAGGCGAGCCGGCTCGGGATCGCCTTCGGGTCGACGGTGTAGAAGTTCCGCCCGGTCGGCAGCACGTTGATCAGCCCGCGTAGCGGCGACCCGCTCGGCCCGGCCGGGATGTACCCGCCGTCCAGCGCGTGCAGCACGGCGTCCAGCTCCGCGGTGGTCCCTGCCAGCCGGGGCACGATCTCCTCGGCCGCGAAGGAAAGCACCTTCGCCACCTGCGCGTCGGGGGCGACCGACGCGACCGCGGTCGCGTCCCAGCCCCGCATCTCCATCGTCCGGACGAGCTCACGGGCTGTCTTCTCGACCGCGTCCACTTCGGACATCGGCGCGTCTTCCTTGAGGCCCAGCGCCGAGCGCAGGCCCGGCACCGCGCCCTGCTTGCCGCCCCACATCTGGGACGCGCGCAGCATCGCCAGCACCAGGTTGACGCGCGCCTCACCGGTCGGTGCCGCGCCCAGGACGTGCAACCCGTCGCGGATCTGCGCGTCCTTGACCTCGCAGAGCCAGCCGTCGATGTGCAGCAGGAAGTCGTCGAACTCCGCGTCGTGCGGCCGTTCGTCGATGCCGAGGTCGTGGTCCAGTTTCGCGGCCTGGATCAGGGTCCAGATCTGCTGGCGCACGGCCGGCAGCTTCGCCGGGTCCATCGCCGCGATGTTCGCGTGCTCGTCGAGCAGCTGCTCCAGCCGCGCCATGTCGCCGTAGGATTCCGCGCGCGCCATCGGCGGGATCAGGTGGTCGACGATCGTCGCGTGCGCCCGCCGCTTGGCCTGCGCGCCCTCGCCCGGGTCGTTGATCAGGAACGGGTAGACCAGCGGCAGGTTTCCGAGCACGGCGTCCGGTGCGCACGACGCCGAGAGCCCCGCGGTCTTGCCCG
The DNA here is from genome assembly GCF_046548995.1 of Amycolatopsis sp. lyj-109. Lineage (NCBI taxonomy): Bacteria > Bacillati > Actinomycetota > Actinomycetes > Pseudonocardiales > Pseudonocardiaceae > Amycolatopsis > Amycolatopsis sp. lyj-109. The sequence continues at coordinate 166,246 of NZ_JAJPWR010000017.1, forward strand.
GCAGCCACTCCAGGGACCCGTGCTTGCCCAGGTGGACGACGGCGTGTGCGCCGAACTCCTCCTCCAGCCACCGGTACGCGGCCAGGTAGTGGTGGCTCGGCGGCAGGTCCGGGTTGTGGTAGATCGCGACCGGGTTCTCGCCGAACCCGCGCGGCGGCTGGATCATGATGATCACGTTGCCGCTCTGCAGGGACGCCAAGACGATGTCGCCGTCGTCGACGTACAGCTCACCCGGCGCCGGGCCCCAGTGCTCCTCGACGCCGGCACGCAGCTCGGCCGGGAGCGCGTCGAACCACTCCTGGTACCGCGCGGCCGGGACGCGGATCGGGTTCCCGGCCAGCTGTTCCTCGGTGAGCCATTCCGGGTCCTGGCCGCCGGCGGCGATCAGCGCGTGGATCAGCACATCCCCATCAGGCTGGTCGGTGCCGGTCGGGTCGACGCCGGGGAACGCGTCCGGCCCCAGGTCGTAGCCCTGCGCGCGCATCCGCCGCAGCAGTTCGATCGTCGACGCGGGCGTGTCCAGCCCGACCGCGTTGCCGACGCGAGAGTGCTTCGTCGGGTACGCGGACAACATCAGCGCGATGCGACGTTCCGCCGCGGGCGTGTACCGCAGCCGGGCGTGCGCGAGCGCGATCTTCGCCACCCGGGACGCGCGTTCGGCGTCCGGCACGTACCGGGGGAGCCCGTCTTCGTCGAGTTCCTTGAACGAGAACGGCACCGTGATCAGCCGTCCGTCGAACTCCGGGACGGCCATCTGGTTCCCGGCGTCGAGCGGCGAGAGGCCGTCGTCGTTGGCCGCCCAGGTCTCGCGGTCGCTGGTCAGGCAGAGCGCCTGGAGGATCGGGACGTCGAGGGCGGCCATCTCGGCGACGTCCCAGGCTTCGTCGTCGCCACCGGCGCCCACCTCGGAGGGCCGCGTGCCGCCCGCCGCGAGCACCGTGACCAACAGGGCGTCGACCTTGCCCAGCTCGGCCATCATCTCCGGCTCGCGCGTACGCAGCGAAGCACAGTGGATCGCCAACGCGCGTCCGCCCGCGGCTTCGATCTGGTCGGCGAGGGTGTGCACGAACGCGGTGTTCCCGGACAGGTGGTGCGCGCGGTAGTACAGGATCCCGATGACCGGGCCGTCACCTCGCGAAGGACGTTCGAGGACGCCCCAGGTGGGCTGCTCGGCGGGCGGCTCGAAGCCGTCGCCGGTCAGCAGCAGCGTGTCGGAGAGGAACCGGTGCAGCTGGGTGAGGTTGGCCGGGCCGCCCTGCGCGAGGTAGGCGTGGGCCTCGGCGGCGATGCCGGCCGGGACGGTGGAGAGCTTCATCAGCTCGGCGTCCGGCGTCTGCTCCCCGCCGAGGACGACGACGTGCGCGCCCGCCGCCCGCAGCGTGTCCAGGCCGTCCTGCCAGCTGCGCGGGGTGCCGAGGATCCGCGCGACGACGATCTTGACGCCGTCGAGCAGGGCCGGCAGCTCGGCGACGTCGAGCCGGGACGGGTTGCCGAGCCGGTACTCGCGGTCGCTGGAGCGGGCGCTGAGCAGATCGGTGTCCGAAGTGGACAGAAGCAGGATCACGAGGTTCCTCCTCGGGGTCCGCGCCCCGGGTCGACGGGCGCGCCGGCCGGAGTTCCTGGCTCCCGGAGAGGCCTCTCTCCGATGACAGTGGCGGGACCGCCCCGGACTCTCACCGGGTTCCTCCACCTGCCGACGCGTGGGTATCGCCCTCACTCTCCGGTGCCGGTCGAAGTGCGTCAAGGTGACGTTGGCCGGTGCTCGGTAACCTGACGGCTTGGAATCCCTGATCCGGAGCTTCACCGCCGCGCAGTCGACCCGGCAGCCGTACCGGCGCCCGGCCCCCGCCGAGCTGGCGGCCGCCGAAGCCGGGTTCGCCGCGTTCCTCGACCGGGCTCCGCACCGCCTGGGTGAGCTGGGGTTTTCCGCGGCGGACGACTCCCTGGTCGTCCAAGAGGCCGGGACGGAGCGGGCATGGGGGCTCTACGCGATCGACCGGTCCACGCCGCCGTCGCTGGTCGTCGAGGTGCCGCATCCTTCGTCCGACCTGCGGACCGATCGGATCGGCCTGGCGCTCTTCCGGCAGGTGCCCGGCGCGGTGCTGGTCGTCGCGGGCGCCCACCGCCGCCGGGAGGACCCCGCGCACGACACGCGGACCGTCTTCCACGTCGTCACGACGCTGCTGGCCCGCCGGGGCCTGCCCCAGGTTCAGCTGCACGGCTTCGACGACCGGACCCTCCCCACGGCCGACGTCGTGCTCTCGGCCGGGGTGGCGGACGTGGGTGACGCGGCCCGCCGGGCGGCGGACCGGCTCGAGGCCGCCGGGTTCCGCGTCTGCCGGGCCTGGGCCGAGCCCTGCCGCGGCCTGGCCGGGACGACGAACGTCCAGAGCCAGGCCGCCGACGGGACGTTCCTGCACGTCGAACTCAACCGGACGATCCGCGAGACCCGCCGCGACGACGTCGTCCGCGCGCTCGCCGAGGCCGATCTGCGCAAGCCTTAGGCGGACCGCTCGCCGAGCCGCGGGAACGGCTTCGTCGAGAACAGCACTTCCACCGAAACCTCGAAGAACTCCGCGATCCGCAGGGCCAGGTAGAGCGAAGGGCTGTACTCGCCGCGCTCCAGGTAGCCGATCGTCTGGTAGTGCACGCCGAGGGCGTCCGCCAGCTGCCGCCGCGAGATCGACCGTTCCGCGCGCAGCATCGCGATCCGGTTGTAGACGGTCTCACTCATGACTACCCCACACGCTGCATGGCCTTCTCCCGGCGTTCGGCCAGCGACGAGCCCGCCTCGCGCCGCGCCATCCGGCGCAGCAGAACCGGGGCCAGCGCGAAGCCGGCCACCGCCCACGCGAGCAGCACCGCCAGCGTCGCCACCGGCCGCCACGACTGGCCGATCTCGACGGCCAGCGCACTGTCCGGCAGCAGTGCCGAGCGCATCCCGAGGCCCAGCCAGTACATCGGGAACACCTGCCCGATGTCCTGCAACCAGCCCGGCAGCGCGGTGATCGGGTAGAAGATCCCCGAGATCGCGCCCATGCCCATGACCGGCAGGGTGATCAGCCCGATCGCGCGCGGGCTGCTGGTCAGCGCACCCAGCGCCGCGCCGATCGGCATCGTCGCGACCATGCCGAGCACCAGCACCCCGAGCAGGTGCAGGTACGACCAGACGCCGTCGGGCGCGAGCACGGAGAACGCGAACAGGCACGGGATCAGGACCGCCGCGATGGACGCGAGCTGGGCGAGCGACAACGCGGTCGTCTTCCCGACCAGGTACCCGAGCATCCCGTTCGGGGTCGCCTTCGCGCGCAGCAGCGTGCCGTCCTCCCGGTCGACGGCCAGGTAGCCCGCCGCGGCGGTCAGGCCGTTGAACACGATGCCGGCGCCGAGCACGCCGGGCACGGTCGCCGCGCCCAGCGAGAACGACGTGCCGGGCAGCGTGGCGTTGCGCATGAAGAACAACGTACCGAGGAAGAGCACCACGAAGATCAGCTGCCCCACCACGTCGTCGACGTTGGTCCACGTCTGCTTGAACTCGATCCAGCCGCGGGCCAGCCCGGCGCGCAGCGCGGCTGTCCTGGCGTTCATCGCGCACCCGCTTCCTGGAGACCGAGCTCCGTCTCGCCGCCGGCCTCGGCGCGGTGGACCAGCGTCATGTAGGTGTCCTCCAGCGACGCCCGCCGGACCTCGAGGTCCGCGACGGCCTCGCCGTGCTGCTTGAACAGGCCGTACACGTACTTCGTCGCTTCGGTCGTCAGGTGGACGAAGCGCTGGCCGTCGACGGTCCAGCGGACCTCGGCCTCGCCCGAGATCTGCCGGCTCAGCGCGTCGGCCGAGCCGTCGGCGATGATCCGGCCGCCGTTGAGGATGAGGATCCGGTCGGCCAGCTTCTCGGCCTCGTCGAGGTCGTGCGTGGTCAGCAGGATCGTGGTGTCCAGCTCGTCGGAGAGGCGGTGCACCAGGTCGTGGAACTCGCGCCGGGCCTCGGGATCGAAGCCCGCGGTCGGCTCGTCGAGGAACAGCAGCTCGGGGCGCCCGACGATGCCGATGGCGACGTCGAGCCGCCGGCGCTGGCCGCCGGAGAGCTGCTTGAGCTTCTTGTGCGCGTGCTCGGTGAGCCCGACCGTCGCGATCAGCTCGTCGGCGTCCCACGGCCGCGGACGCGACGCCGTCGAGTACGGCGCGTAGTACCGGCCGAGGTGCGCGAGCAGCTCGCGGACGCGCCACTTCCCGTGGTCGCGCCAGGACTGGAGCACGACCCCCAGCCGTGCCCGCCAGTCCTCGCCGCCCTGCGCCGGGTCGACGCCCAGCACGCTCGCCTCGCCGGCCGACCGCATCCGGAAGCCCTCGAGGATCTCGATCGTCGTCGTCTTGCCCGCGCCGTTCGGCCCCAGCAGGCAGACGACCTCGCCCCGGTACGCCTCGAAGTCGACGCCGTGGAGCACGTCGTTGGTGCCGTACCGCATCCGCAGCCCGCGCACTCGGACGACGGGATCGGCTGGATCTCTCATCGCGGTCACCCCCATCTGACTGATGCGATCGAATGTAGCACACCTACTACATTTGATCAGACTTCTACGTCCACGGGAACTTGACCGGCGGTCATCCGGTTCGCCGGGGCATGGGAACTTGGCTGGGCCTGGCCCTTCCGGGCGGCGTGGTGATCCTGCTGGTCATGGCCGCGATCGAACTGCGGCCGCGCAAGAACGGCTCGCGCTTCAAGGCGCGGCTGTCCGCCACCTACGTCGAAGAGACCACCGCGTTCCTCTACGGGACCAAGCGGCGTGAGCTGGAACACCGGGAAACGATGTCGATGCTCGTCGAGCAGGACGCCGAAGGCGCGCCACCCTGGCGTGACGTGGACCTGGACGCCGGCACCGCCCGGATCCGCCCGCGTTCGGACCCGCCGGAGCCGCAGAACCGCCAGCTACAGTGACCCCATGCCGACCCCAGCACGCGTGCGAGCCGACGCGTGCCCCGGTGTTTTCGCACCCCACGACGCCGCGGACGGGCCGTTGGCCCGGGTACGGCTGCCCGGCGGCACGATTTCCGCAGTGCAGCTGCGCGCGCTGGCCGACGCGGCCGAGGCGTGCGGCGACGGCGATCTCCACCTCACCTCGCGCGGCAACGTCCAGCTGCGTGGCGTCACCAGGCCCGGCCTGGCGGCCCGGCTGACCGACGCGGGCCTGCTGCCGTCGCCGTCGCACGAACGGGTCCGGAACGTCCTCGCGTCGCCGTTGAGCGGCGTGCGCGGCGGCCTCGCCGACGTCCGCGGCCTGGCGGCTGCGCTGGACCGGGTGCTGTGTTCGACGCCGGAGCTGGCGGACCTGCCCGGGAGGTTCCTCTTCGCCTTCGACGACGGCCGTGGCGACGTCGCCGGCGAAGGCGCCGACGTCTGCTGGCGGGCGACCGGCTCCTCCGGGGGAACGCTGCTGCTCGCGGGCGGCGACACCGGACGGCGGGTGGCCCGCGCCGACGCTGTGGCGACGCTGGCCGAGGTCGCGCTCGACTTCCTCCGCGTGCGCGGGTCGGCTTGGCGGGTCGCGGAACTCGACGACCCGGCTTGGCGCGGGACGCCGGTCCCGCGGGCCGGCGTCGAGGTTCCGGCCGGGCTTCTTGAACGCGACGGCGGCTTCGCGGCCGGTGTCGTGCCGCGCTTCGGGCACCTGTCCGCAGCGCAGGCGCGGGCCTTGGCGGAGTACGGGACGGCGCTGGTCACGCCGTGGAAGTCCGTGGTCCTGCCGGACGTGCCCGCCGACGTCTTCGAGCGGCTGGGGTTCGGCGGTGTCCCGTTGGGGACCACCGCGTGCATCGGCCGTCCGGGCTGCGCGAAGTCGCGCGCCGACGTCCGGGCCGACGCGGTGTTCCGGCCGGGCCTGCGCGCGCACTTCTCGGGCTGCGAACGGCGGTGCGGGAAGCCGTCGCAGTCCCATGTGGACGTTGTCGCCGAGGCGGGGGGCTACCGCATCGACGGCCGCTGGGTGCCGCTCGACGAGAGGGAAGGGAACCTGTGATCGACTACCTGCGGGACGGTGCCGAGATCTACCGGCACTCGTTCGCCACGATCCGCGAGGAGGCGGACCTGGCGATCCTGCCCGACGACGTGGCGGGGTGCGCGGTCCGGATGATCCACGCCTGCGGCATGGTCGATCTGGTCGACGACCTGCGCTACACGCTCGACGTCGTCGAGTCCGGTCGCGCCGCGCTGGAAGCCGGCGCGCCGATCCTGTGCGACGCGCGGATGATCGCCAGCGGCGTCACCCGCCGCCGCCTGCCCGCGGCCAACGAGGTGCTCTGCACGCTCTCGGACCCCAGCGTGCCTGCGCTGGCCGAACGCATGGGCACCACGCGCTCGGCCGCGGCGCTGGAACTGTGGCGCGACAAGCTGCCCGGTTCGGTCGTGGCGATCGGCAACGCGCCGACGGCGCTGTTCCGCCTGCTGGAGATCCTCGACGAAGGCGTCGGCGCACCCGCGGCGATCATCGGCGTCCCGGTCGGCTTCGTCGGCGCCGTGGAGTCCAAAGTGGAGCTGGCGAAGCGGGCCCCGGCACCGTACCTGGTGGTGCACGGACGGCGTGGCGGCAGCGCGATGGCCGTCGCGGCGATCAACGCACTCGCGAGCGCCGAAGAATGACCGGCACCCTGTACGGCGTCGGGCTCGGCCCCGGCGACCCGGAACTGATGACGGTCAAGGCGGCGCGCCTGATTTCCGAAGCGTCGGTGATCGCGTACCACTGCGCGCGGCACGGCCGGAGCATCGCGCGCTCGGTCGCCGAGCCGTACCTGCGCGAGGGACAGATCGAGGAGAAGCTGGTCTACCCGGTCACCACCGAGACGACCGACCACCCGGGCGGGTACGAGGGCGCGATCGCCGACTTCTACGAGCTGAGCGCGAAGCGCCTGGCCGAGCACCTCGACGCGGGCCGCGACGTGGTCCTGCTCTGCGAAGGCGACCCGTTCTTCTACGGCTCGTACATGTACATGCACGAACGCCTTTCCGGCCGCTTCGAGGCGGTGGTCGTCCCGGGCGTGACGTCGGTGAGCGCGGCGTCGTCGGTCTTCGGCCGCCCACTGGTCCAGCGCGACGAGGTGCTGACGGTGCTCCCGGGCACGCTCCCGGCCCCCGAGCTGGCCCGCCGTCTCGCGGACACCGACGCGGCGGCGGTCCTGAAGCTGGGCCGGACGTTCTCGGCGGTGCGGGAAGCGTTCGCGGAGGCGGGAAAGCTGGACGACGCCGTCTACGTCGAACGTGCGACGTGGGGGCAGCAGCGGGTCGAGCCGCTGGCATCGGTCGACCCTTCGACGGTGCCGTACTTCTCGCTGGCGTTGCTGCCTTCGCCGGGTTACGCGGCACGCCAGTCTTCGCCTGCTCCTTCTCCTGCTGCTACTGCTGCTTCGGAGCCTTCGGGCGGCGAGGTCGTCGTCGTGGGTCTCGGTCCGGCTGGTCCGGAGTGGCTGACGCCCGAGGCAGCAGTGGAACTTTCGGCCGCGGAGCACATCGTCGGGTACGGCCCGTATGTCGCGCGGGTGCCGCAGAAGGCAGGTCAGCAGCGGCACGCGTCGGGCAATCGGGTGGAGGCGGACCGGGCGCGCGAGGCGTTGTCCCTGGCGTTGGGGGGCGCTCGCGTGGCCGTGGTGTCGTCGGGCGACCCCGGGGTGTTCGCGATGGCGTCGGCGGTGCTGGAGCAGGTCGCCGCGGGCCACGGCACCGGCGTCCGCGTCCGGATCGTCCCGGGCGTGACGGCGGCCCAGGCGGCGGCGTCCCGGGTGGGAGCGCCGCTGGGTCACGACTACTGCGTGCTCTCGCTGTCGGATCGGTTGAAGCCGTGGGAGATCATCGAGAAGCGCCTGGATGCGGCGGGCGCGGCGGACCTGGTGCTGGCGCTGTACAACCCGGCCTCGCGGTCCCGGACGACGCAGCTCGCCGACGCCCGTGACGTCCTCCTCCGCCACCGCGCCCCGGCGACCCCGGTGGTGGTCGCGCGGGACGTCGGCGGCCCGGAGGAGGACATCCGCGTCACGACCCTGGGCGACCTCGATCCGTCCACAGTAGACATGCGCTGCCTGCTGATCGTGGGTTCGTCGCGAACCCGCGCGGACAACGGCATCGTCTGGACCCCCCGCAGCTACTGAAGTTCGTGAAGGCCACCTTGAGGAAGTTGTAGTTCCTCAAGGTGGCCTTCACGAACTGGGTCAGCGGGTCGGGTCCTTGCCGTTCGGCTGGCGTGGGCCCGGGCCTGGGGACCACCAGCCCGGGACTGTTTTCTCCCCGCGGATCACCGTGGGGGCGATGCCCTCGGTGAACGGCTCGATCTGCAGCAGCTGGCCCCACGACTGGCTCGGCTGGCCGATCAGGTAGCTCGGCACCTCGGGCTCCTCGGCCAGCTCTTCCAGCCAGCCGATCGGGCCGCCGTTGGTCGAGGACGCCCACTGGGCCTCGTCCGCCAGGCCGCCCGCCGTGATGCGGTAGTCCGGGACCTGGGAGATCCCGTCGTGGGACGTCACCGGCTGGACGCACGGGTACACGAACGACGCCGGCCAGTCCACGTACACCGGCTTCGAGCCGATGCGGTCCGTCAGCGTCGTGAACGTCGGTACGCGCGGGGCCGACGCGGCGATCCAGCCGTCTTCGGTCAGGTCGTTGTCGACGATGTTGATGCGGACCGCGTTCGTCTCCGGCGGGAGGTCGCGCAGGTTGATGCGGGTGTCGTTCCAGCCACCCGTGCCCGAGCCCGGCGGGAGCATGAACTGGCTGCGCAGCACCTTCACGCCGTCCGGGGTGTCGACGCCGTAGTCGAGGCTGACCGACGTCGGGCGCCGGGGCGCACCGGCCGTGGCCACCACGACCTGGCCGTCCGCCGGCTTCTCCGTCAGCGCGTACCAGTCGCTGCGCAGCCGCCCGGCGCGCGTCTCCGGGTCCAGGTAGCTCGACCACATCGGCACCCGGTCCGGGGTGAACCCGTGCGGCGGTTCGGCCAGCGGGTCCTTGTCGTCGACCGGGCGGGTGTGGAAACCGGTCTGGACGCGGCCGTTGTCCTGGTCGGGGTTCGGCAGCGGCGAGTCCGTCTCCTTGGGCTTCTCCGCGACGGTCCGCTGCTCGGCCTGCGGGCGCAGGATGCTCGTCGCCGCGTCGCGCTCGACCATCACGTGGTCGGAGAGGTTGCAGCTCTTGCCGAACAGGTGCCCGATGTTGGCCGCGCCCAGGCTGTAGCTGCCGGCCTGGTTGTGGATCGCCCACGCCATCGTGACGAACTCGCCACCCGCCACCAGGCCGCAGACCACCACCAGCGACAGCGACCCGCGCCGCAGCGCACGCAGCCGGCCTTCCTGGGGTTGGTCCGGCAGGCCCGGCCGGTGCGCGCGGACGTTCTCGACGAACGCGTAGATCCCGGCGACGGCGGCCGCCACCAGCAGGATCGTGGACAGGCCGATGCCGCCGATCGACGGCGCCACGTTCGTCCACTGGACGCCGAGACGCGAGACGAACCAGTACGTGTTGGGCCCGGTCGCCGCCAGCGCGCCGACGACCAGCAGCCCGGCGAGGAAGGCCGCGCGGTTGCGTTTGGACCGCAGCACGGTCGAGCTGGTCGCGAGCGCGGTCAGCGCCGCCATCGACGCGCCGACCGCGGCGAACGCGCCGAAGTGGTGCGTCCACTTCGTCGGCGTCAGGGCCAGCAGCAGGAAGAACAACGCCGTCGTGCCGATCAGCCGCCGCGCGGGGCCGAGCGACGCGCCCTGGATACGGCCGCGGCGCAGCAGCATCACCAGGCAGGTGGCCGTACACAGCACGACCAGCAACACCGGGAACCGGCGTGGCGCCGAACCGTCCGGAAGGTCGGCGAACAACAGCTGGTAGCGCGCGAGTTCCTGGAACCACGACAGGTTCGGGCCGACCTGCGTGCGGATCCGCGTCGCCTCCTGGACCGTGGCGAAGGTCTGGTCGGCGAACACCACGACCAGCACCAGGAGCCCGGCCGCGGCGACCGGCGCGAGCACCGGCAGCCAGCCGTTCTCGGTGGCGCGCTGACGGATCAGCTTGAACAGCGGGCGCGCGGCGACCAGGTACGGCGCCACCGCGATCAGCCCGGTCGGCGTCGCGGCCAGGGTGAACCCGGCCGCGGTCAGGCCGAGGCACAGGGGCAGCAGCCGCCGGGTCACGAGGGTGCGTTCGACGGCGCAGATCGCCAGCAGCGAGCCGAGCGCGGCGACCGGTTCGGGCCGGACGCCGTTGTTGTAAGGCATCCACCAGACCAGGAAGACCGTCGCCGCCGCCCAGCTGGCCGGGCGGCTGGTGCGGACCTGGGCGCCGAGGCGCGGCATGACCTCGCGGCTGATCAGCAGCCAGCTCAGGACACCGAGCAGAAACGACGGCAGCCGAATCCACGGCGGCACCACGCTGACGTGCGCCATCAGCTCGAAGACGTGGTAGAACCAGCCGAACGGCGCCTCGGCGACGCCGAACCAGCGGTGGTAGTTCGTCAGGTAGCCGGTCGACTCGGTGACCCGGGCCATCGTGAGGATGTAGCCGTCGTCCGAGGTCACCGGCCCGATGAAGACCCACGCGCCGAGTGCGACGATCACCGTCGCGTCCCGCGCCGTCAGCCGCCACCAGCCGACCGGCGCCCAGCGCGGCGCGCGTCTCGCGAAGCCGGAGTCGCGGCGCCACACCGCGATCAGGCAGCCGATCAGCGACAGCACGGCGAGCACGCCGACGACGATCTTCAGCGCGGTCGGCGACGTCTGGTACCGCGTGTCCGGCACGATCGAGACGTGCATCCCGGCGATCGGGTCCTTGAGCGAGTTGATCGAGGAGTAGATGCCGACGACGCGGGGCCGGACGTCGCCGCCGGCGTGGAAGATCGGCGTCCCGGCGACGGCGAGGGTCATCTGCGTCGCGTCGACGTCCAGCTCGACATCGCACTTCTCGGCGGGCAGCGGCTGCTGGGCGATCTGCTGGCCCTGGCTCGAGGCCAGCAGCACGCCGTTGTCGACGCGCAGCTGCAGGCCGACGCCGTTGCCGGCCTTCGGGTCGGTGCGGCCGTCCGGCACGGTGGCGAACAGCAGGCCGGGGCCGTTCGTGCGGGCGTCGACCGAGCGGATGGTCGCGCACGGAACCTCAGCCCGCAGGTCCTGGGCCCAGTACCCGGTCAAGGGCGCGTTGACGGAGCGGGTGTCGCTGCCGGTCGGCCAGACGACCTCCGCCGTGTCCTGCACCACCGGCAGGAAGGGGAAAGCCAGCGCGCACAAGGCCGAGAGCAGCCCCAGCGCTACGGCAATCAGACGCATCGGCGCAACGCTAACGGGTCAGACGTCGGCGGCTGACGCAGCCCCCGGGTCACGCGGGGTGAACCGCCCGTGGTGCACCGCCGCGGCCAGAGGACGGCGACGGCGCCAACCGTGGCGCTCCAGGTCCGGTACGGTCTCCAGCTTGCCGACCGGCCCGGCGCAGAGCCACGCGACCGGCCGGACGCCGTCCGGGATGCCGAGCAGCTCGCTCAGGAACGGCTCGCGGTAGAAGCTGACCCAGCCGACGCCCAGCCCTTCCGCGGTCGCGGCGAGCCAGAGGTTCTGGATCGCGAGGCACACCGAGTAGAGGCCGGCGTCGGCGATGGCGTGCCGGCCGAGTACGTCGGGCGCGCCCCGCGCCGGGTCGTAGGTGACGACGATGCCGAGGCTCGCCTCGAGGATGCCCTCGATCTTGATGTTCGCGAAGGTGCTCGCGCGGTCTTCGCCGAGCTGTCCGGCGAAGACCTCACGCTCGTCGTGGACGTGCTTGGCGAACTTCTCGCGCGTCGCGACGTCGTCGACCAGCACGAAGTCCCACGGCTGGGTGAGCCCGACACTCGGCGCGGCGTGCGCGGCCTCGAGGATCCGCGTCAGCGTGGCTTCGGGGATCGGCTCGCCGGTGAATTCGCCGCGGACGTCCCGCCGCTTGCGCAGGACTTCGTAGAACTCTTCGATCATCGGTGCAGGACCCATTCGACGGCTTCGGGGACGGTTTCGGCGGTCGCCGTGCGCGGCCGGGCCGGCCGCCGGATCACGACGACGGGCTTGCCGAGCTCGCGGGCCGCGGTCAGCTTCGCGCTGGTCTGCGCGCCGCCGGAGTCCTTGGTGACCAGGACGTCGACCCGGCCGAGCAGCGCGCGCTCGGCGGCCACCTCGTACGGCCCGCGGGCGAGGAGGAGTTCGTGGTGCCGCGGCAGCGGCGGCTCGGGCGGGTCGACGCAGCGGATGAGGAACCACAGGTCGTCAAGGTGCGCGAAGGCCGGGAGACCCTGGCGGCCGCTGGTGAGGAACACGCGTTTGCCCAGTCCGGGGAGTTGCCGGGCGGCGTCGGCGAGGTCGTCGGCCCAGTGCCAGACGTCCTCGGGGCCCGGTCGCCAGCCGGGCCGCGCGAGCCGGAGCAGGGGCGTTTTCGTCAGCTCGGCCGCTTCCGCCGCGTTCGCGCCGATGCGTTCGGCGAAGGGGTGGGTCGCGTCCACGACGGCGTCGATCCGGTTCTCGCGCAGGTACCGGGCGAGGCCCTCCGGGCCACCGAAGCCGCCTACGCGTACTTCGCCGACGGGGAGCCTCGGTCGTGCGACGCGTCCCGCCAGCGAAGAGACAACGGGCACGTCGCGCGCGGAGAGCGTTTCGGCGAGCTGCCGGGCTTCGCCGGTCCCGCCGAGGATGAGGATCACGAAGAACGTCCGTAGCCGACGGCTTCGCGCCAGCGGTCCAGCGTACGCAGGTTGGCGAGGGTCTCCGCCCAGGTCAGCTCGGGCGCCTGCCGGTCATCGACGTGCGCGGCAACGTGGTCCGCTTCGCGCGCGAAGACGCCCTGCGTCGCTTCGACCTCGATGACCTCCGGCTCGCCGCCGGCCGGGGTCAGGATGATCTGCGAGACGCCGGGGTCGCGCAGCGGGTGGATCCACGCGGGCTGCGGGATGTGGATCTGCCCGCCCGAGCCGAAGACGCGGATGCCGTCCTCGCGGGTCAGCCGGATCCCGCACGAGATCGTCGCGAGGATGTCCCCGGGCAGGCGCAGCAGGCCGGTCGCCCACTCGTCGACGCCGGTGGCGGACAGGTGCGCCATCCCGCTGACCTCGGTCGGTTCGACGACGTCCTGCCCGGTCGCGGCCTGCGCGACCAGCCGCGCCAGCGACGTGCAGTAGCAGCCGACGTCCAGGATCCCGCCGCCGCCGAGCGCCGGATCGCTCAGCCGGGCGGTCTCCTCCGGGTTGCTGTCGAAGGAGAAGGTCGTGTCCACCGCGCGGACCTCGCCGATCGCACCGGACGAGATCAGCTCGGCCAGCCGCCGCGTCTGCGGGTGCAGCCGGTACATGAACGCCTCCATCAGGAAGACGTCGTGCGCCCGGGCCGCGGCGATCACCTCCTCGGCGTCGGCCGCGGTGATCGTCAGCGGCTTCTCGCACAGCACGTGCTTCCCAGCTTCGGCGGCGGCGATGGCCCACTGCTTGTGCAGCGCGTGCGGCGTCGAGACGTACACGGCGTCGATGTCCGGGTCGGCGAGCAGATCTTCGTAGCTGCCGTACGTCTTCGGGATGTCGAAGCGCGTGGCGAAGTCCCGCGCCCGGTCGGCGTCCCGTGCGGCGACGGCGCCGAGGACGCCGTGTTTGCTTTCGTCGACGCCCGCGGCGAAGTGGGCGGCGATCGTCCCGGCGGCCAACAGGCCCCAGCGCAGTTCCGTCACAACGACTCCGGTTGGTTCGCCCGGTCACGGGCACTCGAGTAGAGGAAGCTGTCGGGGAAGTTCGTGGCCGCGAGCACCCGCCCGACGAAGATGGTGGCAGCGCGCGTCATCCCGGCTTCGCGGACCAGCGCGGGCAGCTCGCCGAGCACCCCGCGCACGACGGTTTCCCCGGCCTGGCTCGCGAGCGCGACGACGGCGACGGGACAGTCTTCGCCGTAGTGCGGCCGCAGTTCCTCGGTCACCCGCTCGACGTGGTTGACGGCGAGGTGCAGCGCGAGCGTGGCTCCGGTCGCGGCGAAGGCGGCGAGGGTCTCCCCGGGCGGCATCTTCGTGGAGCGCGCCTGGACCCGGGTGATCACCAGGCTCTGCCCGATTTCGGGCACGGTGAGCTCCCGCTTCAGCGCGGCGGCCGAAGCGGCGAAGGCGGGCACGCCGGGGACGACCTCGAAGGGAACGCCGGCCGCATCGAGCCGTCGCACCTGCTCGGCGACGGCGCTGTAGAGCGACGGATCCCCCGAGCACAGCCGCGCGACCTCGTGCCCGGCACGGTGGGCCTCGACCAGCTTCGCGACGATCTGCTCGAGGCTGAGGTCCGCCGTGTCGACGAGCTCGGCCCCGGGCGGGCAGTACGCGAGCAGATCGGGCGGGGTCATGCTGCCGGGGTAGAGGCAGACACCGCAGCGGGCGAGCAGGTCCCGCCCCCGCACGGTGATGAGGTCGGCGGCCCCGGGCCCGGCGCCGATGAAGTGCACGGTCATCGGCAGCTCCCCGGGCACGGCCGGCCGGCCGGTGACCGCCGGTAGAGCCCGGTCATCGGCTGCTCCACTGCGTCACGACCCGCGCCGGGGTCCAACCCGTGAAGCCGCCCAGCGGGGCCGCCTTCTCCACGCCGATCCGCAGCAGCTCCCCTCCGTGCTCCTCATACGCCCTCGCCAGGACCTGCTCGGCCTCCAGCGTCACCCCGTGCGCCACCACCCGTGCGCCGGTGGCCACGCACGCGTCCAGTACGCCCGGCGCCGTCACGCCGCCTCCGATGAAGACCGCGTCCGGTGCGGGCAGCGCGCTCAGCGCTTCCGGTGCTTCCCCCGCCACCACCTCCAGTTCCGGTACTCCCAGGTCCAATGCGTTCCGGCCGATCCGCTCGGCTCGCTCCGCGGAGCGCTCGATCGCGATCGCGCGGTTCAGCCCGTTCAACCGTGACCACTCGATGCCGACGCTGCCCGCGCCCGCGCCGACGTCCCACAACAGCTCGCCGGGACTCGGCGCGAGGCGGGCCAGCGCCGACACTCGCAGGTCGCGCTTGGTCAGCTGCCCGTCGTGGGCGTACACGTCGTCCGGGATGCCGATCAGTGGCAGTGCCGGACCCGCGCACTCCATCGCGAACACCGTCAGCGGTCCGGGATCGCCGGCCCAGCCGTCGGAGACGCGCTCGTCGGGCCCGCCCAGGTTCTCCAACGCGATCAGTTCGCTCTCGCCATAACCCCGCACGGTGAGCAGGGAGCGCAAAGCGGGCGCGTCGGCACCCAGGACGAGCACTCGCCGGCGCGGCGCCAGAACCCGGGCGACGCGGGCCGACGACCGGCCGACGATGGTGACCACCTCGGTCTCCTCGGCGGACCAGCCCAGCCGTGCCCGGGCCAGTGTCACCGAAGAGACCGCGGGCAGCGCCTCGACCTCGTATCCATGGGCCACCAATGTAGAACCCACCCCCGACAAAAACGGATCGCCGCTGGCCAGGACACAGATCCGGGCGCCTTCGTGCTCGGCGATGACCGCGTCCAGCCCCGGCAGCAACGGCGTCGGCCACGCCTGCGCCGGGACCTCCTCGGGCAGGTACGCCAGCTGCCGGGGTGCCCCCAGCACGATGTCGGCGGCGAGCACCACGGCTCTCGCCTGTTCCGCCAGGCCGGGCCAGCCGTCGGCCCCGATCCCGACCACGGTCAGACGGTTGGCGGAGCCCGCTTCCGCCGCGGATCGACGTGATTCTTCGCGCACGATTTCCCACCCTAAGCGAGGCGGGCGCTGTGCGATGATCGGCCGGTCGCCGACCTCAGGAGCGCTGTTGAAGCCGTACCCGTTCACCGCCGTCGTCGGGCTGCCGGACCTGCGCCTGGCGCTGGTCCTCTCGTCGATCTCGCCCGCTGTCGGCGGGGTGCTGGTGCGCGGTGAAAAGGGCACCGCGAAGTCGACCATGGTCCGCGCGCTGGCGGGCCTCCTGCCCGGCGTCGACGTCGTCGACGGCTGCCGGTTCTCCTGCGATCCGGCGGCTCCCGACCCGCTCTGCCCGGACGGCCCGCACGACGGTGCGAAGAGCCACCGGCGGCCCGCGAAGCTGGTCGAACTCCCCGTCGGCGCCGCCGAAGACCGCGTCATCGGCTCCCTGCACCTGGAACGCGCGCTCGCCGAAGGCGTCACGGACTTCCAGCCCGGCCTGCTGGCCGCCGCGCACCGCGGGCTGCTCTACGTCGACGAGGTCAACCTGCTGCACGACCACCTCGTCGACACCCTCCTGGACGCCGCCGCGATGGGCCGCGCGACCGTGGAGCGCGAAGGGGTTTCGGTCTCGCACGCGGCGCGGTTCGTGCTGATCGGCACCATGAACCCCGAAGAGGGCGAGCTGCGGCCGCAGCTGCTGGACCGGTTCGGGCTGACCGTCGAGGTCGCCTCCAGCCGCGATCCGGAGCAGCGCGTCGAGGTCGTCCGCCGTCGCCTGGCCTACGAAGCCGATCCCGACGCCTTCGCCGCGCAGTACGCGGACGAAGATGCGCAACTCGCTGCGGACATCGAGGCGGCACAACGGCTTCTGCCCGCCGTCAAGCTCCCCGACGAGTCGCTGCGTCAGATCGCCGAGGTCTGCGCCTCCTTCGAGGTCGACGGCATGCGCGCGGACATCGTCACCGCGCGGACGGCGGTCGCGCACGCGGCCTGGGCCGGCCGCGACGAGGTGACCACCGAGGACGTCCGCGTCGCCGCGCGGCTCGCCCTGCCGCACCGGCGCCGCCGCAACCCGTTCGACGCGCCGGGTATCTCCGAAGAGCAGCTGGAGCAGGCGCTCCAGGACGCCCAACCCGACCCGGGGCCCGAGGACGACGGCCCTGGCTCAGGCTCGACGCCCGAGGATGCCCCGCAGGAAGCCCCGCAAGAGGTTCCGCAAGGTGACGCGCCGGAGGGCCAGGCCCAGCAGTCCCAGGGTGGCGGGCAGCAGAAGACGGTGGGCGCCGGCGAGACGTTCAAGGCCCGCGTCTTCCGCGTGAAGGGCATGGGCGAAGGCGAGCGCGGCCGCCGTTCGCGCGCGATCACCGACAGCGGCCGGACCATCGGCGTCCAGCCCGCCAGCGTCCGCGAAGGCCGGCCCCACCTGGTCGCGACCGTCAAAGCCGCGGCGCCGCACCAGAAAGCCCGCGGCCGCACCGGCGCCGGGCTGAAGCTGCGGCCGGAAGACGTCCGCTACGCACTGCGCGAAGGCCGCGAAGGCAACCTCGTCCTGTTCTGCGTCGACGCGTCCGGCTCGATGGGCGCGAAGGCCCGGATGCGCGAGGTCAAGTCCGCCGTCCTCTCCTTGCTGCTCGACGCCTACCAGCGCCGCGACAAGGTCGGGCTCGTCACCTTCCGCGGCGACGCCGCCGAACTCGCGCTGCCGCCGACGATCAGCGTCGACGCGGCCGCGTCCCGCCTCGAAGGCCTGCCGACCGGCGGCCGGACGCCTCTCGCCGAAGGACTCCTGGAGGCGGCGCGCGTGCTGCGGGTCGAGGAGATCCGCGATCCCCGGCGCCGTCCGCTGCTCGTCGTCGTCACCGACGGCCGCGCCACCAGCGGTCCCGACGCCGTCGCGCGCGCCCGGGCCGCGGCCGGGCTCCTGGCCGGCGTCACGACGATCGTCATGGACTGCGAGAGCGGCAGGATGCGGCTCGGCCTCGCCGCCGACCTCGCCGTCCACCTCGGCGCGGAACACGTCCCCCTCGCCGACGTCGCCGCCGAATCGCTGGCGGCGGCCGTCCGCTCCCGGACCGGAAAGGCTGCCTGATGCCGCAGGGAAAACCGTCGGCGGTGCCGGTGGACGGCCTGACCACGCGCCAGCGCCGCAACCGGCCGCTGCTCGCCGTGCACACCGGCGAGATGAAGGGCAAGTCGACGGCCGCGTTCGGGATGGCGCTGCGTGCCTGGAACCAGGGCTGGTCGATCGGCGTGTTCCAGTTCGTCAAGTCGGCGAAGTGGCGCGTCGGCGAGGAAGCCGCGTTCCGCGCGCTGGGCAAGCTGCACGACGACACCGGCCAGGGCGGGCCGGTCGAGTGGCACAAGATGGGCGAAGGCTGGAGCTGGGCGCGCAAGTCCGGCACCGACGAGGACCACGCGGAGAACGCGCGCGAAGGCTGGGCGGAGATCAAGCGCCGGCTCGCCGCCGAGACGCACGACTTCTACGTCCTGGACGAGTTCTCCTACCTGCTCAAGTGGGGCTGGCTCGAAGTCGACGACGTGGTGTCGACCTTGGTTTCGCGGCCCGGGCACCAGCACGTCGTCATCACCGGCCGGTACGCGCCGCCGGAGCTCGTCGAGGCCGCCGACCTGGTCGCCGAGATGACCAAGGTCAAGCACCCGATGGACGCCGGTCAGAAGGGTCAGCGGGGGATCGAGTGGTAGCGCGGGTGGTCGTCGCCGCGCCCGGTTCCGGGCACGGCAAGACCACGATCGCCGCCGGGCTGATGGCGGCGCTGCGCGCGGCCGGTCACCGGGTGTCCGGGCACAAGGTCGGGCCGGACTTCATCGATCCGGGCTACCACGCGCTCGCCACCGGGCGGCCCGCGCGCAACCTGGACCCGTTCCTGCAGGGCGAAGATCGGCTGGCGCCCTTGTTGCGGCACGGTTCCGCCGGCGCCGGCATCGCCGTGATCGAGGGCGTGATGGGCCTGTTCGACGGGGCGCTGGGCACCGAGGGGTACGCGTCGACCGCCCACGTGGCCCGGGTCTTGGACGCGCCGGTGGTGCTGGTCGTCGACGCCTCGGCCGCTTCCCGCAGCGTCGCCGCGACCGTGCTCGGCTTCGCCCACTACGACAACCGCGTGCGGCTCGCCGGTGTCATCCTCAACAAGCTCGGTTCACAGCGGCACCTCGACGAGATCGCGTCCGCGCTGGAAGCCACCGGCGTCCCGCTGCTGGGAGCGTTGTACCGCAACGAAGAGATCCACGCGCCGAGCCGGCACCTCGGGCTCGTCCCGGCGGCGGAACGGGCCGCGGAAGCGCAGAACGTGCTGCCCGCGCTGGCCGCGTGGGTACGCGACGGCGTCGATGTCGAAGCAATCGTCCGGATCGCTTCCGGGGCACCGCGGCTTTCGGTTCCGTCGTGGGAGCCGTCCGGTGTGGATGGTCCGCCGGTGACGATCGCCGCCGCCGGCGGGCCGGCGTTCACCTTCCGGTACACCGAGAACATCGAGCTGCTGGCGGCGTGCGGCGTCGAGGTCGTGGACGTCGACCCGTTGCGGGACCAGGCCCTGCCCGACGGGTGCGCCGGCCTGTACTTCGGCGGCGGATTTCCCGAGGTGCACGCGGCCGAGCTGTCGGCGAACACGGCGTTGCGTTCTGCGGTGGCTTCGGCCATTCAAGCTGGGATGCCGGTGAGCGCGGAATGCGCGGGGCTGCTGTACCTGTGCCAGTCGCTGGACGGCGTGCCCATGGTCGGCGCGGTGCCCGCGGACGCCAAGATGACCGCCCGCGGCAAGCTCGGCTACCGGCGCGCGGTCGCTGTCGAGGACAACCTGCTGGCGACGGCGGGGCAGCGCGTCACCGGGCACGAGTTCCACCGCACCGAGGTGACGCCGTCGCACGGAGCCTCGGCCGCGTGGGGCTGGGATCGGCAGCTCGACGGCTTCGCGTCGCCGACGCTGCACGCGTCCTACCTGCACGTCCACTGGGCCGGGTATCCCGAACTGGCCCACCGGTTCGCCGCGCGGGTCCGGGCCTATGGCTGTGTCTGATTCCGCCTCCGCGGGAGGGAGTACGTCGGCGGGCTATGACCTGCACCACCACGGCGACCGCGAAGTGGGTCCGGGGCTGGTCGACCTCGCGGTGAACGTCCGGTTGCCGCAGCCGCCTTCGTGGCTGCGGGAGGAACTGGCGTCCGCTCTGGACTCGCTGGCCGCCTATCCGTCCACTGTGGATGCTGTCGGCGCGGTGGCCGCGCGACACGGCCGTGATCCCTCGGAAGTGCTGGTCACGGCCGGTGCCGCCGAGGCGTTCACGCTGCTGGCTTCGGCTTTCCGGCCGCGCCACGCGGTGGTCGTGCACCCGCAGTTCACCGAGCCGGAGGCCGCGCTGCGGGCCGCGGGGCACGCGGTCTCGCGGGTGATCCTGTCCGAGGCGGACGGCTTCGTCCTCGATCCGGCGCTGGTCCCGGCCGACGCCGACCTGGTGTTCGTCGGCAATCCGACCAATCCGACATCGGTCCTGCATCCGGCGTCGTCGCTGCTTTCCCTCGCGCGCCCCGGCCGGCTGCTCGTGGTGGACGAGGCGTTCCTCGACGCGGTGCCCGGCGAGGTCGAGAGCCTGGCCACCGGTCATCCGGGTGTCGCGGTGCTGCGCAGCCTGACGAAGACGTGGGGGCTGGCCGGGCTGCGGGCGGGGTACGTGCTCGCTCCGGCGGACGTCGTCGAGCGGCTGCGGGCGGTGCAGGTGCCGTGGTCGGTGTCCACTTTGGCGGGCGTGGCGACGGTGGCGTGCTGCCGTCCGGCCGCTTTGGAGGAGGCGGAAAAGCTGGCGGTGGCCGCGGAGGCGGACCGCGAATACCTGGTGTCGGGCCTGGCTTCGCAGGGTGCCGGCGTGCTGGGCGATCCGCGTGGCCCGTTCGTGCTGGTGCGCGTTCCCGGCGGTGCCTCCCTGCGCGCGCGTCTGCGCGACGCGGGCTACGCGGTGCGGCGAGGGGACACTTTCCCCGGCCTCGGGCCGGACCACCTGCGGCTGGCGGTCCGCGACCGCGCGACGACGGACGCGTTCCTCGCGGCTTTTCGGGAAGTTTCGTAAACACCGACAGGGGGTTGTCGCCACGGCCGCCGAAACTGGGCGGAGCCGGGAAACGCCCGGCGTGGCAGCGAGAGGAACGACATGCCCCGCTTCAACGACGTCGCCTGGTTCGAGATCGGCACCGACGAGCCGGCCGCCGCCGAACGGTTCTACGGTGAGGTCTTCGGCTGGACGGTCGCGCAGGACAACGCGGCGAGCACCGATTCCGCCTACCGCGTCATCGACACCGGCGGCTCACGCGGTGGCCTGTCCACGGGCCCGGAGAACTACGCGATCTTCACCGTGCTGGTCGAGGACGTCGACGCCACCTGCCGCCAGGTCGAGAAAGCCGGCGGGCGGGTGCAGCGACCACCGAGCGTCAATCCGGTCGGCGTGACCTTCGCGCACCTGCTCGACCCGGCGGGCAACCACTTCTCGGTGTTCACCCCGCCACGGTGAGCTGATGGACCTCGCCGTACGGGATGTCGAGGTCCTCGGGCCGCAACTGCCGAAGCTTCGGCACCTCGGCGGTCACCGTGAAGGAGATGATCCGGTCGGTGCGGAACGCCCGGATCTCCTGGCGCAGGCGGCACCAGGCCACGAGGTACCAGTGCGTGGGCTTGCCGACGTAGCCGAGCGGCTCGATTTCCCGCCGGGTGACCGCGCCTGCGCGGTCGGCGTACCGGATGCGCAGGACGCGGCGGATGTTGAGCACGTGCGGCATCGGCGGGATGGGACCGGCGCCGAGCAGGTGGACACAGGCGGCGAGGTCCTGCGCCGCGGCCGTGTCCTCCCGTCGCATCGCGGCGACCAGCTTGCGCAGGGCCGAGCGCCCTTCCGCGCGGAACGGGGTGCCGTCCAGGTGTTTCAGCGCGAGTGCCATGGCGACGGCCTCGCCGGGTGTCAGGTTGACCGGCGGCATCGTGTGCGCCTTGTCGAGGCAGTACCCGCCGGTGCGGCCGGCCTCGGCGTAGATCGGCGTGCCGGCCTGCTGCAGGGCGCTGATGTCCCGTTCGACGGTGCGGACGCTGACCTCGAACCGGTCCGCGAGCCAGCGTGCGCTGCGTGGCCGCGGCGCGATGGCGCGCAGTTCTTCGACGAGGGCGTAGAGACGATCGGTTCGGTTCACCGGGATCACAGTAAGGAGGGGGTACGACAGTTTCGGTCAGTCGCAGAGTTGCTTGAACTCCGTCGCGCCGGGTCGC
This sequence comes from Amycolatopsis sp. lyj-109, assembly GCF_046548995.1. Classification (NCBI taxonomy): domain Bacteria; kingdom Bacillati; phylum Actinomycetota; class Actinomycetes; order Pseudonocardiales; family Pseudonocardiaceae; genus Amycolatopsis; species Amycolatopsis sp. lyj-109. Next base: position 188,134 of record NZ_JAJPWR010000017.1, read on the forward strand.
AGGCGGAACCGGACCTCGTGGCCGAGGTGGTCGCGGAAGACCGCGGCGACTGGTGAGGTGAGCGTTATCGTGCCTTCCTGGTACGGGTTGTCCCAGCCGGGCGGCGAGCTGCGGGCCGGCCCGATCAGCGGCGTCTCGGCCTCGTAGAACCGGTCGCCGATCTTCGCCTCGTCGACGCCGCAGTGCGTCAGGAGCGCGAAGTTCGGAAGCGTCACCGGGGTAGGCGCCGGAGCGAGCGTCGGTGTCGGCGCGGCGGGCGGTGCGGGCTCGGGCGGGGTGGCGGTGACGACGAGCACGCCGGCCACGAGCACCGTCGCGGCGGCCGCCAGCAGCGGGGCGGCCGGCCGTCGCCGGGGCGCGGGGAGCGGTGCGGGCCGGACGTCCACGGTGTCGGCGAAAGCGTGGAAGGCGCGGCGCAGGCGATCCTCGACGTCGGTCATCGGAGTTCTCCTTCCAGCTTTGCCAGCGCACGGGACGCGCAGGTCTTCACGGTGCCGCGCGAGACGCCGAGCGTGTCGGCGATCTCGGCTTCGGAAAGGCCGGCCCAGTACCGGAGCACGAGCACCTCGCGCTGCCGCCGCGGGAGCCGGCGCACGGCGGCCAGCACCTCGCGGTGCTCCTCGTCGAGCAGGACGCCGGTGTCCGCGGGCGGGACGTCGGGGTGGTCGCCGGGCCGGTGCCGCAGCCGTCGTGCCGCGCGCCGGTGCGCGGAGCGGGCACCGTTGACGACCGAGACGCGGAGGTAGCCGCCCGCGCCGGCCGGGTCGTCGAGCGGCCAGCGGCGGACGAGCGCGACGAAGGCGTCCTGCACGACGTCTTCGGCGAGCGCGCGGTCGCCGAGGAGCAGCACGGCCAGCCGGACCAGGCCGGGGCGGTGCGCGCGGAAGAGCTCCGCCGGGTCGACGGCGGTATCGGTGCCCAGGGTGACCTCCTTTACCAGGTACACGCCGGGCAACGGGCCTAGGTTGACAACGCGACCAGGGCGGCCGCGACGGCGGCTTCGACGCCGGCGCCGAGGACGTCGCCGGTGATGCCGCCGAGCCGTTTGGTGCACCGCCACAGGAGTGCGCCGGTGACGGCGTAGGCAAGGCCGACGGAAAGGGGGCCGCGCCACCACGGCAGCCCGGGCAGCAGCACGGCCAGCCCGGCGGCGGCCAGACCGACGGCGATCGCGGCGGCGCGGGGCACCGAGCCGGCGACGGTGGCGCCGAGCCCTTCCGGCCGGGCCGTCGGAACGCCCCGCGCACAGGCCATGGAGAGCGTGCAGCGGCCGACGAGCACGCCCGCGGCCGCCGTGACGGGATTGGCGGCGGTCAGGGCACCGACCTGGACCAGGAGAACCAGGACGAGGGTGGCAACCCCGGTGGGCCCGGAGTCGCCGCGGCGCATGACGTCGAGGGCCTTGGCGCGGTCGTAGGACGCGCCGAGGCCGTCGGCGGTGTCGGCAAGCCCGTCGAGGTGCAACCCCCGGCTGCCCAACGCAACGGCACCGAGGGCAAGCGCCGCGGTGGCGAGCGAGGGCAGCCCGGCGGCGGACCCGGCCCAGACGATCGCCCCGGCCGCAGCGGCCAGCGGAACAGCGGCAAGGGGCGCAAGGAGCATGGCGCGCCCGGCAACCCGCCGATCGATGACGCGCGGAGCGGGCACCGGCACGGTGGTCAGCGTCCCGACGGCCATCCGCGCGGCATCGACCCAGCGGCTCATGCCAGGTCGGCAAGCAGGCCCATGTCGGCCAGGATCGCGCGGGCCGCTCGCAGCGTCGGGACAGCCTGGACAGCCCCGCTGCCTTCGCCGAGCCGCAGGCCGAAGTCCAGGATCGGCTCCAGGCCCAGCGCCTTCAACGCGAACGCCTGCGAAGGCTCCGTCGAACGGTGCCCGGCCAGCCACCACTGCTCCGCGCCCGGCGCGATCTCCCGCGCCACCAACGCCGCCGCGCCGGAGAACACTCCGTCCAGCACCACCGGGATGCCGAGGACCGCGGCCTGGACCAGGAAGCCCGCCGTCGCCGCCATGCATGCGCTGCCCAGCGCCGTCAGGCGGTCGAACGGGTCCTCGACGCGGCCGGAAGTCCGGGACAAGGCCGCGGCCACCGCTTCCGTCTTCCGGGACAGCCCCGCCGCGTCGACCCCCGTTCCGGTGCCGACCACCTCCGTCGCCGGCAGGCCCAGGGAGGCCGCGACCAGCGCCGCGCACATCGCCGTGTTGCCGATTCCCATGTCGCCCGGGATCAGGACGTCCGCCTCGCGCTCCTCCAGGGCGATCGCGCGGCCCGCTTCGAACGCCGCCTGCGCCTCGCCCGGCAGCAACGCGTCCTCGACGTCGATCGAACCCGAACCGCGGCGGATCTTGTGCGCCGTCACCGAGGCCGGTACGTCCGCGCCGTCCCAGTCGACGCCGATGTCCGCGACCCGCACGCGCGCCCCGACCTGGGCGGCCAGCACGTTCACGCCGCTCTTGCCGGCCAGGAAGACCCGCACCATCGCCGCGGTCACCTCGCGCGGGTACGCCGAAAGGGCCGACACGCCGTGGTCGCCCGCGAAGACGACCACGCGGACGTCGTCCAGCGGACGCGGGGGCACGGCGCCGTGCGCCGCGGACAGCCAGGCCGCGATCTCCTCCAGCCTGCCCAGCGCACCGAGCGGCTTGACCAGGCCGTCGAGCCGCTCCAGCGCGGCGGTGCGGGCGGCGGGGTCGGGCACGGGTACGTCGAACACGGGCGCCTCCTGGCTACAGGTCGAGCGCCCGGCCCGCGACGACCAGCACGACCCGGTCGGCGTCGGCGGACACCCGGTTGTTGAGTGCGCCCAGCACATCACGGAACAGCCGTCCGGACGACGTTGCGGGCACCACACCGCTGCCGACCTCGTTGCTGACCGCGATCACCGGCACCCGCGCCGCGGCCCACGCGGCCAGGAAGTCCTCGAGCCGGTCGTCGAGGCGGTGCTCCCAGCCCGGCTTCTGCCGCCACGCGCCGACGTCGTCGAGCACGCGGGACAGCCAGGTGCCGAGGCAGTCGATCAGCAGGGGCTCGGTCGCCGTGCGCAGGATGCCGGCCAGGTCGGTGGTCTCGACGGTCTTCCAGTTCGCCGGCCGCCGCGCCTGGTGCGCGGCGACCCGCGCGGCCCATTCGGGGTCGTCTTCGCCCGCGGGCAGGCCGGGCGCGACGTAGACGAGGTGCGGGTAGTGGGCGACGAGCCGCTCGGCGTGCCGTGACTTCCCCGAGCGGACGCCGCCGAGGACCAGCACCTTGCCTTCGTCGCGCCCGTACCGGCGGAGGGCGCGAGCCAGGGTTTCGAGATACCCGGCGAGCCGGTGCGTCAGCCCCGCCGACGGACGTTTCTTCGCGGAGGCGGCATCAGACACAGTCATACCCGGCATTGTGGTGCACGCGCTACCGTGCGCCACGTGCCACTCCGTCTAGGGACAACCGCGGCCGGACTCGTGACCGGATACGTAACCGACGCTCTGTTCGGTGACCCTCGAACGGGCCATCCGGTCGCCTTGTTCGGTACCGCCGCGGCTCGTCTGGAACACCGTCTGTGGGCCGACTCGAAGCCGCGCGGAGCCGCGTACGCAGCACTGTGCACCTTCGGCGCCGTAGGTCTCGGCGTCGCCCTTCAGACGGCGACCCGGCGACGTCCGTTCGCGCGCTTCGCCTTCACCGCAGCGTCCACGTGGGTTGTGCTCGGCGGACGCGGCCTCGCCGCCGAAGGCACCGAAATGGCCCGCCTGCTCGAAGCGGGCGAAGTCCCCGAAGCGCGTCGGAGGCTCTCGCACCTCTGCGCGCGCGACGCGACGACGCTCGATTCCGCCGAGCTGGCCCGCGCGGCCACCGAGTCGATCGCCGAAAACACCTCGGACGCCGTGGTCGCGCCGCTGTTCTGGGGCGCCGTCGCCGGGATGCCGGGCCTGCTCGGCTACCGCGCGCTCAACACGCTCGACGCGATGGTCGGCTACCGCTCGCCCCGATACCGCCGCTTCGGCTGGGCCGCGGCGCGCGCCGACGACGTCGTCAACCTGGTGCCGTCGCGGATCGGGGCGGCGCTCACGGCGTTGTGCGCGGGCGGCCGGGCGCGGGAGTCCTGGCGAACGTGGCGCCGCGACGGCAGCCGGCACCCGAGCCCCAACGCGGGCCAGGTGGAAGCGGCGTTCGCGGGCGCGCTGGACGTCCGGTTCGGCGGGACGAACAGCTACGGCGGTGAAGCGGAGAGCCGGGCGCGGCTCGGGGACGGGCGCGACCCGGAACCGGTCGACCTGCGGCGCGCGGTCCGGTTGTCGCGTCGCGTGGGCGCCGCCGCGGTCGCGCTGGCGGCGGCGGTGGCCCGGTGAGCGGGCTGCTCGTCGCCGGGACGACGTCCGATGCCGGGAAGAGCCTGGTCACCGCCGGGATCTGCCGGTGGCTGGCGCGCCAAGGGGTGCGGGTGGCGCCGTTCAAGGCGCAGAACATGTCCAACAACTCCATGGTCTGCGCCGACGGGGCCGAGATCGGCCGTGCCCAGTGGGTGCAGGCGCGGGCCGCCGGCGTCGAACCCGAGGCGGCGATGAACCCGGTGCTGCTGAAGCCGGGCAGTGATCGGCGCAGTCACGTCGTCGCGCTCGGGAAGCCGTTCGGGACACTCGAAGCGGGGGAGTACGCCACCGGGCGGGCCGGGCTGGCCGAGATCGCCTTCGGCGCGTTCGAGGACCTCAGCGCGCGCTACGACGTCGTCGTCTGCGAAGGCGCCGGGAGCCCGGCGGAGATCAACCTGCGCGGCGGCGACTACGTCAACATGGGGCTCGCGCGGCGGTTCGGGCTGCCGGTGCTGGTCGTCGGCGACATCGACCGTGGTGGTGTGCTCGCGGCGATGTTCGGCACCCTCGCGTTGCTCTCGGCCGAGGACCAGGCTCTGGTCGCGGGCTGGGTGGTCAACAAGTTCCGCGGCGACGTCGGACTGCTGCGGCCGGGCCTGGACAGCCTCGAGAAGGTCACCGGACGGCCGGTGCTGGGCGTGCTGCCGTGGCTGGACCGGGTGTGGATCGACTCGGAGGACGCTCTCGCGGTGGCGGGCTGGCGCCGGGAAGTGCCCGGCGGCGGGCTCGGCGTGGCGGTCGTGCGGTTCCCGCGCGCGTCCAACGCCACCGACGTCGACGCGCTGGCCGCCGAACCCGGGGTCACGGTGACGCTCACCGCGGACCCGGACGTCGTCGCGGCGGCGGACGTCGTGGTGCTGCCCGGGTCGCGTGCCACCGTGGCCGATCTGGCCTGGCTGCGGGAGCGCGGGCTGGACACGGCGGTGACGGCCCGGGCCGCCGCGGGCCGTCCGGTCCTCGGCGTCTGCGGCGGGTACCAGATGCTCACCGAGTCCATTGTGGACGACATCGAGTCCGGCGCGGGCGAGGTGCCGGGCCTCGGCCTGCTGCCCGGGCGGGTGACGTTCGCCGCGGAAAAGGTGCTCGACCGGCCGGCGGGGACGTGGCGCGGCCATCCGGTGGCGGCCTACGAAATCCACCACGGCTCGGTGACCGCGACGACCCCGGCGGAGTCCTTTCTGGACGGTCAGTGCGCCGGGCCGGTCTGGGGCACGATGTGGCACGGCGCGTTCGAGAACGACGCCTTCCGTCGCGCGTGGCTCACCGAAGCGGCGGCGCAGGCGGGCGTCGGGTGGGCGCCCGCACCGGACGCGCCCGGGTTCGGCGAACTGCGTGAGGAGATGCTGGACAAGCTCGCGGACGCGGTCGGCGAGCACCTGGACACGGCGGCGCTGCGGACGTTGCTGGAGCGCGGGGCGCCGGCGGGTCTGCCGTTCGTGCCGCCGGGGGCGCCTTAGCTCAGCGGGAGAGCCGGGCCGTTTCGCGGGGAGGATGGCCGGCCCGCGGTCGCGCCCGGACGCTCCGGTGGATCAGCGCGGCGATGCCGAGGCCCACCCTGGCACCGCCGTCACCCCGCCCGACCCGGGACCGGGACGCGACCGCGAACCCTCCGGTCAGGCGGCGACCGCGGTCTTCCGGGTCAACGCCTTCTCCGCGAACGCGCCGAACGCCAGCCCCAGGGCCAGCCACAGCGTCACCTGGGTGCCGACCGACGCGGTCCGGAAGCTCCACAGTGTCGAGGCCGGGAACGTCGCCGGGACCTCGTCGACCACCGGCATCAGCCAGGCCACGACGCCGATCACCACGACGTAGCCCGCCGCCGCCAGGAGGAAGCCGTTCCAGGCGCCGAGGCGGTCCGCGAGCTTGCGGCCGAACACCGTCGCGAAGATGCCGACGAGCAGTGACACCGCGACGAAGCCGAAGTACAGCTCGGTCCGGGAGCCGATCGTGCCCGGCTGGCCCACCGCGGGCGGGTTGGCCGGGTACTTCAGGAACGGCACCAGGAACACCACGGTGAACGCGCCGGTCGTGAGCAGCAGTGCCGTCACGCGCGGGCGCAGGGAGCCGAGCCGTCCCTGGGCGAACGCGAAGGCCAGCGAGAGCAGGCCGCCGATCGCGACGCCGTAGACGAGCACGCCGGTCAGCAACCCCAGCGTGCTCTGGATGTCGCGGGGGACGAGTTCTTCTTCGTGCGGTTCAGCGGGGGCGGAAGCGTCGTGGGAGTGCGCGTGGGCGCCGCCGGACTCCTCGAGCCCGATGGCGGTGTTCACCGACGGCTCACCGAACGCGTAGGCGAACCCGAACGCGAGCACACCGGCGATCAGGCCCGCGAGCATGCCGCGGACCAGCAAGGTCTTCATCATGGGAGCGCGTGCCGCCGATCAGTGGCAGGGGAAGGCCAGCAGGTGCCGGCCGTCGTGCACGAACTCGTGGACGTACATGTTCGCGAACACCGCGGTCGCGCCCTGCTCGGCGCTCACGAAGTACACCGCGATCAGGGCGAGGAGCACGACGAACACCGCCCACGGCACGATCTCACGGATCGGGATGCGGATCGGGAGCGGAACGGCGGGGGCTGCCGTCTGGGTCATGCGTGGCCTCCTCGGGCTTTCGCGGCCTCATCGGGGACTGCACGAAGGGATCCGGGTCTGGCTTCCCCCTCGTGGGGGTCACAGTGGCGCGACCGCGCGGACTTGCACCGCGTTCCGGAATCTCCTCGTCTGGCCGGTTGAGCGTAGGTCCGCCGTTTGGGCTGCGTCAATGTGACAATGCCGCGGTGACTCGAATGGTGGCTGCCCTCGACGTGGGCGGGACGACGATCAAGGCCGCGTTGCTCGACGAGCAGCTGCAGCCCAAGGCGGCACTGCGCGCGGAGACGGCCCGCAGCGCGGACGGGACGGCGCTGGCCGCGCAGACCGTGGACATCGTGGCCGCACTGGCCGAGCAGGCGGGGACCGGGCAGCCCGCCGCGGTGGGGGTGGTGGTGCCGGGCATCGTCGACGAGGCGACGCGCGTCTGCCACTTCTCGGCCAACCTCGACTGGCGCGAAGTGCCCTTCGGCGAGCTCCTGGAAGACCGGCTCGGGCTGCCGGTCGCGTTCGGGCACGACGTCACCGCGGGCGGCATCGCCGAGTTCCGGGTGGGCGCCGGGCGGGGCGCGACGAATGCGGCGTTCATCCCCGTCGGCACCGGGATCGCCGCCGCGCTGCTGCTCGACGGCCGGATCCACCGCGCGCACGGGCAGGCAGGCGAGGTCGGGCACATCGACGTCGGCCACGCCGGCAAGTGCGGCTGTGGCGCGACCGGCTGCCTGGAGGCCATCTCGTCGGCGGCCGCGATCGCCCGCCGCTACACCGAGCGCACCGGGCGCCCGGCCGATGGCGCGCGCGAGGTCGTGGAGCTGGCGCGCCGCGGTGACGAGGTCGCGGTCGTGGTGGTCCAGGACGCGCTCGACGGGCTCGGCCACGGCATCCGGACGCTGTTGACGCTGCTCGGCCCGGAGGTGATCGTCCTGGGTGGCGGCCTGTTCACGGCGGCCGACTACGTGCTGGAGCCGGTGCGCGAGTGGCTGGCCGCGCACCTGACGTTCCAGCGGATGCCGGAGCTGCGGATCGCCGAGCTGGGCGACGAAGCCGGGCGGCTGGGCGCCGGGTTGCTGGCCTTCGACCTGCTCAAAGCCTGAGACAGCCGGAGGCCGCCACCACGGTGGCCTCCGGCTCGCCTCAGAGTGCGCGCAGGAAGGCCAGCGACGGCATGAAGAAGTACTCGCCGCCCCGCAACGTCACCGACTGCGGCACCGGGCCGGCCGTCCGCTGCGCGGAGCCACCCCAGTCCACGGTGTAGTCCGACGACCCGCGCTGGCCCTGGCCGATCACCGGGTCCAGCCCCGGCGTGACGCCGTCGACGATCGGGAAGCCCGGGTTGTCCGCCCAGACCGACTGCGTGAACTCGAACTGGTTGCCCAGTCGTGAGTTGAAGGCCATGAACAGCAGCCCGACTCCGCCGCTCGGCCGCGCCGCGGGCGGCACGTCGGCGTTCGGGTCGTCCGGGCGCTCCCCGTACGTGACGCCCCGGCGGGCCATCAGGTGCCGCCGCTCGTCGGCCGGGTCCTCGGCGCCGCCGGAGCCGCGTGGGTTCGTCTTGCGGATGTGCGCCTGGAACGGGCACTTCAGCGCGGCGCGGTCGCTGTCGTAGGTGAAGTTGTTCGACACCGGGCTTTCCGCGCCGTCTTCCCGCTGGGTGGTCAGCGGCGTGCCGTCCTCGAACCGGCCGATGATCATCGCCCCGGCCCGGTCGCGAGCTTCGCCGGTGAGGCCGAGCGTGTCGGCCAGATCCGCTTCGGCCTGCTTGAACCGCCGGACGTTCTGTTCCAGTTTGCGGAAAACGAAATAGCTGCCGAAATGCACGCCGGGATCCGGCGCCGCGGTGTCGGGAACGAGCACCTGCTCGAGTGGTGACGCCGGGTTCCAGACGTTGATCCCGTCGGTGTTGTTCTTCTCCGCGTCGACGTCTTCGGTGAGGAACAGCGGCTGGCTGCGGCCGTCGACGTACCCGAAGTGCTCGATCCCCTCGCCGCGTGCGTTGACCCGACCGAGGCCGGTTTCCTCCGCGAGCACGGCGGCCGAGTCCGGCAGCAGGCCGAGGACTTCGTTGTGCCGCGCCGCCATCGCCTTGTCGGTGGCGTCCCCGACGAGCACGACGGCGTGGATTTCCCCGCGGTAGCCCGGATCGAACGTCGAGCGCGGCGGGTCGTTCAGCTGCCGCCGCGTATCCGGTGCCGTCATTCCGCGCAGGAACGCCTTGTCCTGCGGGAAGTTCTCGACGCCGAGAGCGCGGTAGCCGGCCGCGGTGAGGCCGACGCCGACGTACGGCGTTCCCCCGCCGGCCTCGGCCTTGAACGCGCCCACCTCGTCGAGGTGTGCCTTGGCGGACTTCATCTTCCCGGTGACCGAGACGAGGAAGGCGCGTGCCTCCGCCGCGTCGCCGAAGGCGAGGAACAGGGCGGACAGGTGGTCGCGGACGTGGGCCTTGAGGATGTTCGGCTGCAGTTCGCCGAGCATCGTCGCGGCATCGCCGGACGCCGTGGTCCAGGACAGCGTGGTGGACAGATCGATACTCATCCGGGTCCCCTCCCGTGTGAAAAAGCCCGCCTCTCGGCGGGCACCCGGCCGACCGGAATCCCCCCTCGGCCGACCGGGTCCCCTGAATACAGAGTGCAGTGCCGGAGGCGGGCGATGCCACTCGATTTCCGGTTTCACACGAAAGATTAAGTTGAGCGCGAAACAGTTTCCGTCCGGAAAGAATTCGCCGCCGAGGACGACCGGGGAATGCGCGGCGGTGGGTCAGCCGAGTGCGGTGGTGGCCGCCATCAGCTCGTCCAGGGCCTCGGCGACCAGGTCGGCGAACTCCCGCTCGCTGCCCGGCGCCACCCAGCGGGCGAAGCCCGTCGAGTACGCCAGGCCGCCGATCTCCGCCGCGAGGGCGGCCGTCGGGGCCGCGACTCCGCGCGCACGCAGGGCGTCGGCCATCGCGGCCCGCAACGTCGCGAGCTTCAGCAGCTCACGCTCGCGCAGGTCGCTGTGGCCGGCGATCACCGCTTTGATCAGGCGCGACCGGTCACGCCGCTGCGGCCCGAACGGGGTCGTCGCCGCCTGCAGGGCCGCGGCGACCGCCTCGATCGGGGTGGCCGGGGCCGGGGCGTCCGCGATCGCCTCGGCGAGGATGCGGCTCAACATCTCCTGGCCCGCGAAGAGCACTTCACGCTTGTCGCTGAAGTGACGGAAGAACGTCCGCTTCGTGAGCCCGGCCCGCTCCGCGATCTCGGCGACCGTGACGCTGTCGTACTCCCGCTCGCCGAACAGCTCGAGCGCGGCGTCGAGCAGCCGCACGCGCGTGTTCCCCTCCCAGCGGCTCATGGCCCCAGCCTAGGCGATGACACCTGGTGTCATCACGGTGCTATGGTGATGGCACCAGGTGTCATCATAAAGGGAGAAGATCATGCGTGTGTTCGTCACCGGCGCGTCCGGCTGGATCGGCCGGGCCCTCGTACCCGAACTCCTCGACGCGGGCCACTCGGTCGTCGGGCTCGCGAGGTCGGACGAGGCCGCCGGCGTCGTCACCGCCATGGGTGCGGACGTCCTCCGCGGCGACCTGACCGACCTCGGCGTCCTCCGAACCGGCGCGGAGAACGCCGACGGAGCCGTCCACCTCGCCTTCGGCCACGACTTCACCCGGATCGACGCCGCGATCCGGACCGACGCGGCCGCCGTCGACGTCATGACCTCGGTCCTGGCGGGCAAGCGTTTCGTCGTCGCCTCCGGGACGCCGATGGCGCCCGGGCGCCCGTCGACCGAGCGGGACGACACCGTCTTCCCGGGCCCGGTCGCCGGCCGGGCGGACATCGCCCGGGCCGTCCTCGAGTCGGCGGACCGCGGCGTCCGCGCGTCCCTCGTCCGGCTGCCGCGTTCGGTGCACGGCGAAGGTGACGCTCACGGGCTCATCGCGCGGCTGGTCGCCTTCGGGCGCGAGAAGGGCATCGCGGCGTACGTCGGCGACGGCACGCAGCGCTGGCCCGCGGTGCACGTCCTGGACGCCGCCCACCTGTTCCGGCTGGCGCTCGAGCAGGCCCCGGCGGGAGCCGTGCTGCACGCTGTCGGCGACGAAGGGGTGCGGATCCGCGACGTCGCCGAGGTGGCCGGCCGCCGCCTCGGGCTGCCGGTGCAGTCCGTAGCCGCCGAAGAACTGGGCTTCCTCGGCGGGATCCTGGCGCTCGACCAGCCGGCGTCCAGCGGCGTGACCCAGGAGCTGCTCGGCTGGCGGCCCACGCAGCCGGGGCTGCTGGACGACCTCGAAAAGGGGTACTACGGCTGAGCAGGTGGGACAGCGCCGGCGGAGGTGGCGACGATGACACCCCCGCCGGCGCCGGGTCTTATACGAGCGGCCGGTCCGTCGGCGCGATCGGGCGGGGCAGGACGTCCCGGCCGGTCAGGTACGCGTCGACGCCGGCCGCGGCGCTGCGGCCCTCGGCGATCGCCCAGACGATCAGGGACTGGCCGCGGCCCATGTCGCCGGCCACGAACACGTTGTCCAGGCTCGTCTTGAACGCCTTGTCACGCGCCACGTTGCCGCGCGCGTCCAGCTCGACGCCCAGGTCCTCGAGCAGGCCCTGCTTCTGCGGTCCGAGGAAACCCATCGCCAGCAGGACGAGCTGCGCCGGCAGCTCGCGTTCCGAGCCGGGCACCGGGACGAACTTGCCGCCCTCGTTGCGGACCTCGACCAGCTTCAAGGCGCGCACCCGGCCGGAGTCGTCGCCCAGGAACTCCTGCGTGTTCACCGCGTAGAGCCGCTCGCCGCCCTCTTCGTGCGCCGAGGAGACCCGGTAGATCATCGGGTACGTCGGCCACGGGTGCGCGTCCGAACGCAGTTCCGGTGGCTTGGGCATGATCTCCAGCTGCGTCACCGAACGCGCGCCCTGGCGGTGCGACGTCCCGACGCAGTCAGCGCCCGTGTCGCCGCCGCCGATCACCACGACGTCGAGGCCCGAGGCGTCGAACGGCGACTTCTCCAGCTCGCCCGAAGCGACCCGGTTCGCCGGCGGGAGGAACTCCATCGCCTGGTGGATGCCGGCCAGCTCCCGGCCGGGGATCGGCAGGTCGCGCCAGTCGGTCGCGCCGCCGGCCAGCACCACGGCGTCGTAGCCCAGAAGCTCGGAGACCGGCAGATCCACGCCGACGTTCACCGACGCCCGGAACTCCGTGCCCTCGGCGCGCATCTGGTCGAGGCGGCGGTCGAGGCGGGACTTCTCCATCTTGAACTCGGGGATGCCGTAGCGCAGCAGCCCGCCGATCTTGTCGGCCCGCTCGAGGACCACGACGCTGTGGCCCGCGCGCGTGAGCTGCTGCGCCGCGGCAAGACCCGACGGGCCGGACCCGACGACCGCGACCTTCTTGCCGGTGAGGGCCACCGGCAGCTGGGGCGTCACCCAGCCCTCGTCGAAGGCCCGGTCGATGATCGAGATCTCGACCCGCTTGATCGTCACCGGATCGTCGTTGATCCCGAGCACGCACGCCGTCTCGCACGGCGCGGGGCACAGGGTGCCGGTGAACTCCGGGAAGTTGTTGGTCGCGTGCAGCCGTTCGATCGCCTGCTGCCAGTCCTCGCGCCAGGTCAGGGTGTTCCACTCGGGGATGAGGTTCCCGAGCGGGCAGCCCTGGTGGCAGAACGGGATGCCGCAGTCCATGCACCGGCCGGCCTGCTTCTGCAGCTTCGTCGTGGCGAAGTCTTCGTAGACCTCTCGCCAGTCCATCAGCCGCAGGTCGACCGGACGCCGCTTCGGCTCTTCGCGGGTGGTGGTCAGAAAGCCCTTGGGGTCAGCCATGTGCGGCCTCCATGATCGCCTCGTTCACGTCGCGCCCATCGCGCTCGGCCTGCACCTGGGCGGCGAGCACGCGCTTGTAGTCCTTCGGCATGACCTTCCCGAAGCGGTCGACACCCGCGTCCCAGTCGGCCAGCAGTTCCCGCGCCACCGCGGATTCCGTTTCGTCGTAGTGCTTTTCCAGCGTTTCGCGCAGGAAGTCGGCGTCCTCGGAGTCGAGCGGGTCGATGTCGACCATCTCCGGGTTGACGCGGTGCGCGGGCAGGTCCAGCACGTAGGCGATGCCGCCGGACATGCCGGCCGCGAAGTTGCGCCCGATCGGCCCGAGCACGACCACCCGGCCGCCGGTCATGTACTCGCCGCCGTGGTCGCCGACGCCTTCGACGACGGCCAGCGCGCCCGAGTTGCGCACGCAGAACCGCTCGCCGACCTTGCCGCGGATGAAGATCTCGCCGCTCGTGGCGCCGTAGGCGATGACGTTGCCGGCGATGATGTGGTCCTCGGCGGCGATCCGCGCGTCCTTCGACGGGCGCACGATGAGCCGGCCGCCGGAGAGGCCCTTGCCGACGTAGTCGTTGCCGTCGCCGTAGAGCCGCAGCGTGATGCCCTTGGGCACGAACGCGCCGAACGACTGGCCCGCGGTGCCGGTGAAGGTGACGTCGATGGTGTCGTCCGGCAGGCCTTCGCCGCCCCACCGCTTGGTCAGCTCCGACCCGAGCATGGTGCCGACGGTCCGGTTGACGTTGCGGACGGGCAGTTCCAGCCGCACCTTGTCGCCGGAGTTCAACGCGCCCTCGGCGAGCTGGATCAGCGTGTTGTCGAGCGCCTTCTCCAGCCCGTGGTCCTGCCGCGTCTGCTGCAGCCGCAGCCCCGCGGGGGCAATCTCCGGCACGTGGAAGATCGGCGACAGGTCGAGCCCGGACGCCTTCCAGTGGTCGATCGCCTTGCGCTTGTCGAGGAACTCGGCGTGCCCGACGGCCTCGGCGATCGACCGGAAGCCCAGCTCCGCCAGGTACTCGCGCACTTCCTGGGCGATGAACTCGAAGAAGTTGACGACGTACTCGGCCTTGCCGCTGAACTTCTCACGCAGCTTCGGGTTCTGCGTCGCGACGCCCACCGGGCAGGTGTCGAGGTGGCAGACGCGCATCATGATGCAGCCCGACACCACCAGCGGCGCGGTCGCGAAGCCGAACTCCTCGGCGCCGAGCAGCGCCGCGATGATGACGTCGCGGCCGGTCTTGAGCTGGCCGTCGGTCTGCACCACGATCCGGTCGCGCAGCCGGTTGGCCAGCAGCGTCTGCTGCGTCTCGGCCAGGCCGAGCTCCCACGGGCCGCCGGCGTGCTTGATGGACGACAGCGGCGACGCGCCGGTCCCGCCGTCGTGACCGGAGATGAGCACGACGTCGGCGTGCGCCTTCGACACGCCCGCGGCGACCGTACCGACGCCGACCTCGGACACGAGCTTCACGTGGATGCGCGCGTTCGGGTTGGCGTTCTTGAGGTCGTGGATCAGCTGCGCCAGGTCCTCGATCGAGTAGATGTCGTGGTGCGGCGGGGGAGAGATGAGCCCCACGCCCGGCGTCGAGAACCGCGTCTTCGCGATCCACGGGTACACCTTCGCGCCGGGCAGCTGCCCACCTTCGCCGGGCTTCGCGCCCTGCGCCATCTTGATCTGGATGTCGTCGGCGTTGACGAGGTACTCGCTCGTGACGCCGAAGCGGCCGGAGGCGACCTGCTTCACGGCGCTACGCCGCTCCGGGTCGTACAGCCGCTCCGCGTCTTCGCCGCCCTCACCGGTGTTCGACTTCCCGCCGAGGCGGTTCATCGCGATGGCGAGCGTCTGGTGCATCTCCATCGAGATCGAGCCGTAGGAGATGGCGCCGGTGGCGAACCGCTTGACGATCTCCGAGATCGGTTCGACCTCCTCGATCGGCACCGGCGCCCGCTTGCCGTACTTGAAGTCGAACAGCCCGCGCAGCGTCAGCAGCTTCTCGGCCTGGTCGTCGACGGCCTTCGTGTACTCCTTGAAGACGTCGTACTTCCCGGCCCGCGTGGAGTGCTGCAGCTTGAACACCGTCTGCGGGTTGAACAGGTGCGGCTCGCCTTCGCGGCGCCACTGGTAGTCCGCGCCGGTCTCCAGCTCGCGGTGCGGCGCGTGGAACCCGTCGGCCGGGAACGCGTACTTGTGCCGCTTCGCGACCTCGTCGGCCAGCGTCTCGAAGCCGACGCCGCCGAGGCGGGACGTCGTGCCGGTGAAGCAGTTCTCGATGACCTCTTCGCCGAGCCCGATCGCCTCGAAGATCTGCGCGCCGGTGTAGGACGCGACGGTCGAAACACCCATCTTGGACATCGTCTTGCGGACGCCCTTGCCGAGCGCCTTGATCAAGTTCTGCGTCGCCTGCTTCGGCGTCACGCCGGGGATCAGGCCCTGGTGGGCCATTTCCTCGACGGTCGCCATCGCCAGGTACGGGTTCACCGCGGCGACGCCGTAGCCGATGAGCAACGCGATGTGGTGCACCTCGCGCGCGTCGCCGGCCTCGACGATGAGGCCGACCTGCGTGCGCGTCTTCTCGCGGACGAGGTGGTGGTGCACCGCGCCGGTCAGCAGCAGCGAGGGGATCGGCGCGTGGTGCTCGTCGACGCCGCGGTCGGACAGCACGATCAGCCGGGCGCCGTCCTCGATCGCCTCGGAAACCTCGGCGCGGATCTCGTCGAGCCGCTTGATCAGCGCCTCGCCGCCGCCGTGCACGTTGTACCGGCCGAGCACGGTGACCGCCTGGAACTCCGGCAGGTCGCCGTCGTCGTTGACGTGGACGAGCTTGGCGAGCTGGTCGTTGTCGAGCACCGGGAACGGCAGCGCGATCCGGCGGCAACTCGCGGCGTTGCCGTTCAGGAGGTTCGGCTCGGCGCCGATCTGCGCGCCGAGCGCGGTGACGAGCTCCTCGCGGATGGCGTCCAGCGGCGGGTTGGTCACCTGGGCGAACAGCTGGATGAAGTAGTCGAAGATCAGCCGGGGGCGGCTGGACAGCGTCGCGATGGGGGAGTCGTTGCCCATCGAGCCGATCGGCTCCGCGCCGGTGCGGGCCATCGGCTCGAGGATGGCTTCGAGTTCTTCCTCGGTGTAGCCGAACGACTGCTGGCGGCGGACGAGCGTGGCGTGCAGCGGGACCTCGCGGTCGCGCTCGGGCAGGTCCTCCAGGTGCACGAGACCGGCGTCGACCCATTCGTCGTACGGGTGGGCGGTGGCCAGTTCGGTCTTGACCTCTTCGTCCTCGATGATCCGGCCTTCGACGGTGTCCACGAGGAACATCCGGCCGGGTTCGAGGCGTCCCTTCCGGACGATCGTCGCCGGGTCGATGTCGAGCACGCCGACCTCGGAGGCCAGCACGACGAGGCCGTCGTCGGTCACCCAGTAACGGCCGGGGCGCAGGCCGTTGCGGTCGAGGACCGCCCCGATCTGCCTGCCGTCGGTGAAGGCGACCAGCGCCGGGCCGTCCCACGGTTCCATCAGCGTCGAGTGGAACTCGTAGAACGCGCGCCGCGCGGGGTCCATCTCCTGGTGGTTCTCCCAGGCCTCCGGGATCATCATCAGGACCGCGTGGGGCAGCGAGCGACCGCCGAGGTGCAGCAGCTCGAGGACCTCGTCGAAGCTCGCCGAGTCGCTGGCGCCGCGGGTGATCACCGGGTAGATCCGCTTGAGGTCACCCGGGACCAGGTCGGTTTCGAGGAGCGCCTCGCGGGCGTCCATCCAGTTGCGGTTGCCGCGCAACGTGTTGATCTCGCCGTTGTGCGCCACGTACCGGTACGGGTGGGCCAGCGGCCACGACGGGAACGTGTTGGTGGAGAAGCGGGAGTGCACCAGGCCGATCGCGCTGGTGACGCGCTCGTCGGTCAGGTCGGCGAAGAACCGCTCGACCTGGGGCTCGGTGAGCATTCCTTTGTAGACGATCGTGCGCGAGGAAAGGCTCGGGAAGTAGACGTCCTCTTCGACGAGCTCGTGCTCGGCGCGCTTGCGGACGCAGAACGCGCTGCGCTCGATGTGCAGCGGGTCCGAGTGCTCCGGCTTCGGGCGGCGCGCGGCGAGGAACAGCTGCGTGAAGTGCGGCATGGTCTCGGCCGCGGTCGGCCCGCAGTGCTCGGTGTGCACCGGCAGCTCGCGCCAGCCGAGGACGCGCATGTCCTCCTCGGCGGCGATGCGCTCGATGGTCGTCATGGCCCGGCCGCGGCGCTTTTCGTCCTGCGGCAGGAAAGCCGTGCCGACGGCGTAGGTGCCCGGCTCGGGAAGGTCGAAGTCCACGACCGCGCGGTAGAACTCGTCCGGGATCTGGATCAGCAGCCCGGCGCCGTCGCCGGTGTCCGGTTCGGCGCCACGAGCCCCGCGATGTTCCAGATTGCGCAACGCGACCAAAGCCTTGGCGACGATCGCATGATCTCGGCGCCCGGTCAGGTCGGCGACGAAGGCGACACCGCAGGCGTCGTGTTCGTAGTCGCTCCGGTAGAGGCCCGCGGCCTCGGCGTTGCTGAGCTGCTCCCCGGACGGGGGCAGGGAACTGGCACGGTGGGTCACGGCTGGCCGCCTCCCAAGGCGTTGGCGCGACCGGTACTCACTCCATCGAGTGGTTCAAGCTGAACCGGTTAACGAAGTGGTCCGGGACCGCGATAGTCAGTCGAGAACAGTTGCTGTTGTCGGCGTTGAGGTCAGTGCACGATGCCGCGAGGTATCGGCCGGGCTGCGAGCCCGGAAAAGCGGTCATCTGGGAGGCCGCACAACGCTGGGCAGCCGAACATGTCGGGTGCTGCGAGCGCGCACAGGTCGGCCACTGTGGTGGGGGCCGTCCGGAGCGCGCGGTGTTACTCCCGGGTTCGCCGGGTCTTATGACGATAGTGTGAATTCGCTGTTATCGACATACGTCGTTGCGCCCGGGTGGGAAATGCCACGCTTGCGTTGACGACACCCGGGGTAGTCCCATATGTCGGGCTGGGTCTCCCGCAGAGCGGGCTAATGTGCTCTCGACCTGCGGAAACGTTCGTCCGAAGTGGCCTGAGGCGGCTGTCGCACCCCGGGGACGGGGTGGGAAGCTGGGTGCATGGCGGACTGGTCCGATGACTGATCGTTATCTCTCCGTGGCTCGCGAAGGGGGCCACGAGATCGAGATCAAGCGCTCCCGGTTCCTCTGCGCGCTCGCCCCGGTGACGTCGGAAGAGGCCGCGCGCGAGTTCATCGCGGCTCGCCGCCGCGCGGATCCGGGTGCACGGCACCACTGTCACGCCTTCGTCCTCGGCCCGGACGGGCGGACGCAGCGCTCCAGCGACGACGGTGAGCCGGCGGGCACCGCGGGGACGCCGATGCTGGAAGTGCTGCGCCGTCGCGAGCTGACCGACACGGTCGCGGTGGTGACGCGGTACTTCGGCGGAGTCCTGCTGGGCGCGGGCGGGTTGATCCGCGCGTACGGCCAGTCCGTTTCGGACGCTCTGGAAGTTGTTGGTGTACTAGAACACCGGCGTCTCAGCCTCGTCGAGGTGGCGGTGAGCTACGACCGCGCGGGCCGGCTGGAGAACGATCTGCGCGCGTCGCCGTACCTCCTCCACGCGACCCGCTTCGACGACCGCGCCCGCTTCGAGATCGGCCTCGCCCCGGGCGAGGCCGAAACTTTCCATGGCTGGCTCGCCGACCTCACCGGCGGCGAAGCCACGACGACCCCGCTCGGCGACCACTGGATCACGGCACCCTGACATCGTGTCGACCCCCCAATCACGCGAGTTGACCCTTCAATCACGCGTGTTGACCTCTTCGGACACGGCGGTCCGTGCGTGGAGGGTCGACACGCGTGATCGCCGAGCCGACACGCGTGATTGAAGGGACGACACGAGCTGGGTGGGTTCGCTTGGTGCGCAACGAACTTTCGGCGCTTCCGTGAGCACACCCTTTCGTGGCACCATGTCGTGCCACCGAGTTCCGGTACCACTTCGATCCCCTGGACGTTGCCGGCGCGGTTCGCTGCGTGCTGACAACGTTGTCACCACCTGTTCTGCTTGCCCGACAACGTTGTCGCCCGGCGGAAGCGTGCGACAAGGAGGGAAGGTTCCATGTCCGGACCACTCGCCAGACGGTTGCGCGTTGCCGTGGTCGCCGCCGCCTTCGCCGGTGCGGGGCTCGCCGCTCCGGCCGCCGGCGCCGCGACGCTCGCCCTCACGCAGTACGTGAATCCCTTCATCGGCACCGACAACAGCAACTCGCCCAACCCGGTGCCCGGTGGCGCCGGCGGCAGCACGTATCCGGGTGCGGTCGTGCCGTTCGGGATGGTGCAGTTCAGCCCGGACACCCCGACCGCGTCGCCGTCCGGGTACCGCTACGGCGACAGCAGCATCGAGGAGTTCAGCCTCACCCACTTCAACGGCGCCGGCTGCGCCAACAACGAAGACCTCGGCCTGCTGCCGATCACCGGCGCGATCGGCACCTCGCCGGGCACCGGCTGGACCGGGTACGCGGGCAGCTACACCAAGGCGAACGAGTCGGCCGCCCCCGGCTACTACAAGAACAAGCTCGACAACTACAACACCACCGTCGAGCTGTCGGCCACCCAGCGGTCCGGCTTCATGAAGCTGACCTACCCCAACACGACGTCCGCGCGGCTGCTCGTCAACACCGGCCGCAGCGCCACCGGCAGCCGCAGCGGGTCCATCGGCATCAACGGCAGCCAGCTCACCGGTTCGGTGACCGGCGGCGGGTTCTGCGGCTCGTCGAAGACCTACCAGATCTACTACGTCATCCAGTTCGACCGCGCGCCCAGCGGGTTCGGCACCTGGCTCGGCGGCACCGTGACCGCCGGATCCACGAGCACCAGCGGCACGAACTCCGGCGGGTACGTCACCTTCGACACGTCGAGCAACGCCACCGTGCAGGCGAAGGTCGGCATTTCGTTCGTCAGCCAGGCCAACGCGCAGGCGAACCTCGCCGCGGAGAACCCCGGTTTCGACTTCGCCGGGGTCCGGGCCGCGGCCGACACGAGCTGGAACACCGTCCTCAACCGCGTCCAGGTGACCGGTGGGGCCGCCGCGGACCTGCAGAAGTTCTACACGGCGCTGTACCACGTCTTCCAGAACCCGAACATCGCCAGCGACACGAACGGCCAGTACCGCGGGTTCGACCAGGCGATCCACACCGCCTCCCACACCGTCTACCAGAACTACTCCGGCTGGGACATCTACCGCTCGTGGGCCGCGCTGATCGGGCTGGTCGCGCCGAACGAAGCGAGCGACATCGCGAAGTCGATGGTCCTGGACGGCCAGCAGGGTGGGTTGCTGCCCAAGTGGTCGCACAACAGCAACGAGCACTTCGTGATGACCGGCGACCCCGGGCCGATCATCGTCGGCAGCATGTACGCCTTCGGTGTCCGCGGGTTCGACACCGCGGCGGCCTTGACGCTGATGGACAAGAGCGCGAGCGGTGGCACCACGCAGGGGCAGGCGATCCGCGGCCGGGAAAGCGGCTACCTCAGCCGGCACTACGTCTACGAAGACCCGTCGGACTCGCTCGAGTACTCGGCGTCCGACTTCGCGGTGGCCCAGTTCGCGAAGGCCGTCGGCGACACCGCGAAGTACACCACCTACATGCAGCGCGCCCAGTGGTGGCAGAACGTGTTCGGCACCGACTCGGGCTACATCCAGCCGCGCGGCAGCACCGGCACGTGGGCGTGGCCGGTCGTGCCGTCGAGCAACAGCGGTTACACCGAGGGCAACCCGTCGCAGTACACCTGGATGGTGCCCTACAACTACCAGGGCCTGATCAACCTGATGGGCGGCCGCCAGACCGCCGTCCAGCGGCTGGACCACCACTTCACCCAGCTCAACGGCGGGCTCACCCAGCCGTACTTCTACATCGGCAACGAGCCCGAGCACGGCGTGCCGTGGGCGTACAACTACGCTGCCCACCCGCAGGGCACCAGCTCGGCCGTGCGGCGCGTGATGAACGAGTCGTTCACCACCGGCGCGGGCGGCCTGCCCGGCAACGACGACCTCGGCGCCACCTCGGCGTGGTACGTCTTCGCCGCGCTCGGGATGTACCCGGCCACCCCGGGTGCGGACGTCCTGGCCCTGCACGGCCCGCTGTTCCCGGCGGTCTCGATCATCCGTCCGAGCGGCACGATCCAGATCACCGGTACCGGCGCGGGCCAGGGCGCGCAGTACGTGCAGAACCTCAGCGTCAACGGGACCGCGACGACCAGGTCGTGGATCCGCTACGGCGACATCGCGGGCGCGTCGTCGCTGAACTACACGATGGGCGCGTCGCCGAGCGCCTGGGGCACGAGCACCGCGGACGTCCCGCCGTCGTACAACGACGGGTTCACGCCGCCGCCCGCCGCACCGGACCTCGGCACGAACCTGGCGCAAGGCAAGGCGGCCACCGGCTCGGCCAGTTGCAACTCGGCCGAGACCGCGGACAAGGCCGTGGACGGCAGCCTCGCGAACAACAGCAAGTTCTGCAGCACCGCCGCGACGAAGTTCCTGCAGGTCGACCTCGGGTCGGCGCAGAACGTGTCGTCGTTCGTGGTCAAGCACGCCGGCCTCGGCGGGGAGACCACCGGCTGGAACACCGGCGCGTTCACGATCCAGACGTCGACCGACGGCTCGAACTGGACGACGGTCGCTTCGGTGTCGGGTTCCCGGGCCGGCCGCACGTACAGTCCGATCACGACCCGATCGGCCCGGTACGTGAAGCTGAACCTCACCACGCCCGCCAACGACGGCAACGGCGCGGCGCGGATCTACGAGTTCGAGGTCTACCGCTGACCTGGCGGCTCGTGAGCGCCGGACGCGGCGCTCACGAGCCACTCCTCGCGGGTGATGCCGTACTCGACCTCGCCGTACTCGTCGCCCGGGGCCTGCTCGTGCTCCGGGAAGTCGGCGAAGTACGTGCGGAGCAGCTTCATCCCCACCTTTTCCATCACGCGCCGCGAGCCCTGGTTCACCACCATGGTGGACGCGGTCACGCGCCGGACCCCCAGTTCGGTGAAGCCCTTCGCGATCAGTGCCGCCGAGCCTTCGGTGCCGTAGCCCTTGCCCCAAGCCGCCTGGTGCAGGCGATACCCCAGCTCCGGCTCGTCCGGTGGATCATTCCGGCCCGGGCGGAAATGGAACCACCCCAGAAAATCGCCCGTGCTCTTCTCGATCGCCGCCCAGAACCCGTAACCGGGGAAACGCTCGTAGTAACCGAGGAACGCGGGAAGATCGAGCGTGACGATCTCGGTGCGGTCCGCGGGCCGTCCCCCATTGAGGTACTTCATGACGGCCGGGTCGTCGTAGAGCTCGAAGAGCGCGTCGGCGTCGTTCTCGGTGAACCGGCGGAGGATCAGCCGCTCGGTTTCGAGGAATACGTGCATCGAACGATGCTGTCAGTGACCCCAGAGGGTGGCAACACAATTACGCGGCGACGGCGAAGACCTCGCCCAGCGCCGCGGAGCCGGCCTCGGTCAGCACGGCGGCCACGCGCGTGCCGCACTTGCCGGGGAGTGCGGGTGCGATCAGGCCGAGCCGCGCGAGGCGGTGCACGGTGGACTGGTCGCAGCAGCTCAGGCCGTCGATGAACAGGTCGGGCTCGCAGCTGCAGCTGATCTCGGCGTGGCCCCCGGCCACGGCCCTCAATGTGGCCCGCTCACGGTGGTTCAGTTCCGTTGACATGGCGGTGCCTCCTTCCCGTCGTGCTCATTAGAACGCCTGGCACCGACATTTTCCGCCTTTGAGGGTGCGAACCCGGGTATTTCAGGGGAAAACTTAGGGGTGGCGTGTCGCGTCCATCAGGGTTACCCCGGTGGGAGCGGTTCAAGCGTCGTCTTCCGCAGGTGGCGGAAAACGATCGACGTCCGGAACCCGACGATCTCCCGGCGCAGGGCCAGCCGGTCGGCGAGGAAAGCGTGCAGGGTGTCGATGTCCGGCGTCGTGACTTCGATCAGGAAATCGTCACTCCCCGCGGTCACGTACACCGAAAGCACTTCGGGCAGTTCCGAGATCGAGCGCTGGAACTCGTCGATCACCGCCCGGCTCAGCGGCCGCACCTGCGCCGCGACGAGCGCCCGGACGCCGCGGTTGAGGCTCGCCAGGTCGATGTCGGCGTGGTAGCCGCGGATGACGCCGCGTTCGCGCAGCAGCCGGATGCGTTCGAGGCACGTCGAGGGCGCGATGCCGACCTTCCGGGCGATCTCCCGGTTGGTCTGGCGAGCGTCTTCCTGCAACAACCGCACGATCGCCGAATCAAGTTCGTCCAGCACCGGGGCCTCCGTAGTCTCGCCGAATTTCGTTCGGTGGTCGGCCTGGACCACCGACTGTCAGTCTAACTTCGGCGCCCATGACCGCACATGAGCAGCTCGTAGTCCGGCGAGGCCGTCGATCCGGAATCGCCACGATGGTCGCGATCCATTCGACCACGCTCGGCCCCGCCGCCGGCGGTTGCCGCTTCAAGCCCTACGCGACGCTCGAAGAAGCCATCGGGGACGTCCTGCGCCTGTCGGAAGCCATGACGGCGAAGTGCGCCGTCGCCGGGCTGGCGTTCGGTGGCGGCAAGAGCGTCATCGCGCCCGAGCCGGGTCGTGTCCTCTCGCCCGAAGAGCGCCGGGCCGTCCTGCTCGACCACGCCGACCTGGTCGCCGAGTTCGGCGGTCGCTACCAGGCCGGTCCGGACGTGGGCACCGGCCCGGCCGACATGCTGGTGCTCCGCGAAGCCTCGCCGTACGCGTTCTGCACGCCCGAATCCGCGGGCGGAACCGGTTCCTCCAGCGGACCGACCGCCGTCGGCGTGCTCGCCGCGCTGCGGGCCGCGGTCGGCACGCCGGACATGACCGGACGCCGGGTGGTGATCAGCGGCTACGGCTCGGTGGGTGCCCACCTCGCGGCGAGCCTCCGGGTCGCGGGCGCCGAGGTCGTCGTCTCGGACATCGACCCGGAGAAGCGCGCCGACGCCGAAAAAGGCGGCCTGACCTGGGTGGAGCCCGAGAAGGCGCTCACCTTGACCGCCGACGTCGTCATCCCGGCGGCGGTCGGCGGCGTGCTGAGCCCGGAGACGGTGACCCGGCTCGACACCCCGCTGGTCGTCGGCCCGGCCAACAACCAGCTGACCGATGACGCCGTCGCGGCCGACCTCGCCGCCCGCGGCATCCGGTGGATCCCGGACTACGTGGCGAGCGCGGGCGGGATCCTGTACACACTTTCGCGCGAGGCCGAGGGGCTGGACCACGCAAGCGCGCTCGCCCGCGTCGAGACGATCGGACGGACCGTCGAGGACCTCCTCGCCGCCGCGAAGGCCAACGCGACCACCCCGCTGCACGAGGCGGCCGCGCTGGTGCGGCGACGGCTCACTTCTGGTGCGGGGCCACGTACTCCTTCGCCTCGGGCGCCTCGAACAACGGCTTGACGTACTTGACGCCGCCCTCGGCGGAGGCGTCCGGGGTGGCCGCGTACACCTGGCGCGTCGCCGGCGTCCCCGGCTTGGAGAAGTCGAGCGCCGCGACCAGGTTGTCCGTGCTCGCCGACGTCGTCTGCTTCAGGGCCGCGGCGATGCCGTCGCGGGTGAGGTCCTTGTTGTCGCACGCCTTCTTCAGCACCGCGCCCCACACTTCGCCGACCGCGTAGCCGTAGGGGACACCGCCGTTCGGCGTTTCCTTGTAGGCGGCCTTGAACTTCGCCGCGACGTCCTTGGCCTTCGGCAGGTCGGCCGAGAACGGCACGCTGCTGGCGACGATCGTGAGCTTGTCCAGGGCGCTCGCCGCGGGGCTCTTCAGCAGCGCCGGGTCGAACGTCGGGTTGTTGCCCAGCACCGGCACGTTCAGCCCGAGCGCCTTGTTGGCCCCGACCGTCGAGCCGGTCTGGGTCGGCGTGGTCGTCAGCACGATCGCCTTGACCCCGGCGCCCTTGAGGCCGGTGACGACGTTGGTCAGGTCGCTGTCGGTCGAGGTGATCTTGACTTCCTTGAGCGTCAGGTTGTGCTTCTTGGCGTAGAACTGCGAGCCGCGCAGGCCGTTCTTGCCGTACTCGCCGTCGATGTAGATGTGCCCGATCGGGTCGCCGTCCTTGAGCTGACCCTGCTCCTGCAGGTACGACAGGCCGTCGATGATCTCCAGGTCGTAGGTGGTGCCGACGATCATCACGTACGGGTTGTCGAGCAGCTCGGACGACCACGACGCGGGCGCGGCGGTGGTCTTGTCCGAAGCCAGGTTCTGCTTCAGCGCGGCCACCACCGGCGAACCCAGCAGCTGCACGAACCCGAGCACCTTCGGCTCGATCTGCGGGTACAGCGTCTTCGCCGTGTCGGCCTTGTAGCCGTGGTCGACCTCCTCGAGCTTCACCTGGCGCCCGCACACCCCGCCGGCGGCGTTGAAGTCCTTGGCCCACAGCTCGTTGCCCTGCGTGACGCCCAGGCCGAGGTTCTTGAACACGCCGGACTTGTCGGTCATCACCCCGAGCGTCACCTCGGTCGCCGTCACCCCCTTGCCGGTCTTGACGCCGGAGCTGTCCGGCCCCGACGAGCCCGAGTCGCCCGCCTTCGTGCTGCACGCCGAGAGCGCGAGGACGGCCACCAGCGCCGCCGCCAGGTGTGTGCGTTTCATGATTCCTCCGGTGGTTGACGGCGGGAACGGGTGAGCCGGCGGCCGATCGCGGCGAGCCCGCCCGGCTCGAACAGCACGACCAGGATGATCGCGGCGCCGTAGACGAACGAGCTGACCAGGATCGGGGTCAGCGCGCCGTCGCCGGTGCCGGAGAACCAGCCGAGGTCGGCCGAGTACAGGGCGAGGACCTGCGGCAGGCCGTTGACGATCAGCGCGCCGACCAGCGCGCCGGGGACCGAGCCGAGGCCGCCGATGATGACCATCGCCAGGTAGGCGATCGACACGTTGATGCCGTAGGTGCCGTACTCGCTCTCGTCCGGCTTGAGGATGTCGAACCACAGCACGGTCATCGCGCCGGCCAGCCCGCCGTAGGCCGACGAGACGGCGAACGCGCCCGCCTTGGCCCGCAGCACGCTGACGCCCATCACCGCGGCCGCGGCCTCGTTGTCCCGCACCGCCCGCCACGAGCGTCCGACGCGGCCGCGGACCGCCCCGCGGGCGATGACGAACGCGAGCACGGTGAGCAGCAGGAACAGGTACCACATCCGCTCGGCCTGCCGGATCGGCACGCCGAGGGCGGTGATTTCCGGACCGTCGTTGGTGAACGGGAACCCGAACAGGGAGAACGGGGCCGGTGC
Source organism: Amycolatopsis sp. lyj-109 (assembly GCF_046548995.1). Classification (NCBI taxonomy): domain Bacteria; kingdom Bacillati; phylum Actinomycetota; class Actinomycetes; order Pseudonocardiales; family Pseudonocardiaceae; genus Amycolatopsis; species Amycolatopsis sp. lyj-109. The sequence goes on from NZ_JAJPWR010000017.1 coordinate 214,092, forward strand.
GCGCCCGGTCGACGTCCCACCGGTCAGTTCTTCCGCGGACTGTCCGAAGTAGAGTCCCAGGAACACCAGCGCCAGTGACGCGACGCCGAGGTAGATCCCGCGCAGCCGCCCGGCCACCGGCGCGAAGGCCAGCCCGAGCAGGGCCGCGACGGCCACCGCACCCAGCAGCGAGAGCCCCGGGTCGAGGCCGAAGCCGACCACGCGCTCGTCGCCGGTGGGGCCGGCGAGGACGCTGTAGGCGGTGCCGCCGGCGAGCAGGAAGAACGCGTGGGCCAGGGAAAGCTGCCCGGCCTGGCCGACCACCAGGGTCAGCCCGATCGCGCCGACCCCGCCGATCATCATGTACTGCCCGGCCTTCAGCCAGGCCGCGTCGAGGTAGAGCGGCAGGGCGAGCAGGACGACGAGCAGCGCGAGCCAGGCCGCGGTCCGCACCAGCTTGGCCGGATTCCGGCGCGGCCGCGGGGACGCCTCGGCGGCGGGCGGGCTGTCCACTTCGGACACGGCTTGGTCAGACACGCGTTCGCTCCCTCGTGCCGAACAGCCCCGAAGGCCGCACCACCAGGACCACCAGCATCACCAGGAAGACCGCGCTCTTGGAGAAGTCGAACGAGACGTACTGGGCCGACAGCGCTTCCACGAGCCCGACGACCAGGCCGCCGACCACCGCACCCGCCGTCGAGTCGAGGCCGCCGAGGATCGCCGCGGGGAACGCGGCCAGCGCGATCGAGTGCGTCCCGCGCGAAAGTCCCGCGCCGGAGAAGTCCTGCGTCGCGATGAAGAGCACGGCCACCCCGGCGAGCAGCCCGGCGACCACCCACGCGGTCGCGGTGACGCGGGAGCTGCGGATGCCCATCAGCGCGGCGGCCTCGCGGTTCTCCGCCTGGGCCCGCATGGCCACGCCCCAGTTCGAGTACTTGAAGGCCAGCCAGAACGCCGTGATCAGCACCGCGGCCACCACGAGCGCGACCAGTTGCGTGCGGAACAGCGTGATCCCGCCCAGCTGGAACGGCTTCGCGTCCCAGGCGTCGCCGAGGAAGGGCAGCGTGACGCCGAGGCGGCGCACGATCTCCTCGGTGACGATGACGTCGACGCCGATGGTGAGCAGGGCCAGGCTGTTCGCGTCGGCGTGCCGGGAGCGCGACAGCAGCAGCCGCTCCACCAGCAGGCCGAGCAGCCCGGCCGAGACGATGCCGACGAGCGACGCGCCGGCCCAGCCCAGCGCGTCCTTCGTCACCACGACGAGGTAGCCGCCGAAGAGCACCAGCGAGCCGTGCGCGAAGTTGACCACCTCGGTGGCCTTGAAGATGACCACGAACCCCAGCGCCAGCAACGCGAACACCGCGCCCTTGCCGAGGCCGTTCACCACGAGCTGCAGAAATGTGTTCACGCCGCCTCCGTGCCCAGGTAGGCCTTGATGACGTCCGGGTCGGACTGGACCTGCGCCGGGGTGCCGTCGGCGATGCGCCTGCCGAAATCGAGCACCGTGACGCGGTCGGCGATGCCCATCACCAGGCCCATGTCGTGCTCGACGAGCAGGATCGAGATCCCCAGCTCCGCGCGGATCCCGCTGATCGTGCCGGCCAGCTCGGCGGTCTCGGCCGCGTTCATCCCGGCCGCGGGCTCGTCGAGCAGGAGCAGCACCGGTTCGACGGCCAGCGCGCGGGCGAGGTCGACGCGCTTGACGACGCCGTAGGGCAGCGCGCCCACGGGTGCGTCGACGACCGCGTCGAGCCCGAGGAACGCGCAGATCTCGCGGGCGCGCTCGGCGTGCCGGCGTTCGGCGCGCACCGTCCACGGCAGCCGCAGCCCGACCTCGAGGAACCCGCCGCGGGTCAGCGCGTGCCGGCCCAGCATGACGTTGTCCAGCACGGTCGAGCCGGCCGACAGCGCGGCGTTCTGGAACGAGCGCCCGACGCCGAGGCGGGCCAGCTTGTGCGGCGCGAGCCCGGTGAGGTCGGTGTCCCCGAGCCGCACGCGGCCGGCGTTCGCCCGGTAAAGGCCGCTGATCACGTTGAAGCAGCTGGACTTCCCGGCGCCGTTCGGCCCGATCAGCGCGTGCAGCGAGCCGGGGGCGACGGTGAAGCTCACTTCGTCGAGGGCGCGGATCCCGCCGAACCGCAGGGAGAGGTCCTCGACGCGCAGCTCCGGCGGCGTCATCCGCCCCACCTCGACAGGCTCCGGCCGGCCAGGCTCTTGCGCGCGGTCTCCGCCTCGGCCTCGGCGGTTTCCTGCGACTCGGCGTGCCCGCCGAGGTAGAGCCGCTGGACGTCCTGGCTGGCGGCGAGCTCGGCCGCCGTCCCGGCCAGCGCCACCCGGCCGACTTCCAGCACCACGGCGTGGTCGGCGACGTTCAGCGCCATCACGGCGTTCTGCTCGACCAGCACCACGGCGGTGCCCTGGTCGTGGATCTCGCGGATGGTCCGGCCGATCTGCTCGACGATCTTCGGCGCGAGCCCCAGCGACGGCTCGTCGAGCAGCAGCAGCTTCGGCGCGGACATCAGCGCCCGGCCGATGGCCAGCATCTGCTGCTCGCCGCCGGACAGCAGGCCGGCGCGCTGCTTGGCGCGTTCGGTGAGCACCGGGAACAGCTCGCCGACCCGCTTGCGTGCGTCCGTGCGTTCAGCTGTGGTCCGGGCCCCGATGCCGCCGGCCCGCAGGTTCTCCTCGACGGTCATCCGTGCGAAGATCTGCCGCCCCTCGGGCACGCCGACGACGCCGAGCCGCACGATCCGGGCGGGGTCGAGCCGGCCGAGCGCCTGGCCGTCGTAGCGGATCTCGCCGTCGTCGATCGAGCCCCGGTGCATCCGGAGGGTGCCGGAGACGGCCCGGAGCAGGGTGGACTTCCCGGCCCCGTTGCTGCCCAGCACGGCCAGCACGCCGTCGGCGGAGACGTCGAGGTCGACCCCGTGCAGGGCGGCCGTCGACCGGCCGTACCGCACCCGCAGACCACGCACGGTCAGCACGAACTCACTCCAGGGCGCAAGACGCCTCCTCCGCTCGTGTGACGTGAGTCACGGTCGGTGGCGGTCATCCTGCGATCAGCGGGAGTGATCCGATACCCCCACGTGGAGAGGTAAGCGGCTACGAAACGGACACGGCGGACTCCCGGAGAGCCGCGAAGACCTCGGGGGAAGTCGTGTGTTCGCCGAGGCGGACCGGCTTGCGGTCACCGTGGAAGTCACTCGACCCCGTCGCGAGCAATCCCAGGTCGGCGGCCACTTCGCGCAGCCGGTCGCGGACCTGGAGTGGCTGCTCCGGGTGGTCGGCTTCGATCCCGGAGAGCCCGGCTGAAGCGAGCGCGGCCAGCTGTGTGTCGGAGACTGCAGCGCGCCGCTTGACCGAACGCGGATGGGCCAGCACCGCGACACCCCCGGCCGCGCGGACCAGCGCGATCGCATCCACAGTGGACAGCACGTGCTTGGGGACGTCGGCGCGGCCGCCATCGGCGATCCAGTCGGACGTGAAGGCGTCGGTGATGCCCACCGCGGCCAGCGCCGCGGCGATGTGCGGCCGGCCCAGCGGTGCGCCCGCGGCGATCGCCTCGACCTGCGCCAGGGTGATCGGCGCGCCGAGTTCCCGGCAGCGCTGCACCATCCGCACTCCGCGCCGGACGCGGTCGGTGCGGATCAGCTCCAGCTCGGCGGCCAGCGGCGCGAACAGCGGGTCGACGAACAGGCCGAGCAGGTGCACCTCGTCGGCGTCGTCGAGGCGGCAGGAGATCTCGACGCCGGGGACGATCTCGACCTCGGCGGAGGCCGCGGAAGCGGCGGCCAGGCCCGCGAAGGTGTCGTGGTCGGTGAGGGCGAGCACCGTCAGCCCGGCTTCGGCGGCCAGCTGAGGCAGCGAAGCGGGCGGCGTCGTCCCGTCGGAGGCCGTGCTGTGCGCGTGCAGGTCGATCGTCACCCGGGGGAGGATCTCACAGCAGCCCGGCCTCGCTGGCCTTGCCGATGGCCTCGACGCGGTTGCGCGCGCCCAGCTTGTGCAGGGCCGACTGCAGGTACGTCTTCACCGTGTTCCGCGCCAGGCCCGTCGACTCCGCGATCTCCGGGTTCGTCTGGCCCTGGGCGGCCAGCCGCAGCACCTCGTACTCGCGGCGGGTCAGGCCGCTGCGGGCCAGCGCGTCCGAGCGCTGCCCGGCGTCCGGGAGGATCCGCGGGTCGACGACGCGCTCGCCGCGCAACACCCGGCGCAACTCGGTCACCAGCTGGGCACCGGCGGCGTCCTTGAGCAGGCAGCCGTGCGCGCCCGACTCCAGCGCGGCCAGCACGCCCTGGTGGTCGCCGTGGGCGGTGAACACCACGATCTTGCCCTCGGGGTGCACCCGCCGCAGCTCGGTGACGACCTCGGGCGCGAGCATGTCCGGCAGCCGCAGGTCGAGCAGGATCAGGTCGGGGGTCAGCGACGCCACCCGCTCGATCGCCAGCCGCCCGGACTCCGCCGAGCCGATCACGCTCAGGCACGGGTCCGAGCGCAGCAGCAGCGTGACGCCGTCGCGGACCACCGGGTGGTCGTCGACGACGAAGACGGTCGCGTGGGTCACGGCCGCACCAGCGGCACCCACGCGCGCAGGGTGCAGCCGTCGTCGTCGTCCCGGACCAGGCTGACCCGGCCGCCGAGCCGCGCGGCACGCCCGGTCAGCGTGCGCAGGCCCATGCCCGTGCCGGGGACGGCGTCGGTGCCCGTGCCGTCGTCCGCGACGACCACCTGGACGCCGTCGTCGCTGGGCAGCAGGCTGACGATCACCGAGGACGCCCGTGCGTGCTTTTCGACGTTGAGCAGGCCCTCGCGGACCGCGGCCACCAGCAGCGCGGTGCGTTCGGCGTCCAGCGGCGGCACCGCCGCGAGCTGCACGAACCGGGCCGGGACGCCGCAGCGCGCCTGGAACGAGCGGCAGTGCTCGGCCAGCTCGACCGGCAGCGCCCGCTCCGGGCTGCACTCCGACAGCGCCAGCAGCGACTCCCGCAACGCGCCCGCCGCCGCCGAGACGTCGCCTTCCAGCCGCCGCAGCCGCGCCTCCAGGCCGGGGTTACCGTGCAGGTCCTCGTGCAGGTCGCGCACCTGGACGCCGATGGAGAACAGCAGCGCGCCGACCGAGTCGTGCAGCGCGCTCTGCATCCGCAGGCGCTCGCCGGCCACCGCGGCCGTGCGGTCGGTCTCGGCCACCTTCGCCAGGTGCAGCGCCGCACCGGCCTGGCAGGCGACCTCCTCCATCCGCCGGACGGCGTCGTCGCCGAAGTCGGCGGGCTCGCGCATGGCGGCGTAGGCGATGGCGACGGTCTCGCCACGCGCGACGATCGGGAGGGCGATCATCGCGGCCAGGCCCTCGCCGCGGACCTGGGCGTCGAACTGGTGGGTGATCGCCGGCGAGCTGACGTAGTCGGTGACCCGCACCGGCCGGCCCAGCGCCAGCACCCGCCCGCCGATGCCCTGGCCGGCGGGCACTTCGAGGTCCTGCAGCGCGTCGGTGCGGTTGCCGGACATCCAGCGGATCACGGCCAGGCCCGGCTCGGTCAGCTCGCCGACGAACGCGGCCTTCGCGCCGACCGTCTCCCGGATCAGGCGCGCGGTTCCGTGCAGCGCGGCGACCCGGTCGAGCGTGCCGAGCAGCTTTTCGCGCTCGCGCAGCAGCTCGCCCAGCACCGCGCTGTACTCGGCAACGTGCTCCTTTGCCGTCACTCGATCACGATGGCACACCGGGTGTGGTTCCGGACATACCCGGCTGGAGAGGTACGGCGGCGTCCGGGCGGCTTGAATGGGGGTGTGGAGATCCTCACCGACGCCGCCACGCTCGCGCTGTACACGACCGACGCGTCCAACTACCGCCACGTGCCGCGCGGCGTGGTGCTGCCGCGGACCGTCGACGACGTCGTCGCGGCGGTCGCTTCCGCGCGCGATCGTGATCTGCCGGTGATCGCCCGGGGCGGTGGCACGAGCGTCGCCGGGAACGCGTGCGGCCCGGGGCTGGTCATCGACACCTCGCGCCACCTCGGCGGGGTGCTCTCGCTGGATCCGGACGCCCGGCTCGCGCGGGTGCTGCCCGGCACGGTGCTGGACGACCTGCAGGCGGTCGCGGCCCCGCACGGGCTGCGGTTCGGGCCGGACCCGTCGACGCACAGCCGCTGCACGATCGGTGGGATGATCGGCAACAACGCGTGCGGCTCGCACTCGGTGGCGTGGGGGCGCACGGTCGACGTCGTCCGCTCGCTGGAGGTCCTGCTCTACGACGGCACCCGGCTGCGGGTGGGGCCGGACGAGCCCGCCGAAGGCCGGATCTTCGACGAGCTGCGCGCGCTGGTGCGGGACAACCTTTCGGTGCTGCGCAAGGAACTCTCGACGTGGCCGCGTCGCGTGTCGGGCTACGGGCTCGAACACCTGTTGCCGGAGAACGGCTTCGACGTCGCCAAGGCGCTGGTCGGGTCGGAGGGCACCTGCGTGACGATCCTGGAGGCGACGGTTTCGCTCGCCCGGCTCCCGGACCGCAAGGTGCTCGCCGTGCTGGGCTTCCCGTCCGACATCGCCGCGGCCGACGCGGTGCCGTCGATCCTGCCGTGGTCGCCGCTGACCGTCGAAGGCGTGGACGCCGAGCTGGTCGCGATGCTCCCCGGGCGAGCCGGTGACCTGCCGCCGGGCGGCGCGTGGCTGTTCGTCGAGCTGGCCGGCGACGACCCGGCCTCGCGGGCCCGGGCGCTGGCGGCGTCGCTGGAGCTCACCGGCTTCGCGATCGTCGACGACCCGGCCGCGCAACGCGGACTGTGGCGCATCCGCGAGGAGGGCGCCGGGCTCGCGACCCGGCTCGCGGACGGCTCGGAAGCCTGGCCGGGCTGGGAGGACGCCGCCGTCCCGCCCGAGCGGCTCGGCGCGTACCTGCGCGAGTTCAAGGAGCTCATGCGCGCGCACGGGCGCCGCAGCGTCGTCTACGGCCACTACGGCGAAGGCTGCCTGCACCTGCGGCTGGACTTCGATCTGCTGTCCACGTCCGGCGTGGCGGACTTCCGGCGGTTCCTGGAGGAGGCCGCGGACCTCGTCGCCGCGCACGGCGGTTCATTGTCCGGCGAGCACGGCGACGGCCAGGCGCGCTCCGAGCTGCTGTCCCGCATGTACAGCCCGGAGATGCTGGACGTCTTCGCGCGGTTCAAGGCGATCTTCGACCCGGCGGGCCGGATGAACCCCGGCATCCTGGTCGCGCCGCGGCCGGTCGACGCGGACCTGCGCGTGCGGTCGACGTCGAAGTCCGTTGAGGACAGTGTCTTCCTCGGATACCCGGAGGACCGCGGGAATTTCGGCCAGGCGATGCGGCGCTGCGTCGGGGTCGGGAAGTGCCGCAACACCAGCGGCGGCGGCGTGATGTGCCCGAGCTACCGGGCCACCCGCGAGGAACGGCATTCGACGCGCGGGCGCGCGCACCTGCTGGCGGAGATGATCAACGGCGAGGTCGTCACCGATGGCTGGCGCTCCACCGAGGTCCGCGACGCCCTCGATCTGTGCCTGTCCTGCAAGGGGTGCCTGTCGGACTGCCCGGTCGACGTCGACATGGCGACGTACAAGGCCGAGTTCCTGCACCAGCACTACCGGCGGCGGCTGCGTCCGGCGTCGCACTACTCGATGGGCTGGCTGCCGCTGTGGTTGCGGCTCAGCGCTTTCGCTCCCCGCCTGGCCAATCTGATGGGCCGGTCTCGGGTGGCGGGCTTGGTGAAACGGCTCGGCGGGATCGCGCCGGAACGTGACCTGCCGTCGTTTGCTTCTTCCCCGTTCACTTCATCGCGCGCGGACCTTCGGCGGAAGGCCTCGGGGGAGCGCCGGGTGGTGCTGTGGCCGGACTCGTTCAACAACTACCTGACGCCTTCGGTGCTCGACGCGGCCCATGAGGTGCTCTCCGCGGCGGGTTACGACGTCGTGCTGCCGGACCGCGGAGTCTGTTGTGGACTGACGTGGGTGTCGACGGGCCAGCTCGGCGTGGCGCGTCGCGTCCTGGACCGGACGCTTTCCGTGCTGGCCCCGTATCTGGAGGACGGCTACGAGGTCGCGGGCCTGGAACCGAGCTGCACGGCGCTGTTCCGCGGCGACCTGCCCGCGCTGATGCCGGGCGACGAGCGTGCTTCGCTGCTGGCTTCCCGGACGTTCACGTTCGCCGAGCTGCTGGAGCGGGCGCCGATCCCGTTCGCCGCCCTCGACGTCGACGCGATCACGCAGGTGCACTGCCACCAGCACGCGGTGCTGGGCTTCGGCGCCGACGAGGCCGCGCTGGCGGCCGCGGGCGTCCGCAACACGACGCTCGACTCCGGATGTTGCGGCCTGGCGGGCAACTTCGGCTTCGAGCGCGGCCACTACGACGTCTCGAAGGCGGTGGCCGAGGACCGGATGCTGCCCGCGATCCGCGCGGCCGCCCCGGAGACGCTGGTGGTGTCGGACGGCTTCAGCTGCCGGACGCAGATCGCCCAGGAGTCCGGGCGACAGCCGGTGCACCTCGCGGAACTGCTGCGCCGCGCCTTGCCTTGACAGGTCTGCCGCAGCTGTCGTGAGTGGTAATTAGGGTTCTAACCCTAATTACCACTCACGACCGGCCGCGGCAGACCTTGCTACTCGGCGCGCTCCAGCAGCGTCCGGACGGCGGTGAGGACGAGCCGGACGATGTCGTCGGGGTCGGCACCGGCCAGGGGCTGCTTGCCGGTGAGTTCACGGACCACCCCGATGCCCATCAGCCAGGCCAGCGCGAGGTCGGCGCGCAGCTCGGCGTCCGGGGCGTCGGTCAGTGTGGCCAGGATCCGGGCGTACTCCTGGCCGACTTCCTCGCGAAGCACGGCCCCGACGTCGCCGCTGCCCGAGGAGCGCAGGTACGTCTCCAGCGTCCGGTTCCGGTCGCCTCCCGGCGCGAGCAAGCTGCGCAGCGACGCGCTGAGCAGCTGCTCCGGCGGGTGGGCTTCGAGGTGCTCGCGCCCGCTGCGGGCGATGACCTCTTCGAACAGCGCTTCCTTGCTGCCGAAGTACCGGAAGAGCAGCGCCTGGTTGACCCCGGCCAGGTCGGCGATGTCCCGCACGGTCGTCCGGTCGAACCCGCGCTCGGCGAACAGCTTCGCGCCGGCGTCGAGCAACGCCTGGCGCGTCGCGGCCGCGTCCCGCTTCCGGCCCGGCTGTTCGGTCACCGGTGAAGGTTAACCGCCTGCCCGGGCCGGAGCGCGGCGGCTTACCCGCCGGACAGGCGGATCGCGGCGGCCGGACAGGTCAGTTCCGCCTGCCGGACCGCGTCCTCTTGCTCGGCGGGCGGCTCGGCGGTGAGCAGGACGACCGTGCCGTCGTCCTCGTTCTGGTCGAACGTCTCCGGCGCCAGCAGCACGCACTGGCCGGACGAGACGCAGCTTCCCGTGTCGACGGTGATCTTCATCGGGTCACCACTCCACCGGAACGCGCTCGACGCCGCCGGCCACGCGGTTGGTGCGCACCGGGATCTCGTCGAGCCCGACGGCGAGCCGCAGGCCGGGGAAGCGGCGGAACAGCTTGGGGAACACCGTCCGCAACTCGGTCCGGGCGAGGTTCGCGCCGATGCAGACGTGCGCGCCGGTGCCGAAGGCGAGGTGCACGTTCGGCGTCCGGTCCGGGTCGAACCCGTCCGGGTCGGCGAACACCGAGGCGTCCCGGTTGGCCGCGTCGCTGGAGATCAGCACGGCGTCGCCGCGCATGATCCGCGTCCCGGCGATCTCGACGTCCGCGTGCGCGTACCGCAGGAGGCCGGTGCCGCTGGTGGCGGTCAGCCGCAGGATCTCCTCGACGGTCTGGTTCACCTCGCCCTCCGGGTCGGCGGCGAAGCGGTCGCGGCGGGCGGTGTCGGTGAGCAGGAACAGCGTGCCCATCGCAATGCGCGTCGACGTCGTCTCGTGGCCGGCGAACAGCAGGCCCGTCGCCATCCGGGCGAGGTCGTCGTCGCTGAAGGTCGGGTCGTCCGCCTGCACCGCGACCATGTCGGAGATGACGTCGGGCTGCGGGTCCGTGCGCTTGGCGTCGGCCAGTGCGGTCATGTAGGCCTTGAACTCCGTCATCGCCGCCTGGGCGTCCTCACCGCCGTCCATCACCGCGATCCGCTCGGACAGCCCGCGGAAGTGTTCCCGGTCGGCGTAGGGCACGCCGAGCAGTTCGCAGATCACCAGCACCGGCAGGGGGAACGCGAGGAAGTCGGTGAGGTCGACCGGCTCGCCGGGATTCGCGTCGCGTGCGGCCTGCAGCTCGTCGAGGCAGCGGTCGGTCAGCTCCGCGATGCGGTCGCCGAGGGCGCGCATGCGCGGCGCGGAGAACGCGGGCGCCAGCATCCGGCGCATCCGCTTGTGCTCGCGCTCCTCGGTTTCGAAGTCACCGCTCGGGCCGTCCTGCAGCGCGGCGTAGGAGATCCGCGACGCTTGTTCCGGCGCCGGGTGCGAGCGGCCGAAGCGGCGGTCGCGGAAGACCTCCTTGGCCTCCTCGTACGACGTCACCAGCCAGGCCGGATCGCCGGCCGGGGTGAGCACCCGGGTCACCGGCGCCTCCCGGCGGAGGGCCGCGTAATCCGGGGCGATGGCGAGCGCGTCCGCGCGGGTGAAGGGGAGGCGGGGCGTCTCTTCGGTGGTGGTCATGCGTTTTCCCTCGGATCGGTGGTGAGGCCGGCGAGCCAGCGGAGTTCGGCGTCGAACTTCCCGAGCACGTGGCGCAGGGCGGCGCGGCTCCACGGATCGGCCTGCCCGGCGGCGAGCCCGGTGAGCCGGCCTCGCTCGGCGAGCAGCGCGTTCTTGCGGACTTCGAGGACGCGTGCTCGTTCTTCCGGTTGTAGCCAGGCGAAGTTCCCGACGCGGGCCAGGAACTCCGGCTCGTTGAGGGCCAGCTCGCCCGGGAAGTCCGCGAGCATGTCGTGCAGCAGCTCCCGCCCGACCTCGGTGATCGTGTAGACGTGCCGCGGCGGTTTGGCCTCCTGCTCCTCGGCGCTGCGGCTCACCGCGCCCGCGTCGACGAAGCGCCGCAGGGTCGGGTAGAGCGAGTTGTTGGACAAGGTGTGGCCCGTCGATGCCTCCACCGCCTTGCGGAGTTCGTAGCCGTGCATCGGCTCGACGGCCAGCTTCGACAGCAGCAGGATTTCGATCCACACCTAGGTCACCGTAACCTAGACTTCGGTGACTGGGCAATGGCGGATCGTGACAGGTGGAGAGAAACTGTGTAGCGTTGTAAGCAGATGCTTACAACCGGAGCACGGGGGTTCCCAGATGACCGCCACCCACATCGAACCGCTTGCGTACCCCTTCAACGAGGAGGCCGGGCTCGACCTGAACGAGGCGTACGCCGCCGCGCGGGACGCCGACGGCATGGTCCGGGTGAAGATGACCTACGGCGAGCCGGCGTGGCTGGCCACCCGCTACGCCGATGCCCGGCTGGTGCTGGGCGACCGCCGGTTCTCCCGGGCGATGGAGAAGGAAAAGGACGCCCCGCGCCGCTCGCCGGTGATGCGCGACGGCGGCATCCTGCAGATGGACCCGCCCGACCACACGCGGCTGCGGACGCTGGTCGCGAAGGCGTTCACCATGCGCCGCGTCGAGCTGCTGCGGCCGCGCGTCGCCTCACTCGCGGCCGGCCTGATCGCGGACCTGAAGGAGGCCGGCGCGCCCGCCGACCTCGTCGACGCCTACGCGTTGCCGATCCCGGTCGCGGTGATCTGCGAGCTGCTCGGCGTCCCGGTCGCCGACCGGCCGAAGTTCCGCGTGTGGAGCGACGCGGCGCTGTCCACGAGCGGGCTGACGCCGGAGGAGTTCGAGCGCAACCAGGAAGACCTGCGCGACTACATGCGCGGGCTGATCGCCGAACACCGCGCGCGGCCGCAGGACGACCTGATGACGGCGCTGATCGAGGCCCGCGACGTCCGCGACCGGCTGACCGAGCTGGAGCTGGTCGACCTGTGCGTCGGCATCCTCGTCGCCGGGCACGAGACGACCGCGAGCCAGATCCCGAACTTCGTCTACGCACTGCTGGACCAGCGCGCGCAGTGGGAGCGGCTGTGCGCCGACCCGGACCTGGTCCCGGCGGCGGTCGAGGAGCTGCTGCGGTTCGTGCCGCTCGGCGCCGGCGCGGGATTCGCCCGCTACGCCACGGAGGACGTGCAGGTCGGCGGCGTGCTCGTCCGGGCGGGTGAGCCGGTGCTGGTGGCGATCGGCGCGGCCAACCGCGACGGGCTCCAGTTCGGCGACGCGGAGAAGCTGAGCTTCGACCGCCCGGAGAACCACCACCTGGGCTTCGGCCACGGCGTCCACCACTGCCTGGGCGCGCCCCTGGCCCGGCTGGAGCTGCAGGAGGCACTGCGCGCGTTGGTCACCGAGCTGCCGGGGCTGCACCTCGCCGGCGATATCGTGTGGAAGACGCAGATGCTCGTCCGCGGACCGCGGTCGATGCCGATCGGATGGTGATGATGAGCTGGGACGTGAAGGTCGACGAACACACCTGCATCGGATCGGGGATGTGCGCGGCCCTGATGCCGGAGGTGTTCGCCCTCGACGGCGCGGTGGCCCACCCGGTGACGCCCGTGGTGGAGGCCGACGAGACGGTCCTGGACGTGGCGGACTCCTGCCCGGCCATGGCGATCACGGTGACCGACGGTGGCCGGGAGATCGGGCCGCGTCCCTAGGGTGTTGTCAGGGCTCGAACCGGCCGTGTTCGGTGACCACGGCCGTGACGAGTGCGAACGGGGTGACGTCGAAGGCGGGGTTGAAGACGCCCGCGTCCGGCGGGGTGATCGGTACCCCGGCGTAGGCGGTGAGCTCTCCGGCGTCGCGTTCCTCGATGGCGATCCGCGTGCCGTCCGCGAGCCTCGTGTCTACTGTGGACGAAGGGGCGACCACGACGAACGGCACGCCGTGGTGTTTCGCGGCGATGGCGAGGCCGTAGGTGCCGATCTTGTTGGCGACGTCGCCGTTGGCGGCGATCCGGTCGGCGCCGACGAGCACGCAGTCGACCATGCCGCGCGCCATCGCGGCGGCGGCCGCGCTGTCGGGCTGGACGCGGTAGGGGACGTTCGCCTGTGCGAGCTCCCACGCCGTCAGCCGGGCGCCCTGCAGCAGCGGGCGCGTCTCGTCGACGAGGACTTCTTCGACGAGCCCGCGTTCGTGCAGATGCCAGACGACGCCGAGCGCGCTGCCCCAGCCGACGGTCGCCAGCCGGCCGGCGTTGCAGTGGCTGAGCAGCCGCAGCGGGCGGCGCGGGCACTCCTCCAGCACGATCTCGGCGGCGTGCGCCGAGGCGGCCTTGTTGAGTCGTTCGTCCTCGTCGAGCAGGGCCAGCGCCTCGGCGAGGACGGCGTCGGGGCCGTCTGCCAGCTTCGCGAGCGCGCGCTCGACGCCCCAGGCGAGGTTGACGGCGGTCGGCCGCGCGTGCGCGATGAGCTCGGCGTCCGTCCGGACATCGCTGTTCTGACGGGCGGACAGCGCAACGCCGAGCGCCCCGGCGGCCCCGAGCGCAGGCGCACCCCGGACGGCGAGCCGCTTGACGGCGTCGACCAGTTCGCCGACGGTCCGCAGCTCGAGGAGCCGGTACTCGCCGGGCAGCGCGGTCTGGTCGATGACGACGATCGCGCCGTCCGCCCAGTCGATGGTCCTGTGCACGTGCCCTCCCTGGGATTTCCGCTTGCCCGGCCGGTGAGGATGGGGCCGTGACCATTGAACGGCAGAACCCACCCGGGCTGCACACGCCACCGGGCTACCACCACGTGACGACGACCTCGCCCGGCCGCACGGTGTACCTGGCCGGCCAGTGCCCCCTGACCGCGGACGGCTCGCTGGCCGGCGACGACATCCTCGCCCAGACGGACCAGGTCGTCGCCAACACGGCGGCGGCCTTGGAGTTCGCGGGAGCCACGCCATCCGACGTGGTCCGCACGGTGATCTACGTCGTGACGACCGACCGCGCGGAGCTGTCCGCGGTCTGGGACCGGCTGACGGCCTCACCGCTCGGCCCGGCATTCACCTCGGCAAGCACGTTGCTGGGCGTGGCCCAGCTCGGCTTTCCCGGCCAGCGGGTCGAGCTGGACGTCACGGCCGCCCTCGCCTGACCCGAGATGCCCGCCCAATCACGCATGATGCCCCGTCAATCACGCGAGTCACGTCTCTGCCATTGGAAGGCGGGATTGGGCGGGCATCTCGGGGTCGGGCGACCACTTTCGTCGGGGCTCCGGGAGGCAGGCCGGGTTGGGCGGGGTCAGAGGTTGGCCATGAGGTCGGTTTCGGTGATTCCCGGGCCCTCTCCCCAGCGGATGAACCACTCCGTGCCGAACGCGAACGTGAAGGCTTCGTCCGGCATGGCCAACATGAACATGTCCTCGCTGATCTGGCTGGGGTGCGCCCGCATCGCCGCGCGCTTGACCGCCGCGTACTTCGACACGTCCACCGCCGCCGTGATCTCGGCCTCCGGCTTGCCGAACTCCACGTTCTCCGGGGGCTTCGGCGCCGCCTCCGGGGGCATCAGACCCTGCTCGACCGCCGCTTCGAAGCCGCGTTGCATGAACTCGCGGTTGAACGTCGCCTGGAAGACGCGAGACGTGCCGGCCAGCTCGGCCGCGCGGAGACCGACGCGGTGGACCTGGATGTGGTCCGGGTGGCCGTAGTCGCCGTTGTCGTCGTACACCGTCAGGACGTCGGCCGACTCCTCGCGCAGGATCGCCGCGAGCTGCTCGGCCGCCTTTTCGACGTCGGCGCGCCAGAAGCACGCCGGGTCGTCGTTCGTCGGCTCGCCCATCATCCCCGAGTCGCGGTAGCCGAGGAACTCGACGCGCTCGACGCCGAGGATCTCCGCCGCCGCGTACGACTCCTGGACACGGCGGTCCGCCAGTTTCTCGCCCTCGGCGAGGAATCCGTCGGGGACCTCGCCCACCTCGCCCTTGGTGGCGACGACGAGCACGACCCGGTGCCCGTCTTCGACGGCTTTGCGCATGACGCCAGCGGTGCGGAGGCACTCGTCGTCCGGGTGCGCGTGGAAAGTGACCAGTGTTGCCATGTCCGCGACGGTACCGGCAACCACCGACAAAAACCGCCCGCGAGGATGCGCTCCCGCCCGCTAAGGTCCGCGACCGTGACCGAGAAGACCACGTTGCTGACGTTCCTGCGGGCCCAGCGCGCGAGCGTCCTGGCCATCCTCGACGGCCTCGACGAGAAAGCCCTCGCGACGGCGGTCCTCCCGTCCGGCTGGACCCCGCTGGGCATGGTGGCACACCTCGGGGACGCGGAGCGGCACTGGTTCCAGGAGATCGTCACCGGCACGGCGGACCCCGCCGATCCCACGCCCGGGACCCCGGAAGCCGTCTTCGCCTACTACCGCGAACAGTGCCGCCGGTCCGACGAAATCGTCGCCGCGACGCCGTTGTCGGCGCCGCCGCGGGGCCGGCACCCTGGCCCGTTCGGGGCCGAAATCACCGATCTGCGCGGAGTCGTGCTGCACGTCATCGAAGAGACGGCACGGCACGCCGGCCACCTGGACGTGGCCCGGGAACTGCTCGACGGCTGCACCGGGCTGGGCCCGCGCTAAGTGGTCGGTTTCGGAAGTCCGGCGAGACCCCGAAGGATCTCCGAAACCGACCACTAAGCCTGTTCCTTCGAACACCACCAGGTCGACCGGCCGCCGACCGTTCCGTGGCTCATCTCCGCGCCGCAGCGCGGGCAGTGGTCGCCGGCCCGGCGGTGGCCGATGATCTCGCCGGTGTGCACGCCGCCGTGGCGGATCGCCGCGCGCAGCGCCTTCCGCAGTGCCTTGTGCAGGTTCGCGAGGTCGTCGGCGGCCAGCTCGTGCACCGGCCGCGCCGGGGACAACGCCGCCTGCCACAGGGTTTCGTCGGCCAGCAGGTTGCCGATCCCGGCCACCACCGACTGGTCCAGCAGCCGCGCCTTCAGCGGTGCCCGTCCCCGGCCGACGCGCTCGCCGAATTCGCGGCGCGAAATCTCCCCGGCGTCCGGGCCGAGCGCGTCGAGATCGGGGTCGAGCCGCACCCGGCTGAGCCGCCGCGTGTCGAACAGGCTCAGTTGTTCGCCGTGGGCGAAAGTGATCCCGAACCGGAACCACTCGGGTTTCTCGGCACGGTCGCGAAACCGTCCGGGCGGCCCGCTTTCCCCGCCGAACCGCAGCTGCCCGGCCATCCCGAGGTGCAGGCCGAGGTGCGGGCCGGGCCGCCCGTCGGCGCCTTCCGTTTCGCACCACAGGGTCTTGCCCCGCCGGTGCGCTTCGGTGAGCCGGCCGCCCCGCAACGCCGTCGCGATGTCCCCGGGCGCGTGCGGGCGGCAGACCCAGTCGTCGTGGTCGTCGACCGAGCGGATCTTCCGGCCGAGCGCACCGGCGAGGACCTGCCGGGCGAGTTCCACTTCGGGGAGTTCGGGCACCCGGAAAGTCTGCCGGAACCCGGTCAGCGACGCCGCGCGAACAGCAGCGCGGGTAGGATCGCCACGGCGGTGAGGGCGAACGTCAGCGGGTACCGCGGCTGATCCTGGGGTTCGGCGACACCCCGGACCACGCGATCGGCCCCGGCATCGCCGCCGTCGCCGATCTCCTGCGCGGCTGATCAGGACAGGCTCGCCGACGCGGCGGTCTCCCAGGCGAACCCGTCCGGGTCGGTGAACGCGGCGGCCGCGCCGGCGACCGCGATCCGGTGCGAGCCGCTGCCCTCGGGGGCGACACCGGCGTCCTTCGCGAGCGCCTTGCGGCGGTACAGCGCCAGCTTGACGGGGCTCTCGCCGGCGTCGAACTCGACGTACATCTTGCCGAAGCTCTTGCCGACGGTCATGCCGTGGTCGACGTAGAACTTCTTGCTGGCGGCCACATCGGCGGCGCCCAGCAGGAGAACGATGGCGTCGATCGTGCGGGTGGCCGGGCCGGTGTTCTTCTTGGCCGACGTCGCGAGCTTCCAGATCGTCCCGTCCGGCGCCCGGACGGTGCCGCCGTAGCCCCACATGGACTTGGTGGCCGGCTTGATGGTCGTGGCTCCGGCCTCGAGCGCGGTCTCGATCAGGGAGTCGACGTCCGCGGGCTGCGGCACGGTCAGGGAGAGGGTGAACCCGCGGAAGCCGTCGCTCGGCGCGTCCGAGACCCGGAACCGCAGCTGGGTGGTGAGTCCGAAAGCGTCGGCGTAGAAGCGCTCGGCGGCGGCGGTGTCGGCAACTTCGAGGGTGATGGTTTCGATGTTCGTCATGCCGGTAACGCTAGGTCCGGGCCGCTGACCGGCGCTTCTCGATTCCTGACCGGTCTGTGGGCCGCTTCGGAAAAAGGAGTGGGCGGGGTGTGTGGCCGTCTGATAGCTTTCTGCCGTCCGTGACCCGGCCCGAGGAGGTGAGACCCGTGAACGCTGCAACGTTGTGGGTGCTCCCCCTCGTCGTCACGGGCGGGCCGGCCTAGCTGTCGCCGGGAGCACCTGGAACAGGGACTCCCGAAAGGCGACACACATGAACCATCTGCATGAACGGCCGGACGTGGCCGGCCGCGGGGAAGTGTCCCGGCGACCGGACGGCCGCCTCTTCCTCAGCATCGACACGTGGACCGACGCCGACTTCGCGCTGCTCGCGGCGGACATGCTGCCCGCACTGCCGAGGCCCCTCCACACGGTGGTCGACGAAGCCGACACCGAGCTCCGGTCCCGCTGGGAATCCGTCGGGTTCACCACGCGGCGCCGTGAGCGGGAGTACGTGCTCCCCACGGCACCGGGACCGGTTCCCGGGCCGGCGGGGGTGACGATCGGGCCGCCGTCCGACGAGCGGGCGCTGCGCTCGCTCGAGGACGTGGTCCGCGCCGAAGTTTCGGCGACGGTGGGCTGGCAGGAGATGCCGGCGGAGATCCTGCCCCTTCCGCAGGTTTTGGACGTCACCAAGTACACGGTGGCCGCGGCCGACGACGGCTACGTCGGCTTGCTCAGGCTGGCGGCGGTGCCGCGGCAGCCGCGGATCGGCCTGCTCGCGGTCCGCGCGGACCGGCAGCGTGCCGGCGTCGGCCGCGCGTTGCTGACCCACGTACTGGATGCGTTGCACCACAAGGGAGTCCCGGCGGCCACGGCCGAAGTGAACGAAGCGAACCCGGCGGCGGTCGCGTTGTTCGAGAGCGCCGGAGCCCGCCGGGTGGGCGGCAACGTCGAGCTGGTGCTGCGCTGATGGCGGACACGGCCGGCATCGAAGTCGAGGGCACCGTCGTCGAGTGCCTGCGGAACGCGACGTTCCGGGTGGAGCTGGAGAACGGGCACAAGGTGCTCGCGCACATCAGCGGGAAGATCCGGAAGAACTTCATCAAGATCCTGCCGTTCGACCGGGTCCTGGTGGAGCTGAGCCCCTATGACCTGAACCGCGGCCGGATCCTGTTCCGGTACCGCACGTAGTGCTCGGCCGTCGCCGGGTCTCCGGGCCTGGCGACGGCCTCCCGGAATCACCAGGAGGAGCTTCTTGACCGTGGAGACGAACCCGGCCGTCGACGCCGCACTGGCGCGGCGGCTGGTCGACACGCAGTTCCCGCGCTGGGCCGGGCTGCCGCTGATCCGGTACGCCCCGGCCGGCTCGGATCACGTGATCTTCCGGCTGGGCGCGGAGCTGTCGGTTCGGCTTCCCCGCCACGCCGGCGCGATCGAGCAGGCGGAGAAGGAAGCCGAGTGGCTGCCGCGGCTGGCCCCGCACCTGCCGCTGGCCATCCCCGTCCCGGTGGCGATCGGCGATCCGGACTTCGGCTATCCGTGGCCGTGGGCGGTGTCGCGCTGGCTGGACGGCGAGGTGGCGACGGTCGAAGCGCTGTCGGGCTCGCACGACGCCGCCGTCGAGCTGGCCGGGTTCCTGACCGCGCTCCACCGGTTCGACGGCGAGACCGCGGATGTCGCAGGCCGGCCGCTGGCCACCCGGGACACCGCGACCCGAGCCTCGATCGAGCAGGCCGGCGCCGCGTTCGGCGTCGCGGCGCTGACCGGCCTGTGGGACAGCGCCCTCGCGGCTCCCGCGTGGGCCGGGCCACCGGTCTGGTGCCACGGCGATTTCCACACGGGCAACCTGCTGACGGCCGGCGGCCGGCTTAGCGCGGTCATCGACTTCGGCGGGCTCGGCATCGGCGACCCGGCGTGCGACCTGATGATCGCCTTCACGCTCCTGTCGGCCAAGACTCGGGCGACGTTCCGCACCGCCCTCGGCGTGGACGAGGCCACCTGGACGCGCGGCCGCGGCTGGGCCCTGGCCACCGGCCTGAACGCCTA
The DNA here is from genome assembly GCF_046548995.1 of Amycolatopsis sp. lyj-109. Taxonomy (NCBI): domain Bacteria; kingdom Bacillati; phylum Actinomycetota; class Actinomycetes; order Pseudonocardiales; family Pseudonocardiaceae; genus Amycolatopsis; species Amycolatopsis sp. lyj-109. Next base: position 233,284 of record NZ_JAJPWR010000017.1, read on the forward strand.
CGTGACGTACGCGGCCGCCGACCCGCGCGTCGCGGCGCAGACGACCCGCCAGATCACCGAGGCCCTCGCCGGGTGAGGGTCAGTACTCCTTCTTGATGACGAAGTAGGAGCCGCGGATGGTGCCGGCCAGCTTCGACTTCTGGCGGGCGAACTTGAAGGAGGCCAGTTCTTCGGGAATCGCCATCCCGTCGGAGAGCTTGAACCCGACCGCCCGCTTCCCGCCGTCGTCCACGGTGTACAGGACGTTGACCGAGAGGCCGCTCTCGTAGAAGACGTACGTCCACCGGACGTTCCCGACCTGGAAGGCGGTCGCCTCGAGCGGACGCGAGGAGATGACGATGCCGCGCTCTTCCTCGAGAATGCGGTGCACCAGGTCGACGGCAGGCTGGGCTTCGCTCGCGGGTTCGACGGTGAAGACGTGGTCGTACTTGTTCTTGAAGTACCGCGCCTCGTTGGCCCGCAGCCCGGCCAGCGCGTCCGCGACCGGCGACGACTCCAGGCCGGCCGTCGAGACGGTGTCGAAGTCCACGGTGTGGGGCATGGCGATCCTCCGCGTGTGTGTCCCGGCCGGACCCAGCGTAGGCCCTCGGGCCGGTTACGGCGCCCGGACGGGTCGTGCAGGGCAGTGGCACTCTGGTCCGTGGCTGCGGCCGCGGTCCGCGACGGCTCGGCGTCCACCAACCGCAGGAGAGGATTTCGCATGCAGTATCTGGTCTCCGTCATCGACGACAAGGTCGATCCCGGCCGCACGGACCGGCAGCCGGCCATCAGCGAGTTCAACGATCGGGTGATCGCCGAGGGTTACTGGGTCTTCGCGGGCGGCCTCGCGGACGCCGACACGGCCACGGTCGTCGACAACCGGGGTGAGCAGGCCGTGCTCACCGACGGGCCGTTCGTGGAGTCGAAGGAGTTCCTCGCCGGCTTCTGGGTGTGGGACGTCCCCGATCTGGACGTGGCGCTGAAGCTCGCCGCCGAGGCGTCGAAGGTCTGCGACCGGAAGATCGAAGTGCGGCCGTTCCGGTGATCGACGTGCGGGAAGCGGTCACCCGGGTCCACCGCGAGGAGTGGGCCCGGGTGGTGGCCGCGCTGACCCGGCGGTTCGGCGACCTCGACGTCGCCGAGGAAGCGGCCGCCGAGGCGTTCGCGACCGCCGTCGAGCGGTGGCCGGGCGGCGGCGTGCCGCCGAACCCCGGCGCCTGGCTGACCACCACCGCCGTCCGCAAGGCCATCGACCGGATCCGGCGCGAAACCAAGCGCGACGACAAGCACAAGGAGGCTCGGATGGTGTACGACGACTCCCCGTCCGAGCCGGCCGGCGTCATCGACGACGATCGGCTGCGGCTGGTCTTCACCTGCTGCCACCCGGCGCTGGCGACGCAGGCCCGGGTGGCACTGACGCTGCGCATGGTCGGCGGCCTGACCGTGCCCGAGATCGCCCGCGCCTTCCTGGTCCGGGAGTCCACTTTGGAGCAGCGGATCACCCGCGCGAAGGCCAAGATCAAGGCGGCGCGCATCCCGTACCGCGTGCCGTCCGCCGAGGATCTGCCGGCCCGCGTGGCCGGTGTGCTCACCGTCCTCTTCCTCGTCTTCAACGAGGGCTACCTGGCGACCGGCCCCGGCACCGACCCGATCCGATCCGACCTGACCACCGAGGCGATCCGGCTCACCCGCCTGATCCACGCCCTCCTCCCGGACGACGGCGAGGTGACCGGGCTGCTGGCGCTGATGCTGCTGATCGAGGCCCGCCGCCCGGCCCGGGTTTCGGCGGGCGAGCTGGTCGCGCTCGACGAGCAGGACCGCGGAGCCTGGGACGCGGCGCTGATCGCCGAGGGCCACCGGCTGGTGCGCGAGCGCCTCGCCGCCGGGGTGGCGCCGGGCCGTTACCAGATCCTCGCGGCGATCAACGCCGTGCACACGTCCGCCCGCGACATCCGCGACACTGACTGGTCGCAGGTCGTCGCCCTCTACGACCAGCTGGTCCGCGTCGACGCCTCGCCGGTCGTCGTCCTCAACCGGGCGATCGCGGTCGCCGAGCTCGACGGTCCGGAGGTGGCCCTGGCGGCCGTCGACCGGCTCGACGACCAGCTGGCCGGCTACCACGCCTACCACGTGACCCGCGCCGATCTGCTGCGGCGGCTCTCCCGCGGCGAGGAGGCCCGGGCGGCGTATGGCAAGGCCATCGAGCTGGCCGGCAACACCGCCGAGATCGCGTACCTGACGCGCCGCCGGGACCAGCTGGGGTAGCCGAGGTCCACAGTGGACGGAATGGCCCGGCGCTCTTCGGCTATTCGTGTGGAAGGCCCGCGCGGCAGGGCAAATCGCGCGGCGCTTGGACTACTGTCCGCGGCAAGGGTGGCCGGTATCGGACGACGCCGGTCGAGGAGGGGAGACTTCATGCTGCGCAATTTCCGAAGATCACTGGCGGCGCTGGTCGTGTTCTCCGGCGCACTGACGGGCACCGCGGAGGCCGCCCCGGCCGGGCCGGTCGACCTCGGTACCTTGCCCGGCGACGACGACAGCATGGTCCTGGCGGTCAACGAGGCGGGGGTGATGGTCGGGCTGTCGTCGGCGGGCTCCAACCCCAGGCGCGACCTCCCGGTCCGCTGGGACGCCGACGGCCTGATCACGGCGCTGCCGACGCCCGGCGGCAGCGCGGGACAGGTGCGGGACATCAACGCGAGCGGGGTGTCCGCCGGTTACGTGCTGACCGCCACCGACGCCGTGCCGGCGCGCTGGGACGCCCAGGGCCAGGCGACCACGCTGCAGGTCCCGGCCGGTTTCCACAACGCCACCGCGTTCGCGATCAGCGACACCGGCGTCGTCGTCGGCAACTGGCTGACACCGGGCAACGAGTACCACGCCTTCCGCTGGGATCCGGACGGCCAGGCCACCGACCTGGGCACGCTCCCCGGCGAGACGTGGAGCATGGCCGAGGACATCTCCGCCGACGGCCGTATCATCGTGGGTGGTGGCCAGCGCGCCGGCGCGAACCACGCCGTGCGCTGGGTCGACGGCGGGCCGATCACCGAGCTGGTGCCGCAGAGCCCGAGCAGCGGGGCCCACGTAGTCAACGCGGGCGGGGTCGCCGCCGGAACGCTGTGGGAAACCACGAGCGGGCCCGTCGTCCCGGCGACCTGGGACGCCGGCGGCACGATCCACCGCCTCGATTGGCCCAGCCCCCATTCGGTCTGGCTCTCCTGGATCGGCTCCACCGGCTACGTGGTGGGGTACGGCTACCTCACCCCGCCGGCCCGGTCGGCGGTGCGGTGGGCCCCCGACGGCACCGTCTCCGCCCTGCCTGACGACGGCTTCGGCGCCGACGTCCAGGGCGTCGACGCGGAGGGCACCGCGGTGGGAACGTTCCGGAGCCGGGCGACCGTCTGGTACCGGAACGGGCCGCGCACGCAACTCGGCCTGCTGCCCGGCGGTACCCGCAGCGAGGCGTACCGGATCACCGACAGCGGCCGGGTGGCCGGCCGCGCCACCACCGCGGCCGGGAAGAACCACGCGGTGCTCTGGATCCTCCGCTAGTCCTGCAGGGCGAGATCTTTGTTCGGTGCGGCCGAAGATGGCCGGCCAGGACAATCCTGGACGCCGGTCTGCCGGTCTGCCGCAGCTGGTCGTGAGTGGTAATTCGGGTTCTAACCCGAATTACCACTCACGACCAGCTGCGGCAGACCGGCAGGCCGGCGTCCAGGATTGTCCTGGCAGGCTGTCTTCGGCCGCACCGAACAAAGATCTCGCCCTGCAGTACTAG
>NZ_JAJPWR010000018.1:0-198816 GCF_046548995.1 Amycolatopsis sp. lyj-109
GTGCGCCGCGACTTCACCGCCACGGCGCCGAACACCAAGTGGCTGACCGACATCACCGAGCACCCGACCGGTGAGGGCAAGCTGTATCTGTGTGCGGTCAAGGACTGCTACTCCAACAAGATCGTCGATGACGCGGGTCCAGGTGTACGTCCCAAACCGACAGATGACAGACAGCTGCAAGGGGCTCGTTCGGTACCGCTGACGCCACGACCTGAGGTCGGTCCAGCGCGGTGACAGAGACAGCTCAAGTATCCGGACGATTGGAGTCCCTTTGACGGCCGACACGCCCGGAGTTGCTCGCCCGACGGAGTCGGCGTCGTCTATGTGCGGGCGGAATCGCAGCGGTCCCCAGATCACCGATGCCAACTCTTCCTCAGTGGGACCGCCTGCGATGCCTGCCGCGTGCGAATAAACGTCACGGACCCGGATTTCGACGCTGTCCAACATTGGCAGTTCGATCGGACCGGTGAGCGTCAAAGTCAATCTCGAGAGGTCGTTGGCTTCATCCGGCGAATACGCCGTCAGAGCAACCGACAGCTGCGGCGCGAGTTCGCCGTAGCGGCGGCCCTGTTCAAGTTTCAGCATCGCGTCAGCCGCAGCAGCGGCGTCCTTCGATGCAACCGCCGAAGTTCGGCTCGCGTCCCGGGCGTGCCGACCGATCAGGTACGCCAACCGCGACGACGACGCCGGCGATCGCGGCGACAGCGCCCGCGATGCCCGCGATCGCCGACCATTCCGCTGCGCGATCAGCATTCATCCGGACAACCCAGCCTCTTCACATGCGCATCCTGTGTCTGCCGGGCCGCATCCACGAGCTTCACACTGTTGGGGAACCTGAAGCCGGAGACCACATCGAGCACGCTAGTAGTCGCGCCCGTTAGTTCGTCGGGGGTTGTAGCCACGCGGTGTAGTCGTTGAGGTAGAGCCCGCAGGCGCAGTCGAGTGCTTCCTGCGGGCTGCCTGCCGAGTATCCGCTGGGCAGGAACGAGTCTTCGTAGCCGTCACGGCTTGCGCGGTAGATAGCGAAGCCCCAGGTCGAGGCGGAGCCGGTGTAGCGCAACCGCAACAGCGGCATGGTCGTACCGTCGGGAAGATGGCCGGTGACGTAGGCGAACGCGCCGCGATGGCGGACGGTGACATCACCCAGCTGGGGCCAGCGTTCCCGTGCTCGGGCCAGCAGACGCTGACGCAGCGAGGTCTTGGTCGACTCGGGCGGGACAGCCATGCGGTTCATGATGCCCGATACCGTCACACCCACATAGTTGATCTTCGTGATGGGTGTCGCGTGGGGCCGTCCAGTCCGTATGTGGTCATTCTCGGCCAAGCCGACCGGCAGGCGCTGGAAGCCCTCGCGCGACGGGGCTGTGCCGAGCACCGTCAGGTGCTGCGAGCGCGGATCGTGCTGGCCGCCGCCGACGGTGACCCGAACGCGGTGATCGCGCGCCGGCTGGGCAGCACCGACGACACCGTCCGCAAATGGCGCGGGCGGTTCTGCCGGCATGGCATGCCGGGCCTGGCCGACCGGCCCCGCAGCGGGCGGCCGCGGGTCTTCCCCGCCGCAGTGGTGGCCGAGGTCAAGGCGCTGGCCTGCGAGCCGCCCGCTCAGACGGGCGCCGCGCTCGCCCGATGGAGCTGCCCGGAGCTAGCCCGCGAGGCGGCCGGCCGCGGCATCTGCGAGCGGATATCGGCGTCCACGGTGCGCCGCTGGCCGGCCGCGGACGCGATCAAGCCGTGGCAGCACCAGTCGTGGATCTTCCCTCGCGACCCGCACTTCGCGGTCAAAGCCGCCAGAGTGCTCGACCTGTACGACCGGCGATGGGAAGGCGAGCCCTTGGGTGACAACGACTTCGTCATCAGCGCGGACGAGAAACCAGGCATCCAGGCGCGTCCGCGTATCCACCCCAGCCTGCCGGCCGGGCCTGGCCGGCGATGCGGGTCGAGCACGAATACGCCCGGCGAGGAACCCTGGCCTACTTCGCCGCCTACGACGTGCACCACGCTCGGGTATTCGGACGCTGCGAGGACACCACCGGCATCGTCCCGTTCGCCCGGCTCGTCGAACAGGTTATGACCACCGAGCCCTACGCCTCGGCCCGGCGGGTGTTCTGGGTGGTAGACCAGGGCGCCTCCCACAAGAACTGGGCCGCCGCGGACCGTATGTCCAAAGCCTGGCCCAACGCGCACATGGTGCATTTACCCGTGCACGCGTCCTGGCTCAACCAGGTAGAGATCTACTTCTCCGTCGTCCAACGCAAAGCCCTGACACCCGACGACTTCCGCGACCTCGACCACGTGACGGAGCGACTTCTGTCCTTTCAAGACCGATACAACCGCACGGCCCAACCCTTCGACTGGACGTTCACACGTGACGACCTCAACCGGCTACTGACCCGCCTCGGTCGTCACGATCACCACGCACCCCCGCCCCTGACGACATAACCCCCGACGAACTAACGGGCGTGACCACCAGGGTCGCGGTCGTCGACTTCGCCCGCCCGCCCGCCCGAAGGCTGGCCCCGCAGGGCGTCAGCTAAAACCCAGGCTCACCGCAGGACGGCTTCGTCGCCAGCCGGATCTCCGCTGTCGCGAAGCTGAGGACTGAGCCGCACCAGACTCGGCGATCGCCGTGCCGTACGGGTGGGCACGCGCCAGATACCGCACCCAGACCCAGTCCGCCGACGGCGCCTCGGCCACGGCGGTCGTCCCCTGCCCTGCGTAGGCAGGGGTGACCCCCGTCGCGAACAGCGTCACCGCCACCCCCAGTGCGCGCAGCAAAGCGCGGTTGCCCCCGGCCACCCGGGCCTCCCCCTCCGCCGCGACGCGACGGTTGCGATCACCCTCGGAAGGAGCCTAGGGACGACGACAGGCACGGACCGGTAGTTCCTCCGACACCCGTCGACATGGCGATGACCTGCGTCAATCGGCCATTCAGCTGATCGGAAAAACCGTGCAAAGCGGCAATTTTGCCGGTCGGCCGGTCACGTGCCGCGCGGACAGCCCCGCATTCACGATTCGGCCATCCAGGTGAACTGTCTCCCGCAGTGGCTTCAACACCCGAGCGACCCTTCGGACGAAGAATTTCCCACCAAGACAGAAACCAGACAAAAACGGTAACTGTTCGGTTGATCCACACGACGACCCCGGTGCCACCGAACTGGAGGTCTCGGGAACATGGCCTGGAACCCTCGTCGTCGCCTGTCGGTCACCCTTCGAAGAAACCGCAAGCACGTGGCCCGGGGAGTGGTCCTCCTCCTCGTAGTCGCCCTGCTGCCGCCCGCCCAGAACGGTCCGCTCGCACCCCTGCTGTCGTCCGCCGCGCCCGGGACCGGTGTCTCCGACGTGCCAGCCCACCCGGACGGGGTGTCCTTCAACCCCAACCAGCTCAAGGGAATCCAGGCCGCCGACCCCGCCACCGGGATCAACCTCATCGAGCCGCCGACCGCGAACAACAACGGCGAAGCGCGGCTGACCTACCCCATCGAACTGCCGCCCGGCCGCGGTGACGCGCAGCCGAGCCTCGCACTGACCTACAACTCCTCGAACACCGGCGGCTGGACCGGGCAGGGCTGGGACCTCGGGCTGCCGTCGATCACCATCGACACCCGCTGGGGCGTGCCGCGCTACGACGCCGGCCTCGAAACCGAGACCTACCTGTTCGGCGGCGAACAGCTCACCCCGGTGGCCAATCGGACGCCGTTGCAGGCGCGCACCGCGGAAAAGGTGTTCCACACCCGGACCGAAGGACAATTCCGCACCATTGTCCGGCACGGCGCGAACCCCCGCGAATACTGGTGGGAGGTCACCGACAAGAAAGGCACACGCTCGATCTTCGGCGGCCCTACCGCGGCCACCGGCGACAGCACCACACTCGCCCGCGAGGCGGGCGACATCGCCGTCTGGGCGCTGAGCGAAATCCGCGACACGCACGACAACTTCGTGCGCTACCACCACGTCCGCGTGGCCGACCCGGGCGTCACCGGCGGCACCGTGCCCGGCGTCGCCCTGTACGCGAAGAAGATCACCTACACCGGCCAGGGCAAGATCGAAGGCCGCTACAGCATCAACCTCACCCGCGACCGCGAACGCGGCGAGGCCCGGCGGCCGGACGTCATGATCGACGGGCGCAACGGCTTCAAGCAGGTCACCGCCGACCTGCTGCGGCGCGTCGACATCCAGCTCGACGACAAGCCGGTGCGCGGCTACGAGCTGAACTACCGCACCGGCGCGTTCCACAAGACGCTCCTGCAGTCGGTCACGCAGTTCGGTGAGGACGGCTCCCCGTTCACCACCCACACCTTCGACTACTACGACGACATCCGCGCCGCCGACGGCCGGTACCAGGCGTTCGGCGACGCGCTCGGGTGGAGCGTGCCGGGCGACTCGCTCGGCCAGAGCGTCCCCGACGGGCAGGCCAGCGCGCTGTCGGCCACCACCTCGCGCAGCGCCGGCGGGCACCTCTACGTCGGGTTCAACCCGGTCGCCGTCCGCAAGGCCGGCTCCGCGGGCGCCAAGGCCGGGTTCAGCGCCGGCGAGTCCGAAGGCCTGCTCTCGCTGACCGACGTCAACGGCGACACGTTGCCGGACAAGGTGTTCCGGACCGGCGCCGGGGTCTTCTACCGGCCGAACCTCGCCCGGCCCGGCGGCGCGCCGAAGTTCGGCGACACGCCGATCAAGCTCCCCAACCTGCCCGGCATCTCCGCCGAGTCGTCCCGCTCGACGACCTCGGGCGCCGAGTCGTACTTCGGGATCGCCGCGCAGCTGGACCACGTCGCGACCACCACGCGCACCGAGCGCTACCTCACCGACGTCAACGGCGACGGCATCGCCGACCTGGTGAACGACGGCGGCGTCCTGTTCGGGCACCTCGACGCGCAGGGCAACCCGGTCTACAGCGCCAACAGCAAGGACACGCCGGTCCCGATCGGCAGCGGCGCCGTGAACGGGCCCGTCGTCGGCGACCAGACCGCCGAGATCGAGCGCCAGATCGACGCGTTCCCGCTGCTGGACAGCGTGCGCCGGTGGGTCGCGCCCTACGACGGCACGGTCAAGATCGGCGGCGCCGCCCGGCTGGCCTCGGACCCCGGCGACGACCGCGCCGCCGACGGCGTCCGCGTGGCCGTGCAGCACGAGGACACCGAGCTGTGGGCGCAGCGCATCACCGCGCGCGACCACGCCCCCTATCCCCCAGCCACTGTGGACAGTGTCGCCGTGCACCGCGGCGACCGGCTCTACTTCCGCGTCCAGTCCGTCGCCGACGGCCGGTTCGACCAGGTCGACTGGGACCCCGACGTCACCTACACCGGAGTCACGCCGGCCACCGACGTCAACGGCCTCGACGTCCACCACTACCGGGCCTCGCGGGACTTCACCCTCGGCGGCCGCCCGTCGACGGTCACCGCGCCGCTGACCGGCACCCTGCACCTCTCCGGTGACGTCTCGAAGGTCGGCCCGACCACCGACGACGTCACGGTCGTGATCACCCGCAACGGCACCGAGGTGCTCAACCGCCCGCTGCCCGCCGGGAGCGCGACGACCGTGCCGGTCGACCTGGACATCCCGGTTTCGGCCAACGACACGCTGTCGTGGCGCCTCAAGACGGACTCCCCGATCGACGCCGGGACGCTGCACTGGGTGCCGTCGGCGCACTACACCGCCGCCCAGGGCGACGTGCCCGTCTTCGACCAGCAGGGCAAGCCGACCTTCGTCATCGACCCGCCCTACGCGGTGGACCTGTACCCGGTCGACTCGTCGGCGACGCCGCAGGGCAGCTACACCGCCGGCCGCACGGGCGACCTCACCGTCCGGCCCGAACTCGCCCTCACCGGGGACGCGCACGTCGTGTTCACCGTCAAGCGCCGGGGCGCGCTGCTGGCCAAGCGCGTGCTCGACGTCGTGAACGGCCAGGTGCCCGACGCGCAGCTCACGGTGCCGGTCACCGAAGGCGACGAGCTGTTCTTCGACTACTCCACCCTGGACACCGGCCTGCCGAGCCGGGTCACCAGCCAAACGGCGTCGGTCAGCACGGACGGCATGCCGTTCACGCCGGTGCCGAGCGCCCTGCACGCCGCGGCCGAGCAGGGCGCGTTCGCCGAGCCCTACCGCGGCTGGGCGGCCATCGGCTACCAGGGCAACCGCGACCGCGCGGGCACCCCGATCGTGCAGCGCGACCTCGTGCTCGACGCGAATTTCCGCGACAAGATCCCGGGCGCCCCGCGGGAATCCGACGTGCCGGGCTTCGACGGGCGGGTCAGCAGGCCGAACGCGGTCCTGCTCGCGCCGCGGCCCGCGCTGGAACGCTGGGGCAGCGACGACGGCAACACCTGGGTCGCCGCCGGCACGGCCGCGTCGTCGCGGCTGGGCACCGACCGCATCGACGTCGCCCAGGACGCCGACATCGCCGGCGCGACCGGCGTGTCCCGGGTGGCGCGCACGTCGCAGATCTCGACCACGTTCGGCGCGAGCATCCCGGGTGTCCCGATCGGGGCCGGGGCGAGCGTCGCGCGCGGCCGCAGTTCCGGGCAGGTCGACTTCCTCGACCTCAACGGCGACCGCTTCCCCGACGTCGTCGGCCCGGCCGGGATCCAGTACTCCGACGTCACCGGCGGGCTGGGCGCGACCCGCGGCAGCCTCGGCACCGGCACCGTGCGCGAATCCGACACCACGGCGTTCACCGCGTCCGCGAACGCCGGCAGCCCGGCGCGCAGCGGAGCCAACGGCCGGGGCCTGACCGGGCCCTCGGCGGACAAGTCCGCCACCACCGCGCAGTCCGGCAGCGAGCTGCCGAGCCTGGGCATCGGCGGCAGCGTCGGCGGCGGCGAGTCCGACGCCGCGTTCGACCTGCTCGACATCAACGGCGACACGCTGCCGGACCGCGTCTACGCGAACGGGACCGCGGCGCTGAACCTCGGCTACGAGTTCGCCGCGGCCGAACCGTGGCCCGGCGGGCCGCTGGCCGATTCCAGCACCCGCAACGCCGCCGTCAACCTCGGCTTCAACAACGACTTCTACGGCCTGGCCGGCGGGGTCTCGGCGGGCACCGGCCAGGCCAAGACCGAAGCCGGGCTCCAGGACGTGACCGGGGACGGCCTCGCCGACCGCGTGTTCTCGCGCGACGGTCAGCCCTTGGCCGTCGCGATCAACACCGGCAGCGGGTTCGCGCCACCGACGCCGTTCGGCGGCAGCACCGCCGGGATCACCGCCGACAGCAGCGCGAACCTCGGCGGTGGCGCGTACTTCACCTTCGGGTTCTGCCTGGGCATCCTGGCCGGCGCCTGCGTCGTGTTCAACCCGGGCGCCGACACCTCGCGGGGCATCGGCCGGTCCGAGGTCGCGCTGCGCGACGTCAACGGCGACGGGTACGCCGACCAGGTCCGCTCCACCCGTGACAACGAGCTGGTGGTGGCCGAGAACAAAACCGGGCGCACGAACCTGCTGCGCACGGTGAACCGCCCGCTGGGCGCGCGATTCGAGCTCGACTACACCCGCGACGGCAACACCGAGGACCTGCCGCAGTCACGCTGGGTCCTCTCGCGCACCACGCTGTTCGACGGGCACCCGGGTGACGGCCAGGACTTCCAGTCGTCCGGCTTCCGCTACACCGACGGCCGGTACGACCGGCTGGAACGCCAGTTCCTCGGCTACGGGCGCGTCGTCAGCGAACAGCTCGCCCCCGGCAACGCCGTCTACCGCAGCACCACCAGCGAGTACCGCACCGACTCGGTCTACACCCGCGGCCTGCTCACCCGCACCTTCACCGCCGACGGCGCCGGACGCCTGTTCACCGAGTCGCTCACCAGCTACACCCTGCGTGACGTGGCCACCGGCAAGGTCGCGGACCCGGCGAGCACGACGGCCACGGTCTTCCCGCTCGCGTCGCGCACCGAAGACCGCTTCTACGAGGGCGGCGCCGCGGCGGGCAAGACCACCTACACCGAACACGAGTACGACCAGTTCGGCAACCCGACCCGGATCTTCGACGCCGCGGACACCGGGACCGCCGACGACGTCGAGACCAGGGCGCAGTACTCGGCGACCGACGCCGCGTGCCGCGCCCGCAACATCGTCGACGTGGCGAGCGTGGTCGACGTCATCGGCACCGCGGCGAAGAACACCACGCGCCACCGCGAATCCACAGTGGACTGCACGACCGGTGACGTGAAACAGGTGCGGGCCGCACTGGCCGACGGCACGAAGGCCGTCACCGATCTGGAGTACCTCGGCAACGGCAACCTCAAGGCCGTCGTCGGGCCGGTGAACAAGGCCGGTCAGCGGTACCGGCTGGACTACGGCTACGACCCGGTGGTCGGGGTTCACCTCGAAACCACCGTGGACAGCTACGGCTACCGCACGGCCGTCACGCACAACTACAAGTACGGCCTGCCGGAAACGACGCTGGACAAGAACTTCCAGCGCGTGCACACGAACTACGACCGGTTCGGCCGGGTGTCGTTCGTGGCCGGGCCGCACGAAATCCCCGAGAACCGGGTCACCGTCGGCTTCGAGTACCACCCCGAGGCGCCGGTGCCCTACGCGGTCAGCCGACATATCGACAACACGGCGACCAGCGTCCGGGACGACACCATCGACACCGTCCAGTTCACCGACGGGCTCGGCCGGATCCTGCAGACCAAGAAGGACGCCGACGTCGCCCCCGAAGCCGGGGCGGACGCGGCGGCGGTGATGACCGTGTCCGGGCACACCGTGTTCGACTTCGCCGGCCGCACGGTCGAGCAGTACTACCCCACCACCGAACCGAAGGGAGACGGCAACTTCGCGTTCGATCCGGCCGTCGACGCCGTCACGCCGACGCGGCTCGCCTACGACATCCTCGACCGGACGACCAGCACGGTCATCCCGGACGGCAGCACCTCGGCCACGGCGTTCGGGTTCGGCGCCGACCGGTCCGGCACCACGCGGTTCGAGACGGTCTCCACGGACGCCAACGGCAAGCAGCGCCGCGGCTACACCGACACGCGGGGGCTGACCACCGCGGTCAAGGAGGCCAACCCCGCCGCCGGGCAGCCTGTGATCTGGACGAGCTACGGCTACGACGTCATGGGCCAGATCACGTCCGTGGCCGACGACCGGAACAACACGACCAAGGCCGCGTACGACAACTTCGGCCGCCGCACGGTCGTCGACAGCCCGGACTCCGGGAAGGTCGAGACCGCCTACGACCTGGCCGGGAACGTCGTCGGCAAGGTGACGCCGACGCTGCGGGCCAAGAAGAAGGCGATCGAGTACGACTACGAGTTCACCCGGCTGACCGCGATCCGGTACCCGGTCTTCACCGGCAACAACGTCACCTACACCTACGGCGCGCTCGGCGCCCCGGAGAACGGTGCCGGCCGGATCACCGCGATCCACGACGCGGCGGGCACCCTGACCCGCGGCTACGGGCCGCTCGGCGAGCTCACGCGGGAGACCCGGACGCTCGGCGCCGACGTCGGGACCAAGGACGACCGCGGGAAGTCGTTCACCACGACGACCCGGTTCGACACCTGGAACCGCGTGCTGGAGACCACCTACCCCGACGGGGAGAAGCTCACCTACGGCTACGACAGCGGCGGGCAGGTCACCTCGGCCACCGGCGTCAAGGGCAGCAGCACCTACCGCTACCTGTCCCGGCTGGACTACGACAAGTTCGGGCAGAAGGTGCTGCAGGAGACCGGCTCCGGGGTCCGGACGACCTACCGCTACAACGACACCGACCGGCGCCTGGCCACGCTGAGCACGGCGCAGTCCGACGACCGCGAGTTCCAGAACGTCTCCTACGGCTACGACAAGGTCGGCAACGTCACCTCGCTGACCAACGACGTGGCGGTGCCGGGCGCCAAGGAGATCGGCGGGCCGAGCACCCAGACCTACGGCCACGACGACCTGTACCGGCTGACGTCGGCCACCGGCTCGTACCGCAACGACACCGGCAAGGTCAACCGCTACCAGCTGGACCTGACCTACGACACGCTGAACAACACCACCGGCAAGCAGCAGAAGCACGAACTGGTGACCACGTCGGGCAGCACGCAGCCGCAGGCCCCGACCACCTACACGCAGAAGTACACCTACGGCGGCCTGCCGCACGCACCGAGCAAGATCGGCGCCGACGTGCAGTCCTACGACGCCGGCGGCAACCTGATCGACATCACCACCGGCCGCAGCGCTGACGCCGCCGTGCAGGCGAACGCAGTGCTGGCCGCCGCCGAGACCACCGGCGGCAAGCGCACGCAGTTCGTCTGGAACGAGGAGAACCGGCTCGAGTGCGTCTACGGCGACGAATCGGGCACGGTCAAGCAGGACCCGACGTCCTGCGACGACAAGGGCGACCAGCCCACCGTGAAGTTCGTCTACGACGACGCGGGCAACCGGGTCGCCAAGGAGGGCAAGCAGACCCACGTCGCGATCGGCACGAACTACAGCCGCGTCGACGGCAGGGCGGTCAAGCACTACTTCCTCGGCGACACCAGGCTGCTGAGCAAGAAGGCCGCCGACTCCGGCTACGAGCACGACCAGTTCTACTTCCACCCCGACCACCTGGGCTCGGCAACGTACGTCACCGACGAACGCGGCAAGCTCGCCTCGCACCAGGAGTACTTCGCTTACGGGGAAAGCTGGGTCGAGGAGACGAAGACCCAGGAACCGGTGCCGTACCAGTACAACGGGAAGGAGTTCGACAAGGAGACCGGGCTCTACTTCTACGGCGCCCGCTACTACAACCCGCGGACGAACCTCTGGCAGAGCGCGGACCCAGCGTCGTCGTCCTATTTGGACGGAGCACCGAACGGCGGGGTGCACCAGCCGTTCAACCTGGCGTCCTACAGCTACGCCTCCGACAACCCGGTGCGGCTGACCGACCCGGACGGGCTCAGCACGTGGAACCGCGTGATGGGCGGGCTGAAGCTGGTCGGCGGGTTCTCCGAGGCGGGTACCGGCGCTGCGTTCGGCGCGGCGACGTCGTGGACCGGGGTCGGGGCGGTCGCCGGGGCCGTCGTGTTCGTCCACGGCGCCGACACCGCGGCCACCGGGCTGCGGCAGCTCTACTCCGGCGAGGACGAAAGCACGTTGACCAGCATGGCCGTCCAGGCCACGACCGGGTTGAGCAAGGAAACCGTCGACCGGGCCGAGGCCGTCATCTCGCTCGGGGCCACGCTCCACATGTCGGCGGTGACGAAGACGGCGCAGGCGCTGGGCGCCACCGCCGAGTCCGGTGGCCGTGCCACCGGAACCACCGGCCGGGAGGCGGGTGCCGGCGGCCTGGCGGCGGGTGGGCTGTCCCAGCCGGGCGCGCTGCGGGAGGCCGCGGTCGAGGTGCACGACCTGGCCCTGCTCCAGAAGGGTGGAAACATAGCCCACAACAGGTCCACCGTGGCGTTGCACGAGACCCGGCTGCCCGACGGTACGACGCAGATCTTCGCCGCGCGTTCCGGTCGCGCCCTATCGGATCAACAGATCGAACGCCTGGTGGAACTCGGCGTACCGAGGGCCAATATCGTCAGCGGCAAGTATCACGCGGAGGTGAACATCATCATGTCGGTACCGGATGGCGCGACGCAGGTCCGGTGGGGCATCGCCAAGGGGGTGAACAACACGCCCTGGCCCTGTACCGAGATGTGCGCGAAGATCGTCAAGGGCATCATCGAGGGAACCGAATGACGTCAGTCGACATCAGCTCGCTGGTCGGCAAAACGACCAGCGGGCTGGCCACCCGCCCCCCGGCGGACGGCTGGGCGGCCTGCGCCTCGATCTGGGCGCGGGCCTACGTCCAAGCCGGCCCCGGGTGGGTCAAGTGGCCGCACCTGCGGGCCGCGGCCGACGCGGCGTTCACCACGGCGCTGGCCCGGGCCACGGGTTCGGCCGATCCGGCGGACGAGGACCTGGCGCGCCTCGGCGCGTTCGACGTCGAAGACGACGGGTCGCCCGAGTGGCAGCACGTCCTGGACCTCACGACGATGCTGCTGGCGGCCTTGGAGGACGACGACCTCGAGTCCACTCTGCACGCGACCGTGCTGACGTACCTGGAGGGCACGTTCTCGACGCTGGCCAACGACCACGCCGGCGACGGCGCGATCAACCTCCCGGACGCGGAACGCGCGTTGGCGGCCGACGAACGCTGGGCGCGGGCGGTCGCGTTCGTCCTCGCCTTGTGACGTGAGCTGAAGGGGACGTCCGCGCATCCGGTGCGCAGACGTCCCCTTCAGCCGAAGACGGTGTGCCGCGTTACCGGCCCGGCAGTGGCGTGGGGACACCGTCGGATGCACATCGGCACGTGGCGCCGGGGCCGCGTGCCGAAGTCGGGATTCAGTCGCCGGCCGGGAGTTTGGCGTTGCGGCGCTGGGCTTCGTGGAGCTGGTCTTCGAGAGTGATGATGCGGCAGGCGGCATCGATGCCAGTGCCCTGATCGACCAGTTCCCGCGCGCGGGCGGCCAGACGCAGCTGGTGGCGGGAGTAGCGGCGGTGCCCGCCGGCGGAGCGCTGCGGGGTGATCAGGCCGGCTTCGTCGAGGCTGCGCAAGAAGCCCTGGGTGGTGCCGAGCATGTCGGCGGCCCGGCCCATCGTGTAGGCGGGGTACTGCTCGTCGTCGAACTTGTCGGCCGCGCTCGGCGTGGCCGGGCCTTGTTGGTCAGGGATCATTCCACCTCCACGTCACAGAGGACCCCGGGTGCCACTGCGGCACCCGGGGTCCTCAAGGGTAGGGATCTTCACCATTGTCAACCGGCGCGACCGCCGGCTTCCTGCACCCGCGTCCGGCCGAAAGCCGGATTCCGCGGGGATCGCTTACTCGTGACCGAGCACCACCTCCGAACTCGATGGGACTGCGGCACCCGCGCGGCACTACCTGGCCGCTGCGGGCGATCCAATGATGTTCCCGTTCCCTTCTTTCCTGTGTTTTCCACTTACTCGGTACTGCCACTTCACTTGCCGGTACTGCTACTTCGCTTCCTGCTGCAGCCGTCACTGCCGGAACCCTTCCACTGATCGGTCCCAGCACGCTGACGCCGCTGGTCACTGCCCGGAACCCCTTCCACTGATCGGCCCCGGCCACCTGACACGTCCTGCAACTGCACTTCAACTTCGCACAACAACTACTACTGGTACTGCTGATCTTCAACTACCGATCCTGCAACTGCTGCAACACTGATACTGCCGTTCTTCACGGGCACATTCACTCCGCCCGCGTCCTGCACTTCCGCTCCGGAACCGGTACTGCTCGGTCGGACCTTCTTCACGACCCGGTCCTGGAGTAATGCTCGCGGTCACCAGCCGAAACCTTGTTCCCTAGATCGGCTCCGTGCTGCCTGACCGCCTTGTCTCACCTCGCGGGTAGTTACGTCCTCTCCCGCGCCTGCCAGACGTTGTCTCTCTCGCTACGAGAAGAACACTACACACACCCATCGTTGAATGTCTACTCCGGGCGGCACAGGTTTTCTGGAGCCAGCCGAACGGGTGACGAGAAGCGCGTACGACCGTGAGCGACGACATCACGCAGGAGAGCCCGCTCGATGAGCGCTACGGCCTGGTCGGAGTGCGTGACATGGCCGAGTACGCCGAAGCCTTGACGCGGTTGCTGGAGCAGGGCCGGCGGGAGCGGTGCGCGGCCGTGCTGTCGGAGGCCGAGGCCTACGCGGCGGCGGAGCTGCTCGGGCAGTTCGCGCAACTCGACCCGCCGGCCGCGTTGAACCAGCTGGCCGCATCTACGGCCGTCTCGGCACCTGACACCCGACCGGCCGACGCGGGTGAACGACACGGGACACGCGCTGCCCACGCGACCGGAAACGTGGTGATCATGACCGAGCCGTCCGAGGGGTGGTCCCGAACGGGACCGGATCACAGATCCAGGTGTGCCAGAGCGGCTGGCCGAGACCGCCGACGCCGAGCAGCGCACGCTGATGCACCAGATCGCGGTCAGTACCGCGGAGAGCGTCGTCGCCGAGGCTCGCGGTGTGGACTTGCTCGCTGCGGAGGCCGCCGGCTGTCCGCTGCCCAGGATGCCGCGTGGGCGGCCGCTCACGCTGGGGACCGTGACGACCGTGTCGCGGCGCCCGCCGGCGTGGCCGCGGCGCAGGCCGACTTCGCGCGCGTCACGGACGCGGCGATCGAGGAAATGCGCGGTCTCGCCCAAGCCGACCGCGACCGGCTGAACGACCTCCTCGCCCACCTGCGCCGCACCTGGGCGGCCCGGGAGGCCGCGGACATCGCAGCGCGAGGACCGGACCAGCAGAACGGACATTCAGGCGCCGGGGAACGACCGGTCCCGTCGTCAGCGGCGGCCGCGGTCAACCCCGTCGTACGACACCTCGCCCGCACTGCGGCGGGGCAGTGGATGATGAGGTTGAGCGGGCTCGAGGTGTTGGTCGGAGGTTGCCGTGGACGGAGGGGCGTTGGGATCGGGTGATGTGCTGGCGGCGGCCGAGAGCGCCCCGCCCGTGGAGTCGGTCGAGGTCGTCGCGCGCGACCTCGCGAAGCGGCTGGGCGCCTTCGACGTGTCGTTCCTGCTGGTCGACCTCGTCGAGGAACACCTGGTCCGGCTGACCTCGACCGCACAGGACCCCGACGGGCACGACCCGGAGCCGGTCGATCTGCGGGACAGCGCCTACGAGAAGGTGCTGCGCACCCAGCAGCCGTGGCAGGAGCAGAACGACGACGGGGTCCGGGCGGTGCTGCCGGTGACCAACCGCGGCGACTGCGTCGGTGTCCTGGAAGCGACCGTGCCCTCCTGCGACGACGAAGTGCTGGCCCAGCTGGGGGAAGCCGCACACGCGCTGGCCTACGTCATCGTCACCGACCGCCGCTTCACCGACCGCTACCACACCGGCCGGCGCACCACTCCGATGAGCCTGGCCGCGGAGATCCAGCACCAGCTGCTGCCCTCGGCCTCCTGCTGCGAGGCAGCCCAGTTCACCATCGCCGGCGCCCTGGTGCCCGCCGACGACATCGGCGGCGACACCTACGACTACACCCTCGACCGCGACACCCTGCACCTGTCGATCACCGACGCCGCCGGCCACGACGTGACCTCCGCACTGACCGCCACCCTGCTGGTCGGGGCGCTGCGCGGCGCCCGCCGAGCCGGCCACGACCTGGCCGAACAGGCCCGCCAAGCCAACCAGGCCCTGCTCGACCACGGCGAGGACGTATCCCTGGCGACCGGGCTGCTGCTCCGCGTGGACCTGCGCGCGGGAGGGGTCGAGCTGGTGAACGCCGGACATCCCCCACCACTGCTGCTGCGCGACGGCGCGGTGACGGAGATCGAGCTGGAGATCGACCTGCTCTTCGGCTTCAAGCCGTACCAGTACCGGGTGCAACGGCTGGACCTGCGCCCCGGCGACCGGCTGGTACTGCTCACCGACGGCATGTTCGAACGCGCCGCCGCCGGCGTCGACCTGCCCGCTCTGATCCGCGAGACCGAGGAGCTCCACTCCCGGGAGGTGGTGCGGGCGGCGACCAGGGCGGTGCGGCACGCCTGCCGCAATCAACTCCAGGACGACGCCACCGTGCTGTGCCTGGACTGGCACGGCACCGACCGCACCGAACGCCAGGCCGACAACGGCGCCGACACCGACACCGCCTCGCCGCCCGGCAACTCGGACGACCGAGTGTGAGCGCCGGCTCCGCTCCGACGGCTCCTGCCCGGGGTTGAACGCCGGCCGCGCGGGGCAAAGAGAATGCGTGGAGAGCATCCCCGATACCGATGCGCCGCCTGTTTCCCGGACGGCGGAAGCGCTGGTGCCGGCGATTTTCGCGGCGGCGGGCGCGGGCGTGTACGCCGTGGACGCCGACGGTGTGGTGATCGCCTGCAACCCGTGGGCGGAGCGGCTGCTGGGCTACGAACCGGGCACGCTGCCGGGCGTCAACGCCCACGACGTGCTCGAACCGCACACCGGTGACGGCTCCGGCTTCCCCGGCCGGCAGCCGGTCCTGCGCGAGGCCGCGCTCGGCAAGCGCATCAGCGGTGACCGCGCGGTGCTGCTGCGCCGGGACGGCTCCGCGCTTGCCGCGTGGTGGTCCGCCGCGCCGCTGCCGCCCGAGGCCGGGCACGGCACCGGCGCCGTGGTCGTCTTCCACGACATGTCCGCGCAGCGTGAGCGCGACGGCCGGCGCGCCAACCGCTACGCGCACAGCGAAACCATGCGAGAGCAGGCCGAATACGACCTGGCGGAGATCAGCTGGCTGAGCGACGTGACGCTCGCCATGGTCAGCACCCTCGACGCCGGGCAGGCCCTCGAACGCCTCGTGCGGCTGCTCGTACCCCGCCTCGCCGACGCCGCCGTCATCGACCTGGCCGAGGGCCGGGAACTGCGGCGCATCGCCTGGGCCCACGATCTCGGTGACGCGGTGCCTCCGAGAACGGCGGAGCATTCCGCTCACCAAGCCGCCCTGCGGGGTGTTCTGCGCGGCGGCGGAACCCGGCACCTCTCCACGCCGTCGGCGGCGGCCGACGCGCTCGTCGTGCCCGTGCGGCTGCGGGCCACGACGTTCGGAGCGCTGACCCTCACCCGCGCCGCGGCCGGCCCACCGTTCAACGAGGCCGACCGGGCTTTGGCCGAAGAAGTCGCCCGGCGCACCGCACTCGGGCTGGAAAACACCCGGTTGCACGCCGCGCAAGCCGACATCGCCGTGACCCTCCAGCGCGCCCTGCTGACGGAACTCCCCACGGTGCCGGGTCTGGAACTGGCCGCCCACTACCGGCCCGCCGCCAGCGTCGCCGAAGTCGGCGGCGACTGGTACGACGCCTTCCCGCTGGGAGAGGACGGCATCGCACTGGTCATCGGCGACGTCGTCGGTCACGACATCCGCGCCGCGTCCCGCATGAGCGAGCTGCGGAACATGCTGCGCGCCCTGGCCGTGGACCGCCCCGATGAAGAACCCGGGCAGATCCTGCAACGACTGGACCTCGCCCAGTCCCGCCTCGCCTTCGACGATCTGGCCACCGTGATCTTCGCCCGCCTCCACCCCACGGACGGTGGATCGTGGGAGCTGTCCTGGTCCGTCGCCGGCCACCCGCCACCCCTGCTCCTCGGCACCGGCACCACTACGACCTACCTCAACGGTGCGCACGCCGTCCTCCTCGGCGCCCACCCCGACCGGCCCCGCCCCACCGCCCGCGAGACACTGCCGCCCGGTTCGACCCTCGTGCTCTACACCGACGGGCTGATCGAATCCCGCACCCAGGACATCGACACCGGCATGACGCGCCTGCGCCGGTACACCGCCGGCCACCAGGACCTGCCGCTGTCCCCGTTGTGCGCCCAGCTGGCCCGCGACCTCGGCAGCACCCGCGACGACGTGGCCCTCATCGCCGCCCGGACCCCGCCGCACCCGGCGCATGACCGGGCCTCGGCCCGGCAGGAAGGGGCGCCACCGGCCGCCAGCTCCCCGGCGCGAAATGGCTGCGCGCGTCAGGACCGACCGCCGCGCGCCGGCTACTCGCCCTGATCGCGAGCACCAGTCACTTGACCGCTGCTCCGCCCCCGGAATCGCCTGCACGTACCGCCGGATGCTTCAGTCGGGCCTCGTGGCCGCCGCCGAGCACCGGAGCCGACGTTCAGGGCAGCGCACCGGCCCACTTCACCGTCCGGATCAACGGCGCCGTCTCCACCTCGCGCACGACAGGCAGCCCTCCGATCCGCTCGATCAGGTGCCGGTAGAAGTCAGGTCCGTCCCGGCACACGACGGCGGCGAGGATGTTGGTGACCTCGGTCGTGGCGGCGCAGAACGCGACCTCCGGGTGGGCGGCGATCGCCGCGCCGGTCTCGGCCAGCTGCGACGGGGGCACGGCGGCCCCCAGCCGGGCTTCCGCGCGGAAGCCCAGTGCCTTCTCGTCGATGTCGGCGTCGAAGAACAGGACCCCCGCGGCTCGCAGCGCCGGGCCACCGTGGATTCCGACCACCCCGTCTCCCCGGCAAGCGAGGGGTAGGAGGCGCGCCCGTCATGCGACAGTACGCGCAGCAGCGGACGGTCCGCATCCGTGCGGGTGACGGGTGTTCCGGACCACGGTCGCGAGCACGCCCACGATCCCGGCCTCGTCGGCGCGGCCGCCGCCCGACAAGCCCCCCCGCACCGAATCGACCGCCGCGTCGATCGTGGCCGGCCTGGACACCGGCTATCTCGTCGCGGGCGCCGTCGGCGTCCTGGGCGGGCGGCTGGTCCTCTGGCGGGTACGCCCCGACCCCATGCCGGGGACCACCACGGCCCCCGGCCACCCCCGGCCTCGGACTGACCACCACATCGAACTGACCGAGCGACATCCGCTCGGCGAAACACAGGAGTCTCAACGCACAGGGCCTGCCGATCGTGTTGCTCACCTTGCGTGGCGCGAAGTCCGGCAAGGTGCGCCACACGCCCGTCGTGCGCGTGGAACACAACGGCCGCTACGCCGTCGTCGCCTCCAAGAGCGGCGCCGCAGGGCATCCCGACCTCCAGGACGGCACCGAGACCCGCGCCTTCCTCGCCCGCGAGCTCGAGGGCGAGGAACGGGCGGAATGGTGGGACTACGCCGTCACGGCGTTCCCCCAGTACGCCGCACGATCCCCGTCCTGGTGCTGGAACCCCGGTAACACCACCCCACCACAGAACCATCCGCGCAACCTGGAAGCGAACACCCGTGCGCATCGACATGCACGCCCACTACTTCCCCACCCGCTACCTCGACAAGCTCGAGAGCCACGGCAGCGACTTCACCCCCATCGCCCGCGGCCTCGGCGCCGGCGACGGGCCCGGCGAGATCGACAACCGCCTCGCGCTGATGGACGCCGCCGGCGTTGACATGCAACTGCTGTCCGCGACCCCGCAGCTGCCGACTTTCGACGATGCCGCCCACGCCATCGACAGTGCCGGGCTCGCGAACGACCTCTACGCCGACCTGATCGCCCGGTACCCCGGACGCTTCGCCGGGCTGGCCACGACACTGCTTCCGCACGGCGAAGCCGCCGCCGAAGAACTGGCCCGCGCCATGACAACCTCAGCCTCCTCGGCGCCTCCATCGGCACCGAAGTCGCACACCGGACCCTCGGCGACCCGGCGTTCGAGCCACTCTGGGCCGAGCTCAGCCGCCGCAACGCGATCCTCTACATCCACGCCTCCGGCCAGACGCCGCATCCCCCTTGATCGCCGACCACGGCCTGCGCTGGGTGGTCGGCGCGCCGTTCGAGGACACCATCGGCCTGCTGCACTTCATGACCGCCGGAGTCCTGAAGCGCCACCCCGGCATCAAGGTCCTTGTCGCCCACCTGGGTGGCCCCTTGCCCTTCCTCGCCCAACGAATCGACGACAACCGCCCCTACTGGCAGCAAGGATTCTCCGAGCCGTCGGAGGCATGGAAGAAGATGTGGTGGGACGCCGCCAACTTCCACGTGTACCTGCGAGCACGAACCCCCATCGAGGACGCCGGCCTGCCGACCGAGCAGGTCGACCACATCCTGGAGCACAACGCCTGTGCCCCTTCTGGGGCTCTGACCGAGTCGCGAAAATTACCCGCAAACACAGCGGGGATCGTTCACCAACGCTTTCGAATACCGTTCTTCGCCCCGCGGGCCACCACGTGGCCCGCGGGGCGCATCCCCTGCTGAGAGCGGCGAGCACGTGGGGTGCAGAGCAGGTGAGCCGGCGATCTGAAGCCGACCGGTACCCCGCCGGGAATGGCAGCAATTTCGTTCACTGCACCGGGTATCAGATTCCTGCTCCCGGCCAAGAAATCCGGCAGGTCGGGTGATGCCGATACAGGAAAGTTTCGCAGTGGACGACATGGCAACGCCCTGCGCGGAGTTCCGCTTCTCATGATCTTTTCAGGTTGCCCAGAGCGTGGTTTCACGTACGCGGGAGGTACTTGATCCGGCGGCGCCGGATGGCGCCGGCCTGTCCGGCTGGGCGGCAAGAGATTGGTGATGATGACGGGGAACAGGGCAACCGGGGCGGCATCCGCAGCACCCGGCACCATGGCAACGCTCTCGACGGCGACCGTGGACATCGTCGTACCGGTGTACAACGAGGTCCGGTCGTTGCCGGGCTGCGTGCGGGTGCTGGACGACTTCCTGGCTCGGGAATTTCCCTTCCCGGCTTCGATCACCATCGTCGATAACGCCAGCACCGATGGCACCTTCGAACTGGCGATGGAACTGTCCGCTCAGTTCGAGCGGGTGCGCGCGGTGCGCCTGGAACGCAAGGGCCGCGGGCACGCCCTGAAGGAATCATGGCGCGCAAGCCCGGCCGACGTCGTCGTCTACATGGATGTCGATCTGTCCACCGGCCTGGACGCCCTGCTGCCGTTGGTGACGCCGCTGGTCAACGGACATTCGGACCTGGCGATCGGATCACGGCTGGCGCCCGGCTCACGGACCGTCCGAGGTCCGAAACGGGAACTCATCTCCCGCGCTTATAACACCGTGATCAAGTGGACCCACGGCGCGCGGTTCTCCGACGCCCAGTGTGGCTTCAAGGCTGCCCGCGCCGACATCGTGCGGCAGCTGCTCGACCACGTGGAGGACGACGCCTGGTTCTTCGACACCGAACTGCTCCTGCTGGCCGAACACAACGGGCTCCGCATCCACGAGGTACCGGTGGACTGGGTGGAGGACGTCGACAGCCGGGTGGATGTGGTCTCGACCGCCCGCGATGATCTCCGGGGGCTGATCCGGGTCGCGCGGGCGAAGGCCGTGGGCACGGCACGCATCCCGGATCTGCCCCGGCGCCCCGAGCCGCGCGCGGCCCACCCGGACGCGGTGATCGGCGCCGGGAACCCCACGATGACCTGGCAGGTCCTGTCGTTCGCCGTGATCGGTGTGCTGTCCACCGCGGCGTACCTGGTGTTGTACGCGTTGCTGCGGCAGTGGCTGCCCGTGCTCGGAGCCAACCTGCTGGCGCTCGTCCTGTGCACGCTGTTCAACACCGAGGCGAACCGGAGGTTCACCTTCGCCAGGCGCCGCGGCGGTGCCGACCGGGCGCACCTGAAGGGCTTGGTCGTGTTCGGCCTGTACTACGCCTTCACCTCGGGCGCGTTGCTCGGGCTGCACGCGCTCGTCGCCGCGCCGTCGCAACTGGTGGAAGTACTGGTACTGGCCATCGCTTCGGTGGTCGGCACCATCGGGCGCTTCCTGTTGCTGCGCGGCTGGGTGTTCGCCAGCACCGCCGAACCCACGATCTGAACGCCTTCCAACAGCCTGATCCGCCCGCCACAAAAGGAGAAGACTTGTCTATCAGGACGACCGACATCCACGCGACGCGGGATCCCGATCCGCCGGTGCGCCCACAACGGCGATGGCAGCCGTGGGCCCTCGCCGGGATCTGCGTGGGAGCGGCGATCCTCTACGCCTGGGGCATCGCCGACGGCCGGATGGGCAACTCCTACTACTCGGCGGCGGTGAAGTCGATGTCGTCGAGCTTGACGAACTTCTTGTTCGGCTCGTTCGACGCCTACGGCGTGTTCACTGTGGACAAACCACCGATGAGCCTGTGGCCGCAGGTGGTGTCGACGTGGGTGTTCGGGTTCCACGGCTGGGCGCTGTTGGTGCCGCAGGTCCTCGAAGGCGTGGCCGCGGTGGTCCTGCTGCACCGCACGGTGCGCCGGTGGGCGGGCGAGAACGTGGCGCTGGCGGCCGCCCTGATCCTCACCGTCACACCGATCACCGTGGCGATCAACCGGGACAACAACCCGGACACGCTGCTGGTCCTGCTGCTCGTGGCCGCGGCCTACGCCTTCACCCGCTCCGTCCAGGCCACCGAGAGCCGGCCACGGACCCGCTGGCTGCTGTGGTGCGCGTTCTTCATCGGCTGCGGGTTCGTCACCAAGATGCTGCAGGCCTGGATCGTGGTTCCGGGATTCGCTGCGGCCTACCTCGCCGGTAGCGGCGCACCCGTCAGACGCCGTATCCTCGACGTCCTGGCGGCGGCCGCCGTCCTGGTCGCGTCGTCGTTCTGGTGGGTCGCGCTGGTGGACCTGTGGCCGGGCGAGAAGCCCTACATCGGTGGAAGTACCGACGGCAGCGCCCTCGACCTGATCTTCGGGTACAACGGCTTCGGCCGGATCTTCGGCGGAGGCGAGGGCATGCCCGGCGGCGGCGCGCGACCCTCGGGCCTGGAACTGCCGGCCGGGATGGATCTGCCCACGGGCGGGATGGGTGGCATGTTCGGGGGCGACATCGGTCCCGGCCGGATGTTCGGTGCCGACGTCGGCGGCCAGATCAGCTGGCTGCTCCCCCTCGCTCTGCTGGTCATCGCGGTGGCCAGCGTGGGCGGAATCCGCCGCATCGCCACCAAGACGGCCACCGACCGGGCAGCACGCGGAGTCTGGCTCATGTGGGGCAGCTGGCTGGTGGTCACCGCCGTCGTGTTCAGCTACGCGCAGGGGATCTGGCACTCCTACTACACCACGATGCTCGCTCCGGCGATCGCCGCGATCGCCGCCGCCGGCCTGGCGAAGTTCTGGCGGTTCTACCGCGCCCCGGACGGGTCTGCCTGGCTCCTGCTGCCGGCCGCGATCGCGATCACCGGAGGGTGGGCCTTCGTCCTGGTGTCCCGCGACACCGGCTATCTCGGCTGGCTCCGCTGGGTCGTGCTGGTCGCCACGGTGCTGACCGTCGCGGGTTTGGCCGTCGCCAGGACCGCGCCGGCGCAGTTCGGCCGGGCCCAGCGCCCGGCCGTGCTGATCGGGCTCGTCGCGGCGCTGGTGACCCCGGGAGCGTGGTCGGTGGCGACGGCCACCACCGGTAGCGACAACGGGAACATCCCGGCCGCGGGCCCGAGCGGCGGTTTTCCCGGTGCCGGGCGAATGGGTGGCGGCATGCGGCAGGGACAGCTGCCGGGCCTTCCGTCGGGTACCGGCGGTTTTCCCTCGAACGGGCAGGTCCCCGGAATGCCCACCGGGGGCCAGGTACCACAGCAGCCGGGCGGTGGCCGGCCCGCGGACGCCGGCGGCCCGGGTGCCGGAATGGCCGGGAACATGTTCGGTGGTGCCGCGGGGCTCAGCACGGAGCAACGCAAGGTTCTCGCCTATGCCGAACAGCACGGCGGTGGCGCGGCGATCACGCTCGCGGTGGACGGCTCCGCGATGATGGCGGCGCCCTACATCCTCGGTTCGGACGACACCGTCATCGGCATGGGCGGGTTCAGCGGGACCGACGACTCGCCGTCGGTCGGGCAGTTGCAGCGCTGGGTCGCCGACGGCACCCTGAGGTTCGTCCTCAGCCCGTCCTCCGGCATGGGGGCCGGCGGCCCGGGCGGTATGTTCGGCGGGGCCGGCGGGGCTGCCAGTGCCCGCTCGCAGTGGATCGAGCAGCACTGCACCAAGATCGATCCCGCGGCCTACGGTGGCACTGACTCGTCGACGCTGAACGAGTGCCACGCCTGAGGTCACCCGAACGGGACCGTTCCGCCTCGCCGGGTGGCGGAACGGTCCCTGCCCTGAGGACGCAAGCAGAATGAGGTGATCACCCTGCGGATCCTGGTGGTCGACGACGATCCCGACGTGCGCGACAGCCTGCAACGCAGTCTCGAATTCGAAGGCTACGACGTGGCTACCGCCGCCGACGGCGCGGAAGCCGTCCGCCAGTGCATCGGGCCCACCGCCCTGCGTCCCGAACTGGTGATCATGGACGTGATGATGCCCGGCACCGACGGCCTCGAAGCATGCCGGAACCTGCGTGCCGCGGGCGAGCGCATGCCGGTGCTGATGCTGACCGCTCGGGACGGCCTCGGCGACCGCATCACCGGCCTCGACGCCGGCGCCGACGACTACCTGATGAAGCCGTTCGCCCTGGAAGAGCTGCTCGCCCGGCTCCGCGCGCTGACCCGCCGGGCTCGACCGGCCGGCGCCGTGCCGGCCCGGCACGTAGTGCGGTTCGGCGACCTGGAGCTCGACCTCGCGACCCGGGAGGCCAACCGCGGCGGGCACGCGCTCACGCTCACCCCGACGGAGTTCGAGTTGCTGGCTCAGCTGATGGCCGAACCTCGCCGGGTGCAGAGCCGCGCTCACCTGCAACAGCAGATCTGGGGCCACGAACCCGCGACGAACAGTCTCGACGTCTACGTCGGCTACCTGCGCCGCAAGCTCGAGGCCGGCGGGGGCTCCCGGCTCATCCACACCGCCCGCGGCGTCGGCTACGTCCTGCGTGAGCCCGGATGAGGCGCCGGCGTCGTCCGGCCCGCGAACGACGACTGCTCCTGCGCAGCCGGATCGCGCTGACCACCGCCCTCGTGGTCGCCCTGTCCATCTCCGGGGTCAGCGTCATCGCCTGGCTGGTCACCGAACACAACCTCCGCACCCAGCTCGATGACACGCTGACCCAGGCGCCGATCCCGCCCGCGCCCGGCGCGGCCGACCGGGCACCACCTCTCCCCGACCTCCAGGCCATGTGCCGGAAGACCGCGGCCGGGAAGCCACTCCAGCGATTCGTCGAAGGCCTGCAGTTCCTCTTCCGGGACGGCTCCACCTGTGTGCCCGACGGAGTCGACCCGGTCGTCACCACCGCCGCCGATCTCGCCGTCACCACGGCGAAGCTGCGTGACGGGGTCACCGCCGGCGGGGTCACCGTGCGTGCCATGGTGCGGCCGTTCGGCAGCGACGCGGTGCTGATCACCAGCCGGAGCGTGGCCGACATCGACAACGCTCTCGCCGGCCTGCGCGCGGCCCTGCTCGCAGTGTCTCTCATCGGCGTCGCCGTGGCCGGAACCGCGGGTCTCCTGCTCACCCGCCAGGCTTTGCGGCCCATGGAACGGCTGACCAGTACCGCCGAGCACATCGCCCGCACCCAGGATCTGGAGACGCCGGTCGACGTCAGCGGCCGGGACGAGGCCGGCCGGCTCGGGCGGGCCTTCGCCGCGATGACGGACGCCCTGACCGAATCCCGGCGCCGTCAACGCGACCTCGTCACCGACGCCGCTCACGAACTCCGCACGCCGCTGACCAGCCTGCGCACCAACATCGATCTGCTTGCCCGGAGCGAGAACGCGCGCCGGCCGCTTCCCGAAGCCCATCGGCGCCAGCTGATCGCCAGCCTCCAGTCCCAATCCAAGGAGTTCGGTGAACTGGTGACCGAACTGGTCACCCTCGCCAGGGACCAGCGCACCCTCGATCACCTGCCGGTCCGGGTCCACACCGTCATCGAGCGGGCGGTACGGCGCGCGGCAAGTCGTTCCACCAGGCACCACATCGACGTCGAGGCCACCGAATGGTCCACCGTGGGTGATGCGGGCGCACTCGAGCGCTGCGTGGTCAACCTGCTCGACAACGCGATCAAGTTCGCCCCGGCCGGGTCGACGATCATGGTCGAGTCGGAGCCCGGCCGGATCTGTGTCACCGACGAGGGGCCGGGTGTTCCCGCACACCACCGCACGCACGTGTTCGAACGGTTCTGGCGCGCCCCCGAAGCCCGTGCACTGCCCGGCTCCGGCCTCGGGCTCGCGATCGTCGCCGACACCATCGCCGCCCACGACGGAACGGTCACGATCGAATCCTCCGGCGGCACCGGCACCCGGATCCACATCGAACTACCCGTCAAGGAGACCGGCGCGCCGGAGGAATCCTCTCACCGGCCGGCGGGAGCCTCGTGAACAGCCTGATGCGGTCTTGCCATGGTGATCAGGACCGGGTGACCGATCAGGGACGCGGTGAAAGTTTCACGGGTCACCACCTCCGGCCCGGCCGGATTTTCCTTACCGAACAACGGAATTCACCTTGGACCCGGAAAAGCTTGACAGCTGTCACCTCCCCTCCGGCATCCTGACGGCGAACGGAATCGTCCGCGCACGGGATCGGGTGGAGACGTCGATGGCTGCCGGCGATGGCGGAAACGACGAGCGGTCACGGCGTCCCTCGTGGCGATGATGCTCACCGGTACGGACACCGCGGCGGCGGCGACCTCACCTTACCGCTGCCGGTGACCGTGGTCCGGCCGTTGGCCGGGTGCTCGGCAAGCCGGTACGTCAACGGCGGCTGGAGCACCGGACACGTCGCGACGGTGACCGTCACCGACGACCGCTCTCACACCCGGCGGGCGGAGCGAACCGATTCGACAAGTTCAATTCTTGCTGTAGCAGGCAGAGACGGCGTATCGTTCGATGTCTAGTCGAACCGATTCGAGTACTACTGATTCGTTCGGAGTCGTCATGGTTCAACGGCGAACCACCTTTTCCGCTTCCGCTCGCATCACGGCTGCCGTCGCGACCACATTCGCGCTCACCGTCACCGTGGGAGCACCCGTTCTTCCCGTCGCGCAAGCCGCCACGACGGGACCATGCGACGTCTACGCCTCGGGCGGCACCCCGTGCGTGGCCGCGCACAGCACGACCCGCGCGCTGTACGGCTCGTACAACGGCCCGCTGTACCAGGTCAAGCGAGCGTCGGACAACACCGTGCGAGACATCGGCGTGCTCAGCGCGGGCGGTACGGCCGACGCCGCCGCCCAGGACTCGTTCTGCGCGGGCACGACGTGCCTCATCACCGTCATCTACGACCAGTCCGGCAAGGGCAACCACCTCACCCAGGCGCCCCCCGGCAACTGGCCCGGCCCCGCACCCGGCGGCTGGGACAACCTCGCCGACGCGACGGCGGCCCCGATCACCGTCGGCGGGCAGAAAGCGTACGGCGTCTACATCTCACCCGGCACCGGCTACCGCAACAACAGCACTCACGGCGTCGCGACCGGTGACCAGCCGGAGGGCATCTACGCGGTCGTCGACGGCGTCCACTACAACAACTGGTGCTGCTTCGACTACGGCAACGCGCAGACGACCAACCACGCCGACGCGCCCGCCATCATGGAGACCGTCTACTTCGGAGCCGACCGGCAGTGGGGTTACGGGGACGGCCCGGGCCCGTGGGTCATGGCCGACCTGGAGTGGGGACTGTTCTCCGGCGTGAACGCGGGCCACAACCCGAACCCGACCGTCAACCACCGCTTCGTGACCGCCATCGTCAAGGGCGAACCGAACCACTGGGCCATCCGGAGCGGGGACGCGCAGTCAGGTGGTTTGTCGACCACGTTCGACGGTCCGCGCCCCAGCGGGTACCACCCGATGAAGAAGCAGGGAGCGATCCTGCTCGGCATCGGCGGAGACAACAGCGTTTCCGGCGCCGGAACCTTCTACGAAGGCGTTCTGACCTCCGGCTACCCGTCCAACGCCACCGAAGAGGCTGTACAGGCGAACATCACCGCCGCCCAGTACGCGCCACCCGGCGGAGGCAGCCCGCCGCGCAGCGCCCAGATCGTGGGCAGCCAGTCCGGCCGGTGCGTCGAGGTGCCGAACAGCTCCACCACCAACGGAACCCAGGTGCAGCTGGCGGACTGCCAAAGCGCCGACCGGCAGCGCTGGACCACCACGCCCGACCGAGGGCTGCAGGTCTACGGCACCAAGTGCCTCGACGCCAACGGCCAGGGCACCACCAACGGCACCCAGGTGATCATCTGGGACTGCCACGGCCAGGCGAACCAGCAATGGAACGTCAACTCGAACGGCACCATCACCGGCGCGCAGTCCGGCCTCTGCCTGGACGCCAGCGGCGCCGGCACAGCCGGCGGCACGAAGATCATCCTCTGGTCGTGCAACGGCGGGGCCAACCAACGATGGAGCCTGCGCAGCTGACAGCGCGTCCACGAGCCGAGCGCGGAACACACCGGGCTCTCCTCGCGCGTCGGGCTGACGCTGGAAGGTACCTCGACCGGCACACACTCCGGAGGCGGTTGATGTCAAGGACATCCTCGCGGCGGGCGGCCCACCGGCCCTCGGCGGCCGGGTTTGCCGTCGGGGCTCGTGATCGACACCCCCACCGCGAAGGCGGTGGCGGCGGAAACACCCACCTGCTGGTGGACCACCCCGAAACCGCGCGAAACGCGATCCTGGGGACTACCTGTTCGAGCCGGGGTACGGGGCCGGCAGGTGCATCCTCGAGCTTCGACCGGCTGGGGTGCGCCAAGCAGTGGCTCGGCCGTACAGACATGGGATTGCAACGCAGGCCCTGCCCAGCTGCGGGCGTTCACCAATGGCATGTTCACGCGCGGCGGCAGGTGCTCGGATGTCAGCGGAGCCAACCAGAAATGGGGCAACCCCGCGATCGGCTGCGCAGCCCGCGATTCACCGTTGGCGTCGCGCATGTGTCGATTGTGTCGAATTTCCACGGGCGACATCAGCTGAGCGGTGCGCACCTTCGAGCACACTCCCTCGAATCCGTTCCAGGAGTATCCGTGACATCGACGTCTCGCACCCTGCACGCTCCCTGGTGGTCATCCGTTTTCTCCATGTCGCTGAATCATCGCTCAAATGTTCACGTTAACATTCGAATGATGGTTTCACCGCGGATGGGAGCGTTGGTCGTCCACCAGACCGGCGGCCTTCCCTGGACCGTCAGCACCACCGGCGGCGCGGTCACCTTGACCTACACCGGTAGCGGCAAGGTTCTCGACGTCAACGGCTCTTCCTCGACAGAAGGGCTGCAAGTGCAGCAGTGGAGCGGCAAGGGCGGTACCAACCAGCAGTGGTACCTGCGGTCCACCGGCGACGGCTACTACACGATCGTCAGCCACGACAGCGGGCTGCTGGCCGACGTGTACGGCCAGGCCACCACCGACGGCGCCAAGGTGGTGCAGTGGAGCGCGAACGGCGGCGCCAACCAGCAATGGCAGTTCGTACCAGCCTGAACGAGGGATCACAGCCATGGACATCAGATCCGTGCCGAAGAGGCGCACACTGTCCGCACTTGGTGCGGCCGTACTCGCCCTGTCCATGACCAACACGGCCGCCGCGGCGAACCCGGCCGAGGTCATCGCCGTGGCGCCGAACGACGCACCGGCCACGATCATCGCGAACGCCGCGAACGTCGTGCCCTCCGCGCGCCAGCTGGCCTGGGAGCGGGCGGAGCAGATGGCGTTCATCCACTTCGGCGTCAACACCTTCGACGGCCGGGAATGGGGCACCGGGACCGAGGACCCGAACATCTTCCAGCCCACCGGCCTGAACACCGACCAGTGGGCGGCC
Organism: Amycolatopsis sp. lyj-109; assembly: GCF_046548995.1. NCBI lineage: Bacteria > Bacillati > Actinomycetota > Actinomycetes > Pseudonocardiales > Pseudonocardiaceae > Amycolatopsis > Amycolatopsis sp. lyj-109. Next base: position 28,960 of record NZ_JAJPWR010000018.1, read on the forward strand.
TCGCTCAAGGACACCGGGTTCAAAGGGGCTGTCCTCACCGCCAAACACCATGACGGCTTCCTGCTGTTCCCCTCCAAAGCGTCCGCGTTCGGAGTCGCGTCCGACCGCGCGTGGCAAGGCGGCAACGGCGACGTGGTGAAGAACTTCGCCGATTCCATGCACAAGTACGGGCTCAAAGTCGGTATCTACCTGTCCCCGGCCGACCTGCACGAGAACCAGCCCGGCGGGAAGTTCGCCAACGGCAGCCCGGCCAGGGCGGTGACCATTCCCAGCGACTCCTCGGAGGTCGTCAACGGGGTGACGTTCCACCTCAACTCGGACGATTACAACACCTACTACGAGAACACGCTCTACGAGCTGATGTCCCGTTACGGCAGCATCGACGAGCTGTGGCTGGACGGCGCCAACCCGACCGGCCGCAACCAGCCGTACAACTTCAGCGACTGGATCAAGATCGTCCGCGGGCTGCAACCCGGCGCGGCGATCGAGAACGACGGCGGGCCGGACATCCGCTGGGTCGGCAACGAGAACGGCTACGCCCGCCAGTCCGAATGGTCGGTCGTGCCCTTCACCGGCAACGCCGCGACCGCCGCCGACACCGTCATCAACCCGCCCGGCGGTTACGCCGCCCCCGATCTGGGCAGTGACAGCCTGCTGTCCCAGCGCAAGTCCGACGGGACCAGCGCGTGGAACCTGCTGCGCTGGTCGCCCCCGGAGTGCAACGGCACGCTGTCGGCGCACCACAACTGGTTCTGGCAGCCCGGTGACACCTGGCGGGGCGCCCAGGAACTGGAGGAGATCTACTACAGCTCCGTGGGCCGCAACTGCAACTTCCTGCTGGACGTCCCGCCGAACCGGCAGGGCGTGTTCGACCAGTCGGCCGTGACCGCGCTGTCCCAGCTCAACGCCAGGATCACCGGGACGTTCGGCACCAACCTCGCCGGCGGCGCCACGGTGGCCGACGACACCGGATCGGCCAACACCGCCGGGCACACCCCGAACCTGGCGCTGGACGGCAACCTGGACACCTCCTGGCAGCTCACCTCCACCACCGGCGGACTGGTGTTCACGTTACCGGCTGCACGTACCTTCGACGTCGTCTCCACGCAGGAGGACCTCAACATCGGCCAGCGGGTCAAGTCGTACGCCGTGGACGCGTGGAACGGCACCTCCTGGAACCAGATCGCGAGCGACACCACGATCGGCCAGAAGAAGCTCATCCGCCTGTCCTCGCCTGTCACCACCAGCCAGGTGCGACTGCGGATCACCGGCTCCCGAGCGGTACCGGCGATCGCCGAGTTCGGCCTGTTCCAGCGGCCGGGCGGTGGCGGTACGCCGGGGACCATCACGTCGGTGTCGGCGGGCAGGTGTGTCGACGTCAACGGGGCAGGGACGGCGAACGGCACCGCGGTGCAATTGTGGGACTGCAACAGCGGCGGCAACCAGCAGTGGAACCGCACCGCCGGCAAACAGATCACCGTCTACGGCAACAAATGCATGGACGCCCAGGGCGGCGGCACGAGTGCCGGTACCCCGGTGGTGATCTGGGACTGCTCCGGTGGCGGCGGCCAGCAGTGGAACGTCAACTCCAACGGCACCATCACCGGCGTGCAGTCCGGACTGTGCCTCGACGCCTACGGCGCGGGCACCACGAACGGCACGAAGATCGTGCTCTGGACGTGCCACGGCGGGACGAACCAGCAATGGCAGGTCCACTGACCGGAGCGTAGCCAGCCTGTCCTGGCCAGGTCGCGCCTGTCCGACGCGACCTGGCCGGCGACGTCTGATCAGGACTTCGCCTGGGAGCCCGGCGACGGTGCGTTGGCGAAGACGCCGACGAGGCCGCTCTCGTCGCCGTCCCGCCGTCGCCGTGCGATCCGCTCGGCGATGTAGCCGGTGTACTCGCTGAACGCCGTCATCGCGCGGGACAGGCGGGCGGGATCGGGCGATCCCAGCCCACCCATCATGTCGTCCGACCAGCAGAGCAGATCCGGGCGGTCCACCGGCTCGACACCGAGCATGTCCCCGATGAAGAACAGCGGCAACGGCCTTGATCGCTACGTCGCCGCGTTGACCACTGCAGACGCGCTCGGATCCGTGGTCCCGAACTTGGCCGGGCAATTCGGCGGCGCACAGCGGTGAGCCGGAGCCCGGCAAACTGCCGAGAACCGCCGGCGGGTCGCGGTACGTGGAACGATATGACTGGACTCCCCGCCTCGCCGGCGTCGACCCGACTCGCGAGCCGGCGCCTACGGCCCGGAGCCGGCCTTGCTCGCGTTCGTCGGCGGAGTGACCTACCTGGCCGCGCAGTACGTCACCGTGGCCTGGAGTCCCGCACCCTGCGAACGGCCCGGCATCGGTGCGCTCGTCGCCGGCGCGGCGATCGTGCCCGCCGCCGCCCGCATCCGCGCCCGGCACTGCACCGACATTCGGCGTCCTGCCAGGAAAGCACCGGCGCGGGACCGGGACGGCACACGGTCACGGTGCCGGCTACCTCAGATAGCGCCGTTCGATCGCCCGGCAGTCCGCTTCGTCCGGAAGCAGCGGCCGGACCCAAGCGTGGAACGTGACGCCGTCGTGTCGCCACAGGGTTGCCCGCGGCACCGTCGCGCGATCAGCCGCCGGGCCGACATTCCCCACGGACCTCGTGCCGTCCCGGGTGCCCGTTCGCCGCGCCTGAACTGGCCGGAATGACCGGCGCTGTGCCAGACGCCGGTCTCGTGCCATTCGGTCAGGCGGCGCCAGCAGGTGCCAGGCGACTGCGTTCCGCCCTCGACCCGAACCGCCCCAAGCACCGAGGTGCACGATGCTCAGCAGTCTCCACAGAGCCGCCGTGACAGGCTCCGTATCCCCGCGTCGGGCCGGTGCCCGGCTTAGCCGGCGAACCGTCGGTGGCCATGGGCTGAGGTTCGCGTTCTACGGGCGGATGTCCACGGTCGAGTTCCAGGACCGGACGACGTCGTCGGGGCGGCAGCGCGAGGTCGCCGAGGAGACAATCCGAGGGCACGGCGTGATCGTGGCGGAGTACTTCGACGAAGGGTGTTCGCGTCGGCTGCCTTGGCGCGAACGGCCGGCCGCTGCACAGCTGATCGCAGCAGCGGAACAACCGAACCGTTCATTCGACGCCGTCGTCATCGGAGAGCACAAGCGAGCGTTCTACGGAGACCAGTTCGACGACGTGCTGACCGCGCTCCGGGAGCAGGGTATCCAGCTGTGGCTACCCGAAGCGGGCGGTCCGGTGAACCTTGACGACCCGGTACACCAGGCGTTGATGCCGCCGCTCGGGTCCCAGTCGCGTCGCGAGGTGCTGCGCGCCCGGCACCGGGTGCTGGCTGCGATGCACATTCAGACCTGCGTGCAGGGTAGGTTCCTTGGCGGTCGGCCACCCTATGGCTACCGCCTCGCCGACGCCGGCCCGAACCCCCACGCGTGGGATATCCCCCGTGTTTGGGGAGATCATGCGTTGATTGTAGCGCAGAGTCACCGGCTGCGCCTTTGGTCATGACTCCTGCCGCATGCGGCAGCTCTCGTGCCTGGAACCCGCGCTCGACCATGCATGCCCCGCCGTCGATCAGAAATGCGCGGGTGAGAGCTCCATACTCGGGACCATCGGCGAAATGGACGGCCGGTAGAGGTCGTCGCCGAAGTGCTGTTCCCTGTCCACCGGTGTGATCGGCGCGCCGGCGTGGCTGCAGATCTGCCGAGCGACGGCCTCGAGATCGGTGCCCCAAACGCGGGGTGAGCGTGTCGTCGACGGTGTAGAAGGTGCGGGAATCCTCGGTCTAGGGCGGTATCCGGGCGTCCGGGTCGGACACCGCCGCGGTCAATACCGGTTGGCGGGGTCGGCCATGGACCAAGTGCGGACGGTTCTGTCGCGACTGGCGATAGTAGTGACTTCCCGTCCGGGCTGAAGACGCACCGGTGTCGGTGTCGGCGTGTCCGGTAAGGACCACCGGTGCGGTGAGCGCGCCGCGCGTGACATCCCAGACGCGGACGGTCCAGTAGTATCCGGTACTGACCGGAGTCCGGCCGTCGGGGCTGAAGCGGCCCGCGGCGGCCGCCTCGATGTGTGCGCCCCGGCGACTACATCTTCGTGCCGCCGTACGTGCCGCACCGCGAGGAGAACCCGACCGACGAGGAAGCAGTCGGCATCACCGCCCGCCGAGGCGGTGTGGTTGATCAGCCGAGATGGGCGGCGATGCCGTCGAGGACGTGTTCCAGCCCGGTCTCGAACTGCCATCGCAGGTCGTCCTTGCGGGTGCCTTCGTGGACGTAGCGTTCGAACGTCGGATAGCGGCCCGTGCCCAGCAGCCACGTCATCTGCGCCGACAGTCCGGTCCTCGCCTCGGTGCCGCTGGCCCAATCCTTCTCCTGCATCAGTTGGCGTAGGCCGATTTCGGCGCTCGTGGCCCCGTGCACATAGGCGGCGACCGTGCGGAAGACGCTCATCATCGTGTCGGCGTCGAGATCGAAGCCCCGCAGGGAGGCGAACGCCCGCTCTGCGAGGGCCATCCGGTTGGGCGTCAGCTCATACGCTGCCCGTGGCGCGGAAAGCTGGGTCAGCCACGGGTGTTTCACCACGAGGGCGCGAATGCCAGTGGCGAACGCTCGCATGGTCTCGCGCCAGCCGGCGCCGTCGGGGACGTCGACCTCGCCGTAGACGAGGTCGACCATCAGCTCGAGGACGTCGTCCTTGCCCGACACGTGGCGGTAGGCGGCCATCGGGGCGACACCCAGCTCGGTGGCGAGGCGTCGCATGGTGATGGCGTCCAGTCCGTCCGAGTCGGCGATGCCCACCGCGGCCGTGGCGATCCGCTGAGCCGACAGGGCCGGCCGGGCCGCGGTGGACGCCTGTTCGAGCCGCTCCCACAGGGACGTCATGCCACTTCCTCCCAGATGTGTACAACGTATCCTAGCGTGTGTACGTTGTACATATGAACGTACTACGTACACGTCTGGTCCTTCTCGCCGCAGGCGCAGCCGGGCCGATAGCCTTCGTCGCGTCCTATGTGGTCAACGGGGCAACACAGGCCGGCTACAGCTCATGGCACAACACCATCAGCACACTCAGCCTGGCCGACCACGGCTGGATCCAAGACACCAGCTTCGTGCTCTACGGAGTACTTACGCTGTGCTTTGCCGAAGGGCTCAGACGTTCGAGCGCGGTCAGCGCGTGGGGATTTGCCCTCCTTGCCCTCGCCGGGCTGGGGCTCCTGGTCATCGGCACGTTCCGGACCGACCCCATCCTGGGTTTCCCCCCAGGGCAGCCCGGCATCGTCACACCTGGCGGCACCATACACAGCATCGGAGCTCTGGTGGTCTTCCTGGCGTTTCCGGCCGCCATCCTCGTCACAGCGGTCCGCATGTCTCGTGGTTGGGCTGCGTTTTCCAGCGCGAGCGGTGTTCTGTCGCTCATCGCCGTCGCACTGTTCTTCGCAGCCGTCTCAGCGGCAAACGGCCACGACGGCGGAGGGTCCCCGGCCGGTATCCACGAGCGGCTGCCGACCCTCTTCATCGGCCTCTGGCAGATCGCGTTTGGACTCCGGGTACTGGCAAGGGGAGCAGCCCCCCGCTCGCGTCGATCAGTCTCGCCCGGCAGTTCGCCACGCCATGCATGAGATCCGGATTTCCGGTGCAGCGAACGGCTCTCCCTCCAGCACCCGGTTCACCGCCAAACAGCAGCCGCCCCGACCAAGTCCCTATATGGCCCGCGAGAGCTTGGTGCAGTCCTTCTCTCGTGGTGTCGCCTCCTACTCTCGCCACCACGAGCGCCCGCATCATCCGCTCACGCTCTGATCTCACGTACGTCAGATTGCGTACGCCGCGGCCGCGCCTTGCTCCCACACGTTTGTCGGTACTGTGCTGTTCATGACCGAGAGTTCCACTGCCGGCGCCGAGGCATTGCTCAGCGAGGCGATCCTCCCGCTCGCTGCCAGCACGTTCGTGGTGACGTTCACGGGTGTCGGACTGGGGCGCGAGCGAGCCAGGAACGTGCTGGACAAGGAGATCTACCGCCGGTTCGGCAAGCCCCGCGGAAGCGACGCCCACCACGCCTACCAGGCGGTCATCGTCCAGATCGTCCTGATCTGGGAGCAGGCGCTGCTCGCGGCGCGTACCTCTTCCGGCCCACTGCGGTTGCTCCCCGACGGCGCCCGCGTGCTCGCCGCTACCGACCCGCTCGGCGAGGTGCACACCCTGCTCCGAGTGTGAGCTGCGGACCCGGTCAGCAGCGACTTCACGGAGGGCTACCTGCGGTGTTGTAGCGTCTCGGGGTGCAGATCTGGACGGAGCACCCCGCCAAGACCGACGTCGGTGCGGTCGTTCGCCGCTACTTCAGCCTGCTCCAGGCCGGGAAGATCGCCGAGGCCCTGCGTGTCAGGGTGAGTTGAGTCCACTGGGTCACAGCAACCCGGCCTGATGCAGGGCGAGATACGGATCGACTGACATGACCCGCAAGACCATGTCCCCGGTAGTCGAGGGCGACAATGAGAGGATGGATTCCCAGCACCCGCGCAGCGACGGGCCACGGCGGCGATGCACGTTCACCGCGTCGGAGAAGCTCGCGCATCTGGACGCCTACGAGGCGGCGTGCGAGCAGGGCGACGGCGGCGGGTACCTGCGGCGGGAAGGCCTGTACTCGTCGTTGATCAGCGAGTGGCGCAAGCAGCGTGATGCCGGCGTGCTGGCGGGTAAAAGCCCGGCGAGAAGGTCGGCAGGCTGTCCGCCGAGCAGGCTGAGATCGCGCGGCTCACGCGGGAGAACGCCCGTTTGAGCAAGCGGTTGAACACCACCGAGACGGCTCTGGACATCATGGGAAAAGCGCACGCTCTCTTGGAAGGTCTTTCCGAGAGAGCGGATTCCGACGAGAAGCGCAAGAAGCGTTGACCCACGCCTACGCGTCGATGACCGCCGATGGTGTGCCCACGAGGCAAGCCGCCTGGTTGACCGGGCTGGCGCGCTCGACGGCGATCCGTCACGGCACGACCGCCGCCGCGCCCACGCCGGTGGTCGTGGCGCATCCGGCGCCGGACCCGGTCAACAAGCTGACCGTTTCCGAACGCCTGCGGATAATCCAGGTGCTCACCAGCGAACGATTTGTGGACCTGGCGCCGTTGCAGATCTATGCCCAGCTGCTCGACGAGGGCGTCTACGTGTGCTCGGTGTCCACGATGTACCGGGTGCTGGCGGAGAACAAGCAGGTCAAGGAACGCCGCCGGCTGGCGCGCCATCCCTCGGCCGTCTGCCCGGAACTGGTCGCGACCGCAGCCCGGCAGGTCTACAGCCGGGACATCACCAAGCTCGCAGGGCCGGTGAAAGGCACCTACTTCGACGCGTACGTGATGATCGATATCTACTCCCGGTTCATCGTCGGCGTCCATGTCCACGCCCACGAATCCGGTGTCCTGGCGAAGGAACTGATGGAACAGATCTTCACCGTCCACGGCGTTCCGCAGGTCCGGGCCAGGCACCCGCACCGGTTCGGTGGCATCACCACGGCACCGAAGGTGCTCGATCTCCCCGCCACCGTGTGGATCAACCGACCAGCCGACGACACCAGCCAGGAGCCCAAGCCCGAAGCCGCCTAACACCCACTGGTCTCACCCACCTTGACAAATTCCGCGACCGACCCGGACGCGTTCGAGTCCATTGCCAGCTGGGTGAGCTCACGCCCGAACCGGCTTACCGACACTCATGACAATTCCAAGTGCACGGCGACACCACAGCTCCCGACAACCCCGAGCGGCCCACCCGAAGTAACAACGGCAGCGTCATTGCGCCATGACCACGAAACCACCAGCGTCATCGGCTATCAGTAATGTCCCGACCCGCGCACCCTCGAACCCACAGGCGACGATCCGCGCGGCCGGGTTGCGGGAAGCGCCCAGAACGCGGGAGATTACCCCATGTCTGCGTGTTCAAAGGGGGACTTGAACCCCCATACGTGGGATATCTCCCGTGTTTGGGGAAATCATGCGATGACTGTAGCGCAGAGTCACCCTTCTTACACGAACCATCGTCGTGCGCAATGGTGCCACGTGAAAACCACCACGGTGGCGGCCTCGCCGAGCAGAGTCAGCATACTACCGACCACGATCGGCGCGGTGTACTTATCGCCTTCGTCGAATTTCGCCCGCCGCTCATCCGGTCACACCCGGATATGGACCCGGTGGCCCGGGCGGATCCCACCCTTGTTGTGTTCGAAGGTCTCCGTCCTGGTTCGCCCATCGGGCCCGGTGTACTCGACGTCCGCGGTCCGGTACTCCCGGACCCCGGTCGCGACTACCCGCCCCGGGAAGCCCGGCCGACCGGTTCACATCCGCGAGCATCGAAGCGCCGGCGCGTCGTGACCCCGGTGACGGGAGCCGACGTGTTCAGGTCGTGCTCAGGGCGTCGGTGGGCGAGAGGCGGGCGGCTCTCCAGGCCGGGTAGACGCCGGCACCGGCGCCGATCACCAGCGTGGCGAGCACGCCGCCGACGGTCGCCCAGGCCGGTACCACCACGGGCCAGTCCTGGTAGGTGGCATATCCGGTGATTACCGCCGTCGCGAGCACTACGCCGCCGAGCCCGCCCAGCACGGAGAGCAGGAGCGACTCGCTGAGGAACTGCATGCGGATCTGCCCGCGGGTGGCACCGAGCGCACGGCGCAGGCCGATCTCCGGGCGCCGTTCCAGCACGGAGATCACCATCGTGTTGGCCACGCCGACGCCACCGACGAGCAGCGCGACCGCGCCCAGCCCGAGCAGCAGCCCGGTCAAGGTGGCATCGGCGGCCTGCCTGGCCACGAGCGCGTCCGATGGGCGTGACACGCTGACCTCGTTCGGGTGTTCCGGATTGGCTGCCCTGGCAAGGATTCCCTGCACGTCCACGACGGCGTCGTCGCGGGTCCGGGTGTAGATGGTCGTCGGGTACCCGTCGAAGCGCAGGTCGGACATCGCAGTCGGCCAGCCGATCAGCGCCGCGTAGTCCAGCTCCGGCGCGAGCGGGACCGGGTCGAGCACGCCGACCACGGTGTACCACCGGCCGGCCAGCCAGACCTGGGTGTCCACCGTCGCGGTCCCGGCACCGAGCCGCCGCGCGGCGGTCGAGCCGAGCACCACCGCGGGGTACCGGTCGGTCGCTGCGTTGAGCCAGGTGCCGCCGGCCACTCGACCACCGACCGTGCCGAGGAGGTCGGTCCGCGCGGCGAGCACCGAGAGGCTGCCTGTCTCCGCCGGCGGTGTGCGGTCGTTGGGGTACACGTGTGCGGTGGTCAGCTTCGCCGTCGCGGTCACCGAGGTGACGCGGTCGAGCCCGCCGATCATCGCCACCGACTCGGTCGGCAGGTGGGACGCGTCGCCGAAGAGGCTCTGGCCGGGGGCGACCTTCAGCAGGTTCGTGCCGAGTGCGGCGAGCCGGCGGTCCAGGCTCGCCGCACTCGAGCTCGCGATGCCCACCACGCAGACCATCGCGGCGATGCCGATCGCGATGCCCAGCGCGGAGAGCACCACCCGGAGCGGGCGGGTGTGCAGGCCGGCCGCCCCGACCCGGACGACGTCCCGAGGGGAGAGCCGGGCGGCTTGCGTCGCGGTGGTCACGAGATCACCTGCCCGTCGCGGATCTCCACCCGGCGCGGCAAACCGGCGGCGATCTCACGATCGTGAGTGATCACCACAACTGTGGTTCCGGCGGCGTTCAGGTCGAGCAGTAGCTCCAGCACCTGTGCCCCGGAGCGGGAGTCGAGGCTTCCGGTGGGTTCGTCGGCCAGGATCAGCTCCGGCTCGCCGACGATGGCACGGGCGATCGCCACCCGCTGCTTCTCGCCACCGGAGAGCTGGTGCGGGCGGTTGGTGGTGCGGTGTTCCAGGCCGACCCGGCGTAGGGCCCGCTCGGCACGACGCCGCCGCTCGCGCAGCCCGACTCCGGCGTAGAGCAGGCCGTCGGCCACGTTGTCCAGCGCCGGTACGCCCGCCGCGAGGTGGTACTGCTGGAACACGAAGCCGATGGTTCGGCCGCGCAGCGCGGACAGCCGGCGATCGGAGAGCCGGGACAGGTCGTACCCGGCGACCGTGACCGAGCCGTTGGACGGCAGGTCCAGCGCGCCGATCAGGTGCAGCATCGTCGACTTGCCCGATCCGGACGGACCGACGACGCCGACGAACTCGCCGTGTTCGATGGTGAGCGACACGTCGCGAAGGGCCTGGACACCGCCGGGGTAGGTCTTGCCGACCCGATCAAGGGTGATCACGAGGGCACTCCCACCCGCGTGCCCGCGGTGATTTCGGCGCCGGCGACCTGCACCCGGCCGTCGGCGAACATGCCGAGGTCGACGGGCACGAGGTGGCCGGCCGATCCGGTCACCACCCGCACGGCGTACCGGCCGTCGGGGAGCACGGTGAGCGCGGCGACCGGGACCGTCAGCACGTCCTGTGCGGTCGCCGAGATCAGCTTGACGGTGACCGGCGCCTGGTCGAGGGTGCCGAGCGCGGCCTGGTCCGCCACGCGGACGGTGACCGCGATGGTCGCGGGGTCGCCTTCCCGCTGCCCGGCGACGGCCACGGACCCGACTGTCACGACGGTGCCGGGGACCCTCTTGGCATCCGGCAGGGTGATCTTTGCCGCGATGCCGGGCCGGACCAATGTCTGCAGGGCCACGGGGAGGGCGATCTGCACGACTCTGGTGGTGCCGGTGTAGGTGAGCAGCTGACCACCCACGTGGTCGCCGACGTGCCCGGTGATCGACGTGACCCGGAACGCGGTGGGCGCGACGACGACGCCGGCCGGGTCGAGTACACCGGTCCGGGGCAACCCGAGATCGTCCTGCCATTCGCGCACCGCGCTCGCGGTTGCCGCCGTGTAGCTGCTGTCGACGGTGAACCCGGTGTAGCCGAGCGCGGCGAGGTTGTCCTCGACCTCCCTGACGTCGTCGCCGTCGAGTCCGGACCGTAGCTGCCGGTAGAGCGGCAGCCTGCCGAGGAGCAGGGGCACCGGCAGGTTGTCCCGTTTGCAGACCGGCCGCCCACGGCCGACCACCGACCCCGGCTCCGGCAGCCACGTGAGGGTGCCCGGACCACTCGTGGTCACCGGGACCGCGGTGCCGTAGCCGAGCGTCCCGCCCACGTCCTGCGTCTGCGTCAACGTCGTTCGGATCACGGGCGCGGTGGCCGGTGGCAAGTCCGCTGCCCGGGACGGCGGCGCCGAACCCTGCCCGCCGATGCCGATCATGGCGACCGCCGCCCCGGCGAGCACCACCGAGCCGGTCGCCACGATGGCTCGCCGATTCACTTGCCCTTGCCTTTCGGCCCGGCCAGTTTGCCCTCACACGCCCGTTGCGCCGCCTGGTAGCCCGGATCGTTCTGGATCACGGCCCGGTCCGCGTTGGCGAGGCGCCCACCGATCGTGCTCTGGCCGGTCTCCGGGTCGGGGTCGCTCATGTCGATTCCGTGCTCGCGCATGCAGACCGCGTACGCCCGCAGCCCGTCGAGCTCCTGCTGGTCCTGCACTTGCGGTGCTCCGCCGTCGGGCAGCAGATGCCGGCAGGCCCGCGTGGCCGCGTTCCACTCCTGGCTCGACGCCCCGGCAGGCGCGGCGAGGGACTGCTCGGCGGAGTTCGGATCCGGGTCCGGCACGTTCTGGCCGTGCTCACGAAGGCACCTGGCGAAGTCCGCCATCGAGTTCACCGCCCTCGCGCTCGTCGTCGGGCCCGCCCCGGGCGCCGATCCACCGTTGTCGCAGGCGGCGAGCAAGGCCAGCAGCAGGAGGGTCAACGGAACAAGTCGTCTCATGGCCGTCAGGTCTACGCCGGAGCCGGTGACACCAGCCCTACGGCGGATGTTGCGCGGATGTCATGCACGGCGGCGCACAATGGTGCCGTGCGAGTGCTGGTGGTCGAGGACCACACGACGTTGGCCGCTCGGATCGCCGAGGGGCTGCGCGACGCGGGCATGGCCGTGGATGTCGTGCACGACGGCGCGACCGCGCTGGACTTCGCCGGGCAGACCGCCTATGACGTGGTGCTGCTCGACCGGGACCTGCCGGGGGTGCACGGTGACCAGGTGTGCCGGACGCTCGCCGCGGCCGAGGGCGGCGCCCGGATCCTCATGCTGACCGCGGCGTCCGGGGTGGACGAGCGGGTCGACGGGCTGGAGCTCGGCGCCGACGACTACCTCGGCAAGCCGTTCGCGTTCCACGAGCTGGTGGCACGGGTGCGCGCGCTGTGCCGCCGGGTGCCGTCCGCGCCGCCCGTCGCCCGGCGGGGTGATCTCACCGTGGACCGCGCCCGGCACCGCGCCGGCCGCGGAACCCGCGCGCTGTCCTTGACGCGCAAGGAGTTCGGCATCCTGGAGTTGCTCGTGGCGGCCGACGGCGCCGTGGTCAGCGCCGAGGAACTGCTCGAGCACGTCTGGGACGCGCATGTGGACCCGTTCAGCAACATCGTCTCCGTGACGATGACTCGGCTGCGTCGCAAGCTCGGGTCGCCACCGCTGATCGAGACCGTGGTGGGCAAGGGGTACCGGATTTGATCCGGCCACGGCTGACCGTCCGGACGCGCCTGACCGTGCTGTACACCGGCTTGTTCGCCGCGTGTGGAGCCGTCGTCGTAGTCGTCACCTATGTGCTCGTCGCCGGCCTGCCGCTCGTCAACGGCACCCAGCAGATCAGTGTGTCCGGCGATCCGCAGGCGGCCCTCGACCAGTGCCGTCAGCAGAGCCAGGCCGCCGTGGACGCGAACCTGCGAGAGAAATGCGCTTCGTTGCCCTCGATGATCGATGCTCTGCAGGGCGCCCGGAACCAGCGTGACGCGACCCTGTCCCACCTGCTGGGGTACTCACTGACAACACTGGCGGTGGTCATCGCGCTCGCCGCGCTCGCCGGCTGGGTCGTCGCCGGCCGGGTGCTGCGGCCGGTCCACCAGATCGCCGCGGCCGCACGCACCGCGTCAGAGCACAACCTGTCCGCTCGGGTGTCGCTGACCGGCCCCCGAGACGAGCTGCGCGACCTGGCCGACACTTTCGACGACATGCTCGGCAGGCTCCAGGCCGCGTTCGCCAGCCAGCGCAGGTTCATCGCCAACGCCAGCCACGAACTGCGCACCCCGCTGGCCGTCATGCGCACCACCGTGGACGTCGTGCACGCCAAGCCGGACCCCCGATCGGCCGACCTGATCCGCATGGGAGAGGACATCCGCGTCGCCGTCGACAACGCCGAGCGGCTCGTGGACGCGCTGCTCACCCTCGCCCGCAACGAAACCGGGCTCACCGCACGGGAGAACGTCGACCTGGCCACCGTCGCCGAGGACGTGCTCGACTCCGCCGACCTCCGCGACCGCCGCCCGCACCCGGCCCTGCGACCGGCTGTCACCTCCGGCGATCCGGTACTCCTGGAACGCCTCGTCGCCAACCTCGTCGACAACGCCGCACGCTACAACGTCCCCGGCGGCGACATCTGGCTCGCCACGACCACCAGGGACGGCCAGGCCGTCATGACCATCGCCAACACCGGCCCGGCAGTTCCCCCGGACGACCTCGACGGACTGTTCGAACCGTTCCGGCGCCTGCACGACCGCACCAGCAGCGACGGCTTCGGCCTCGGTCTGGCCCTCGCCGCGTCGATCACCGCCGTGCACGACGGGCAGATCACCGCCCACCCCAGACCCGGCGGCGGCCTCACCATCACCGTCACCCTCCCTCGGTAGCGCGGGCGCCGACCAGGACCTCCACCATCGGCGGCGAACTGCTTAAACGTGCTGCGGCGCAGGTGCGTCTTCGACCTCGGCGGACCGCCCGGCCCGGCCGAAGCGCAGGTACAGGGCCGGCAGGACGAACAGGTTGAGCAGGGTCGAGGTGACCAGGCCCCCGGCGATCACCACGGCCATCGGATGCTCGATCTCGTGTCCCGGGATGTCTCCCGCGACCACCAGCGGCAGCACCGCCAGCCCGGTGGCGAGCGCGGTCATCACGATCGGCCGCAGTCGTTCGCGGGCCCCGCGCAGCACCAGGTCCAGGCCGAACGGCATCCCTTCCACTTCTTCCAGGTGGTGGAAGTGGCTGATCAGCATGATCCCGTTGCGCGCGGCGATCCCGAACACCGTGAACAACCCGACCAGGGCGCCGAGCGAAAGCACGCCGCCGTTGATCAGCGCGGCCAGGATGCCGCCGACGACGGCCATCGGCAACGCGACGAACGCGAGCATCGTCATCCGCCAGTTGCGGAACGCGGACTGCAGCAGCAACAGAATCGCCACCGCCGCGCCGATCGCGACCAGCAGGATCTGCTCCTGCGCCGCCTGCCTTTCCTGGTACGTGCCGAGCAGCTCGGCGTGGAACCCCTGCGGGTACTGGACGTCCTTCAGCTTCTGCTCGATGTCGCCGACCACCGCGCCGAGGTCACGACCGGACACCTCCGCCGTGACGTCGATGCGGCGTGCGGCGTTCTCGTGCTTGATCGCGTTGGGCACCGGGACGAGGGTGACATCCGCGATGTCGCCCAGCCTCACCTGGCCACCGGAGGGCTTGTCCAGCAGCAGGTTCTGGACGTCGGTGACACTGTGGCGGACCTGCGGCACGCTCCACACCTGGACGTCGTAGGTCTTGCCGCCGCGGTAGATGTCGCCGACCTCCTCCCCCGCGATCAAGGTGCCGGCTGCCCGGCGCGCGTCACCCGGCTTGAGCCCGTGCTTCTGAGCCTCGTCGAGTTTCACCGTCACCTGCAGTTGCGGCTCGTCCTGCTGCAGCTCGACCTTCGCGTCCACCGTGCCCTCGACCCCGGCGATCGCGTTCTTGACCTCGTCCGCCTTGGCCCGCATGGCCTCCAGGTCCGTGCCGAAGATCCGCACCGTGATCGGGTAGCTCGACCCGGTCAGCACCTCCTCGATCCGTTCGGCGAGGTAGGTCTCGACGTTGTGGAACATGCCGGGGTACCGGTTGACCACCTCTTCGACGGCTTCGAGGGTGCTGTCGTAGTCGACGTCCGGATCGATGCTGATCCAGTTCTCGCCGAAGTCGACGCCGACGATCTCCTCGGCGAGGAACGCCTGCCCGATGTGCGAGCCGAAGTTCCGTACGCCCGGGATCTCCCGGAGGTCCTTGCTGATGCTCTCGACGATCCGCCGCTCCTCGGTGAGCGACGTACCCGGCTTGGTGACCCAGTGGATCAGGAAGCCACGCTCCTTGAACTCCGGGAACAGCGACTGCCCGAGCAGCGGCAGGACCGCGATTCCGGCGACCAGCAGCACACCGGCCGCGGCGAACGCGCGCCGAGGGCGACGCACGACCCGGGTCAGCAGTGCCGTGTACCGGGGTTGCAACCAACGCACCACCGGTGATTCGCGTCGCTCGAAATTGGCTTTGCGCAACAAGATCAGGCACAGACCCGGCGTCACGGTCAACGCCACCGACATCGACGCCAGGATCGCCAGCGCGTAGGCCAGTGCCAACGGCCGGAAGAACGAACCGGACAGCCCGGGCAGCAAGATCACCGGCGACACCGCGGCGACTTCGATCGCCGTCGCGTAGATGATCGCCTTCCGGACCTCGAGCGACGCCGACAGGATCACCCGCGCGGTCGCACCGCGCGTGGCGTCCGGATGTGCGGCGCGATGTTGTTTCAGCCGCCGGAAGACGTTCTCCACATCGACGATCGCGTCGTCCACGACGTCGCCGAGCGCGATCACCAGCCCGGCCAGGATCATCGTGTTGATCGTGTAGCCCGCGGCGTCGAGGATCAGCCCCACCGTGATCACCGACAGCGGGATCGCCACTACGCTGATCAATGCGGTCCGCCAGTCCCACAGGAACAGGCCCAGCATCAGCACGAGCAGCAGGGCGCCGATGATCATCGACGTGGTCAGGTTGCCGAGCGCCGACTGGATGAACGTCGCGGGCCGGAAGATCGTCGTGTCGATGTCGATGCCCTGCAGGCCGGGCCGCATTTCGTCGATCGCCCGCTCGACGCCTTTGTCGATGTCGAGAGCGTTGCCCCACGGGAACTTTTCCACGACGAGCATCAGCCCGGTGCCGTCGTTGATCACTGCGTCGCCGATCAGCGGAGGATGGTCGCGGATGACGTCGGCGACTTCACCGAGCCGCACCGACGTGCCGTCGGTCCGCTCGACGGCGACCTGCGCGAGGTCGTTCGGGGTGACGATCGGCGGCAGGTTCTGCAGGCCGAGCCGCTGGTTCGGCGTATCGACGAAGCCACCGGTGCCGAGGACCGCACCGTTGGTGAACTGCAGCAGCCCGGAGTCCACCGCATTCGAGGTCGCCTCCATCACCTGAGTGAGGGTGACTCCCTTTTCCTGCAGGCGTTTCGGGTCGACCTGCACCTGCTGCAGATCCAGTCGCTCACCCCAGATCGCTACGTTCGCCACGCCCGGGACGCGCAAGATCCGGGATCGCAGCGTCCAGTAGGCCATGGTCGAAAGGTCGAGCGCGTCGACGGTTTTCGAGCTGACTCCGATGTGCATCGCGCGGCTGGTCGCCGACAGCGGCGGGCGGATGACCGGTGGTGCCGCCCAGGTCGGGAGCTGGTGGGCGACGGTGCCGATGCGCTCGGACACCAGCTGCTCGGCGTTGAGGACGTCGGTGCCGCCCTTGAAGATCATCTCGATGGACGAGACGCCGGAGACCGACTTCGACCGGATGGTTTCGATGCCCGCGACCCCGTTGAACGCGTGCTCGAGCGGAACGGTGACCAGGGCTTCGACTTCGGTCGCGTTCAACCCGACGCACAGCGTCTGCACCTCGACGCGAGGTGGCGCGAATTCGGGGAACACGTCCACCGGCGTCTTCTTCAGCTGCAGGGCGCCGAAGAACAGCAGCGCGCCGGCCAGCGCGAGTACCAGGAACCGGCCTTTGAGGCTCGACCCGACGATCCACCGCAGCATGCCAGGGCTCCTGACGTCAGTCGCCGATCTCGGATTCGGCGCCGAACAGTTCGGCCGCGCCGATGGTCACCACGGTCGTGCCGGCGGGCGGGCCGTCGGTGAGCACGACACGATCACCCGAGATCGTGTCGACAACGAGCTTGACCCTCTTGAAGACCAGCGGTGTCGAAGTCCCGTACACGTAGGTGTCGCCCTTCGCGTCGTACAGCAGCGCCCCATAAGACACGACCTTGCGCGGCACGCCGTCGACCTTCTCCTCGCGCACGGTGTCGGTCTGCAACCCGATCAGCTCCGCGGCGTCGGCTTTCAGCGTCACCGCGGGAATCTCGCCCTCGGCGACCTGCTCGACGGCCGCGGGCGGCTCCTCGGCCGCCGCCCCGGTCGCGGCGCCGCAGCCGGCTGTGGCCAGGCCCGCGGCGGCCAGGAGGACGCCGGTCCAGACGTGCTTGCTGCTGCGCATTTTCGCTCCTTCCACGGACTCAGACATGACCATCGGCTGTGGGCTGCTCGTCGGCGAGTGCCGTATCGGTCACCTGTTCACCGCGCCTGGCCCCGAAAGCCAGGTACAGCGCCGGGACGACGAGCACGACCAGCACCGTCGAGGTGAGCAGGCCGCCGAGTACCGTCACCGCCATCGGACGCACGATCTCCAGCCCGGCCGCGGTGCCGAAGAACAGCACTGGCAGGAAGAACACGGCCAAGGCGCCGGCGGTCGCGACCACGCCGCCGAGCGCGTCGTGCGTGCCGCGCACAACCAGGCCAGGACCGAACTCCGCGCCGTCGTCACCGAGGCGGCGGTAGCGCCGGACCAGTGCGACAGCGCCCCGCGCGGCGACGCCGAACACCAGCAGCATGCCCGCCAAGGAGCCCAGCGACAGTTCGCCGTCGAACAGCACGGTCGCCAGTACCCCGCCGGAGAGCGCGAAGAGCAGCGCGATGAACGTGAGCCCGGCCAGCCGCCAGCCGGCGAACGCGACCTGCAGCAGGAGGAACACGCCCAGGGCGGCGGCGATCGCGACCGCCAGCAGCATGCCCTGCGCGTCCTGCCTTTCCGAGTAGTCGCCCAGCAGCGCGGCGTGGTACTCCAGCGGGAACCGGACGTCGTCGAGCCGGCTCTGCACGTCCGCGGACACCTCGCTCACCGACCGCCCTGACACCGAGAGCGTGACGTCGACCCGCCGCGAGACGTCCTCGCGCTTGATCACCGTCGGCTTGGACCCGACGGTCACCTTGGCGACGTCGCCGAGCCGCACGTGCCCGCCGCTCGGGGTGTCGAGCACCAGATCGCGCACGCCGGAGAGACTGGCCCGGCTGGCGGGCGTACCGCGAACGACGACCTCGAAGATCTTCTGACCTTCGTACAGGCTGCCGACCTCGGTGCCGTTCACCAGCGTCGCCGCTTCACGCCGGACGTCACCCGGTTTGATCCCGGACCGCGCCGCCGCGGCGAGGTCGACGTCCACGAGCATGGTCGGTTCCTCGGCCTGCGTCTCGACCCGCGAGCCGACGACGCCGGAGACTCCGGCGACCGTCGCGCGGACCTCCTCGGCCTTGCGGCGCAGGATGTCGCTGTCCTGCCCGTACAACCGGATCGTGACGTCGTCGCTGTTCGTCGCGAGGATCTCCGCCGTCCGGCTCGCGCCGTAGGTCAGCACCTTGCTCTTGATACCGGGGTAGCCGCCGACCGCCCGGCGGACAGAGGCCAGGGTGCCCTCGTAGTCCGCACCCGGATCGACGGTGACCCACAGCTGGCTGGAGTTGGTGCCGACCACCTGGTCGGCCAGTACCGCCCGGCCGACCTGCACGGTGACACGCCGCACGCCGTCGATCCGCTTGAGCCGGTCGCCCGCCCGCGCGGTGATGCGGTTCATCTCGGGCAGCGACGTGCCGGCCGGCCCGTCGAACTCGACGAGCACGTCCGGGTCCTTGGCGGCGGGGATCAGGGACGACCCGAGCAACGGGAAGAGGCCGATTCCAGCGGCCACCACGACAAGTGCGCCGACCAGGATCCGATACGGGTGGGCGAGCGCGCGCACGAGGAACCGGACGTAACGCGCTCCCGGGCCGGTCGGTCGTGGCCCGGCCCGGCCGGGACGGAGCAGCAGCGCACCCAGCATCGGCGTCAAGGTCAGCGCGACGACCGACGACGCCAGCACCGCGGCACCGTAGGCCAGGACAAGCGGCAGGTAGAACGTACGGGCCTGGCCGTCGATGAACAGCACCGGAACCGCGGCCAGCAGGGCGATCGCGGTGGCGAAGATCGCTGAACCGCGCGTGCGCAGGCTGGCTTCGACCGCATGCCCGGACCGGGACTCCCCGGTCGCTCCCGCGCCCCGGCGGAGTTCGCTCAGGTCGACGAGGATGTCGTCGACGATCAGGCCGGCGGCGACCACCAGCCCGGCGATGGTGAGCAGGTTGACCGTAGCGCCGGCCAGGCTGAGCAGGACCCAGCCGGCGGCGAGCGACACGGTGAGCGAGACGGCGGCCGCGAGCACGCCGCGCCAGGAGCGGAGGGTCAGCGCGAACACGGCCAGCAGCAGGATGCCGCCGATCAGCAGCCAGAGGCCGACGTTGCCGATCGCGGACTCGAGGAACACCGCCGGGCGGAACACGCCGGTGTCGACGTTCACGCCCTGCAGGCCGGGGCTCAGCTCACCGATCGCCTGGTCGAGGCCGTGGGTGACGGCGAGGGTGTCCGCGCCGGGGAACTTCTCGACGACGAGCACCAGACCCGGGCCGCTGCCAACGGCGGCGTCGCCGATCAGCGGCTGGTGGTCCTTGACGACGGTGGTGACGTCGCCGAGCCGCACGATGCGGTCCGGCGTGTCTTCGACGGTGACCTTGGCGAGGTCTTCGGCCGACACGATCGGCGACACGTGCTGGATGCCGAGCCGCTGGTTGTTCGTGTCGAAGAAGCCTCCGGAACCGGGCGTCGAAGCTTCGAGGAAGCTCAGGGGGGACACCCACATCGCGTTGCCCGCCGTCTGCAGTACCTGCGCGAGCGAGATGTCGCCGGCGGCCAGGCGCTTCGGATCGACCTGAACCTGCAGCTGCTGGTCGCGCTGGCCCCAGATGGACACGTTGGCCACCCCGGGCACGCCCATCAGCCGCGGCTTGATGGTCCACCTGGCGAGCACGGAGGTATCGATCAGCGAGATCGTTTTCGGAGTCAGTCCGATCATCATGACCCGGCTGGACGAGGACAGTGGTTCAAGCATGATCGGCGGTTTGGACACGTTCGGCAGGGCCTTGGCCTGCGTGATGCGCTCCTGCACGACCTGGCGGGCCTTGAGCGGGTCGGTTCCCTCGTCGAACACCAACGTCAGCGAGGACAGCCCGGGCACCGACTCGGAGCGGATCGTCTTCAGCCACGCCACGCCGTTGAGCAGGTCCGCCTCGAGCGGAACCGTGATCAGCTGCTCGACCTCGGCTGCGGAAAGGCCGAGCGCCTCGGTCTGGACCTCGACCGAGGTCGGCGAGAACTCCGGCAGTGCGTCGAGCGACGAGGCCCGGAGCTGGGTGAAGCCGAAGACCAGCAGTGCCGCGGCGCCGACGAGCACCAGCAGCCGCAGCTTCACGCTCTGACCGACGATCCAGCGCGTCATGGCAGGACTCCCCTCCCACACGATGGCTTTCCATTGCGCCATCGCGGCAGCGGAAGCCGCATCGTCAAATTTGAGGATTGGTGCTTCCCGAGCCGTCAACCAAGACCGGAACGTTCGGCTTCGTTGAGCACGGCGACCGCGGCGAGCTGGGAGCGAACGTCGAGTTTCACCAGGATGGAACGAATTTGCGCGCGCACTGTCGTCATCGAGACGGCGAACTCGGCCGCTACTTCGGCCGCGGCGTGCCCGGCGGCCAGCCGGGTGAGCACCAGGTGTTCGCGGGCCGACAACCGCGCGAGACCCCGCTCGAGCTGCTCGCGCCGGAGATGGGCGGACTGGTGCAGAAGCACGAGTTCCTCGCGGATCGACGGAGCCAGCACCTCGCGTCCGGCGGCCGCGGCGGAGACGACCTCCACGAGCCGCTCGAAGGATTCCAGCTTGCTGACCCAGCCGACGGCGCCCCGCGCTATCGCGGCCGCGACCGGACGGCGATCTCGCAACGCGGTGACGATCAGTACCGCCCAGCCGCCTTCGCGCAAGGGCGTGATCAGATCCAACCCGTCGCACCCGGCCGCCTCACCGAGGTCGAGGTCCAGCAACGCGAGACCCGGCGGGTGCTGCGCGACCGCGCGCAGGATCCCGGCCCGGTCCACGACCGGGATCCGCGTGGCGTCGATCTCCTCGGCACGCAAAGCAACCACCAATGCGGTGCTGACCAGGGGGTGATCGTCGATGACCAGGACCGGACGGCACGCCATGGTCAGCCGGCCCGCGGCACACCGACCGGGATCGCCCCGCCTCGGGGTGCCGGAATGTCCGCGACGGCCGGCACGCGAACCTCGACCGTGCAGCCCGGACCCGGTGGGCCGAGCCACAGCGTCCCACCGTGTTCGGCCAGCAGGCGCATGCAGACGCCCAGGCCGATACCGGTCCTGGGCGGGCCGTCCACCGGTAGCCCGGGGCCGTCGTCGGCCACCGTGATCGTCACGCGTTCGCCTTCCGCCGCGGCGCGCACCCGCACCCGGCTGCCGTGCGCGTGCCGGTCGCAGTTGACCAGCAGGTTGGCCATCACCTGGGTCAGCGCGTGCGGAGGAATGGCGGCCCGCAGCCGCGGTGGGACGTCGAGCTCGAGCCGTTCGCCGCGGGCGCACCGCAGGGCGACGAGCCGGCTCAACAGGGGGTGCAGGAGGGTCTCGGCCTCCTGACGACCGGCAGAACCGCCGAGCAGGGCACCGACCCGGTCGAGCTCGGCCCGCACGGCCGAGACGAGCTCGGCTCGGTCCCCGTGCCTCAGGTCGTCCGGGCCGGCGCCGAGCAGGTGCCCCACCCCGGACAGTCCGGAAAGGACATTGCGGATTTCGTGCTCGCGCTCGGCCGCACCGCGAGCCGTCGCCACGGCCCCGGCGACCGGCTTGAACAGCACCATCAGCAGCACGGCGAACCCGAGAAGGCGCAGCGCACCGAACTCCAGCTCGGGCAAGGACCTGAACCGGGGTATGCTCGTGAACGCTTCCAGGTGTGCCAGTGCGACCAGCGACAGGCCGATGCCGATTCGCCAGGTCCTCGGCTCGCGCCGCGCGTTGCCCGCAGCCACGAAGCCGGCCGCGACCATCCACCAGCCACCGACGACGACAATGTGCGCAGCATTCAAATCCCCGGAAAGCGCTGCCACGGCACCCGCGGCCAGCAGCAACCCAGCGAGCGAGAACGCCGCACGCCACCGGCTCCGCCAGGGCAACGCGCTCGCGGCCAATACCAGGAAACCACTGCCGGCCACGAACCGAACGATCGTCATACCCGGACCCGGCACCCCGACGACCCCGACCGGGATGACCACGAGTCCGTAGAACCCCAATGGCGCCCACAACTTCCGACATCCGGCCCCGGCGGGTCCGAGCACGTCGACCACCGCCGCGGCAATGGCGAGCCCGGCAGCCGCCAGCGCCAGGACAACGCCGGCGTCCTCAGTGGGCGCGCCGAGCGGTACACCGTCCCATCGGTCGAACTGCCACAGCACGAGCACCGCCAGAGTCGTCGCAGCTCCGGCTTCCACCAGCGCCGCGGGAAGCCGCACACGCGAAGTTCTCACCACGAGCGAACGAAACGACTGCATCACGCGCCCCCAAGAATCCCGTCCGTATCGTGCAGCCTTTACCCTCTCTTGAACTCCAGTCGACCTGATCGTGAACGACGTTAGCGAACGCGCGGGAAGTTATTCAACGGATACCTGAAATTCTCGCTCACCCCCGGCAAGGTTGGCCATTTTCCGGCATTGCGAAGAGGGTTCGCAACCACTCGGTGATTTGTCGTACCGCGGTACTACGGACGACATCGGATTCCCCTCTCCGGTACCACGAGCCGCCGGGATTCCGTGCCTAACGTGGGGAGCGAACGGACCGGGTCGTCCGGTCCGGGTATCCAGGGGATGAGCGATGATCGAGGCACACCAGCTGACGAAGCGGTACGGGGAAAAAACCGCGGTGGACACAGTGGACTTCACCGTCCGGCCGGGCACCGTCACCGGCTTTCTCGGGCCCAACGGCGCGGGCAAGTCGACCACGATGCGGATGATCGTCGGGCTCGACGCGCCGACCAGTGGTTCGGTCATGGTCAATGGCCGCCGCTACGCCGAGCACCGCGCGCCGCTGCAGGAGGTCGGGGTCCTGCTCGAGGCCAAGTCGGTGCACCCGGGCCGGTCGGCCTTCGACCACCTGCTCGCACAGGCCCAGACCCACGGCATTCCGCGCCGGCGGGTCCACGAGGTGATCGAGCTGGCCGGGCTGCAGTCGGTCGCGAAGAAGCGCGCTGGAAATTTCTCCCTCGGCATGGGTCAGCGGCTGGGGATCGCCGCGGCCCTGCTGGGCGACCCGGCGACGGTCATCCTCGACGAGCCGGTCAACGGCCTCGACCCCGAGGGCGTCCTCTGGATTCGCACCCTGCTCACGGACCTCGCCGCCGACGGCCGGACCGTCTTCGTCTCCTCGCACCTGATGAGCGAGATGGCCCTCGTCGCCGAGCACCTCATCGTCGTCGGCCGGGGACGGCTGCTCGCCGACACCAGCGTGCACGACCTCGTCCGGGACGCCGGCGGCGACACCGTGCACGTGGCCACGGCCGAACCGGGCCGGCTGCGTGAGGTCCTGGCCGGACCGGGCGTCGAGATCGTCGGCCGCACTGGCTCCGAGGAACTCCAGGTCAGCGGCCTCTCGACCCGCTCCATCGGGCTCAAGGCCGCCGAGCACGGCATCGCCCTGTTCGAACTCTCCCCCCGGACCGTCTCCCTCGAGGACGCCTTCATGGACCTGACCCGCGACGCCGTCGAATACCACGGCGCCACCACCGGACTCGACACGCTCGGGAGCGCGGCATGAGCACCATGACCACGCCCGCGGCCCCCACCACCCGCGCTGCCCGCCCGGCCTACCGCGTGACCGGACGCCACGTCCTGCGCTCGGAGTGGACGAAACTCTGGTCCCTGCGCTCCACCTGGATCACCCTCGGTCTCGGCCTGGTCTTCCTGGTGGCGTTCGGGCTGATCTCCGCCGCCCGGTACAAGTCCAACATCGGCTCCGGCCAGCCCCTCGACGAGGACTTCGCCGGCGCCACCGCCCTCAGCCTGTCGCTCTTCGGGACGAACTTCGCGCAACTGGCGCTGGGCGTGCTGGGCGTGCTGGTCACCGCCGGTGAGTACTCCACCGGCATGATCCGCTCGACGCTGACCGGGGTTCCGCGCCGGCTGCCCGTGCTGTGGTCCAAGTCGGCGGTGTTCGGCGTCGTCGCGCTGCTCGTCGGCGTGATCGGCGCGTTCCTCGCCTTCGTGTTCGGCAGCGCCATCGTGGCCGGGACGCCGGCGGCGATGACGCTGTCGGACACCGGTGTCCTGCGCAGCCTGCTGGGCGCCGGTCTCTACCTGGGCCTGGTCGGTGTGATCGGCGTCGCGCTCGGGGCGCTGCTGCGTTCGGTCGCCGGCGGCATCTCGGTCCTGGTCGCGGCACTCATGCTGATCCCGGGCCTGATCTCGCTGCTCCCGAAGTCCTGGCAGGGCGACATCAGCCCATACCTGCCGAGCAACGCGGGACAGTCGATGTTCGCCTTGACCCACGACTCGACCAGCCTGTCGCCGACCGCCGGGCTGCTGGTCTTCCTGTGCTGGACCGTCCTGCTGCTGGGCGGAGCCGCCTACCGGCTGGCGAAGTCGGACGCTTGACCGAGGCTCCGCCGGTGCGCGTCGCCCGGGTGCCGCACCGGCGGTTTCCCTCCACGATGGACAGGTGAGGCACGTGCGCAGTGACGAACAGGTGGGCCACCCGCCTTCGTCGTGGACCGCTCCCCTGCCGGCGCACCCGCTGGTCACCTGGCTGACCCGGCTCGGCCAGCGGGTCCGGCAGGCAGACCGGCGCCGCCCGTGGGTACTGGACCTGGCCGTCGTCGCCGCGCTGTTCGTGATGTTCTGCCTGCCGGATCTGATTCCGCATGACGAAGACGGGGGCCCCGAGGAACTCCTCCTCACCTTCAGGCACCTGCCGCCGGTGGGCACCCTGGCACTGCAGGCCGGCCTGGTGCTGCCCTTGCTGTGGCGGCGGCGGGCGCCATCGGTCGCGCTGGCCCTGACCGCGGCGGTTTTCCTGATCCAGTGGTCGCTCGGGGTCGTCCTGCGCGCCGACGTCGCGCTGCTCGTGGCGCTCTACAGCGTGACCCTGCACGGGCGTCTGCGGCACCTGCCGTGGGCCTGCGCGGCCGAGGTCGCGCTCCTGATTCCCGTAGCCGCGCGAGTTTCCGGGTTCGTGTCGTTCTGGGAGGCGCTGTTCTTCCTGCTCACCGCGGTCACCGCAGCCGTCGCGCTCGGGCTGGCCGTGCGGATCCGCCGGGCCCAGCTCGCGAGCCTGCGCGACCGCGCGGCCCAGCTGGAGATCGAACGCGACCAGCGCAGCAGGCTGGCCGCCGCCACCGAACGCGTCCGGGTGGCCCGCGAGATGCACGACATCGTCGGCCACAACCTGTCGGTCATCATCACCCTGGCCGACGGCGGCGCCTACGCGGCCGACGTAGCCCCCGAACGCAGCAAGGAAGCACTCCGGCTGGTCGGCGACGCCGGCCGTCAAGCGCTGGGCGAACTGCGGCGCATGCTGGGCGTGTTGCGCGAGAAAGGCGACGCACCCGAGCTGGATCCCCAACCGGGCATCGCCGACCTCGACGCGTTGTGCGCGCGGATCCGCGCGGCCGGCCCGGAGGTGGTCTACCGGTCCGGCGGCGACCTGGACAGGCTCGACCGGGGCGTGCAGCTGATGACGTACCGCATCGTCCAGGAAGCGCTCACGAACACGCTCAACCACGCCGGTCCCCGCACCCGGATCGACGTCCTGATCGCCGCCGACGGCCGGGAGCTGCGCATCCGCGTCCGAGACAGCGGGCGCGGCGACGGCCCGGCACAACCTGTCAACCCGTCGGAGAAGGGGAACGGGCTGGCCGGGATGCGGGAGCGTGCCGCCCTGTACGGCGGCACGGTCGACGCGGGCCCCACACCCGGCGGCGGGTGGGTCGTCACGGCCGTTCTCGACGTCGCGCCTCTGCCGGGCCTACCGGACGGGGCGTCGTGACGACCATCCTCATCGCCGACGACCAGCCGTTGCAACGCTTCGGCTTCCGCATGCTGCTGGACGCGACCCCGGACACCGAAGTCGTCGGCGAAGCAGCCCACGGGGCAGAGGCCGTGCGCCGGACCGCGGAGCTACGGCCTGATGTCGTCCTCATGGACATCCGCATGCCGGGCATGGACGGCATCGAAGCCACCCGCCGGATCCTCGCCACCGGCGGCCGCTCCCGCGTCCTCGTCATGACTACCTTCGACCTGGACGAATACGCCTACGCCGCCCTCCGCGCCGGAGCCAGCGGGTTCCTGCTCAAAGACGCCCACCCCGAAGAACTGCTCGCCGGGATCAGGGCCGTCGCCGGCGGCGACGCCGTCATCGCGCCCGCAGTGACCCGGCGGCTCCTCGACACCTACGGCCACCGGCTCCCCGACGGCGGAGCCACGCCCGAGCACCCCGCTGATCCTCGCTGGGAGTCGCTGACCGCCCGGGAACAGGACATCCTGGTGGCGATCGGGCAAGGGTGGACCAACAGGGAAATCGCCGAGCGCCTCGTGCTGTCGGAATCGACGGTCAAAACCCATGTCGGCCGAGTGCTCGCGAAGATCGGTGCCCGCGACCGCATCCAAGCGGTCATCCTCGCCTACGACCTCGGCCTGACCCGCCCGAACCCGCCCGCCTGAGCTGTTCTCGACGCCACGCCTCGACGGCGAACCCCAGTACACAGACGATCGGCGACGCCACGGCGACCGCGCGGAGACAGATCACCGGAACACCCGGCCGCGGGGTCACCGTCACCCCCGGAGGCAGGTCAGGCACCTGGAACCGCAACGACTTCGTCATGTGGCGCCAGACGAAAATCTCCTTCCAGATGAGGTACCAGCTCATGGGCCAGGCCACCAACGCGACGGTCCGCAGCATCCGCATGACCGTCATTGTCCCTCCGGTTCCGCGGGTTAACGCGCCTTTGCCTGACGCAAACCGGTTGCTGACCGCATTCGTCATAACTTGGCGCCGTGGCCTCCATGTCGTCGGAACAGGACACCGGCCGTCGCGTCCGGCGACCGCTCCTGGCCACGGCGCTCGGGGTCCTGGCGTTCCTGGCCCTGCTGGCCTCGGCGAGCGACGCACTGCCGTGGGCTTCGGGGTTCGATCTCGGCGTCCACTCGTGGGTGATCTCGCACCGGACGACCGCGCTCACCTCCGTCGCCGCGGCGATCACGTCGACCGCGTCCTCGGCGTTCACCGCCCCCTTGGTGTTCGTGGTCGCGGCGGTGCTCACCCACGGAAACCTCCGCGCCCGGCTCGTCCGCGCTTGCCTCGTGCTCGCCGTGATGCTGTGCGCCGTGCTGTGCCGCTACGGGATTTCCGAACTGATCGCCCGCCCGCGTCCGTCCACTGCGGACTGGGCCGTCCAGGCCGGCGGGCTGTCCTTCCCGTCGGGACACACGTCCGACGGTGCCCTGGCCGCGGGCCTGATCGGCTGGCTCGTCATCCGCCGGTTCGCCGGCCGGGTGACGCCGTGGGTGGTGTGGCTGATCGCGGTCGCGTACGCCCTCCTGATCGCCTGGACCCGGGTGTACCTCGGGGTGCACTGGCCCACCGACGTCCTCGGCAGCCTGGCGTTCGTCACCGCGTGGTTGTCCGGTGCCCTCGTCCTGCAGCTGCTCGACGAACCCCCACTGCCGGCGACCACGGCAGAGTCGGCAGAGTGAACGACGCCGCGATCACCTTCGGACCCGCCCTGGTAGTGGTGCTCATCCTGCTCACCGCCGCCGGCGCCGCCGTCGTCCGCTGGGGTGAGCTCGGGCAGGGCCGGGCGGTGCTGATCGCCGCTGCCCGCGCGATCGCGCAGCTCGCCGCCGTGTCACTGGTGATCACCGCCGTCCTGCGGTCGGCCCCGCTCACCGGCCTCTTCGTGCTGCTGATGTTCGGCATCGCCGCGGTGACCTCGGCCCGCCGCGCCGGGACCTGGACTAACCTGCCCTGGACGGCCCTCGCCATCGCCGCCGGCGTCGCGCCGGTGCTCTCCTTGGTCCTCGGCGCCGGGGTGGTCCCGCCGAAGCCGATCGCGGTCGTGCCGATCGCCGGCATCGTCATCGGCGGCGCGATGACTGCGACATCGCAAGCCGCCCGGCGGGCGCTGGACGAGCTGAAGGCCCGCCACGGCGAATACGAAGCCGCGCTTGCGCTCGGCTTCCTGCCGCGCCCGGCCGCGTTGGAGATCTGCCGCCCGTCCGCTGGGCACGCGCTGATCCCGGCACTGGACCAGACCCGCACGGTCGGCCTGGTGACTCTGCCCGGAGCTTACGTCGGCGTGCTGCTCGGCGGCGCCGGGCCGATCCAGGCCGGGATGACGCAGGTACTGGTGCTGATCGGGCTCCTCGCCGCCGAAGCCGTCTCGATCCTGGTGACCGTGCAACTCGTCGCGGCGGGCAAACTCAGCCGGGGGTGCGCCGATCGAGAATGGGGGCGTCAGCCGTGACCGTGCTCACCCGCGTCGATTCCGTGGGGCTCGAAACCGTCGCCACCGAAACCGTGCACAGTGGCGAGAACGATCGCCGCGGCGACCACGAGTCCGATGAGGACAGTCACGATGATCAGCAGCCGACGACGGCCGGGGGCCGGTTCGGGGGCACGCCCGAGCAGCACCGCGAGGTCGGCGGCGAGGTTCCGGCGAGCGGCGGCCACGATCGGCCGCCAGCCCGGCGCCACCTCCGGCGAAGGAGCGGGCAGATCCGCGGTCACCTCCGCGAGTTCGTGCCGGAAGCGGACCTCTTCGATCCGCGCCAGGCGTTCTTCGACCTCATCCATCGTCAACCGACCTTCGCCGGCCGCCCCGTAGAGCGCGGCCCGGACCTGCTCACGTTCCGCATCCGAGCAGCGGATCCCGTCCGCGGTGTCCGTGGGCAACGTCGACCCGGCCGGATTCTCCCTCATCATTTCCTCCTTCGTGGCGGATAGCCCTTGTTGCGAGGTTAACCGCGGAAAACCGCACTCGGCCCCGTCGAACGTTAATGTTCGATGAGAGTTGCGCGCCCCCACTCCGCTCTCAACTACAGTTACCCTGTGTCATCGCCACTGGGACGAAGGAACGCCGCGTGCACTTGGTGATCGTCGACGACGAGACAGCCTTACAGAACTCGCTCTCGCGGACCCTGCGTTTCGAGGGCTACACCATCTCCGTCGCCGGCGATGGCGCGGCCGGGCTCAAACTGATCCGCGACGAAGCGCCGGACGGCGTGCTGCTCGACGTCACCATGCCGGTGCTCGGCGGCCTGGAGGTGTGCCGGCTGCTGCGGGCCGAAGGCAACACCGTGCCGGTCCTGATGCTGACGGCGCGGACCGCCGTGACCGATCGGGTGGCGGGACTCGACGCCGGCGCCGACGACTACCTGGTCAAGCCCTTCGCACTGCAAGAGCTGCTGGCGCGTGTGCGCGCACTGCTGCGCCGCACCGAGTACAACGCCCCGCCCGCACCGTCGGCCCCCGCGGCGCTGCGGTTCGCGGACGTGACCCTGGACCCCGCAACGCGGGAAGTGTTCCGCGGCGACCGTCCCGTGCACCTGACCCGGACCGAGTTCGCCATGCTCGAGGCGTTCCTGCGCCACCCGCGGATCGTGCTGACCCGGACCGTGATGTTCGAGAACGTCTGGGGCTACGACTTCGGCACCGCGTCCAACGGCCTCGACGTCTACGTCAGCTACCTGCGGCGCAAACTGGAGGCCGAGGGCGAGCCCCGGTTGCTGCACACCGTGCGCGGGGTCGGCTACGTGCTGCGCGAGGAACCACTGTGAAACGCCCACGGTGGAAGCAGCTCTCGCTGCGCGCGCGGCTCGGCGTCCTGGTGGCCGCCGCCGTCGCGATCGCCGTGGTGCTGGTGTCGGCGATCTCCTGGAGTATCACCCGCGCGGATCTCTTCGACCAGTTCGACGCCAGGCTGCAGTCCTACGCCCAGCTGGCGGCCAAGACCTCGTCCCCGGCCGAAGCGCTGGCAACACTTCGCTCCACCGAGAACCGGGACGGACCCGGCCGCGGCGGCGGCCTGACCGTGCAGTTCCTGTCCCCCACCGGCGTCGTCACGGGCACGGCGGGCGCCAAACCCTTCATCCCGCCCCTGCCATCGGCAGCGCCGCCGGCCTCGGGCGCGCTCGGTCGCACCTCCGACACCCGCCGGATCGACGGCGACCGGTACCGGGTGTGGACGGCCCAGCGGTCCGACGGGGGCACAGTCGAGGTCGCCCAGGACTCCGAGGACGTCGAGGACACGCTCGGCCGGCTGGGTTTCTGGCTCGTCGTCGTGTCGCTGGCCGGGGTCGTCGGGGCGACGCTCGTGGGCCGGGTGATCGCCCGGTCGGCGCTGCGCCCGGTCGACGACCTGACCGCGGCGGCCGAGGACGTCGCCCGGACGCAGGAACTGTCCGCGGCCATCGAAGTCACCGCGGCCGGGGAGATCGGCCGGCTGGCCACGGCGTTCAACGCGATGCTGAGCGCATTGAGCCGCTCCCGCGACGAACAGCGGCGGCTGGTCGAAGACGCCGGCCACGAGCTACGCACCCCGTTGACGAGCCTGCGCAACAACATCGAGCTGCTCATCCACGCCGAGGCGAACCCGCAGCGGCAGCTGTCGGCCGACGACCGGTCGCGGCTGCTGGCCGACCTCGACACCCAAGCCGTGGAGCTGACCGCGCTGATCGGCGAACTGGTCGACCTCTCCACCGGGGAACGGCCCAGCGAAGTGCCCGAGCGGGTGGCACTGGCCGACATCGTCGGCTCCGCGCTCGAACGCACCCGGTCGCGGTGGCCGAAGGTGACCTTCACCGCCGAACTGACCGACGCCGAGATCCTCGTCCGGCCGGCCGCCCTCGAACGCGCCGTGCTGAACGTGCTCGACAACGCCGCGAAGTGGTCACCACCCGGCGGGACCGTGACCGTGACAGCGTCGGTGACGCCGGACGCGGTGCGGGTCCGCGTCGACGACGAAGGCCCGGGGATCGCCGACGCCGATCTGCCGCACGTGTTCGAGCGCTTCTACCGGGCCGACGCCGCCCGCGCCCTGCCCGGCTCGGGCCTCGGGCTGGCCATCGTCGACCAGGTCCTCACCCAGCACGGCGGACGCGCCGAAGCCGGCCGGGCCGACACCGGCGGCGCTCGCTTCGACCTGGTCCTCCCGCCGGCCGCTTCTTAACGAAACCGCGCGTGATCTTCATCGAACTCTCATGGACGGGCACCACCGTCTGAGGGGTGACTCCACGGTCCGCGCTCTCGCCCACTCCGCTGGCGACCCTGACGCTGGTGATGGCCGCCGTCGCCCAGGCCATCATCGCCGGGCTGACCCTCGGCTTCGCCGGCAACGTCAACCCCTGGCACGACCCGGTCAGCGACTACGCCTGGCACCGCGGCGGCCGGTTCCTGTTCGCGGTGGCCGTCGTGCTCCTGCTCGCGGCCGCCGCGGCGCTGGCGATCGCCGCCCACCTCGCCGCGCTGCCCCGGACACCGCTCGCGAGCGCCCTGTTCCTGCTGTGGACGGCCGGGCTCGTCGTGATCCTGCTGTTCCGCAGCAACCTCAACGCCGCGAACCCGACGGCGTCCGGAGAGATTCACCGCGCCGGCGGGGCCGTGCTGTTCGCCAGTCTCCCGCTGGCCGCGTGGACACTCAGCACCCGGCTCCGGACCGACACCCGCTGGCTCGCCGCCGCGGCCACCCTCCGGCGTGGCGCGGTCGCCGGCGTCGTGACCGCGGCTGCGTTCGGCATGGCGCAAATCGTCGGCTGGCTCCCGGCCGGCCTACTCGAACGCATCGCGCTCCTGGCCGAATTCCTGATCATCGCCACCATGGCGACCACGCTGCGGCGGGCCGTCCGATGACCGCCCTGGCCATCGCCTGTGCCCTGCTCGCCGCCGTCCTGTTCGCCGCGGCGGCCACCCGCCAGCACGACGAGGTCGCCGGCCTGGCCGTCGACCGCACCCCTCGGCTGCGCACCCTCGCCCGGCTGCTGCGGTCCCGCGGGTGGTGGGCGGGGACGTCCCTAGCCATCGGCGGGAGCCTGCTGCACGTCGTCGCCCTGTCCCTCGCGCCGCTTCCCGTCGTCCAGCCGCTGGGCGTCTTCAGCCTCGTCCTCACGGTCGTCTTCGCCCGCCGCGCCCGCAACCGCCGGGTCCTCGGCGCTGTGGTCCTGGTCCTGCTCGGCGTCGCCGGTTTCGTGACGCTCGCGGCGTCCGCCACCACGGCCACGTCGATCAGCTGGGGAACAGCCGAATCGGTCGCGGTGGCCGGGTTCGTCCTGGCCGCGGTCGTCTGGTTCGCCCGGGCGAGCTGTGCCGTCCTGGCCGGGGCCGCGGCCGTCCTCTTCGGACTCGGCTCGGCCATCGTGCACGCCGCCGTCACCCAGCCGCTCGCCGCCGCCGTCCCGCTCGGTGCGCAAGCCCTGCTCCTGCTGGGCGCCGGCGGGGTCGTCCTGCACCGCGCCTACGCCGCCGGGCACACCGCGGTCGTCGTCGGCACCACGACCGTGCTCGACCCGCTGACCGCCGTCGCCGTGGCCACCCTGGCCTACGGCGAAGCACCGCACCTCACCGCCACCACCGCGGTCCTCGCGGCCGCGGCCACTGTCCTCGCTCTCGCCGGTGTGCGCGTGCTCGCCGGTGCCCTCTCGCAAGATCCGTCCCGAGCCAAGGAGAACTCCGTGCCCGAGCACCCGTCCGGCCTTCGCATCCTGATCGGCGCCGACACCTTCCCGCCCAACGTCAACGGCGCGTCGTTCTTCGCCGAGCGCTTGGCCCGCGGGCTGGCGGCGCGTGGCCACGACGTCCATGTCGCGTGCCCGTCCGCCCACGGCCCGTCGCACACCGAGGAGCGCGACGGCTACACCGTCCACCGGATCCGATCCCGGGCCATCCCCTTCCACGGCGACTACCGGTTCTGCACCCCGGGCGGCGCCCGTGCGGAGGTAGGGCCGCTTCTGGACCGGCTGCGCCCCGACGTCGTCCACGTCCAGGCCCACTTCGGCGTCGGCCGCGCCCTGCTCGAGGCCGCGGCCGAACGCGAAGTTCCCGGCATGGCCACGAACCACTTCATGCCGGACAACCTGCTCGGCTACACACCCTTCCCCCGGCGGATCAAGGACGCGATCGCCCGCTGGGCCTGGCGTGACCTGCTGCGCGTCTACCGCGACGCGCGCCTGGTGACCACGCCGACGCCGCGCGCCGCCGAGGTCCTCACCGGGATCGGGCTCGACCAGCCGGTCCAGGTCGTCTCCTGTGGCATCGACCTCGCCCACTACGCCGCGCCCGCCGTCCGCCCGGCCGACCGGCCGATGTCGGTGCTGTTCGTCGGCCGCCTGGATGCGGAGAAGAACATCGACCAGCTGCTGCGCGCCCTCACGCCACTGCCCCACGTCCGCGCGGACCTCGTCGGCAACGGCACCCGCCGCCACGACCTCGAGACGCTCGCCGCCGAGCTGGGCCTCACCGATCGCGTGACGTTCCACGGCTTCGTTGCCGACGCCGAGCTCGTCCACCGGTACGCCGAAGCCGACGTGTTCTGCATGCCCGGTACGGCCGAGTTGCAGAGCCTCGCCACGATGGAGGCGATGGCCGCCGAGCTGCCCGTGATCGCCGCCGACGCGCTCGCCCTCCCGCACCTGGTGCACCACGGCACCAACGGCTACCTCTTCGAACCGGGCGCGATCACCACCATTTCGCGGTGGATCGCCGACCTGGCCGCGGATCCCGAAGCCCGGGTCAGGATGGGCGCGGAGTCCCGGGCCATCGTCGCGCGCCACGACATCGACGACTCGCTGGCCACATTCGAGGCCCAGTACCGGATCCTGCTCGGCCTGCCCGCGCCCGCCATGATCAACCAAGCCGCATAGTCCGGCAGACCCGGGTAGGCGCTCGATCAACGTCGGGTGGTCGGGCGTCAATCCGTGCCAATGACAGATCCGGTCACCGCACCGGCCGGGGAACACGACACAAGTCCCGGCCGACGCTGATCACCGCGACGGCGAGGGTGGCCAGGCCGGACGCCAACACCACCGCACCGGTGCGCATACCACTCGGGCCGACGGTGGCGAGAGCCCGTACGGCGGCGAGCGCGAGCCCGGTTCCGCCGCACAGCAACGCAAGCCGCAGCCGCTCGAGGCTCGGCGGGACGGCGACGCGGCCGATGCGCGCCACGAGCAAGCACAATCGGAATCCGACGAAGCTCAAGGTCGCCCAGTAGGTCACCGGCAGCACGCGCGCAGGACCCGTCAGATGGTCGGCCAGTCCGCTGCGTGAACTGCTGCTCCACCGCGAACACGAGATCGCCGAGACACTCCAGCGCAGCCTGCTGCCACGCGAACTGCCCGCGCTGTCCCGGGTGGCCGCGGCGGCCTGCTACCGGCCTGCGGCCGCCTACGCGCAGACCGGCGGGGACTGGTACGAACTGGTTGCCCTGGGCGGTTCCTTGGTCGCTCTCTCGGTCGGCGACGTAGTCGGCAACGGTCCGCGGGCCGCGGCCGTGATGGGACAGTTGCGCAGCGCACTCGCGAGCAACCTGCTCGACGGGCACGGCCCCGCCGCCGCCCTGGAACGCCTCGACGCGTTCGCGGCCCGCACGGACGGAGCGGCCGGCACGACGTGCGCGTGCCTCACCCTCGACTGGGAGACCGGCGAATTGCGGTGGGCCCTGGCCGGGCACCCGCCGCCCTTGGTCATCGACGCCGGCGCGGCGCGTCTGCTCTCCGGCGGCGGCCGCGTGCTCGGCGGTCCGGATCGGTCGAGCTACCGGGAGTGGTCGGCGCCCCTCAGCCCGGGAGCGTCGGTGCTCCTCTACACCGACGGCCTGATCGAGCGGCGCGACGAGGTGATCGACGAAGGGCTGCAGCGCCTGTGCGAGGCAGCGGCGCGGCTTGCTGCCGTAGCACCGGAACCACTGGTCGGCGCGATCACCGACACGCTCCTCGACGGCGGCCAGATCGACGACGTCGCCCTGCTGGCCGTACGTCTCCTCCCGCCGCCGCTGCACCGGCGCCGCGCCGCGGACACTTCGGTGCTGCAACAGCTGCGCGCCGACGTCGCCGACTGGTCGGCCTTGACCGGCCTGTCCCCGGAACTGCACCAGGACCTGGCACTCGGTCTCGGCGAAGCGGTAGCCAACTCGGTCGAACACGCTTACTCCCAGCGGCCCGGCAACGTCACGTACTCGGTCACGCGAAGCGCCGCCGGGAAGCTCGACGTCCTCGTCCGCGATGACGGGACATGGCGGCCTGAGCCGACCGACAACGGTCACCGCGGGCGTGGCCTCGCCATCATCAAGGCCATGTCCGAGGACCACGCCATCGACCACGACGAACTCGGGACGACCATCAGGTTCCGCTTGGCCGAAGATCCGGACCAGCCCGGCCGGAGCGCACAGGCGCCTTCCGGCGCCATGCAGCCGGCGACGGTGTCGGTAACCGAATCCGCAACCGGCGCGGTCATCATCAGCGTGGTCGGCGATCTCGACCTGGACACCATCGACGACACAGGACCTGCGGTCTTGCGCGCCGTCGAAGCCTCCGGCGCCAAGGAATTCGTCGTCGACCTCGGCGGGCTGGGCTATCTCAGCAGCTGCGGTATTGCCTTGCTGCTGGACGCCGCAGCGCTCGCGAAGACGCGGGACACGGCGCTGATCGTCCGAGTGAGCACGAAGTCCGCGCCGCTGCGAATACTGGAGATGGCCGGCCTGACGGACGCCTCGACCGGATTCCTCACCATCGAGACAGTGTCGGCATTCTGACCGCGGCATGGCGGCGGCGCCGTGACAGGGTCAGCGCACTGGCGCCCAGCCGGAAGTAGTTCTGCGGCGCTGGTCCCCCCGAACCGGCGCCTTGCCTTCGCCGTCCGGCCTCAGTTTCCCAGAACCTCAACCTCAACCTCGAACTCGTCGAGCTCGCGCGGACCATGGTCGCACGCCACACCCTGCTCGACGATTGACTCCGCGAGCCGACACGGCGTCGTGATCGTGTCGGTGCCGTCACCGGCCGCTGTGCGCCGAGCGTCACGTCGAAACCCGCGCCGATCCGCATAGCGCGCCCCGCGGCGGGTATCCACCCTCGAAGCTTGCCGGTCCTGCGGCGACGCGGCACGAAAGAAAAGCACATGATCAAAACGGCCACTTCGGCCCTCGGCGACATGACGGGCGGGCTGGCAGCCCTCGCCCTGGCGACGTCCCACCTGCCCGCCCTGCTCACCCGGGACCACTGGGCCACCTCCGTCCTCGAATCGCCCCCCGCACACTTCGCCACCGGTGTCGCCCACGGAATGTTCGGAGCACACCTGCCCACGGCCGGACGAGCGACGACCGCAGAGATGACCGTCCGGGCCGACCGACGACCGATCGGCCTCGACCACCGATCCCTCACCACCGCCTTCCCCAACGCGACCGGCCGCCTGGTCGTCTTCCTGCACGGACTGGTCGAAACCGAACGCTGCTGGTTCCGCGGCACCAGCTTCGGAGCACGCCTCGCCGACGACCTCGGCACCAGTTCCGTGTACGTGCGCTACAACTCCGGCCGGCACATCTCCGACAACGGCGGCGACCTCGTCACCCTCCTGACCCGGCTCGTCGCCTCCTGGCCGGTGCCCGTCACCGACATCATCCTCATCGGACACTCCATGGGCGGCCTGGTAGCCAGAAGCGCCCTCTACCAAGCACAAGAACGGAACGCGCCATGGCTGCCCCTCGCCAGCCGGCTGGTGTGCCTGGGCACCCCGCACACCGGAGCACCACTGGAACGCCGCGTCGCCCAGCTCGCCGGGCTGCTGAGCAAATCCCCCCTGACCGCTCCCCTGGCCCGCCTGCTCGCCATCCGCAGCGACGGCATCCAGGACCTCGCCCACGGCTACGTCCACCGGACGCAATGGGCAACCGGCGCCGGCTCCCCGTGGCGGCCCGAAGACGAGACGGGAATCCGCCGGTTGTTCGTGTCCGCGACGCTGTCCCGGACGGAAGGAAGCACCTGGGGCCGCATCGTCGGCGACCTCCTCGTGTCACCCCTCACCGGCAACGACCTGACCGAAGACGCCGACATCGCCTGGCTCGGCGGGCTGCACCACTTCAGCCTGCTGCACGACGACGCCGTCTACCACACGCTGCTCGAGTGGCTGGGGACGAACAGCCGACAGGGTCGCGGGGTACAGCCGCTGAGTTGTACGGCGCGACAAGCTGATCACGGCCAACGCCCCAGCTGCGCCTGAACCGGCTCGGCGACCCGGGTGAAATCACGGCAGCCGACCCCGGCGGCGGCGCGCCGCGACATCGGGAAGGTGTTGTGCGCCGCATCGGGTGTGCGTGCAAATCCGGCACCGGGTGCCCGCCTGCATCGAGGTCGGAGTTGACGGCCCGCGTCGGCACGGAGGGCTCGACTTCCCGGCCGCTGGGTTCCCGGGCCGAACACGGCGCTGTCCGCGGTGCAGGTCGGCGGGATCTCGCTGCCGATCGCGCTCGGGCTGCTGATCATGATGTACCCGGTCCTGGCGAAGGTTCGCTTCGGCACCGCTAGCGGGCCCCACCGATCGGGCGAATTCCTGCTCGTGGCGTGCGATTCAGTGAGCCGAGTTGAGGGTCCCGAGTGGACAGTGCCGGAAAGGGGCCGTCCGCGTGGGAGCCGGAATGGTGTCCAGGGTGGAGTTGTTCGCGCTGATCCGGCGGGATGCCCCGGGTGGAAGGCCTGTCTGTTCGGGCGCTGGCTGACCGGCACGGGGTGCACCGGCGGACGGTGCGCCAGGCACTGGAATCGGCGGTACCGCCGCCGCGGAAGACACCGGCCCGGTCCACACCGCTGACGGATCCGCTGCGCGCGGCGATGGACGAGATGCCGCGGGCGGATCTGGACGCACCGCGCAAGCAGCGGCATACCGCGCACCGAATCTGGGAGCGGCTGCTCGACGAGGTCTCGCAACCACTGAGCCAAGAGTTCGGCTTCACGACCGTCCAGGACATCGATCGCCTTGCCCGTGCCGTACACATGTCCTCTGCGGAGCGCGAAGTCGTCGACACCAAGCACCGTCGGCACTGTCGTGAGCTCCGGCTGCGGCGCTTGGATGTCACGGCGTCAGACCGTCGTGACCTTGCTCTTGTCGTAGAACTTCACTTCCCCGGTGGCCGGGAAATGGACGCCGACACAGTAAACATGAGCATCGCCGGAGCCGAAGCTTTTGCCTTCGTCGACAACCAAGCGATATCTTCACGATCGAGGACCTTCACTTGCCGCGGCCCCTGTCGCTCTTCGCTGGCAAACTGCATGGCGTCTCCCGTTCAACGAGGCGTGCATGGGCGATAGCACAATACGTGATCACCACGCCCCGCGGAACAAGGAAGAGACCGGCGCTGGTCGGCCGGATACCGGCCACCGAGCCCGCCCATCCGGACGGCACCAGCTGGGGCATCCGGAAGGCGCTGTGCCGCTGCTCCGGCTGTGGTGGCCCGGCCCGGCCGAGAACCGGTTAGCCGCTACGTCGGCCGGGAATCCCCGCCCGGCGACGGCGTGACATCCCGAGCACGCTGGAGCAGGCCACGTCCTCGCCGGGACGAGTGGCGACGTCATGGAAAGGTGAACGCTCATGAGAGCCGATCAGCCGGTGAGCCGGGAGGGCGAATCCTCCGAAGAGGCGCTGTCCGCGGTTCCCTACGGACTCCGGGTCGCGGCCGCCGCCTCCTGGCGCGCGCTGGTCGTCGCCGGCGCCCTGACTGTCGTGGGCTTCCTGGCCGTCAAACTGGCTTCGGTGGTGGTGCCGGTCGCCGTCGCCCTGCTGCTGGCCGGCCTGTTCGCGCCTGCCGTTTCGTGGCTGGCGGCCAGGAAGGTCCCGCGCGGGCTGGCGACCGCGATCGTGCTGGTCGGGGGAATCGCGGTGGCCGGCGGGGTGGTCACGTTCGTGGTCATCACGGTCACCGCGGGCATGCCCGGCCTGATCGACCAGGTCACCGCGAGCGTGACGGACTTGCACACGTGGCTGAGCACCGGGCCGCTGCACCTGAGCCAGGGCCAGCTCGACGACATGCTCGGCAACCTGACCGCCATGCTCGGCCGGAACAAGTCGGTCATCGCCTCGGGGGCGCTCACCACGGCGGTGACCGTGGGCGAACTGCTCGCCGAGTTCGTGCTGGTAGTGTTCTGCCTGATCTTCTTCCTCGCTCAGGGCCGCGCAATCTGGATGTTCGTGCTGCGGGCCGTGCCGGCGCGACTCCGCGACCGCGTCGACGTGGCCGGGCGCAGCGGATTCACCACCCTGGCCCACTACATCCGCGGCACCGCGGCCGTCGCGTTCGTCGACGCCGCCGGCATCGGCCTCGGGCTGGTGATCATCGGGGTCCCCCTGGCCGCTCCGTTGAGCACGCTGGTCTTCCTCGGCGCGTTCGTCCCGGTCATCGGCTCGGTGATCGCCGGCACGGTCGCCGTCCTGGTGGCGCTCGTGACCAAGGGTGCGTTGTCGGCCGTCATCGTGCTCGCCGTGGTGGTCGGGGTCATGCAGGTCGAAAGCCATGTTCTGCAGCCGCTGCTGCTGGGGCGGGCGGTCCGGCTGCATCCGCTGGCCGTTGTCCTCGCCCTCGCTGTGGGGCTCGTCACCGCGGGGATCGTCGGTGCCCTGCTGGCTGTGCCGCTGGTGGCGGTCTTCAGTTCGGGCGTGCGGAGCTTGACCGCTCGACCGGATCCGGATTGAGCGATCGAGGTGCACCACCCGCGGTGCTTCGGCGGTACACCTCGCTGCTCAGTTTGCCGGCGGGTTGGAGACTGGTGTTGCGTCGCTGGGCTTCGTGGACCTGGTCTTCGAGGGAGATGATGCGGCAGGCGGCGTCGATCGCCGTGCCCTCGTCGACGAGGTGCCGTACCCGCGCGGCGATACGTAGCTGGTGACGGGAGTAGCGGCGGTGCCCGCCCGCGGAGCGCTGTGGCTCGATCAGGCCGGCTTCGTCGAGACTGCGCAGGAAGTTTTGGGTGGTGCCGAGCATCTCGGCCGCCCGGCCCATCGTGTAGCCGGGGTAGTGCTCGTCGTCGAACTTGTCGGCCGGTCTGGGTGCGGCCGGGTCATATTGGGCAGGGATCATGCCACCTCCACAGCACAAGGGACCCCGGGTGCCATGCACGGCACCCGGGGTCCCAGGGTTGGGGTTTCACCATTGTCAACCGACGCGACCGCCGGCTTCCTGCACTCGCGTCCGGCACCGAGGCCGATGACGCGGGGATCGCTGATTCGTAACCGAGAACCACCTGCCAATCCGATGGGACTGCGGTACCCGCGCGGCACTACTGCCCAGCCGCTGCGGGCGATCCAATGATGTGCCCTATCCCTTCTTTCCCGTGTTTCCTTCTTGCTGGGTACTGCTGTCACGGTCGTCACCGGCTGGAACCCTTCCACTGATCGGCCCCAGCACGCGTACTACCGCGGGCCACTGACCGGAACCCCTTACCGTGATCGGTCCCGGTCACCTGGCATCACTGCATACTGCGATCTAGCCAACTACGGGTATTGCTGACTACTGCACTACTTAACTTCACCGGGACCGTTACCTCTGACTTCATCTTCACAACCCGGTCCCGGGTACTGCTTCGGTCACCAGCCGGGACCTGTTCACTGATCGGCCCCGTCCTGCCTGACCGCCTGTCTCACTTCGCGGGTAGTTACGTCCTCTCCCGCGCCTGCTTGACGTTGTCTCTCTCGGTACGAACAGGACTCTACACACACCCAGCACCGAATGTCTAATCCGGCCGACATAGATTTACTACGTGACCTGAACGGGGTACCCCTACCTCGCGGAGTTCGCAGGTCAATGCTCGGGTGGACGCCCCGGAGCACACGGACAGGGGAGAACAGGTGCGATGAGTGATCAGGTCGCCGGACAGGAGCCGTTCGAGTTCGACGCGGTGCGCAACCGCGAGGACTACGCCGACGCCCTCACCCGGCTGATCGACCGGGGCCGGCGGGAACGGTGCATCGCCTTGTTGTCGGGCACTGAGGCCTACGCCGTGGCCGAACTGCTGGGCCAGTTCGCCCAGCTCGATCCCATGGACAAAGTGCACCAGCTCGCCGCCACCATGGCCAGTCGGATCTACAGCCGCCTCGGTGTCTGAGCGCAGGCCGGTAGACACGCTCGCCGGGCC
Organism: Amycolatopsis sp. lyj-109; assembly: GCF_046548995.1. NCBI lineage: Bacteria > Bacillati > Actinomycetota > Actinomycetes > Pseudonocardiales > Pseudonocardiaceae > Amycolatopsis > Amycolatopsis sp. lyj-109. The sequence continues at coordinate 70,139 of NZ_JAJPWR010000018.1, forward strand.
GCTGCCACTGCCCGGCGCGGAGCCCACGCCAAAGGGCGGGCTGTCGATCAAGCCCCTTCGGCGTCGAGATCCCCTGGGGCGTGGAGATAGGGACTGAGCCGCTCGGCCAGCGACCTGCGGGTCGCGGCGGTCGCTGGGCCGGGGCCCTCATGGCCGGTGTGGTGCCCGGCGACGGTGTCGGCGACGAACCGTGCAACCGCGTCCGGGGGCGGCACGAGGTCGTCATCACTGTGACGCGCGATGACGATCGGGGCGTCCGCGGGGTCGGTTTCCACGGCGAGCGACCACCCGCGTCGTTCGCTCCACACCAGCATGACGTCGTGGTCGGGCCGGCCGGGCCACCTCCGGAGCAGTCCGAGGTAGGCGGTGGCCGTGTCGCTGATTTCCACCGTGGTGCTCTCGTCCGGGACGCCGACGGCAGCCGCGACCGCGCGCACGTAGCCGCCCAGGCCACGTTCGAGAATCCGGGTGTCGGGTTCGGAGTGTTCCATGCCCGCCACGCTAGAGGGCCACCGATCGGCGGGTCTGACGGCCGGTCGATCGGCGCAGGAAGAGCCGGTGATCGTTCGGACAGCACTGTTTGAAGCGCCATCGCTGGGCTACTCCCCCGGACTAGATCACCCCGGGACCTGACGAACGGCGATTTCAGCAGGAAGAGCAATGGAGATGACAGAGACCATCGAACGTCGACCGCGACATCGCCCGGATCGACCGCTGGTTCCCGGCGCTGACCGTCCTCACCCTGCTCAGCCCCGCGCTGATCGGCGGGCCGGTGACGATGTCCTGGTGGGGCGCGATCACCGCGTTCTTCTGGGCGAGCCTGGTGCGGGTGGCGGTGCTGCACCACGTCACCTGGTCGGTGAACTCGTTGTGTCACCTGATCGGCGAGCGCCCCTATGCCGCTCGCGACAAGTCCGCGAACTTCTGGCCGCTGGCCATCGCGTCCATGGGCGAGTCCTGGCACAACTCCCACCACGCCGACCCCACCGGCGCCCGCCACGGCGTCCGCCGCGGCCAGCTCGACATGTCCGCGCGCCTGATCTGGCTCTTCGAAAAGCTCGGCTGGGCCACCGAGGTCCGCTGGCCCAAGCCCGAACGCCTGGCCCGCAAGCTCAACCCCCGGCTACACCCCCGGCACCCCGCGGGTGAGCGGGCGCGGGACCTCCGTCAGCTCAGTACCTGTAAGACGCATCCAGTCCCGAGGCCGGTATGCCGTCGCCGTACCCTGCGCCAGCCGCGCGGAACACGCGACCGACACCGGCAAGCTGCGCCAGTTCCTCCCACCCCAGCTCTGGCATTCACAACCCGTACCTCGGCAGGCCGGCATCCTGGCGGTCATACGCGACCCGGCGAGACCACAAGAACTCCCTCAGCTTCGCACGCTGCTCGCACCCTGTGTTGCCTCTTCGCGTAGTCCGACATCAACCGACATCTCGACTCTGCGGTTCTCGTCACCGCCGACTCGGTGGTCCCCCGGGGCCGCCCCACACACGTCGCCCCGGTGCCCGCCCGTGGAGGTCGAAGCCCGGCAGTCTGCGCGATCGGCGAGGTGCTAGGCGGGTGAGGCGGTGTCGACGTCCGCGCCGTTGTCGGCCTGGCGCTCGGTCCGATCAGTTCCGTGCCAGTCCAGGCACAGCACGGTGGCGTCGTCCTGGAGGTGACCGTGGCAGGCGTGCGTCACTGCCCTGGTCGCGGCCCGCACCAGTTCTCTGGTGTGCAGTCCGCCGGTTTCGCGGATCAGCGCGGGCAGGTCGGCGCCGGCGGCGTTGCGCTCGAACATGCCGTCGGTGAGCAACACCAGCCGGTCGCCGGGACGCAGGTCCAGCCGGTGCACCTGGTACCGGTACGACCGGACACCGAAGAGCAGGTCGGATTCCACCTCGATCGGCTTCACCACACCGTCGCGCAGCAGCACTGGTGGGGGATGTCCGGCGTTCACCAGTCCGGCCTGTCCCGTTTGCAGGTCGACTCGCAACAGCAGCCCGGTCGCCAGCGCGACCTCCCCGCCGTGGTCGAGCAGTGCCTGGTTGGCCTGCCGTGCCTGCTCGGCCAGGTCGCGACCGGCTCGACGGGCCCCGCGCAGCGCGCCGACCAGCAGGGTCGCGGTCAGTGCCGAGGCCACGTCGTGCCCGGCGGCGTCGGTGATCGACAGGTGCAGGGTCTCGCGGTCCAGGGAGTAGTCGTAGGTGTCGCCGCCGATGTCGTCGGCGGGCACCAGGGCGCCGGCGACGGTGAACTGGGCCGCCTCGCAGCAGGACGCCGAGGGCAGCAGCTGGTGCTGGATCTCCGCGGCCAGGCTCATCGGAGTGGTGCGCCGGCCGATGTGGTAGCGGTCGGTGAAGCGGCGATCGGTGACGATGACGTAGGCCAGCGCGTGTGCGGCCTGCCCCAGCTGGGCCAGCACGTCCTCGTCGCAGTAGGGCACGGTCACCTCCAGGACACCGACGCAGTCGCCGCGGTTGGTCACCGGCAGCAGCGCCCGCACCCCACCCTCGATCTGCTCCCGCGCCGGCTGCTGAGTGCGCAGCACCCCTTCGTAGACGCTGTCCGGCAGATCGACCGGCTCCGGGGCGCGCCCGTCCGGGTCCAGTGCGGTCGAGGTCAGCCGCACCAGGTGCTCCTCGACGAGGTCGACCAGCAGGAAGGACACGTCAAAGGCACCCAGCCGCTTCGCCAGGTCGCGCGCGACGACCTCGACGGATTCCACGGGCGGGGCGGTCTCGGCCGCCGCCAGCACATCGTCCGGTCCCAGCACCCCACCGTCCACGGCCACCTCCGACCACTCGGAGTCCACCCAACCACATCATCCACACCGCCCGGACGCAAGACCGCCGCGACTCGCACACCCGCCCGATGAGGCGCGCACCCGCGCGGACGACGTGGCTCCCCGCGTTGGGCTCAGCCCGCGGTGAGGGGCGTCCTGGCCACCCGCGAGGCAGGGCGCACGATCACGCTCGGCGACGTCGACGCGTTCCGGCGATCCGTCCGCCCGGCCGAGGACCGAGCTCAACCAGTAAAGAAGCTCGTGGGCAGGCGCAGCGACACCGGTGAGCAGGCGCCACGAGGCCGAGGCAGAATTGCGGCATGTTCGAGACGGAAGGTTCGGAGACCGGGCAGCCACAGGAGGACGCCGGCGGTGCGGTGGACGGGGTGCGACTCGAAACGCTGGGCGAGGCGCTTGTCCTGCGCGTAGCGGGGGCACTCGACCTCGCCTTGGCGCCGAAGCTTCGCCACCTCGTCGACCGCGCACGGCGGCTGGCCCCCTCGGTGTTGGTCATCGACTTGACCGAAGTCAGGTTCCTGGCGTCCGCGGGGATGGCGGAACTGGTGCGGGCCCAGCGCAGCACGGCGCCGATGGCAGTACGGGTCGTGGCCACCGGACGCATCACGTTGCGCCCGCTCGAGCTCACGCGACTGACCGACGAACTGGTGATCGTCCCCACGCTGTCGGCCGCGCTGGATCCCGCGTGAGCGACCACCGCGGATTCGAGGTCCTGACCGACGCGTTGCGCAGCGCTTTCGTCGGCAGCGACGGCGATCCGGTGGAGTGAAGACACTCCCGCTGGATGACCCGCAGCTGCATCGCCTGGCCGGGGCGACCCGGACGGCGGTCTGGCCGTAGTCGTCCCCGGCGACGTGCTGCTGGAGAGCCTGTTGCCAGGGTGACGGTGTCCGCGGCCGTGGGCGTCCTCAGCCGCGGGCGGGGCGGCCCGACGCCGACCGCAGATCCGGCATGCCAAGGTCGGTACAGCGATCAGCACCGGGTGAGCTGTTTCCCGGCTTGCCGGGTGTCGCCTCGGCGGTCGTGTACGGTCGCGAGTGCCCGGCAGGCGTCCGCGAGCCGTGCGATCTCGCCGAGGTTCCCGGCGGGGACGGCGCTGCCGGTCGGGAGCTCGATCGCCTCGTCGGCCAGGCCGAGCTCCGCGATGACCACCTCCAGCCTGCGCAGCTGGTCGGCGGTGCCGAGCGGGTCTCCGAGTTCCCGGCGCACGTCCAAGCTCCGCTGGTGAAGCTCCCGCGCCTCGGCGCGGTGGGCCGTCCGGCGATGATGTTCGGCGAGGTCCGAGAGCGATGGCGCCTGCGTGCCGAGGTCGAAGACCGCACGGCTGAGATCGCCCTGTTCGAGGAGGTACTGCTCGGCTTCGGCGAATTCTCCCAAGACCTGCGCGGCTCGCGCGCACGCGCCGAAGGCGGTGGCCGCGGCACACGGGTCCTTCAGCTGTCGCGACAAGGTCACTTCGCTTCGAGGAACCTGCGGTCTGCCGCTGGATCATGAGGGGTTCCATCCCTCGACGCTGACCTAAACGCAACAGGTAATCCCAGTCGGCGCCGATAGCCGACGGGCCACAGAGCTGCTCGGCTCGGGCGGGAGCGTCGTGACGCCGCCCCGAACGGCACGGCCAGGATCGTGATCACCGCCGGGCCCGCCGGAATCACGGCAACCAACCACTCCGACGATCAGCTTCACGGGTCGATTGGAGCCGCAGAGAAGGCTTGGTCTCCGGCGCAACGGGGGCTTCATCGGCGAGTAAGGACCAGGTCACCCACACGCGTGGTCTCGCCGCTACGACCTGTCCGCCCGCTCCGGCCATTCCGAACTATTCGTGATCCACCGGGAGCGAGCCCCCAGGTCGTTCCCGAAGGGTCGTGTCCGATGACCGTCCGAGGAGAAGGAGAACACCGCGAGCACACTCCGCCGTCGCCTGCCGGTGACCGCCGCGGCACTCGGCTTCCCGCTCGCCGCCCCCGGCGCGGCGTCCGCCTCGACAGCGCCCGTCCCGGCGGTCGCGCAGAGCTCCGACGAAAGCCACGGGCACCATCATCACTACGGCCTCGGGCTGAATCTCAGCCTCCTGCTCGGCCTGCAGATCACCGGACACAACCACGGCGATCACAACGGCGGTCTCCTCGGTGACGGCTTCGTGCTCGGCGCCTGACCCACCGCAATACGCAGAGGGGCACCGCAGTACTCCGGTGCCCCTCTCTTGTTCTGCCCGCTGACCGACAGACGATGCGCGGGCAGTGTCGGCCGCCGTGACGTTCGGCGTCCGTCACCAGCTCGCCGCCGTCATGGGTGTCACCCTGAAGAAAGCGCTCCCATCCTTAACGAGGGAGCCAGCATAGTGTTCACCGTGGGCTCCGGCGAAGGACCCGGCGCCGCCATGATCGCCGCCAGGCGTGCTACTCCCACTCGTGCAGGCACTCGCCCTGGAACTCACACGCGAAGATCAGCGGGTACGTTCGTTCTTCTCCCGCAGCGGCGCGCTGGCGTCGTGCAGGTGTCGCAGGACGTGGTAGTAAGTCTTCACCAGTCCGCACTCTGCGTACTCGATGCCACGGCCGGCACAGAACTCACGCACCAACGGCTGCGCGCGGCGCAGGCTGACGCGCGGCATGCTGGGAAACAGATGGTGCTCGATCTGGTAGTTCAGCCCGCCGAGCATGAACTCGACCCACCGGCCGCCGCGGATGTTGCGACTGGTGAGGACCTGCTTTCGCAGGAAGTCGAGCCGGGTCTTGTCGGTGAAGGTCGGCATACCCTTGTGGCCGGGCGCGAACGAGCACCCCATGTAGACGCCCCACAGTCCCTGGTGCACGGCGATGAACGCGACCGCCACCGGCGGGGACAAGACCACGAACACCGCGCCGAGGTAGACCCCGAAGTGGACGACCAGCAACGCCGCTTCCAGCCACCGGGCTTTGACCTCCCCGCGCCACACGGCACGGATGCCGGCCCAGTGCAGGCTCAGCCCTTCCAGGAACAGCAGCGGGAAGAACAACGACGCCTGGTGCTTCGACGTCCAGCGCACGAAGCCGCTCTTCTCCGCAGCTTGTCCCCGGCTGAAGGCGAGCAGCGGGATGTCGATGTCAGGGTCGTCGCCTTCGTGGTTGGGATTGGCGTGGTGCCGGCTGTGCTTGCCCATCCACCAGCCGTAGCTCATGCCGACGACTGCGCCGAACGCGTAGCCGGCACGGTCATTCGCCCGTCCGCTGCGGAAGATCTGGTTGTGCCCCGCATCGTGGCCGAGAAACGCCACCTGGGCGAACATCCCCGCGAAGAACACGGCCGTGGCCAGCTGCCACCAGGAATCGCCGAGCACCACGAACGCCCCGCACCCGCCGACGAGCGCGAGGAGGGTAAGACTGATTTTCACCGCGTAGTAGCCATAGCGACGGTCAAGCAGACCTTTACCCCGCACGAGGCGAGCCAGCTCGCCGAAGTCGTTACGCGACGTCGTACGGGCATCCGCGTCGGCGTTCACCGGATACGTAGTCATCGAAGTCCCAATCCTGTGTCGCCGGGAATCGGCGCGACCACTCGTTGCTGATTGACGCAGGTTCCCGCATGTTTGTGCGCTAAACGGGATCGACTTGTCGGAAATCGGCAGCGAGGGTCCGCCCCGGCACGTCGCCGGCCGGCGGCTGAGACCCAACCTCCGCCTTTGATGATCGGACCCGTCAAGGGGCCGTGACCGGCAGCGGGAACCCTCGCGTGGGCGGTGTCCCGAGCAGAGCAGCCTGCACCACCGGTAGTCACGGGCCTACGTCACTGCCACCGCCGACCACCGGAAGTGGGCCCTGCCTGGACGCGGCCGACCCCCACGGCCCGGCCTACGCCGCCAGCCACGACCTCGCCACCGAGAAGCGCTGGCCAGACTTCGCCGCAGCGGCGGCCGAGGCCGGCTACCGAGCCGTGCACTCCACCGAGGTGCTGCCGGGCGTCGGCCCAGGACGTTCCACGGCGCGCTGAACATCTACTTTCGCGACGTCCACACCCTCGACGACACCGACCGGCACACAGTGCTGCTGCTGGCCACCCACGCCGCTCTCGCCCTGGCTCACGCGCGCAGCACCGAGCTCGCCGACCTCAACGACCTCGGGCTCCGTCACGCGATCGACACCCGCGATGTCATCGGGCAGGCGAAAGGGATTCTGATGCAGCGCCAGGGCATCACCGCCGACGCGGCGTTCGCGCTGCTGCGCAGCACTTCCCAGAACCTCAACGTCAAACTGGTCGAGGTCGCCCGTAACATGGTCGCCCACCATGCCGAACTCGACGACTGACATCGCCGCGGCGTCCTGACGATCACCACCCGAGCCGACGCCGCCGCTGGTTGCCGTAGCGACCGGGCACCCCGGAATTCCGTGTCGCAACCGGTCAGCCGCTCGGGGTAACGGCGGCGTCGGGTTCGGCAACCCGGAAGCTGAAGCTTTGCCGTCCGCCGAGTAGGCACGCGGCGCGGTGCGGCTGTCGCGTCAGCGGGTGATCGTCAAGCGGCTGAACGCGATCCAGGACCTGGCCGCGATGGACGTGCTGTGCGTGGACAAGACCGGCACGCTGACCGAAGACCGGGTCACCTACGCCCACAGCATCGACCTGACCGGCCGCCCGGACGGCGAGGCCGCCGAGTACGCCCATACCACGTGGGAAGAACCAGTACCGGCACACCGATGACGACCACGTTCGCGCGTGCGTCGCGATCGCCACCGCGCACGCCTCGCTGCGCGAGGAAGCGGTCGGCCAGTTGCTGGACCTGCTCGCGGAGCCCACCTCCGGAGTCGCACAGAAGACCGAGCAAGAAGCCGGTGACCTGTTCGCACAGTACCCAGATCTGGTCCACGATCGTTTGTCAGAGCTGACAGCGCAGGACAATCGATTCGCCGGCGCGCTACTCGCCCTGATCGCCGACGAGCCGTCGGAGGCGCAGCTCGCCGACGCCCGCGCCGCCGCCGAAAAGCTCAAGGCACCTTCGCGCAATACCGCGGAGGTTGTGAGTGTGGGGACGGGAGCCTTGCGGCAGTCGCTGCTAGCCCGGCACCTCCCACCGGCCGGTCGAGCTGTGCTTGTACAAGCGCAGTTCGACCGAGCCGCATCGCCGTACGAGCCGGGCAGCAACCGCGCCGACTACTACCTGGCCGCGGCCAACTTGTTTACAGATCTGGAAAATGTCGAAGCCCTCTTTGCCGAAGCGCTCCTTCGGGCCAGCGATCCGAGCCCCTCGCACCCCGACCTGTTCGCCACTCTCGGCAACCACCCGCTCGGGATGCTCCGGACGACCGGGATAATAACCGACACCCGCACTTACGCCGTCTTTCTGGCGGCAGCGCTCGCCCGCACCGAGGAACAGAAGTCACGCGTACGCACAACCGCACTCGGCTTGCTGGGAGCGGGACAGAACTCCGGATACCACGCAGTGCGCGCATTGCAGATCCTCGGTGCCAAAGAGCTGTTCCACCATGTGACGCTGCTGGCAGTACACCAGGGCTGGGCCGCCCGTTCCCTCGCGGCAATCACGTGGCCAGGCAGCACACCCATCGACGCCACCGTAGGGCTGCTCCTGGCCCGCGACCCCGACCAGCGCGTCCGGCGCTCACTTGCCGGTGCGCTCCGCGAAGTTGACCGCCGCGAGCCCACCGACCAGGTCCGTGAAGTCCTCGGTGCGGATCCGCGCCATAGCGTCCGCCGGCTATTGGAGCAGCCATAGGCGTAGGGCACGGATCGACGGCGGCCGGGCTGCGTTCATGACCGCTCAGCGAACGGTTGCCCACTTGAGCACGTCCTCAACGGCGGCATGATCCGGTTCACGCTGAGCGCGCTACCGCCAGCACCGCCAGGAGTACTTGTCGGAGTAGTTGTCGTAGTGAGACACCGCGCCGGAGCCGTACTGCTCTACGCATGCCTCGTCCACACTGATGTTCTGATCTGTGCTTCGCCAGCCCCCAGCAGGATCGAGGACACAGCGCCATCCCCACGTGTTCGGATATCGCGATGCGGCTTGTCGCCCCCCTGCGTGTCAGGGTGAGTTGAGTCGCGTTGAGGACATACAGTTGTGCAGCCGGGCAACCAACGTCCCGACGAAGGACGGGGCCGCCCGAAATGGCACGACCCCGTCACCGCACACCGAACAGGTGCACCTGGTTACCGCTGACAGAAGGTTCCTACGCCAAGTACTACCAACACCACCAGGGCCACCACTCGGCTCATCGTCGCCACCTTGAATCCCAAGGTCACGAGATCAACGTCGGAGCATTTTCGGCACTGGTCAACACAGCCACAGAGTGCAGCCCATCACAGGATTCGCCGCAGATTCACCCATCCGAAAACGGGCCGGTTACTCAGCCAAGGCCGCGTAACAATCCACTAGATGCGCTCCAGGGTGGAGTTCATGATATAAGTTTCTTCGCTGCCGATGACAACAGAGCCACTCACGCTGGCGCCGGTACCACCGCTAGACCTGCTGAGAGTAGAGATTTCCTCGTAGCCTCCTCGATAACCCAGGTAACGAGTGGTCATCACCCAACGATAGGTATCCGCCGCGAGGTATATCTCCCGGTACCCTCCACCGGAAATGCCATTAGCTCGGCTCAGAACCGCCCTCCAGGCGTACGTGCCGGCGCTCAGGTAGATGTTGCGCTCGATGGAGGCGGTGGATCCGGCGGGCGGCTTCAATTCGAGGTAGATATCGCGAGCCAGCGTGGCCCGACCTGCCGCTTCGGCGCTCGGCGGCATGAGTATCGAGGCCGGCCCACCAAGGGCGACCGCAAGTGCCATCGCGGCGATTAGATGCAGCAGCGAACGTTTGAACATGATAAATTTCCTTTACGTGGTATTTGAGAACTCTCGATTCCGATTCCGAGCAAACCAGAGTCGGACATATCCAAGCATCTGCCAATCAGGTATTTGTTCAAGCATGAATCGGGTATATGCCTGCACACGGACGGCCGCATATGAGCAGACCATCTCACTGTTCGATGCCGTCGTGCACCGCCTCACTGAGTGCCTCAGTGCGTAGCGGCGAGCTGCATTTCCCGCTTCTTCGACACTGACACTGTTCCCGAACAGGGCGTATCCGAGCTGAGTCTGCTCGCGATCACCACCGACCTCGAACACGGCTGGATGCTGGTGACTGACGACCCGGAGGCGCGCTCACCTGCCCGGCCTAGTGTCGGCCTGATGCTTGATTGCACTGATGTCCGAGGCTTCTCACGTAGCTGTTGATCGATTCCTCGCGACTTGCCTGGCAGCAACAGAATTGGTCGATGAGCGGCACGCACACGATGAGCATCCACGATTCTGCGGCCCGTTTCGTGCGGCCGGCGGGCTATGACCGAGAACATCGAAAACCACATCCCAGGCGACGAAGCCAACCACGACTTTGACCGCGTCGGCCTTGACCAATTCGGAGGTCAGGACCAGCGCCACGATCACCACCCAGCCGAACAGCAAGTAGAACCAGTACTCGCTGCGGGTGGATCGGCCGCGCCACGAGAACGTACGAGTGACGCCGTTGGTGACAGCGGTGACAGGTCCGATCATGGTGCTGTTTTAGCAGGGGCGTTGCGGGACCGGTCCCGAACGCAGGCGAGTTGCTTTCGCCGGATCGCGATCGGCCAGTACCTCAGCTCGCAGACCTAACTGGATTGTCCGAGGCTACGCCCCAGCCCGATGGCCGTGGCGACTCCGGCAATCTCGCACATACCGAACCTGCGTCATGACCCGGCACCCCTCCGCCCCACCGACAACTTCATGAGGGTCCGGACCCGAACGGGCCTCCGCCTGCCTGCAGTCGAAGGCCCGTTCGGGCTGACCGTGCCTCGCCAGGGCGGGCCTGGTCAGCGACCAGCGTGCGGCAGAGGCCCCGTCCGACCCGCTAATCGTACTGGCGAGCAAGCGAAGACTGCATTCGCCAGAGTCCCGGGCTGTTGACACCGAAGAACGCGAATCGCTGGGCGGGTGGCAGATTTCCTGTAGCAAGGGTTGCGAACACCTTGTATCCGCCGATATCTACATCAGGCTTGACGAATGCCACGTACCAACGATAAGTGCCTGCGTTCAGCTTGATCAGCTTATTGTCCCACACCTCTTCGGGTTGGCCGACCAGGCGGGCCGAGACGTCGAACGTGTACGTCCCGGCCCTGAGATAGATGTCACGAGCGATGTCCGCGGTCGACCCTTTAGGCGCGGTCGGGCTGAGCGTGACATCGCGCTGGAGGTAAGCAGTCTCGTCCGCGAACGAGGCCACCGGCGAGGCAGTCGCCGGAGATTGTCCAACGACCGCCATGACAGCGGTCGTCACAGCGACCACGAACACACAGAATCTCTTCTTCACGCAACCTCCCATGATGGAATTTCCCGACTTGGAGCGCTGATATTTCACATCAGGATTGCCGAAGACATTCTATGAGCCCCAATCCGGGACCGGTCCCCTCGAAATTCGTGTAGAGAGCAACTCTGCGGCCGCTACGACCTGGTGCTGGACTTCGGCTGCTTCCACACCCTGCCCGACGACTGCCGCACCGCCTACGTCGCCAGCATCATGAGCAGGGGACTTCGTTTCTTACCCATCAGCGCCTCCACGTGCCGTCCACCCTCTAGGTCGCGGGAGCACGCGCACGACGCAACACCACGTTCGCCGGCTGACCGAATTGTCACCATCTAATGCCGGCGGCGACAAACGCCAGGTCACGGCTGCAGCATGAGTTCTGGCAAGGTACAGGTGGTGGCCGATGTAGGCGAGGTCGCCGCGGTCGAGTGCGATGCCATACGGGTAGTGGTGCTTACGGACCTTGCCGTCCTCGGTCTCTTGGTCGGTCTTGACCAAGCCGTGCCCCGACGGCGACGGCGACGGCGTCACCACCGCGATCTCACCGACACACTCGGCCGGCAGCAGCGTCTCGAGCTGGCGGGCGTCGCCTCGGACGGCCTGGCCGTAGCCACGCATGCGGGCCAGGCGCAGGGCGGTACCGGCTCCGGCCGGGCTACTCCCAGCATCCGATGCAGTCGGGCCGGGACAGAGGCCCGGTCTGCTGTGCCGCGGCCGCCGGGGCGACCACCAGAACCGCCGCAGCGACCACAAGCCCGGCAAGCGTAAAGATCTTCTTCATTTCTCCCCCTTTTGGTGAACAGCGGAAACACGAGTATGCCCTGGCCGGACGGCTCCCAACCCGCCGAGCTGTTGCTCCACCCGTTAGCACTCCTCGTCCCGGCCCTGGCCTCGGTACAGTTCCAGAGCTTCCTGCCGCGCTTCGCGCGCTTCGCGCGCTTCGCCGGTCCGTCCGAGGGCGGCGTGTGAAAGGCCGAGGTGGTCGAGCGTTTCGGCGGACGCCGGGAGGTGGCCGAGATCGCGTCGGAGGGTGAGCGCCCGTTCGTGGAGGCAGATGGCCTCGTCGTGGTTGCCCGCGTCGTGTTCGAGGCGGGCAAGCCGGTGGAGGCTGTCGGCCTCCCCCGCGGCGTTGCCGTGGTCGCGATGCAGAGCCAGGGCGGCGTCGAAGTGGCCGCGGGCGGTGTCGTGGTCGCCGAGGCGGGCGGCCTGCCGGCCCGCGGCGTTGTGTCCATGGGCCGTGCACACCGGCAGGCCGAGTTCCTCGAACAGTCGCAACGCGCGGATGGTGTGGGTCAGCGCCAGCTCGTCGTCGTGCCCCTCCAGCGTCCGAGCGAGGGACTGGTGGGCGTGGCCCAGTTCGTAGCGGTCGTCGTGGTCTCCGGCAAGACCGATGGCGTGCCCCAGCTGCCGGATCGCCTCGTCGCGCAGTCCCGACGCGGCGCACGCGCGCCCGAGGTGCCGGTGGGCGACGAGCGCGGGAGCCGGGCCCGGCAGCGACGTCGCCGCGTGGACTGCGGCCCGCCATCCCGCGAGACGGTCGTGACGGTGGCCTCGCCGCTGTTGGGCCGCGTCGATCGACAGGGCCAACCACCACACGGTCTCGTGCCGGTCCCGGCTCGCGGCGGCGTCCTGGGCGGCGAGCAGGGTGGCACGCTCGGCTTCGAACCAGACCATGGCGGCCTCGGCGCCGGGCAGCTCGAGGACGTGCGGACCGGGTTCGGGTGGGGTGAGGTCGACGGGTCCGCGATGCGTGTCCAACAGCAGACCGGCGTTATAGGCGGTGTGGGCGCAGAAATCGAGGACCCGGTGCACGGCCGCGTCCCGGAGGCCACGGCGCAGCGTCCGTGCGGTTTCGGCCGCGTAGGCGCGGATCAGGTCGTGCATCCGGTAGCGGCCGTCCGGGTCGTGCTCGAGTAGCGACGTCTGCTCGAGGCCGCGCAGCACGGCCCGGGCGCGTGTCGGCGGCAGCCCGGTCAGGTTCGCCGCAGTGACCAGGGCGGTGTCCGGCCCCGGAGCAAGGGCCAGCAAGCCGAACGCGGTGGCCTGGTCGTCGGTCAGCGCGGCGTACGACCAGGACAGCACTGCGGGCAGGCTCGCGGCCGGGTCGTCGTCGGCCAGGCCGTCCAGGCCCAACTCCCGCAGTTCCCGACCAGGACGGACAGCCGCGCCCCGGCCCGGCCGGCGAGCACACTCAACGCCAGCGGCAGGCCACCGCAGAGGCCCACCAGCTCGTCGACCGCCTCGCGCTCGGCATCTACCCGGGCGGCACCAAGCCGGGCGGCCAGCAGCTCGTGGGCGTCCGCCGCAGGAAGGACGCCCAGCGCAACGCTGCGGGCATCGTGCGCCGCGACCAGGCCCGCAAGCCCGTTGCGGCTGGTCACGACCACGGCGCACGACGCACCCCCGGGCAACAGCGGCACGACCTGATCGGTGCCGGCGGAGTTGTCCAGCACCACCAGCAGCCGCTTGCCCGCAGTTAAGGTTCGGAACAACGCCGACCGGCCGTGCAGGTCCGGCGGAATCGAATCCGGCTCGACACCGAGCGCGGCGAGAAAGCCGAAGAGCGCCGCGGCCGGGGTCATCGGTGCGCCGTCGCCGAAGCCGCCGAGGTCGGCGAAGAGCTGGCCATCCGGGAACCCGGTCGAGCCGGCGGTGCGCCCAGTGCAGGGCCAGCCAGGTCTTGCCGAGCCCGCCGGTGCCTCGGACGACGGCGAGCATCATCGTGCCGCTCGCCCTCGCGACGTCCAGTGCGGCGTCGAGCCTGCGTCCTTCGTCGGCGCGGCCCACGAAGGACGCAGGCGCGGCGCGAAGCTCGCGCGGCACCGCCGATCGCGGTGGTGGGTCCGGCCGGCCGGCCCGGGTGGTCAGGGACCTGATCGGGCACCTGCACGCCCGCGGCATCCACACCGGAATCGACGAGCATCTTCTCGACGAGGCCGTCCGCACCATCCACCGGGAAATCGCCTCCGCTGCACCGCTCGTCCGTGAACACGGAGAAGCATGATGGGCCGGACACTCGCGTAGAAGATCTGGGACGCGCACGTCGCGCACCGACCACGAGGGGCAGAAGCTGCAGCAGATCGTGCGCCGGGGCAGCACGAGTTCGGTGCGCTACCGGCGGGCGATGATGCTGCGGGCCTCCGCTGGTGGGGGCACCGGCAGCGGACGATCCGGCGGATCCCGGCCGGCCCGCGGAGCGGGTACGTGCGGCGCTGATGCGTCCTCAGACGCCCGCTTCCACCAGGTCGTCGGTATGGAAGGTGCGGCGGTAGGAGGCGGGTGAGACACCGAAGGCGGTGCGCATGTGGGCGCGCAGGGAGTTGGCGGAGCCGAAGCCACAGCGGTGGGCGACCAGGTCGATGGCCAGGTCGGTGGTCTCCAGCAACTGCTTGGCCAGTTCCAGGCGTTGCGCGGTGAGCCACTGCACGGGGGTCATGCCGACCTCGTCGCGGAAGCGGCGGGTGAAGGAGCGCAGGCTCATCCGGGCGTGTTCGGCCAGGCGGTTCAGGGAGAGGGGTTCGCCGAGGTGTTCCAGGGCCCAGGCGCGGGTGGCGGTGGTGGTGGCGACGGTGGGTTCGGGCACCGGGCGGTCGATGTACTGGGCCTGGCCGCCGTCCCGCCAGGGCGGGACGACGCACATGCGGGCGGCGCGGTTGGCGGCGGCGGCGCCGTGGTCGCGGCGGATCATGTGCAAGCACAGGTCGACGCCGGCGGCGACGCCCGCGGAGGTCAGGACGTCGCCGTCGTCGACGAAGAGGACCTCCTCGTCGACCTTGACGCGGGGGTAGGCGCGGCGGAACTCGGGGGCGAGGTGCCAGTGGGTGGTGGCGGGCCGGCCGTCGAGGAGGCCCGCGGCGGCCAGGACGTAGGAGCCGGTGCAGATGGACACCAGGCGGGTGCCCGGCCGGATGCCGGCGATGGCCGCGGTGACCTCGGGCGGCAGCGGGCCGCCGCGGCCCAGCTCGGGCATGGCGTGCGTGGGCGGGACGATCACGGTGTCCGCGGCGGCCAGGGCCTCGGGACCGGCCGCGGGCTGCACGGTGAACCCGGCGTCGCTGAGGACCGGGGCGCCGTCGGCGGTGCAGACGGTGACCTCGTACAGCGGGCGTGAGCCGGCGTCCAGGACGCTGCCGAAGACGCGGGAGGGGATGCCGAGTTCGAAGGGCGGGACGCCGGGCAGGGCGAGGACGGCGATGCGGTGCCGCCCGGCCGCGTCGGCGCTCGGGCCGGGGCGGGGGTCGGTGCACGGCCACTGCGTCTCACTCATGGCCAGATCCTGTCACATAGTGACCAGACGGCCAACACCATGGTGGGGGCGGGTGCCGGATCGTGGACTGCGTCGCGCCGGGAAGGGCCCGGGCGGCCGGTATCCGATCAAGACGGAAGAGTGAGGCGGACAGCATGCGTGCGGTGGTCGTGGAGCAGTGGGGCGGACCGGAGGTGCTCGTGGA
The DNA here is from genome assembly GCF_046548995.1 of Amycolatopsis sp. lyj-109. Classification (NCBI taxonomy): domain Bacteria; kingdom Bacillati; phylum Actinomycetota; class Actinomycetes; order Pseudonocardiales; family Pseudonocardiaceae; genus Amycolatopsis; species Amycolatopsis sp. lyj-109. The sequence continues at coordinate 85,695 of NZ_JAJPWR010000018.1, forward strand.
GCGCGAGGTCGCCCGGCCCGAGCCGGGACTGAACGAGGTCCTGGTGCGGGTCCACGCGGCCGGTGTCAACCCGGTGGACTTCAAGACCCGGGCCAGCGGGGCCCTGATCGAGTGGGGCGAGGTCCCGGCGGTCGGCTGGGACGTCTCCGGCACCGTGGAGGCCGTCGGACCGGGCGTGGGGATGTTCCGCCCCGGGGACGAGGTGTACGGCATGCCGCTGTTCCCGCGGCAGGCCGGCGCCTACGCCGAGTACGTCGTCGCCCCGGCCCGCCACCTCGCACCCAAGCCGGCGAACCTCACCCACGTGCAGGCGGCGGCGCTGCCGCTGGCCGCGCTGACCGCCTGGCAGGCCCTGGTGGACACCGCCGGGGTGCGCGCCGGTGAGCGGGTGCTGGTGCACGCGGCGGCCGGCGGGGTCGGCCACCTGGCCGTGCAGATCGCCAAGGCCCGCGGCGCGTACGTCATCGGCACGGCCAGCGCCGGCAAGCACGACCTGCTGCGGCAGCTGGGCGCGGACGAGGTGATCGACTACCGCACGGTCCGCTTCGAGGACGCCGTCGGGGACGTGGACGTGGTGCTGGACGGGCTCGGCGGCCAGAACGCCGAGCGGTCCCTGACGGTGCTGCGCCCGGGCGGCCGGCTGATCACCCTGCCCGGCCCCGACGACGTCCCCGCCGACGTCCCCGGCCACGTGCGGGCGGTGTGGATGCTGGTCGAGCCCGATCACCTGGGTCTGCGCGAGATCGCCGCACTGGCCGAGCGGGGCGCGCTCACGCCCGTGGTCGAGACCGTCGTCCCGCTGGCCGAGGCCGCGAAGGCGCACGAGATCGGCGAGCAGGGCCGCACCACCGGGAAGATCGTCCTGAGCGTCGCCTGACCCCGGCCGGGTCGGCTGCGGACAGGTGGAGCGGGACTGGAGCCCCGGGACCGCCCGGTCCCGGGGCTCCGGGCGCGGCCGAACGGGACGGGGCCGGCCGGACAGGACGGAACTGCGGCTCGGGCTTCGGAGGGGGCGGGGCTGCGGCTCGCGGGGTGCTTCGGTGACGTCCGGGGCGGCGGCTCGCACGGGAGCGGAGGCAGGGCTACGGCTCGCGCCGGAGGGGTGTCTTCGGTGGTGGCCGGGGCCTGCTGCTGCCGGCGGGTGCTCGCGGCCGGTATGTGGCACCGGGGAGAGCGCGTTGCGGGCCCAGGACGCCCTCGGCGCCGAGGACGGCGGCCTCGTCGGCCGCCCGTCAGCGGCGGCCGCCCGCCGGACCGTCTCGACCCGCGATTCGGCCACGCCGCTCCCCCGCTCCTCCACCGCGGTCCGCCCCGCCTGCCGGTAGCCCGCCGGAACCGAAGTCATGGACAGGGTTTGCGACTGTCCGTTGTCCGCACTGCCGGACTGGATGTTCATGCCGAGTTGCGCGGCGCGGATCGCGGCGACGTACCCGCTCGAGCCGACACCGAGGACGATGACGTCGGTGGCCGCTCGCGGCGTCCGATCGACATGTGGGCCACGTCCCATGGGGCCTCCCTTGACGATAATTCTGAGTAGACTCATAATTGAGTGTGCTCGGGTTGAGCGAGTGAGGCGAGGCCCCAGATGTCACGCCGAAGTGGCTGACCTGGCCTCACGCCTGGATAAATCGGATGAAGACAAGGAGTGCCCCATGCGAGCGTTCGTCGTCGCCAAGTACAAGGAGCCGCTGCAAGAGGCGGACGTCCCCGAGCCCACCGTGGGGGAGCACGACGTGCTCGTCCAGGTGGAGGCCGCCGGGCTGAATCAGCTGGATGAGAAGATCCGCGCCGGTGAGTTGAAGCAGATCCTGCCCTACCAGCTGCCGCTGATCCTGGGCAACGATGTCGCGGGCACTGTCATCAGCGTCGGGACGGCGGTTCGCGGTTTCAAGCCCGGAGACGAGGTCTACGGTCGGCCCGACCAGGACCGCATCGGCACCTTCGCCGAACGCATCGCCGTCGCGGAGGGCGACCTGGCGCTCAAGCCCGCCTCGATCAGCATGAATGAGGCCGGCTCGCTGCCGCTGGTGGCGCTCACGGCGTGGCAGGCGCTGGTGGAGCGCGGGAAGGTGCAGCCCGGGCAGAAGGTCCTCATCCACGCCGGCGCCGGCGGGGTCGGTTCGATCGCGATCCAGCTCGCCGCGCACCTCGGTGCGCACGTCGCCACGACCGCCAGCGCTTCCAACGCGGACTTCGTGCGCGCGCTCGGCGCGGACACGGTGATCGATTACCGCACCCAGGACTTCGAGCAGCTCCTGACCGGCTACGACCTGGTGCTGGACAGCCTCGGCGGGGAGACTCTCGAGAAGTCCCTGCGGGTGCTCAAGCCCGGCGGCAAAGCCATCGAGATCGCTGGTCCCCCGGAGCCCACTTTCGCGCGCGAGGCCGGCCTCAACCCGCTGCTGCGCCTGGGGGTCGCCGCCCTGAGCCGCAAGATCCGCAAGCAGGCGAATAAGCTCGGCGTAACGTATGAGTTCATGCTCATGCGCGCCAGCGGCGACCAGCTCCGCCAGATCACCACCCTCATCGACCAGGGCGTGGTGCATCCGGTCGTGGGAAAGGTGGCCGGCTTCGACCAGACCCCGCAGGCGCTGCAGTCCCTGTCCCAGGGTGGCATCCGCGGCAAGGCCGTCATCGGCCACAGCTGACCCGCCGCAACCGCGACGGGCGACACAGAACGCACGAGGACACCACCCATGTCTGCCGCCTCCCAGTCGGTCGGCCGGCGCGAGCGGAACAAGCAGGAAAAACTCGACCGCATCGTCGCTGCCGCCAGTGAACTGTTCGCCGAACACGGCGTCGATGAGGTCACGACCCAGCAGATCGCCGACAAGGCCGACATCGGCACCGGGACCCTGTTCCTTTATGCCAAGACCAAGGGCGAACTGCTCCTCCTTGTCCAGAACGCCAAGTACGTCGAAGCACTTGAGCAGGGCCGGGCGGACGCCGAGACCGTCCCCGGCGTGCTGGACGCGGTGCTGGCGATCATCCGGCCGATCGTCGAGTGCAACCGCATCCAGATCGACAACGGACGCACCTACCTGCGAGAGATGGTCTTCGGCGACCCCGAGGAGCCCCGGCACGGCGCGGCATTGGCCATCCTCGCGCAGACCGAGGAGGCCGTCGCCGCCGTGCTGCGCCGAGACGAACGGGTCGCAGAGGGCGACGCCGCGACGCTGGCACACATCGTGTCCGCCGTGATGTTCATCAGTATGGCGGCGGGCGTGAACATCGCCTTGAGCGTCGAGGAGATCGTGCAGGACATCCGCAGGCAGGTCGACGTCCTGCTACCTCGCTGAAGCGCGGCCGGCCTCAGGCCCAGGCGACCATCCGGGTAGTCCTCGGCTGCAGCACGGCCCGAATCCCCAAACGGCTACTTGAGGCTGGGCAGCAGGACCGGGTCCGGCCAGACTCTGGTCCAGGTGCTCGGCGAGTCGCTCCCACAATCGGCTGCCCGCCGGTGGCATCGGCGTGGCTCTCTCATGGCATGCGTCTCGCCGAGCACCGCGCGAGGAGTGGCTGAAAAGGGGTCTGTTCTGCTCGAAGTAGCGGTGCCCTCCTTGCTGACATCGTCGTGTCGAGGCAAGGAGAACCGCATGCCGGTGATTATCGGGATGGACCAGGAAATCGAGGTCTTCGCGTTCGGGCACACCATTCACCGGCCCACCGCCTGTTCACTCCTCGACGAGGAGGCCGCACGATACCTCCGGCTCGTGCATGTCCCCACCGAAGCCATCGATCTCACCGGCGGCTCGTGACCCACCGGCCACTGAAGGGCGGAGCTCCCGGCAGCACACCGAAAGCCGTCGGACCCGGATCCTGTCGCACCATCGCGCCTTCCCGAGATTAAAAGGTTTCAACACCCGGCGCCGTGACGCTATTATCCACTACAAAGGCAAGTCAACGCCGAACGGCGATCCGTGGTGAAACGTTTTGCCTCCTCGCTCGCTCCACGAGCCGACCACGGAGCCACGGAGACCGGCCAGGACATCGGTGCGGGCCTCGGTGCGACGGGTCCTCGACAACCTCGCCGTGCCCGCGGTCGTGATCAACGCGCGGCACGACCTCATCGCCGCCAACCTCATGGGCCGTGCCCTGTTCGCCATGCAGTTCGAGGCCGAGAAGCCGAACCTCGCCCGGTTCATCTTCCTCGATCCGCGCGCCCGGGACTTCTACGCCGACCGGCCTCTTGCCCGCAGCATGACCGCCGCGATGCTGAGGCTCGCGGCCGGACGCGACCCGCTCGACTCCGGCCTCACCGCACTCGTCGGGGAGCTGTCCACGCTCAGCCCGCAGTTTTCGCGCGGACTGGGCCGAGCACGAGGTCCACGAACACCGCACCGGACAGAAGGTCTACCGCCACCCCGAAGTCGGCGAAATCGACGTCACCTTCGACGTGTTCGAACTCCCCGGCGAACCTGGCCTGTCCGTCTGTACCTACAGCGTCGACACAGGCTCTGCCTCCGCTGACAAGTTCGCGATCCTCGCCACTTGGGCGGCGACCCAAGGATTCGAGAACCGGCATCGCACCGGAGCCGCCCGCGGTCAGGAACCGGCAGAGTGACTCCGCAGACCACTGCACCAAGGTGGTGATTGGCTTGCCAGTGCATGGAATTGGAGCCTCGAGCGAATGCGTGGCGCCTGACCGGTCCTCGAATGGGTCGTGGCCGTGGCCGGGGCAGCGATCCCGGTGGACGGCGGCTTCATGGCCCAGTAGCTGCTGGTCCAGACAATGGGCATTGCCGGCATTCCGGGCGCTCTGAATCGCATCACACCGGACCACCCTCGACCAACGGACAGGCACGCCACTGGTCCCGGGGATTCACTCCGTGCATGCCCCAATACTCAAGGTCACGTCTTGACGGTCGCGATGTTAGCGTTCACACTGCCGTGACGTCATTGAGGCGAGGGTGATCGATCCCGTCGGGGGTCGCCCTCACGTGCAGGTCGATGCCGTTCGAGTTGGCCAACGAAGGTGAACAGGACAGTGATGACAGGTAGGTCTATCCGGCGGCTTGCGTTGGCGGCCGTGATGGCAGTGGCGGCGACGGTGGGGTTCGTCGTGCAGCAGTCGCAGGCGAACGCAGTGCCCGCGCCCACCGCGTCCGTGCCCACCGTGTACGCGGGAACGCTCATCCAGCAGCGCGCCGACTCACAGATCATGAAGCACACCGACGGGTACTACTACTTCACCGGCACGGTGCCGGAATACGATCGGATCGTGCTGCGTCGGGCGAAGACCCTGACCGGTCTCGCGTCCGCACCCGAGACGGTGATCTGGCGGCACCACGCAACCGGTGAGATGGCCAACCACATCTGGGCGCCGGAACTGCACTTCATCAACGGCAAGTGGTACGTGTACTTCGCGGCCGGACGCTCTTCGGACTCCTGGGACATCCGGATGTACGTCCTGGAAGGTGCCGGCGCCAACCCGCTCACCACGACCTGGACCGAGAAGGGCGCCATCCACACCGGGATCGCCGACGAGAAGTTCGCCCTGGACGCCTCGACGTTCGTCGACGAGTACGACAGGAAGAAGACCCGCTACCTGATCTGGACGCAGCGCCCGCCGGCGGACGTCGCCAACCCGACCAACACGAGCATCTACATCGCGAAGATGGGCGCACATCCGTGGGAGATCACCGGCACTCCGGTGCTGATTTCCGCTCCCACCTACGACTGGGAGATCCAGCGGTACCGCGTGAACGAGGGGCCGACGGTGTTGCAGCGCAACGGCCGGACCTTCCTCACCTACTCGGCCAGCGCCACCGACACGCGCTACTGCCTCGGCATGCTGACCGCCCGGAAGGGAGCTGACCTGCTCGATCCGAAGTCCTGGGCAAAAACCCCGGACCCGGTCTTCAAGTCCGACGCCGCCACCGGCCAGTACGGCCCCGGGCACAACTCGTTCGTGGTCGCCGAGGACGGCAAGACAGACATTCTCGTGTACCACGACCGGGACTACTCATTCAAGGACGAGGACCGAAGCGCCCTCGACGACGTGAACCGGCGCACCCGCATCCAACCGTTTACCTGGAACGCCGACGGCACCCCGAACTTCGGCGTACCGGTGGCTGATCCGGCGCCGGTCAAGCTGCGGATGCACGCCTCACCGGAGTTGTCCGTGCGGCACTACGAGTACCGGGCCCGGCTCGACACCGCCGTCAGCCCGGCGGAGGACGGCCAGTTCCGGCTTGTGCCCGGGTTGGCGGAGGGCGGGACGGTATCGCTGGAATCCGCCAACTTCCCGCACTACTACCTGCGTGACGACAACGGGGAGGCGTGGGTCCGCGACGCCACGTCGCACGAGGACTTCGTCACCGGGGCGAGCTTCTTCCTGCGGCGGGGACTGTCCGGCAGCGGCGTCTCGTTCGAGGCGATCGGCTACCCGGCGGGCCGGTACCTGCACCGCGGACCCGACAACCTGCTCTACTTCGACAAGGTCACGTCGGCAGCGGACAAGGCGCAAGCCACCTTCGACTTCGACCCGGCACCGGCCGCCCTGCCCGCCGGCCACCCGGCTCCCCGGTGGCCCTGATCGGCGATGTCGGGATCGACGTCATCGGCGTCGGCGCTCTGTCATCTGCGCTGCCCCGTCACCGAATCTCCGTCGACGGCAGGTAACGGGTCACCTCGTCAGGTCCGGCCGCTCCGGCGGGCGGACCTGGCATGTGCCCACGTTCGGCGTGCGGCAACCTCCAGTCGTGGAGCCGCGATTCGCGCGACCAACCGTTGGCCGTCGTGCCGGGGGACGCTATACGCCAGGCCGCGAATGGCACACCGCCTGGACTCACGGCCACCACAGCTGTACGTGGTGAGGGCGCCGCAGAATCCGGTGCCGAGCAGGACGAGCAACAGCGCCGAAACTGCCCTCCCACGCACGGAACACCTCGGACAACCCGTCGATCACCCGCAGGAGGCGAGCAAGTCGGCCACGCGTGCGTCGCGGGTGCCCAGGGGCGCCAGGTGGAAGCGGTGCTCGATGGTGGCCATGATCGAAGTCGTGTCGTGAGACGTGTGGTCCACGCTGAACGGACGACGCAGCTGCGGCGAGATCAGCAGAGCGGGGATCCGGGTGCCCGGCCCCCACTGGTCCGCGGCGGCGTGCCGGCCGGCCGGGGGTGCCACGTGGTCCCACTGGCCGCCGAACTCGTCGTAGGTGACCACGACCAGCGTGTGCTCGGCGTCCGGGCCGCTCTCCACAGCCTTGATCAGGTCGACGAGGTGGCGACTGCCGGCGTCCTCGCTGGCGTAACCCGGGTGCTCGTTCTCCTCACCGACCGGCTTGACGAAACTCACCGGCTTGAGGCGGCCCGCCTTGGCAGCGCTGACGAACTCGGCCTCGTCCCGCAGATGGGCAGCGCGGGCCGGAGTGCCGGGCGCCAAGCTGGCGTAGTAGTTGAACGGCTGGTGGTGGTACTGGAAGGTGGCGTCGGGGCAGTTCGGGTAGACCGCCCCGGCCGCGGTGCGCGGGCTGGCGCAGGTCCCAGGGGTGGCGCCGTTGGTCCAGCCAGGACCGCCGACGTTGCCGTTGGCGTTGTCCCAGCCGCCGGAGTACCAGGCCCAGTCCACCTTCGCGGCCGACAGACGGTCGCCGATGGTCGGCGTGGTCTGCGGCGGCAGCCGCCGGGACACCGGGGTCCCCGGCTGGTAGGGCTGGTACGGCGGCTGGACGGTGTTGATCGCGTAGTCGCCGCACACCGTCCCGGCCGGTGGCGCCCCCACGGTCGCGGGGACGACACAGCTGCCATCGGCGTTCGCGGCCTGGGTCAGCGCCCGATCAGCCGTGCCGGGAGTCGCGGGGTGCAGCGGGGTGCCCGCGGGGAAGCCGTCCGGCCCCACGATCGAGTGCAGGTCGTCGGCGCCCCCGTCGCGCACCGCCCCGGGCCAGGTCGGCGTGTTCGGGGTGATCAGCCACTGGTGGTTGAGGAACGACCCGCCGAACGCGCCCTGGAAGAAGTGGTCGGCGACCACGTAGTCCGGCGCGTGCCGGCCGTGCAGGTACTCGTAGATCGGCAGGCCGCGGGTGTCGTAGTGGCCCATGGTCAGCCCGACCGCGTCGCTGCCCGCGACGTAGCGGTCCATCGCGCCGCCGTGGATCTGGTACTGCTCGTTGTAGAAGCGGTGGACCAGGTCGCGGGTGCAGCCGCCGGGTAGCCCCTGTCCTTTGGGCACGCCGTTGGGCAGGAACACGCCCGGAGCCGGGCACGTGGTGTCGGCGGGCTGGATGTAGTCGTCGATCTGGAACGGGCGGTTGGTGAACGCCGAGCTGACCGTCGTCGTCCCGATCGTGCCGGTGCACGTGACCGGCAGCGGCGGCGACGTGAGGTTGACGTCGTTCTGGGGCAGGCATGGCAGCGCCGTGCCGTCCGGCGCCACCTGAGTCTGGGGCCGTTTGAGGCCGTCGACGCCTTCCCAGCCGCCGAACAGGTTGTCGAAACTGTGGTTCTCTTCGTAGATCACCACGATGTGATCGATCCCCCGGCCATGGCCCCGGTGGTCCGGTTGAGCACTGGCCGTGACAGCGCTGGCGAGCAGAGCCGGCAACGCCGCAGCGACCACGGCGCCTCGCAGAACCATCCAGGACCCCATAACGCACCTCCAAGGGCAGACCGCTAAGCAGCCTCGTCCACAGCGGCCCGACATACAAGTGCCGGGCGCGCAGGATGCTCGCCACCCGCACGACTCGACTGGACGGTTCATGCCGACGATGGGCCGTGGTGAGAAATTCCTTCGCTTGCCATAGCGTCCAGACGCCCTGGATAGCCGATACGCATCAATTGTCAGTGTATTGGTCCAGGTCGCCAGCGGCGCTTTCCCGCGGTACGCCCGCAATCCCGGCACCGGCGAGTCGCGAGCCACCGCCACCACGCTGCTCGCCGCCGACCAGACCGTCCACTTCGGACCGGATCAGCCGTCCGCCATCACGCTTCCGGTCCTCGGGTCAGCCTGATGACAGCCGACGCGACGCAACGGTCGAATGCCGAGCCCGAGATCCGCACCACCGCCGGAACGGTGCGCGGACGCTGGGAGGGCCGGCTCGCCGCCTTCCTGGGCATCCCGTACGCTGCACCCCCGGTTGGTGCCGCGCGGTTCGCCGCGCCTCAGCCCGTGTCCCCGTGGGACGGGGTGCGCGAGGCGGTTGCCTTCGGCCCGCCCGCGCCACAGGACTTCGCGGGCTTCCGGAACCTCGGTCTCGGCGAGGGCACTCCCCCGCGATCGACCGGCGACGACTGGCTCACGCTCAACGTGTGGACACCGGCCCCGGATCGCTCCGCGCGGCTCCCGGTGATGGTGTGGATCCACGGCGGGGCGTACAAACTGGGCTCCGGCGCGGACCTCCTGGCCAACGCCCGGATCGCTCAGGAGGGCAACCTGGTGCTGGTCAGCCTGAACTACCGGCTCGGCATCGAAGGCTTCGCCGCCATCGAGGGCGCCCCGCCCAATCGCGGCCTGCTCGACCAGATCGCCGCGCTGGAGTGGGTGCGTGACACCATCGCCGCGTTCGGCGGCGACCCGGACCGGGTCACCATCTTCGGAGTGTCGGCCGGTGGCAGCTCCGTCGGCACGCTCATGGCGATGCCCGCCGCCGCAGGGCTGTTCCGCCGCGTCATCGCGCAGAGTTTCGGCGGCCCTTTCCTCTCACCTGAACTGGCCACCGACATCACCACCGCCATCGCGGGCCAACGTGGCAGGCGACCGACCGTCGCCGATCTGTCCACACTGGACCCGGACGACCTTGCGCTGGCCGGCGAGGAGACGGCCGCGACCCAGCGCCAGTACCTCGACCGATGGGGGCCGATGGCCGCGCACCTCACGTTCTTCGTCCCGAACGTGGACGGCGACGTGCTCCCGGCCACCCCGTACCAGGCCTTGGCCGCCGGCGTGGGACACGACATCGAGCTGATCGCCGGGCACAACCGCGACGAGTACCGGCTGTTCCTGTTCGCGTCCGGAAAACTGGGCGCGATCGACGACCAAGAAGCAGCCCGGGTGCTCGATGTCTTCGGCCCCGGCACGGACGCTGACCAGGCCTACCGCGCTGCCTTCCCGGACGCCACGGCCGAACAACTCTGGGAATGGGTCCAGTCCGACTGGCTGTTTCGCATGCCGACGCTGCGGCTGGCGCAGGCCCACGCGAGCGGCGGTGGGCGAACCCACTTCTACGAGCTGACCTGGCCCGCGCCGGGCGCGGGTGGACTGCTCGGTGCGTGCCACGGTCTGGACCAGCCGTTGGTGTTCGGCGATTTCGAGAGTGGATTTGCCCGGAGGTTGCTGGGCGGCCCAACGCCTTCGGTCGAGACGGTGGAGCTGTCGGCGCGCATGCGCGCGGCCTGGATCTCCTTCGCCACCACCGGCGACCCGGGCTGGCCCGCGTTCGACACCGACCACCGCCTGACCCAGGTCTTCGACGCACGACCCACGGTCACGGCGTACCCCGAGGAAGACTCGCGGCAACTCTGGGAGCGCGACGATTTGGCGCCGTTGCCGCTGTTGCCGTAGCTACACGTCGAGGATCAGGCACTGTCTCGCCGGATACGCAGGTGCCTTCCCGGCACGTCGAGGGGTACGGCCGGGCTGCACCCGCACGGTGATTCCACTGCACTGGAGGTGGACGTCGAACGACGGATCCGCGGTCGTGACATCTCGTGGTACGACCGCTCGACATGCAGACCCCAGCCGCGCTCACGGGCCCGTCCCGTGGGAGAAGCTCGCCGCTCAGGTGAGTTCCAGCAGTCCTCGGCGAACCGCTTCGGAGACGGCCGCCGCCCGGTTGTCGGCGCCCAGTTTCCGGTAGATGCGCACCAGGTGCGTCTTGACGGTTGCTTCGCTGAGGTACAGGGATTCCGCGATGGCGCGGTTGCTGTGCCCATCGGCCAGCAACCGGACGACTTCCCGCTCCCGTTCGCTCAGCTCCGGAGGCGGGCTGACCACCTGGCCGACGAGATGCCCGACGACCTCCGACGCGAGGCCGATGCGGCCGGCGGCAGCCTCGCGCACGGCCAGGAAGAGCTCCTCGGGCGACCCCGCCTTGAGCACGTAGCCGCGAGCACCCGCCTCCAGCGCGCGGACGACGTCGGCGCGGCCGGAGTAGCTGGTCAGCATCACCACGGCCGGGCCGGCAGCCTCGGCGGTCAGCCGGCGGACGGCCTCGGCTCCGTCGATGCCGCGGTCCGTGCCCGCGAAGCGCAGGTCCATCAGCACGACGTCGGGCGCCAGCTCGGCGGCGAGGAGCACTGCCTCCTCGCCGCTGCCCGCTTCCGCGATCACCTCGAGGTCCGGCTCGCCGTCGAGCAGGGCCCGTAGTCCGGCCCGCACGACCGCGTGGTCGTCGGCGATCAGCAGGCGCAGCGGTGTGGTCGTCATCGGACCGCCGTGGAGGTCGCGGGCACGGCCGGGCCGGGCCGCAGGCGGCCGGGGACGCGAACCCGGATCCGCGTGCCCTGGCCTGGAGCGGTGTCGACCTCGAGGTCACCGCCGTGCTCCCGCAGCCGCGCCCGGGCCGACGGCAGGCCGACGCCCCGGCCCGGACCTGCCGGGTCGCCGGTGTGGTCGAAGCCGACGCCGTCGTCGCACACGTCCAGTTCGACGCGGTCCGGGTGGTGGTGCAGGGTCACCAGCAGGGTCGTGGCGTGCGCGTGCTCACGGACGTTGGCCAGCGCGCCCTGCGCCACCCGGAACAGAGCGGTGGCGGCCTGTTCGCAGAGGTCGGGGCCGGGGCCGCCGACCGAGCGGAACCGCACGCGCGCCGCGGTGCCGTCCTGCCGGGCGCGGTCGCACAGCAGCCGCAGGGCCCCGCCGAGCCCGGCCTCCTGGAGGGGAGAAGGGGTGAGGTCCCCGATGATCCGCCGGGTCTCGGCGAGACCAGCGCTCAGCCGGTCGGTGACCGCGCGAACGCGGGTGCGCGCGACGTCCGGCTCGGCCCAGCTTCGCTCCGCCGCCTGCAGGAGCATCACGCTGCCGGCCAGTTCCTGGGCGAGGGTGTCGTGCAGGTCCCGGGCGAGGCGCATGCGCTCCTCGAGCACACCGGCCCGGCGCTGCTCCTGCTGCAGCGCCCGGTACAGGGCCACTGTGCCCCAGACGGCCGCCACCGGGATCAGCACGATCTCCGCGTCGAACCCACCGGTGGACCGGGTCAGCTGCCCGACCAGCACGACGGTGATCACGCCGACCGCGACCGTCGCGCCACGGCGTCCGAGCGCCCGCAGCACCGCCCAGGCCAGCGGCACAGCGCACCAGACGTAGGCGACGGTCAGGACCGGCGGGTTCAGCGCGACCAGGACCGTCCACAGCAGGAGCAGGGCCGCGACCCACGCATACCGGACGCGGACGCCCATCGTGGACCACAGCGCGAGACCGGCCGCGTACACCACGGCCAGCACCGAACTGACGGCGACGATTTCCCAGCACAGGGGCATGTTCAGGCTGACCAGCCGGACCATCGCGGCACCGACGACGACGAAGAACACGAAGTGTGGCACCTGCCACAGGAGCCGGCTTCCGCGCGCCGACGATGGCGAGTGTTCGGACACGGCGAACCCCCTGGACGGATATCCAATTAGGACTGTGCCGTCCAGGAGCTTAGCCGATGCCGGTGTGACTCACGTCAAGTTGTGGCTCACGTCAAGTCAGGCGCCCGGGCGCAGTCCGGGCCAGCCGGGCGTGGGGTCGCCCTTGACCTCGCCGAAGTACAGCGCGAAGGTCTGCTTCCACCGCTCCACCTCGGCGCGGTCGGCCATGAAGCGCGGGAATCCGCCCAGGTCGGCGTTGGGGTACTCCCAGATCGGCTTCAGCCCGGCCGGCGGAGTGACGTCCGTGCGGACCGACCAGCCGTTGAAGGACGCCTGCTGCTGCGGAAGCGACAGCTGCCAGTTCAGATAGAGCTTGGCGGCGGTCGGGTTCTTGGCCTGCTTGAGGATCGCGGCGCGCTGGCCCCAGGCCATGAACGGGTGCCCGTCGGCGGCCACGAACCGCACGGGCGCCGACGCGGGCGAGGTCAGCGAGCCCGCGCCGCCGATGCCGATCGCGGCCTGCCCGGCCATCACCGCCTCACCTGGCGAATTGCTGCCGCGCGCGAACCGCACGCCCTGAGTGGCCAGCTTCGCCGCCCAGTCCCAGCCATAGGCCTGGACGTAGCGCGTGTAGAGGTAAAGGACGGCGTCGTCGTCGTGCGGGTACGACGACGCGATCTTCCCCTGCCACTTCGGGTCGACGAGGTCGAGCGGGGTGCGCGGCGCTGCCGACCCGACCGCCGACGTCCCGTACATGAAGCTGAAGGCGAGCGCCGAAACCGCGACCCAGGCACCCTGGCGGTCCTTGAACGCGTTGTAGACCTTCGAGAACCCGGCGGGCTTGTAGCCCAGCAGGTGCCCCTGTTCCTTCCAGCGCACGAAGTCCTGCACGGTCTGCAGCTGCACGACGTCCGGGACGAGCGTGCCGGTGGCGAACTGGTTGTCGACCCGCACGTCGTGGTACTTGCTGTAGTCGACGATCAGCGTCAGGTCGATGCCCGGGAAGCGGGCCTTGAAGGCGGCCTTGGTCCCGTCCTGCTGGGTCGGGGTGTCGCCACCGGCGTAGATGACGAGCTTGCCGCCCTCCGCCAGCGCGGCCTGGTAGAGCTGGTCGAGCGTCCGGGTCTCCTCGGGGCCGCCGCCTGATGGTGACCCGGGCGAGGCCGACGCCGAGGTGGCACCCACGCCGATGCCGATGGCGGCACCCGCCCCGGCGGCAAGGACACTTCGTCTGCTCAGGAAGGCCACGTCGGAGAAACCTCTCTACTGGGGGACGTGCGAAGCCCACGCGCCATGGGCCACCGTCAGTGTGGCGCGGCCGAGGCGGCGACCGCGTCGTACGGACGGCGCGATGACGCGTGCGGGAGAGGGAACTCGCGTTCAACCGAACGATTGAACGCCGGGATGCTCGCCACGGTGCTGTCGGAGTTTCCCGTCGACGTGACTGCGGCCGGCGGTGTCGGCGATGCCCACGCGGTGAGGGTGCCGCTCCTCAAGCGCGCCGATCGGCTCCTGCAGCAGAACCTCTGGTCCGCCCTGGTGGCGAGCGCGATGACGGCGTCGCCCCAGCCACGGCGCGGATGCCCGCCTGCAGTTCCTTCGGAATTCGTCAAGTCCCAGCCCACGACCAAGGCCCCGGCCGATTGGTCCACCGGTGACGTCTGGTTCGACGTTGTTTACGCCGGTGAGGAGCCCTCACGCAGGCGGGCCAACCTGGTCCGATTCTCCCCCGGCGCGCAACTATCGGCACCATCACCCCTGTCGGACAGACCCGGCTGAGAGCCGCAGTGCCGCAGTCAGTGGTCAGTACGCCAGGGCCGGGGACGATTCAGCATCCGCCCCGAGCAAAGTCCAGCCTTCACGGACCTTCGGTGGCGAGGCTCGTGACCAGCGCGGCCACCTGATGCGCGAGCGCGGCCGCTTCGTCGGTGCGGTGCTTCAACTGGCCGTCCAGCCACAGGGACGCGTAGCCGTGGACGAGGCTCCACAAGGTGACGGCCAGCACGTTCTTGTCGCCGGCACGCATCACCTTCGCGTCCAGGCATTCGCCAACGGTGTCCGCCGGCGCGGCGAACGCCGCCTCGCTGGCTTCCGCTCCGGCCTCGCTCTTGTGCGGCTGCTTCAGCTCCGGCCGGAACATCAGGCGAAAGTACGTTGGATTGGCCCTCGCGAACTCCACGTACGCACCCGCCGCCCTGCTGGCGGCCGAGCGACCGGACGGTTCGTGGCCGTTCGCGGGTTACCGCATGACTTCGCTGACCAACGCCGAAGAGTCCGTCAACGACTTCGCGGCCAAAGCACCTTGGCTGGTCGAGGACCGGCTCAGGGCACTGGGAGCCGACTTCGTGGCCGCGGCACCCTGGTCGTCACACGTCGTGGTCGATCGGACCCTCTACACGGGACAGAACCCCTTTTCCTCGGTCGAGCTGGCGAAAACGCTCGTCGCGGCGGTCGGCTGAACACTCGCCGGTTTCGCGGAGTCGCTTGTCAGGGCAGCTGCGGGTACAGGGCGGTGACGCCGCCGACGAGCCCGGCCTGCGCCTCGCGGCTGATGTCGTCCACGACGATCTCGTAGGTGCCCGCGGCGAGGCCGTCGGCGGCGAGGCGTGCGACGTCGGCCGGGGCGGTCTTGGGTGCGGTGACGGCCTCGGTCATGCCGGTGTCCATGGAGGCGACGTGCAGTCCGGCTACCCGGATGCCCTGGTCGGCGAGCTGGAGGCGTAGTGCGTTGGTGAGCGACCACTGCGCGGACTAGGCGGCGGGCGACCGCGGACAGGCGATCGTCGACCTCTTCCGCGTGCGGAACGGCAAGATCGTCGAGCACTGGACGTGATCCAGGACGTACCGGCGACATCGGCGAACGACAACACGATGTTCTAGCCCCAGAATTGACGCTCCGGCAGGACCGCCGCCATCATCGGCCGATGTCAGCTGATTCCATGCAGCATCGTCAACTCGGCAACCGACATGTTCGCCGCCTGAGCACTCAAGCCGGCGGCCGCGTTCCCGCCGGGTGCGTCGAACCCGCCGGCGTGCGTGGCGACCTGACCGAGTACGCGGTTCACCTGCCCGGCCCAGTGGGCGGCCGCCGGCGTGGCGGTCGCCTGTCGAGCGAGCTGGACGGTCAACAGTGCGTCGGTCACGGCAGCATGTGCGGCAGCGAGGCAACTCACCGGAGCCAGCCGGTCTGCCATCTGCAGCGGGTGCAGCACACCTGAATGGGTGGGAATCTCGCGAATGGCAGCAAGCTCGACCGTATTCATGGGAACTTCCTAAGGTTGGCCGTCGGATGGACGCAGGCTACCCACCGCAGCACCCCGGAGGGAGCCGATCAAGTACTTTCAGAAACAAATATCCGAACCCCTCGGAGCTCTTCTTCGCCGTCAAGAAAACTTCTCCACCGACCGGCGATTCAGCCGATGGTGTAGGCGTAGGGAATTCCGGCCCGCTCCGACCCAGACCGGGTCGTAGGCGCCGGTCCCCCAGAACTGGCCGGTCTGTGCGGTGACCGCCGGGTCGAACGCCTGGGCGTGCGGTCAGCAACAGGTTCGCGGTGCCCGCGGCTGCCGGGGCGCTGCCGAACGGGCCGGGCCGCTCGACCGACCCGCCGTGGTGGGCGATCGCGCCGGGCTGTTCGGCCGCGGCACCTCGGGCCCTCGGCCGCCACGCCGGCCGCGCGGCGGCCCTGGTCCAGGCGTTCATGCCCGGCGAGGAAGGCGGTAGCGCCCTCTCCGGTGTCCTGACCGGGCGGATGACCCCGCCGGGTCGCCTTCCGGTGCAGATCCCGCGGTCGCCCGGCGGCTCGCCGGGCACCTACCTGAACCCGCCGCTCGGCCGCAACAGCGAAGGCATCAGCAAACCTCGACCCGACCCCGCTGTTCCCGTTCGGCCACGGACTCTCCTACACCACTTTCGCCTACTCCGACCTCGACATCAGCGCAAGCAAGCTCCCGACGGATGGACAGCTGTCCATCGCGGTCACCGTCCGCAACACGGCGAGCGGGCCGGCGACGAAACCGTGCAGCTCTACCTGGACGACGTCCAAGCTCAGGTCACCCGCCCGGTCCGTGAACTGGCCGGGTTCGCTCGCGTCCCGCTCGCAGTCGGAGCGTCTGCGCGGGTCGTCTTCACCCTGCACACCGACCGCACCGCCTTTACCGGGCTCGACTGCCACCGCATCGTCGAACCCGGGACCATCGAGTTGCTCGTCGGACGCTCCGCCAACGACCTGCCCTGCACCGGATCCTTCGACCTCACCGGCCCGGTCCGCGAAGCCGGCCACGACCGCGTCCTGCACACGCCGGTCGAGGTCATTCACCTGCGCGAGTGACGCCGATCATCCGCGCTCCCATCGAGCGTTGCCAGGTCTCCCGCGGCCGCGACGTCGCGATCATCGCCCATCCACCGGGCGAGGAAAGCCGAAATTGAAACTTTTCGTGCTCGGTGGTGCCCGCTTGCCGACGTTCGGAGTTGGCAGCGGGCGAGAACCGGTCGTCCGGTCAGGCCCGGTTCAGTTGCCACTGCTGGTTGGCCCCGCCGTTGGCGGCCCACTGCACGACCTGCGCCCCGTCGCTCGTCGCCGCACCGTTGACGTCCGCCACCAGTCCGCTGTCGTGGCTGACGATGGTGTAGTAGCCGTTGCCGGTGGACCGCAGGTACCACATCTGGTTGGTGCCGCCGTTGGCCGTCCACTGCTGCAGTTGCAGCCCGGCCGTGCTGCTGTTGGCGTTGACGTCGAGCACCTTTCCGCTCGGGACGTACTGGAGGGTGTAGGAGCCGTCGGAGGTCGTGGCGATGGTCCAGGTGGCGGTGCCGCTCTGCTGGACCACCTTGGCACCGTCCGCGGTGGAGTTGCCCGCGACAGCGAGCGGCTTGCCGCTGTTGCGGTTGACGATGCGGTAGGTGCCCGGTGCGGGTCCGTCTCCGCCGCCTCCGGCGAGGGTGAAGTACTCCACCGCGTCGGTGAAGACGGGGCTACCGGACTTCGTGGTCGACAGCTGCAGGTACACGCGGTTGCCGGTGGCCGGGGTGGTGAAGGACACCGGCTGGGTGACCCGCGAGCCGAGCGGGACGGTCAGGGTCGTGTTTCCGGACGCGACGACCGCGCCGTCCGGTGCGTCGAGCCGCGCCGTCCAGGTGAAGCCCACCGAGGTGTCGGCGAAGTCGTCGTTGAAGACGGTGATGTTGCGGGTGACCGTGGCGTTCCGGGCGTAGCTGGGCACGGCCTGCGGCAGGGGGAACGTGCCGTTCGAGTCCGAGGCGCCGGAGGCGGACCAGTACGGGAGGTCGACCGCGGCCACCGGGTTGTACGCCGCCTGCACGCGCTGGATCTGCGGGTTGCTCCAGGGGGCCGGGAGGTTGTCCGCGCCGTAGATGGGGTGGCCGCCCTCCTCCGGGGTGAAGTCGGTGGTCCGCACTCCGGGCACGACACTGGCCCAGGCGGACAGCAGCGTGTACGGACGCAGGTCCGTGGCGTTCTTGCCGCGCTTGGCCAGGGTTGCCGTGGCGAACCACTCGAAGCCCTGCTTGGTGTTGCACGCCGGCCAGATGAACTCGCCCTCGCCGTCGGGCCGCCCGTTCGCGGTGACCACGCCCTCCCCGTACCTGCCGAAGCCGTCGATGTAGTGCGAGATCACCGCGAAGTTGGGGTACGTCATCCCGGGGTAACTGTTGACATTCGCGCCGACGCCCAGCTCGGCAATGACCGGCCGGGTGCCGTCGGCGCCGTTCATCGCCGCGTACAGGTCCTTCTCGAACTGTTCGGAATCCTGGCCGCTCTGGTTCGGCTCGTTGTTCTGGCTCCAGCGGATGACCGCGGGGTGGTTGCGGTCGCGCAGGACCAGCGCACGGGCGTGGTTGACCATGTTGTCGTGCCCGGCGATCCAATCCTGCCCGGACTGGGAGCCGCGAATCGCGACCTCGTCGATGACCATCAGGCCCATCTCGTCGGCAACATCCAACATGTACGGGCTTGCGGGCTCCTGGTGGACGCGTATCACGTTGTAGTTGAGGCGCTGGTAGTTGTCCACCGTCTGCGGCCAGCCGCCGTTGTTCGACGAAGGGGGCAGGAAGCCGGGCAGGGTGTCGTAGGCGTCGCCCTTGCCGCCGTTGTTGATCCGGTCGTAGTCGGCACCCTGCAGGTTGTCGCCGCGGAAGTTCACGCGCACGCCGTTGAGGTAGTAGTAGTCACCGTTCTGGGTGGCCTCCCGGAACCCGAACCGGTACGTGGCGTCGCTGGTGTGCCCGTCATCGATGACGGCACGCACCGCCAGCCGGTGCAGCTGCGCCTGGTACCCCGGCCGGTACGGCACGTTGGGCCACCAGTACGAGGTGCTGTCGAGGTTCCACGCGACCGGTCCGACGGTCACGGTCGCGGTCGAGTGGGCTGCCACGGTGACCGTACGGCTGGGCAGTTCCGGGTAGCTGAACGCCGTTCCGTTGTCGGACGACAGCGACCCGGTCAACGTCACCGACCGGGAACTGCCCGACGTGTTACGCACCGACACGTCGTAGCTCAACGTCTTGTTCGCCACCGACGTACGCACGAAGGTGTCGCTGACGGACACCGCCGGGTACGTCCGCAGGAACGCCGAACGGTAGATCCCCTGGGGGACCGCCTCGGACCACTCGGCGGCGTCGGGCACCAGGTACCGGCCGTTGGCTGCCTTCAACGCGCCGCGACCCTTTACGGCGACGCTGATCGTGTGGGTGCTGCCGGGGGCCGCGTAGGCGGTGATGTCGAAATTCGACGGCGTGAACGCCGTGGTCTGCGTCGCCACCACCCGGCCGTCGACCGACAGCGTCGCCTGGTGGTTGACCGCCCCGAACTCGATCCACGCCGACTGCGGCTGACCCGAGTCGGGCACGGTGATGCTGCGCGAGTACACCGCCTCGTTCACGTCGGTGAAGCCCTGCTTGTACCAGCCGCCGCCGGGCACGGTGATCGAGGTCGTCCCCCGCCCCGCCGGCGTGAAACTCCACGTCCCGGCCAGGTCGACCGAGGCGATCGCGGCGGCGCCGGCAGCTGCGGCCGCGGGGGCCGGCTGTGGTGCGACGGCCGGCTGTCCTGCGGCGGCGGGTTGTCCCGTGTCGATGATCGCGAGGAGGGTGGCGCCGGCCAGCGCTGCGCGGGCGAAGCGCCGGGATAGCGTGCGAGGGCTGTTCTGACGCATCAAGAAATCCCTTTCGCGGGTGTCGCGTCTACGGGGATACACCGATCATCGGACCCATCGTCACTACCGCCGGGGCCGTCAAAATGAAAAGGTCCACTATGGACTCGTCTACCGGCTCCATGCCCCGCGGAGCAGGGCATCGGTCGGCAAGCAATCGTGTTCGAACCGGTTCGACAGAACGATAAGCGGCGTCGGCTCGCGGTGTCAAACATGTCTAGGGATTGCGCCGAAAGAAGAGCGCAATCCCGTGAAACTTTCAAAGCCGCAACTGGGTGCCCCGCCGTCGGCGGTCCACTGGATGATCTGTGCCCCGTCGTTGGTTGCGACGCCGGAGACGTCGGCCAGCGGCGGCTAGCAGGCCACTGTCGTGGCTGCTGAATGCCGAGGACCGGGCGGCGCTGCCGCTATCGGAGCCGAACCCGCGCCCGTCTCTATTCTGCTGCAGAAGTTCATGGCCTGCACCGAGATTTTGTTGCCGCTCGCCGGGATCCCCAAGAATTCCCCGTCGTGGGTGCCTCGCATGGTGAACCGCGCAGCCACCGTGTCCCCCTCGGTGACCATCTCCTCCAGCGTCCATGCGACGTCCGGGAAGGCACCGCGCATCATCCCGATGACTTCCATGTACCCGGCGGGCCCTCGCAGCGGTTGCGGATGACCGGGCGCGTGGATCACCGCATCCGGTGAAATGACCTCGCAAGCGAGGTCCTCATCGGCTGTGTTGATGAACTCCACGAAGCGGTTCATGACGGTCGTGCTCGGATCTGTGGCGAGGACCTCCACGATGCGCGCCCCGATCGGTGGCGTTGGTCGGGAACAGGCCCGTGAGCGTCACACGTCCCATGACGTCATGACGTGTTTGATGCGGGTGTAGTCCTCGAAGCCGTACGCGGACAGATCCTTGCCGTAGCCGGACTGCTTGAAGCCGCCGTGGGGCATCTCGGCGACCAGCGGGAGGTGGGTGTTGATCCACACGCAGCCGAAATCGAGCCGCTTGGACATGCGCATCGCGCGGGCGTGGTCCTTGGTCCACACCGACGAGGCCAGGGCGTAGTCGACGTCGTTGGCGTAGTCCAATGCCTGTGCCTCGTCGCGGAAGGGCTGGACGGTGATGACCGGGCCGAACACCTCGTGCTGGATGATTTCGTCGTCCTGTTCGAGGCCGGAAACGACGGTGGGGGCGTAGAAGTAGCCTTCGTCGCCGACGCGGTGGCCGCCTGCTTCGATCTTGGCGTGGGCGGGCAGGCGTTCGATGAAGCCGGAGACTTGCGTGAGCCGGCCGGCGTTGTTGAGCGGTCCGTACAGCACGTCCGGGTCGTCGGGAAGGCCGGTCTTCGTGGCGGTGGCGGCCCTCGCCAGCGCCGTGACGAACTCGTCGTGGACCGATTCCTGGACGAGAACCCGGGTAGCGGCCGTACAGTCCTGACCGGCGTTGAAGAAGCCGGCCATCGAGATGCCCTCGACGGCCTGGGCGAGGTCGGCGTCGGAGAAGACGATGACCGGCGCCTTGCCGCCCAGTTCCAGGTGGACGCGCTTGACGTCCCTGGCCGCGGACTCGGCGACCTGCCTACCGGCTCGCACGGAGCCGGTGATGGAGGCCATCGCCGGGGTGGGGTGTTCGACCATCAGGCGGCCGGTGTCGCGGTCACCGCAGACGACGTTGAAAACGCCCTCGGGCAGGATCGACCCGGCGATCTCGGCCATCAGCAGCGTGGAGGCCGGGGTGGTGTCCGACGGCTTCAAGACCACGGTGTTCCCCGCGGCCAGCGCCGGGGCGAACTTCCAGACCGCCATCAGCATCGGGTAGTTCCACGGTGCGACCTGCGCGCAGACCCCGACGGGCTCACGCCGGACGATGGAGGTCATACCCGCCAGGTACTCACCGGCCGAGCGGCCCTCCAGCAGGCGCGCGGCGCCGGCGAAGAAGCGGATCTGGTCGACCATCGGCGGCACCTCCTCGCTCGCCGTCAGCCCGAGCGGCTTGCCGGTGTTTTCGGACTCGACGGCGACGAGCTCCCCGGCCCTGGCCTCGAAGGCGTCTGCGATCTTCAGCAGCAGGCGCTGTCGCTCGGCCGGGGTCGTGTCGCGCCACGCCGGGAACGCGGCCGCGGCCGCGCCCATGGCCGCGTCGACGTCGGCCGGGCCGGACAGCGGCGATGTCGCGTAGGGCTCACCCGTCACCGGGTCGACGATCTCGATCGTCCGCCCGTCGGCGGCGTCGAGCGACTCCCCGCCGATGTGGTTTCGCAGGGTACGCAGAACGGTGGTCACTGGATCTCCAGAGGCTTCTCGTCGCGGAAACGGCGCAGCACGTTGCCGGTGATCGTCGCGATATTGTTGTCGTACCCGTTGTGGGACAACGACCCGGTCCAGGCGATGGACCCGACCGAGAAGAATCCGCCACCGCCTTCCAGCGCGCAGTAGACGATGTCCGAGCGGACCGCCGGCTGCTCGGTTCCGCCCATCCCGGGAAGCATCTCGAAGATTTCCTCGGTCACCAGCAGGTAGTTGTCGGAGAAGGGCCCGGAGGTGGCCAGGACGAGGGTTCCGGGCGGGGAGCCGAGCGCCGGGTTCCAGCAGTCGATCTCCGAGCCGGCCGCGCCGCCGCCGATGATGCCGAAGCCGCCCAGGAGCTCGTTCTCCCCGACGCCTTCGAAGATGAAGGCCGCCCGTGGATCCCGGCTGTCGGCGAGGCGCTCGTAGTGGGTGCAGCGGTCGAAGCCCTGAGCCGCCATCCCGACCCCGACCAGGCGCTGCGGGGCCTTGCCCTTGTTGCGCCACAGGCCGCCGGCCTCGCCCGAAGTGGTGTGGCGGCGCTCGGCGAAGGGCGACTGGTGGGGACGGGTACCGCCGTCGGCGCGGCGCAGCTCCATCAGGTGCGGCGCGCCGGGGTCGTAGGAGACCGTCGCGAAGAACCCGTTGCCGCCCAAGTACATCAGCCGGCCGTCATGGGCGGTGAACTCCTCGAGAGCGTCGAGCTCGCGGCGCGTGACGTATTCGGGGTGGCTCCCGGTGATCACGACGCGGTAGTCGCGCAGCAGGTCATAACCTTCCCGGTCGAGGTCCTCGTCGGTGAGGGCGTCGAACTCGCACTCCGCGGTCTCCAGCCAGTGCACGAGGGACAGGTCGGCGGGCAGGCCCCAGGGGCCTTCGCTCATGAACGAGGCCCGGTACCGCGGCTGGAGGCTGATCAGCGGGCGGCGGACGCTGCCGAACACGACGCCGGAGCCGTCGTTGTGGATTTCGTACAGGGAGCGGCCGAACTCGGGGTGGTCCTGCAGGACCAGGTCTTCCTTGTGGACGATGGGCGTGTGCCCGAGGAGCATCTCCATCCCGTCCGCCTCGAAGGCGATCCGGTCGTTGGCGTAAGCCAGGTAGGTGGCCGTGGGGAACAAGACGGCGATGTCCTTGCGCCGCCGGCCCGGCCCGACGAGGAAGGGCACGTGCTGCTCGATGCCGTCGGCCCGCAGCCGCACCGCGTAGACGCCGCTGGGCAGGTCCTCGGGCACCTCGAAGGTGAACGCCGCGGGCCACTGGGCGTCGGCGATGTCGTCGTCGTGGAAGTGGATGGCGTCGAACTCGTCGGGCTCGAGCCGGAAGTCCTCCACGACACCTCGGAACGCGGGGCCGGTGACGCCCCGGACGGGCGCGTTGACACAGTTGCCGTGCAGCCCGTGTGGCCCCTCGTCGACCACGTCCCACAGCAGCAGCCCGTCGGGGCGCCGGCTGCGGCCGAAGTGCCAGGCAGCCACCGGCTCGCGCGCGTCGCCGGTGGCGCGTTCGACGCGGAGGCCGCCGATCTTCCCGTTGAACGCGGTCGCCGCGAGCAACCGGTCACCGTCCCGGCGAGCCAGCGCGCCGATCCGGAACGGCATCGAAGATGCCGTCCAGACCGCCGAGGCGGGCGCACTCGCCTGCTCGGGTACGGCGGCCGCGGCGGCCGGTGCCACCCGGTCCGCGCAGTGGCCCAGCGGGCTCTGCCGCAGGGTGATCCGCCCCGCCGACCGGGGCAACTCGACGTCGATCCGGTACCACTGGTGGCCCGTCAGCTCCTGTTCCAGGGTGAGGGTCTGTTGCCGGCCGCCCTCGCTCCACACGAAGGACGGTTTGCCGTCGTCGAGCAGCAGGGCCCAGCCGGTCATGGTCGCCGCGTCCCAGGTGCCCATGACGGCCTGGCGTTCGCCGGTGAAGCCGACCGAGCTCTGGCTGACCCGGTAGGCGCCCAGGTTCCCGGATCGGTTGTCGCGCGGCAGGGTCGGGAAGACGGCGGCGCTGATCACCAGTGCGCCGGGGTTCGCCAGCAGGCCGTTCGGGTCGGGGACTTCGACGTAGGAGCCGGGCTGGCACGCGTGGTACTGCCCCGGGTACGTCCCGTCGATGGTGGAGGGGACCTCGGCTTCCAGGAAGCCCGGGCCCGCCTGCCCGTCGTAGCCGTGCCGCAGGCGCACCAGGGCGGCGTCGTAGGTCGCGGGGCCTTCACAGCTGATGTGGAACGAAAGTTCCTCGCCGGGACGGGCGGAGAAGCGATCGGTGTAGCCGAAGACGTTCTGGGTCGTCGTGCGGCCGCTCGAGAGTGCCATGGCCCTCGTCGTTCCTTTCTAGTTCTGCAGGAGTTCGGCGACACGCGCGGTGAAGATGGACCGCATGGCGTCTTCGTAGTCCGCAAAGGACTGCTGCGTCAGGAGCAGGTTGCCCGGCATGCTCAGGACGATCTTCGCCACGCGCCAGGGGCCGTCGGGACCTTCGGAGAAGATGATGTGCTTGCCCGCGGTGGGCAGGCTGCGCAGCGCCCGCAGCACGCGCTGGGTGCGGTCGTCGTGCGGTCCCAGCGGAGCAGCTTCGTGCGCGGTGGCGACCTCGCCGGTGCATTCCTTGCGCAGGCGTTCTTCGCTGCGCAGGCGGAACACTTCGAGCAGCTCGGCCGAGCGATCTGCACTGGTGCGCATCAGGGTGCCTTTCTCGGGTGCGGTCAGGCGTCGGAGCTGCCGAGCGAGCGGCCGGTGAACTTGAAGTACGCCGCCACGCCGAGGCCGATGACGAGCCAGCACGAGCCGACGATCTTGGCGTTGGGGTCCGCGTTCCACAGCGCGACCAGCAGGAGCGCGGCGCCGAGGACCGGGGAGACCCAGTGGACGAAGAAGCGGCGGCTGCGGCCTCGGATGACGAAGTGGGTGAAGACGCTGACGTGCAGGAGGATGTAGGCGGTGATGGCGCCGAAGGTCACCAGGGTGGTCAGCAGTCCCGACTGCTCCACGCCGAGGATGCCGACTCCCACCGACAGAAGCGCGATGAAGATCATCGCGTTGACCGGGACCTGGTGCCGGGCGCTGACCCGCGACAGGAACTTCGGCAGCTGCCCGTCACGGGCCATGCTGAAGACCAGGCGGGCCGAGGTGGCGTTGGAGGCGATGGTGTTGGCGAAGATCGCGATCAAGGCGGCGGTCAGCAGGAGGACCGTCTTGAACCAGCCGGCCATGGCCGTGCCCACCACGTTGTAGAAGGCGTTGTTGACCAGGTCGCCGTCGGCGAACGTCGTCCCGCTCGGGACCAGGATGCCCGCCACGAAAACCTGCACGACGAACAGCGCGGCCACCTGGTAGAGGACGATCATGGTCGCCTTGGAGACGGTCTTGCCGCCGCCTTCGGCCTCTTCGTTCAGTGTCGAGATCGCGTCGAAGCCGATGTAGCTCAGCGCGGCGACGGGGACCGCACCGAGGACCAGGGACCAGGAGCCGCCGCCGGCGGGAACGAACGGGGTGAGCGACAGGTGGGCCCGGCCCTCGACGAGGAGAACGGCTGCCCAGACCAGGAACACGGCCAGCACGGCCAGCTGGATGTAGAGAAAGATCTTGTTCATCGCCGCGGTGACGCTGATGCCCATGATGTTGATCAGCGCGGTCGCGACGACGAAGATCACCACCCAGATCCAGGCGGGCACCTCGGGGACCACACCGGTCATCGCACTGGCCGCGAAGACACACAGCAGTGCGGGCAGCAGCAGGTAGTCGAGCAGGATGGCCCACCCCGAGACGAACCCGAGGAAGCGGTTGCCACCCATCCGCACGTAGCTGTAGACCGAGCCGGCGACCGGGAACCGGACCGCCATCTCCTTGTAGCTGACGGCACTGAACAACATCGCGATCGCGGCCACCAGGTAGACCGCGGCGACGGCGCCGGCGGACATGTTGTAGACGATGCCGAACACCGCGACGGGGGCGAGCGGCACCATGTAGATCAGGCCGTAGATGACGACGTCGGCCAGGCTGAGCGTGCGGGCGAGCTCCTGCTCGTAACCGAGTTCGTGCAGGCGGCCGCGGTCGTCCTCCGCGCCGCCGGCTCTTTCCGGCGCGGTTTGCGGAGATTCTGGAGCGTTCATGGCCGGGCCTCCTGAGGGATGAACGAGCCCGGTCGGCGGGTGGGAGCCACCTTCAACGTGGGCTGGTCTTCACCTCGAATATGACGCTCGGCAACCTTTCGGCTCAATACGCATTACTACCGACAAGGCCGTCAGCGGTCCAGGCGCAGGACCCCGTCGCGCAGCGCCGACGCCACCGCACCGGCTCGCGAAGGCTGTCCCATCTTGTGCAGGATCCGCTCCACATGCGTGGTCACCGTGCGCAAGGAGACGTCGCGCTGCGCAGCCAGCTGCTGGTTCGAGAACCCCGCCGCCATCCCGTTCAGGATGTCGTACTCGCGCGGCGAAAGGGAGTGCGGCAGACCGGCCGTGGGAAGCTCCTGCACCAGTACCGCCGGCTCCGGCCGTCCCAGCGGATCGGCCACCTTCAGGACCTGCAGCGCGAGCCAGCCTTCGCTCGACGCCTGCATCCCGGTGGCGGCGACCTGCGTCGAGGCCAGGAAGCGACGCAGGAAGGCGGCGAAGCCGGGCTGCGTGGGCGCGAGCGCCGGGGCGCACGACTCGACGGCCCAGGCACGGCCGTTGCGGTCGATCAGGGTGGCGTTCGCGCCCGGAGGGATGGCGCAACCGGAGGGTTGCCGTCGAGCCACGTCGCACATCCGGGCCAGCGCGGGTGCCAGGGCCTCGAGGAGTTCGGCCGCGTCGTCGCGGAACGAGCCGCGCGCCGCCGCGGAGAAGTGCAGCATGCCCGTGTACGCGCCGCAGCCGGAGAAGAGGCAAGCGGTCATGCCGTCCTCGAAGCCACCCGGCCTGAGCACCTCTTGGTACATCGGGGACTGCCGGTAGTCGCCCGGCACGTCGTCGATCCGCATCGGCAGGCGCCGCTCCCGGACCAGCCGGTTTTCGGCGCTCGTCGCATAGCGGTCACCCAGCGCAACGACCGTTTCGTCACCGTAGGTGACCGCGGCCAGCGCTCGGTGCGCTCGAGCCACCGGATCCCAGACCATGAAGGCGCCGGCGTCGTGATGGGTCACCGGCTCGAGCAGCCTCAGCACCGTCATCGCGGCCTCGCGTCGGTCATGGGCTCCGGCAGCGTAGGCCGCCTCGACCAGGACCCGGGTGTGGGATGGCTCCATCAGCGAATCCTTCTCGAAGGCGGCCTACCCCAGCGCGCCATAGTAACTTCTTCCCGGGCTCCGGGGACGAGAATGGGGGCGCGGATCCACATAATGGTGACCCCTTCTCATGGCCGCGCGAACGTTCGTCATGCCGAGGAGCGGAGGCAAGTGGCCGCAGTTGCGCGAGGAGATGCTCATTCCGCCGATCCCGATTACCCCCGTGACAGCGCATTGGCTCTGCCGGGGATAGGCCTGTCGGCCAGGACACGTCAGTACGACCGGTGGTACACAACGCCATCGAGTTCGTCGTCGGGGTAGGCGGCCGACCTCACGTTCCAGCGAGGCGACCCTGGCCGCTTCTGCCGGGGTCTTTCCCGGCCTGGGTGGCCGGCATTGTCGCGACCATTGGCCAGACAACCATCATGCCACTGTTCGTCACTGACCCGACTCACCGCCCAGGGGAGGCGGCTCCCGGCCGGCCCCACCGCCGATCGGGGCAAATCCGTACAGCGGGAGATCCCGACACGGTGCCCTTCGCTTCCCCGCTACCGCCGAATCTTCCTGCCCGATCGGGATACTGAAGGGTGCCCGGCCGGACGAAGTGGCGCCGAATCGACAGCGTCTGCCCCGGTGACAGTCGATCGCCTGGGCCGAATGTCGCACCCGCGAATTTGTGCACTACACCGGCAGCAGCCGGGGCTGTCGCGGGTGCTGTGCCTGCGCGACCGCACCCAGGCGGCCGCCCACGCCGGCGACCCGGGGCCTCGTCTGAGCCGGCCCCGGCTGGGCCCAGGGCGAGCCGCCACCGGACCGGTCCACTCGGGTAGAGCTCACCGCGACACCGGCCTGCCCAACGGGACTCCGCCGTGATGGGTAATAACCGCCGCAGCGAGGAGGCCGTTTCCGCATCGCCCGCCGTAGGACCGATCAGCGGATGGCCAGGCTGCGGACCGTGTTCTAGATTCGCCTGACGAAGTTCTACTGGGGGGCAGCAATGCGGAGCTGGGGAATTCTGTGCGTCATCGTGACGGTCGCCCTCGCCTCCGTCGCGTTTCCGCACGGCGCGGCGCACGCTGACGAAACTTGTCCGGACATCCTGATCCTCGGTTCGCGGGGGTCCGGTGAGGACGCCACCGACGGCGGCGGTGCCGGCCCGACCGTCGGGAACTTCTTCGGGCGTTTCAAGCCGGCCGTAGAAGCCGCGGGATTGACAGTGCGGCTCTGGGGCAACGGCAACGCGGACACCCCCGGGGAGACCGCCGAGCAGTACCCGGCCGCGCCGGTGACGGGCGGTTGGAGCGCCTGGGCCACCACGATCGGTACGGGGTCGGCGTTCGGTAACGGCAGGTTGAACCGCTACCGGGATTCGGTGACCAAGGGACAGAACAACCTCAGAGCGAAGATAGCGGCCACGATCGGCGGCCCCTGCGGGGCGGTCACCCGGCTGGTGCTGTCCGGTTACGACCAGGGCGCTCAGGTGACCGGGACCGTCTACCGGAGCTTGACCGCGGCGCAGCGCGACCGGGTGCTCGGGGTCGCGTTGTTCGGTGACCCGGTGCTGAACGGCCGGGCGCGGACCAGCCTCGGCAACCTCGACCGAAGCCGCGACGGCCTGCTGACCGACCGGCGCAACGATGCGCCGCCGGAGGAATTCCCGGGGCCGAGGGACAAGGTCCGGTCGTACTGCCACGCGCTGGATCCCGTCTGCCAGGGCTTCCTGCGGTGGTCTCCGCCGGCCCCGTCGGCCAAGACGTTCTCGCTCGAGCAGCACAGCAACTACCCGAATGTCGGAGATGGCCCCGGCCAGGACACCTACCCGGCCGACGCAGCCGGGTTCTTCGCCGCCCGGGTCCGTACGGCACCGCCGTCCTCCGGGCCCGAGGCCGCGATCACCCCGGTCGGCGGTGCCGTTCCCGGAGTTCCGTTCCTCGTCTCCGCCGCGGAATCGTCCGACCCCGCCGGCCGGCCGCTGAGCCACGCGTGGGACCTCGACGGTTCCGGCCGGTACGCGACCACCACCGACGGCAACGTCCTGGAGACCTCGTTCGCCACCGCCGGCGACCACGTCGTCGGGCTCAAGGTCACCAACGACGCGGGACAATCCGCGGTCACGACGACGTCGGTGCACGTGGGCAGCCCAGGTGTGTACACCGGGGTCCCCGATCCGCCGGCTTCCGTCACGTGGTCCGCCGCGGCGGACCGGGAGTCGGCCACGGTGACCTGGCAGCCGCCCGCGGCCGGCCCACCGCCCGCCGAAGGCTACGAAGTCGTCACCCCGGACGGCCGGCTGCTCGCGGTGATCGACCACGGCGGGCCCGCGTCGCTGACTCTGCGGGACCGGGAACTCCCTTCGACCGTTGTCGTCAGGTCGGTCAACCGCCGGGGTGCGAGCGCCGGTTCGGCGCCGGTGCGGGTGTCGGTGCCGTCCGAGGTGATGGTGGTCGGGGACTCGACCAGCCAGGGCAGCGCGGGCGACTTCACCTGGCGCTACCGGTTCGACAAGCACGAAACCGCCGCCGGCGCCCAACTGTCCCTCGTCGGCCCGCGTGACGACCTGTTCGACAACGTGGCGAACACCTCGAACGACAACCACACCTACGCCGATCCCGCGTTCACGCAGCGCCACGACGCCGTCTGGGGCGAGTCGATGGGGGGTGCCGCCGCCCACGTCGGAGCCGACGTCGCCGCCTACCACCCGGACTACCTGCTGGTCCTGCTCGGCGGCAACGACCTCGGCTTCGGCCTGAGCGATCCCGCGGGCACCGAGGCGAGCCTGCGCACCTTCGTCGCCCGCGCCCGTCAGGCCGATTCCGGCGTGCAGTTCGTGTTCGGCACCCTGCTGCCCAGCCAGCGCACGCAGAGCGACGCCGGGTTCGCCGCCACCGTGGCCGACTTCAACGCGCGGCTCCGGCGCACGGCCGGCGAACTGTCCACAGCGGACTCCCAGGTGTCCGTCGCGGAGACCGGCCAGGACATCGTCCCGCAGGCCGATCTGTGGGACGGCGCGCACCCGAACGCGCAAGGCGAAGTCAAGATCGCCGCGGCGTTCGCCGACTCCCTCGCGAGCACCCTGTCCGTCGGAACGCCGTATCCGCGGCCCTATCCGCCCGTCCCGCTCGGACCGCAGGTGGAACCGCGGCTGACCGCCACAC
Organism: Amycolatopsis sp. lyj-109; assembly: GCF_046548995.1. NCBI lineage: Bacteria > Bacillati > Actinomycetota > Actinomycetes > Pseudonocardiales > Pseudonocardiaceae > Amycolatopsis > Amycolatopsis sp. lyj-109. The sequence goes on from NZ_JAJPWR010000018.1 coordinate 116,001, forward strand.
CGGGCAACGGGCAGGCCGATCTGTCGTGGCCGCTCTCGCCCGGCGCCACCGGCTACTACGTGCACACCAAGGACGTCACCGCCGGGGAAACCACGTTCACCAGGCTGCCTTTTCCCGTACTGGGTCCGATGTGGACCGCCGGGCTGCTGACCAACGGCCACACCTACGAATTCCGGCTGCAGACCACCAAGGGAACCGCCGAAGGCGTGTTTTCGACCACCGCCACGGTGACCCCGGCCGGACCGGCCCCGAACGCGGTGACCGACCTGTCGGCCGGCCCGGGTGACGGGAAGGCCACGCTGTCGTGGACCCCGGTGGCCAACGCGACCGGCTACTACGTGTACCGCAAGAACCTCACCGCCGGCGAAACCACGTTCACCCAGCTGCCCTGGCCGGTGCTCGGCCCGACCTGGGTCGCCGAGCTGCTGACCCCGGGCGAGACGTACCAGTTCCAGCTGCAGGCGACCGACGGCGACATCCGGGGCGGACTGTCCAACGTCGCCACGGTCGCGGTCACCGGGGTGACCCCGAACGCTGTCACAAACCTTTCGGCGAGCCCGGGTGCCGGGAACGCGACACTGTCGTGGACGCTGTCGCCCGGTGCGACCGGCTACTACGTCTACCGCAAGAACCTCACCGCCGGCGAAACCACGTTCACCCAGCTGCCCTGGCCGGTGTCCGGCCCGACCTGGCCGGCCGAAGGGCTGACCCCGGGCGCCACGTACCAGTTCCAGGTCCAAGCGGCCAACGGCCGCCTCCGAAGCGGACTGTCCAATGTAGCCACCGCCGCCGTGACCGCGCCGGTGCCGACGGCGGTCACCGACCTGACCGCCAAAGCGTCCGGCGCCGGCGAAGCGACCCTGTCCTGGACGCCCTCGGCGAACGCGACCGGCTACTACATCCACGTCCGCAACGTCAGCGCCGGGGAAACCACCTTCACCAGGCTTCCGTGGCCCGTCGGCGGACCCACCTGGGTCAGCGCCGGCCTCGTGCCCGGCGCGCGCTACCAATACCGGGTCCAGCCGGTCAACGGCTACCTCGTCGGCGGCCTCTCCAACACCGCCGAGGTGTTCACCCGTGTCACGACGTAGACGGTGACACCGGCTCATCCCACGAGTGCAGCCGATCCGTCGAGCGTCCGCCCGGCTGCCCCGGGAGAAGGAGCGACCGTGTCCGAGCTCATCGCCAACCCGTTTCGCGAGGACTGGACCTCGGTCAATCGATGCCTTCGACGATGCGGAAGTCGCGCTCGAAGCCGTCGGGGAGTTCGGCCGGCGCCTACTGAGGCTTCGACGGGCCGCTGCCGGTCGCTGTAGATCGTGCGCAACTGCCGGATCACGGGCGTTCCTTCGGGTAGTTCGAGCGTCTCGGCTTCCGCAGCAGCAACAAAGCGACAGACTCGGGCACGGAAAGTTCTGCGTGCCGGGAACCGACGTCCATGCAGGTCAAGTCGCATTTCGATACTCGTGGACGACTCCGATGAGACGATCCTGTCGGGCGAGACCACCAGCATCGAGAACGAGGTATGTCATGAACGCCGATGGGTCGAATCCGCCGGACTGCGAGCCCGCTCCGGCCATGCGACCATCGAAGTGATGTTCCACAGAGCAGGCAGACATAACCGTGACGTAGCATTGCTGTAACCCATCGTCATTACGGTCCCCGGGACATGTCGATCGGGCAGATGAAGGATCCGGCGTCGGTGGCGCTTCCGCGGGGTGAACAGGTGCTTCTGGAAGTGAAGGCGGAGCAGGTCGACGCGCGAGGACGATGGCTGCTCGTTTTCGGGGCGGTGCTGGCCGCCGCGCTTTTCCTGGTGGTGCGCGGCAGTCTCACCGACGACGGCTACATCACGCTCGCCTACGCGAAGAACCTCGCCGTGCACGGCGAATGGGGCGTCATCCCCGGCTCGCCCGCGAACTCCGCGACGTCACCGCTGAACGTCCTGCTCCTCGCCGCGCTGACCCTGGTGACGCGAGCGGCGGGCAGCCCACACCCGGTCGTGGCGCTCGGGATCCTGACGGTCCTGTGCGGCGGTGCGCTCGGCTGGGCCTGGCAGCGCATCGGGCGGAAGCTGGTGCTGCCGCCCGCGGCCGGGGCGCTCGGCGTCGCGCTGGTGCTGCTCAACCCGTTCGTGCTGTCCGCGATCGGCCTCGAAGTCCTCTTGATCCCCGCTGTCCTGCTGGTCCTCACGGTCTTCGCGCTCGAAGGACGACCGATCCTGTTCGGCGTGACCGCCGGGCTCGCCGTCCTCACCCGGCTCGACCTCATCGTGTTCGTGGTGGTGATCGCGCTCAGCGCGCCCGCGATCCGGCGGCGGCTGCTGCCGGCCGCCGGTTTCGCGGTGCTGACGGCCGCGCCGTGGTTCGTCTTCAGCTGGGTCGCCTTCGGCTCGTTCGTGCCCGACACGCTGGCGATCAAGCAGACACAGGCGGGGCTGTTCGCGCCGTGGACCTACCGCACCGGGCCGGTGATGTACTACAACGTTTACCCGGTGACCGTGCTGGTGGCGTTCATCCCGGCACTGATCGGCGTGGTCGCGCTCGCCGTGTGGGCCGCGGCGCGGTTCTCTCGGCGCCGGCCGGAGTTCCCCGCGCTCGGCGCGGTGGCGGCGCTGGGTGCCGGCGGAGTCCTCTACTTCGTCGCCTATTCGTTCATCGGCGTCGGCCCGTTCCATTGGTACTACGTGGCTCCGACGACGACGCTGGCCAGTTTCGCCGTCGCGGCCTTCGGTGCGTGGTTCGGGCAGGCACGTGAGCGGACGGCGCTGCGCACCGTTCCCCCGGTGCTCGCGCTCGGGCTGACCGGGCTGCTGGCGCTGAGCGCGGCGGCTGTCGACGCCGCCCAGGGCATCCCGTGGAATTCGCCGGTCATCTTCGGGAACTGGGCCAGCGCGCAGGACTACGCGCGGGTCGGCACGGAACTGGGCGCGCGGCTGGACGGCGCGAGCGTGGCCAGTCCCGGGGAGATCGGCACCCTCGCGTACTACTGCGAGTGCGCCATCATCGACGAGTTCTCCGACCGCGGCCACGCGAAGGAGCTGGTCGAGCAGCGGATCGCGACGGCGAGCCCGCTGATGAGCCTTGCGCTGCGGGTGAACTACCACTGGCTGGACCGCTCGATCACCCCGCGCAAACCGGCTTACCGGCTGCACTACGGCTCGGGGCCGGCGACCGGGCCGGACAGCTGGCAGGTGCACTCCGCAGCCAGGGGCGTCGGACACTTCACCCTCACCCGCGAACCGTGACCGTGGCTGGAGGCCGGCCGGCCGGGCGGAGTCATGGATCCCGCTGACCATCAGAAGTCCCAGACGGCCCGGATTGCTGCCGCCTCGCGTTCGGCCTGGCGCCTGCCGATGTGGAACGCCCGGCCGGCGGTCTCCGGGTCCATCATCTTCACCGGCGCTTCGAGGTCGCCGAAGTCGGGGTCGACGGCCACCAGCCGGGTTTTTCCGCGCAACTGGGCCACTTCGGCGTCCGCCTTGATCGTCGAGGGGGATCGATCGCTGCCGGGTGCGCCACTCGGAGCCTCGATCGGCAGGCAGGACACGACCACGAGAACGTCGCTCGGTGGCGCCGCCGCGGCGTTCAGGTGGTTCACGATTCCGCCGTCCATGTAGCGGTGTCCGTTGATGGTGACAGCGGGGAACAGCATCGGTACGACACAACTGGCCGCAACCGCGTGCAGCAGCGGCACACCGGATTCTTCGCCCCACACGACAAGCTCGCCGGTGCCGGTGTCGATCGCCGTGCAGCGGAACCCGGTGGGCCAGGCGACACCGTCGAGTGTTCCGAGCAGGCCGAGGTAGTCGTCTTCGGTGAGCGTGGTCGTCGCTTCCTGTGCCGCAGAGCCGATCGCTCGCAGCGCTTGCCGCGGGTCGGCGGCGAAGACGGCTTGGCGCGATGCGTCCAGGAAGCTTTGCGAGCCCGCGCCCAAGCTGTCGAAGCCGAGCTTCTTCCCCACCTCCGCCAAGATGGCGAGCGCGTCGGTGACGTCACGGCCGCAGGCCAGCATCGCACCGACCAGGGATCCCGCCGACGTTCCCACGATCGCCGGTGCTTCCGCCAAGTCGACGCCGGCTTCACGCAGTCCGGCGAGCAGACCCGTCTGCCAAGCGACGCCAACGGTGCCGCCGCCGCCGAGAACGACCGCGCGGGTGGGTGAGCCATTTCCTTGAAGAGTCATTGCTGTTCCTTCCGTGATGCGTCGTAACGCGAGTCGTTCAACGGCGTCTCGGCCGCGCGTTCGAGCTCCGCGGTGGCGGCCTCCGGGTCCGCCGTCGGCAGCGTCCCTGGGCGTCCATCGCGGCGATCCGGGCGTCGCCGAGGTCCCCGATCCGCTGCGGGCAGCTCACTCAACCGCCGTTGAGCGAGACGGTACACGAATCGCTCAACGACTGTAGAGTGAAGCGATGACCGAGACCTCCCGCGACGCCAAACGCGCCCGTACCGCACAGCGGATCCTCGACGCCGCGCGGCAGGAGTTCGCGACCCGCGGCTTCGAGGGCGCGACGATCCGGGGCATCGCCGGCGCGGCGGGCGTGGACGCCTCGCTGGTGATGCAGCACTACGGCTCGAAGGCGGCCCTGTTCAGCGCCGCCGTCCAGCTGCCCAGCGACGATTCCGCGAGCGCCGCCGAGCACCTGCTGGAGGTCCTCGCCAAGCGGCTGCGCGAACTGCCCCCGGAGACGAGCGCACTCGTCAGGTCCATGCTCACGGTGCCCGAAGCCGCTGACACGATGCGGTCCTACCTCGACGAACGCGTAGACAACCTCGCCCGGTCTTTGGAGGGTGACGACGCCCACCTGCGCGCCCTGGTCACCGTGAGCGGCATCCTCGGCCTGACGATCACGCAGCACTTCCTGAAGTTGCGCGCCTTCGACGACGCCTCCCACGAAGAGTTGCTGCGGGCCACGCGCGGCTGGACCGAATATTTGTCGCGCGACTCGTAGCGTTCTGGGCTGGTCAGGACAGCGACGCGGCCGCCCCGGCCAGCAGCCAGCCGAGACCGAGTTCGAAGCTCGCCTCGGGATCGTCGTCGTGCAGCAGCTCGGAGACGCCGGTGCCCGCGAGATGGGGAAGCTCGCCGGCCTCGATCCGGGTCTGGACGTACTCCGTGGTGACCTTGCGGCGTGCGGCGTTCACCGCGTCCGCGGCCCGGCGGCGGATCCCCCCGGACAGCTGGGCCTGCACGTGGCCGAACGTGAAGGTGTCGACCGCGAGGACGAGCGCCCGGCGCACGGCACTGCCGGCGTCGAGCCCGCGGACCGCGGCCGCGGATTCGTCCAGGCGCTTGAGCGAGGCCGGGCCGATCGGGCATCCGGCGTCCCGGGTGGCCAGCAGCCAGGGGTGGCGCAGGGCGGCGGCCCGGTTGTACCGCGCGCGCATTCGCAAGGCCTCACGCCAGTCGGCGGGGACATCGCCCATGAGCGTTTCTTCGACCGCGGCGTCGTGCATGAGCTCGAGCAGGTCGTCCTTGCTGCCGATGTGGGAGTAGAGGCTCATCGGGCGGGCCTGCAGTTCGCCGGCGATCCGGCGGATGGAGACGGCGTCGAGGCCTTCGTCATCGGCGACGGCCATCGCCGCTCGGACGATCCGCTCGCGGGTCAGCGGCCGAGGCTTCGGCTCGGGCTTGGACTCGCGAACCCAGAGTGGCTCGCTTCGAGGCTGGGCTGGGCGGCGCGGTGCGGGCACGGGGTGAGTCTAGCGAAGCCACGGCGGTCTGGCGATACAGTGTACGAACTCGCGATACGCTGTACGGTGAGAGCGCGGCCCACCGGAGGAAACAGTGTCGATCATCGAGTGCTACCGGTTCGTCAGGGACGATTTGACCTCGGCGAACGGCAGCCTGTCCTGGCGCATCGGGGAATGGAACGAGGTGAGCGGGACCATCCTCTGCTGCGCCCGCGGACTGCACGCATCGCCGACCCCGCGGGACTCCGTCCGGAACGTCTACGGACAGCGCTGGTTCGCAGCGGAAGCCAGAGGCGAAACCTCCCATCAGGGAACCAAGTTCGCCGCGAGCGAGATGAGGCTCGTCGAAGAGATCCCGCCCGACGTGCTGCGACACTTCGCCGTCGGCTGCGCAAGGCGGAGTTTCGCCTACCTCGAGCAACGACACCCGGTGGACGCTCGGATCCTCCAGTGCATCCAAGCCACGGAAGGCTTTCTCGACGGCGTGCTCGGGACTGACGACCTCCTGGAAGGCCGCCAAGCCGCCGGCGCGGTCGTCGCCGATGCGGCCATCGGTCCCGACACCGGACGCCTCACGGCCGCGGCAATGGCGGCATCCCAGGCAGCCCACGGGGATGCGGCGTCGTGGACGGCCGCCGCGGCGGGGGCCGCACACGCGGCCAACGTCGCCGCGGACGCCATCGACGCGGCGGCCGCCCTCACGACCGCGTACGCCGGAATCCACAATGTCGCGAAAGGCTTCGCCGCCGCGAACATCGCGGAGCAGGCCGCCACCGCCGCGCGCGCAGCCGCGGCATCCGGCGCTGTCGCCCATGCCGCCGCTGTCGCTGCGGCCGGCGGCACCTACGCACCGGACACCGCCTCCGACGCCTACTTCGCAGCCTGGTCCGCGGCTACCGCACACCCCGCCGACCGGCACTACCTGGCCCAGGACGCGCACCTGCTCGAGCTGATCGCCGGCACCCGAGCACAACACGCCTGATCGACGCGGCCCAAGGCTGACCCGCCCGCGTCAGGGCGTCAGCTCCGCGATCCTCGAGAAGCCGTTCTGCGCGGCGGCGACGGCGATCCGCACCTGGGTCGTGGTTACCGGGGCCGGGAACGGGATCCACCGGTAGACGGCGGTGTTCCCCGTGATGTGAACCTGGTCGGCCCAGTGCGCGCCGTCCCAGGTCTGCACGGTGAAGTCGGTCGGCACACCGTCCGGATGGGACGCGAAACCGACGCCGGTCAGCGCGGTCGCGGCCGGTGCCGTGACGGTCAGGGTGTCCGGGTACCGGCCGTCGGTGTCGTCGTTCCAGAACGTCGCCAGGTCGTGGTCGATCGCGTTCGACGCCAGGTACGTGCGGGTGGCGCCATTGACGACGTTCGGTGCGTGCTCGCTCGACGCCGTGGCCGTGGTGCCGCTCGCCCAGCTGCCGAACACCGGCACGTTCACGGTCGTCTTCGCCTCTCCCCCGCGAGGCGCCCGCACCGTCAGCGTCACCGGATACACGCCACTCTTGACTCCCGCCGGGACGGTGATCCGCACACTCGCCGGCGTCTCGGACATGGCCGGAGTGAGAGGAATCTGGGTCGCCGTCGCCGTCCAGCCCGACGGAACCTGCGCACCGAGCGCCGCCTGTCCGGCCACTGTGGACCGGCCTTCGACGACCACCGGGATGTCACCGCTGCCGCCCGCGGTGATCGCGGCGGGCGTGCCGGTGGTGAGCACGAGCCGGGTGAACGGCGTGCGCGACGGCGTCACGGTGAACGTGTAGTCGCCGGAACCCGCGGTCAGGGTGAGCGTCTCGTCGTCGGCGCGACCGACCGTCAGGCCGGGGTCGGGCTGGGCGGCGTGGCCGTCGGCGAAGATCGTCCGGCCGTTCTCGCGCACCGACGACTGCTTGCCGCCCAGCAGCGGCAGCCGGATGGTCGCCTTCGCGCCGACCGGAATCGTCGCGTGGTAGGTGAGGGTGCTGCCGTCGCGCCGCCAAGAGCTCACCACGGTCCCCCGCACGGTCTGCTGCTGCGCCGTCACGTGGGTGAGGTTGCCGGCGACGGCGGGGGCGAGCGTGAACTCGCGCCAGCCGGGGGTGCCGGGCTGGATCCCGGCGAGCTGCTGCTGGAACCACTGCCCGATCGCGCCGCCGAGGCCGATGTGGTCCTTCGACGACGTGCCGTCCGGCGCCGAGGAGTTGTCCCACTTCTCCCAGATCGTTCCCGGCCCCTGGTTCACCATGTAGCCGAAGCTCGGGTAGTCGGTGCGTTGCGCGACGGCGAGGGCGACGTCGTTGCGCTGGTACTTGCCGAGCGCCTGGAACACCAGGGTGGTGCCGACGAACCCGGTCGTGACGTGGTTCTGGTGCGCCGCGATGTCAGCCACGAGACGGTCCACCGTGGACTGCTCGCGCCCGGCCGGGACGAGCCCGAACACGAGCGGCAGGGCGTAGGACAGTTGCGTCCCGGTACCGAAGACGCCGGTGTCGGCGGAGTAGAAGCGCTTCAGGAAGCCGGCCGAGATCTGGGCCGCCAGTGCGTTGTACTTGGTGGCGTCGGTCTGCTTGCCCAGTACTCCGGCCATCTTCGCGAGCAGGTGCGCGTCGAGGTAGGCGAAGCCGGTCTGGAAGTAGCTGTGCGGGGTGCTGACCGTCGAGAGCCAGTCGTCGCCCCAGGACGTCGGCGGGTTGACGACGACGTGGTCGGCGTCGCTGATCGTGCCGAGGTAGTCGACCCACGCCTTGACGTGGTCGTAGTGCGTGGCGAGCAGCTGCGTGGTGCCGTATTGGGTGTAGGAGTCCCAGATGATCTGCGGGTAGGCGGTCCCCCAGGCGGGGTCGGTGGCCCAGTCGGTGCGGCCGTTGACCGGCGCGACCGAGGGCAGGCTGCCGTCGGCGTTGCGGCTGGTCACCATGTCGCCGAGCCACTTCGTGTAGAACGCCTGCATGTCGAAGTTGGCCATCGCCTCCTGGTCGGAGTCGGCGGCGTCCCCGAGCCAGCCGTGGCGTTCCCGGGTCGGGCAGTCCATCTGGATCGACTCGAGGTTGTTCAGCTGCGTCTGCGTGACGGCGGCCTGGATCTTGTCGAGCCCCGGGTCCGAGGTGTCGAACCCGCCCGTCGAAGCGACGTCGGTGTGGATCTCCTGCACGGTCACGGTGACGGCGGCGTCGTCGGGCAGGCCGGTCAGCTCGGCGTAGCGGAAGCCCGCATAGTTGAAGTGCGGCAGGTAGGTCTCGGTGCCGGTGCCGCTGAAGGTGTAGTGGTCGGTCTGTCGCGGTGGTTCGGAGCCGTTGAAGCTGATGTTCGCGGTCGAGACGCGGCCGCTGGAGTCGAGGATCTCGCCCTTCTTCAGCGACGCCGTCGTCCCGGCGGGCTGCGCGGCCCGCAGGGTCGCCTGGCCGGTGCGGTTCTGGCCGAAGTCGTAGACGCGCACGCCCGGCGCGGGCCGGGTTTCCTTGACCGCGTCGTGGTTCGCGACGATCCGGGACGGCGGTGTGATGTCGGGCTGCAGCTGCGTGATGCCGCTGTCGACCACGGCCGGGTTCGGGCCGTAGACGCCGATCTCGGCCAGCCGGAAGGTGCAGCTGGTGCCGACGCAGGCGAGCTTCGTCGCGGTCACCCGGACGTAGCGGCCGGTGACGTTCGCGGGCAGGGTGACGGCCGCGGTGCCCGGGTTGGGCTGGTCGGCGTCCGTGCGGTCGGCGACGGTCGTCGCGGTGGCGAACGCCGGATCGTCGCTGACCTGGACCCGGTAGCGCACCGGGAAGCCGGCGCCGGCGAAGTCACCCGCGGGGTCGTTGGTCGGCCGCGCCGGGAACAGCGTCACCGAGCCGAGGTGCTGCGCCGAGCCGAGGTCGACCTGCGCCCACTTCACAGTGTCGGATTGGGATTCGATGACGGAGTGGTAGCCCTCCGACGCGTCACTCGAGCCGTCGATCCCGTCGGTCGCGGCCGCCGGGGACCAGCCACAGCAGGTCGTCGTGTCGAGTGCGGTGACCGGCTTGCCCTGCGCCAGGCTCTGGCGGTGCGACGCCGGGGCCACGGCGAGCGCGGCGGGCCAGGCGCCGGCGTCGAACCCGGCCGTGTCCCAGCCCGCGATCTCCCTGCGGGCGTCGTAGGTCTCGCCGTAGTAGAAGTCGTCGCCGGTGACCGGGCCGGCGTGGGTCTTCCAGTCGGGGCCGGTGCCGAAGCGCGCGGTCGAGCCGTCGGTGTAGGTGACGTTCAGCTGGGCGACGAGCGCCGGGCGGCCGGTGTACTGGCCCTTTCCGGCCATGAACGCGAGCGCGTTGCGGCCGGGCTTGACCAGGTTCGTGACGTCGAGGTCGCGGTAGAGCACCCGGGCGGCGTAATCGGTCACCGCGGAGTCGAGCACCCGGTCGGGCTGGACGCGGGCGCCGTTGAGGTGCGGCTCGGCGACGCCTTGCGCGCCGAGGTACAGCCGGGCGCGGGCGACCGGCTTGGTGACGTCGAAGCTGCCACGGACCAGCGCGCCGTCGTCGGCCTGCAGCCACCAGGCAGACCAGTCGGCCGGCTGCAGCAGGCCGGTGTCGAACTTCGCGGGCGCCGACCACGGCGACGGCCGGCCCAGGCTGTTCCAGGTCCGCACCGACCACTGGTAGGTGCGGTCGCTGTCCAATGCCGGTCCGGTGTAGGTGACGTCGACCGAGTTCCCCGACGGCACGCGCCCGGAGTCCCAGTGGGACCGCGGTCCGTCGACGCGGATCTCGTACGCCGTCTGGGTTTCCGCGCGCCCGGTGTCGTTGACCGTCCACGCGAACGCCGGCCGTGGACTGGCGGCCAGGACGTTCGACACCTGGCCGTCCGCTCGCAGCGCCGTTGGCGGCAGCGGACCGCCGTGCGCGGGCTCCGCTGTCGCGGTTGAAGGCGTGAACGCCGCGGCGAGCGCGAGCGCGACAACAACGGTTCGCCTCTTCATCGAGGTTCCCGACCGGCGCATGAACGTCTCCTGACTTCATAAAACGTTTCAATCAGCCGAGGGACTTTGTACAACCTCCGTCGCGAGGAAACAAGGAACGGCGTCGATCCTGTCCAGCCGGCTCCGGACAGGACACTCGATCAGCTCAGCGCATGACCTCGTTCACACAGCCGATGCAGATCCGCGTCGCTGGAAGGGCGACGGGCCGATCTTCCGCGATCGGCCCGCAGCATTTGCAGTTTCGTTAACGTCGGCACGCACGCGCCCGATGGCGCGATCGAGATCCGCGAGGTCGTCCTGGGCTTGCCGGGCAAGTCGACCAGGCGGCGCCGGGGAGCAAAGCGGTAGGAGCGATGCCCGAAGTCACGTCAGGAGGGCGTTCTTTCCCGCGAAGGAGCGGGGCAGATATTCGGCTCGAGCCCTGGACGCTCGCACCCGTAGCGCATATCGTCTGGTCACTACGTCCCCATGAAACGATTCAACTACTGCTCGAGGGCTACGCAGTCCCGGAGGTGCATCGCGGCGCAGCCTGCCCACCGTGGAAGAACATCACCCGGAGGTGCTGATCAAGCGTGAAACGCGACCTGACGGACAGATCCGACGTTCGTCCGCGGCAGGGCCGCGGGCTCCGCCCTGGCGGGATTCGCCCCGACGCTGCGACACCGCACAGAGCCTGCTCAACTTCATGAACGCCCTGGGTGGCGGATCGGCCCGGCCGCGGGCCTGTCCGGCATCGTGCCGGTGCCGGTGGCCCTCGCCGTGCTCGCAGCACTCCCCCTGGGCGCGCTCATCGTCAGCCTGCCCGGCGCCCCGGCACCTGATCCGGCAAAAACGTCACCGAGAAAGGAAGCCATGGCCGCCGAGCCGTTCGAGGTCAGCGTCACCGAAGCCGAGATCGCGGATCTGCGTGACCGGTTGCGCCGGACGCGGTGGCCCGAGCCCGAGCCGGTGGACGACTGGTCACAGGGAATCCCGCTCGCTTACACGCAGGAGCTCTGCCGCAGCTGGGCCGAGGACTACGACTTCGGGTTCGCCGAACGGCTGAACGTGTTCCCGCAGTACCGCGACACCGTCGACGGGCTCGGCATCCACTTCCTGCACGTCCGCTCGCCGGAACCGGCCGCTTTCCCGCTGGTGCTCACGCACGGGTGGCCGGGTTCGGTGCTCGAGTTCCTGGACGTCCTCGGCCCGCTGACCGACCCGCGCGCGCACGGCGGGGACCCGGCGGACGCGTTCCACGTGGTCGCGCCGTCGCTGCCCGGCTACGGCTGGAGTGACAAGCCGTCCACGACCGGGTGGGGCGTCACCCGCATCGCGCGCGCCTGGGACACGCTGCTGGTTTCGCTGGGTTACCCCCGGTACGGCGCGCAGGGTGGTGACTGGGGTTCGGCGGTGTCCGGCGCGCTGGGCGAGGTGGCGCCCGAGCGGGTCGCCGCCGTGCACCTGAACCTGGGGTCCGTGGCGGCGGGCACGTTCGACGACCCGACACTCGCGGAGCTGGCGAACCTCGAAGCCGAAAAGGAGTTCCAGCGCACCGGCCGGGGGTACTCGGCGCAGCAGGCGACCCGGCCGCAGACGCTCGGCTACGGCCTCACCGACTCCCCGGCGGCCCAGGCCGCCTGGATCGCCGAGAAGTTCTGGGCCTGGACGGACCACAACGGCCACCCTGAGGACGCGGTGTCGCGGCAGAAGATCCTCGACGAGATCTCGGTCTACTGGTTCACCGCCTCGGCCACGTCGTCGGCGCGCCTGTACTGGGAGAGTTTCGCCCACTTCCGGGACAAGGTCACCGCGCCGTCCGGACTGTCGGTCTACCCGCGCGACATCACCCGCCCGTCGCGCCGGGAGGCCGAGCTGCGGTTCACCGACCTGCGCTGGTTCGAGGAACTGCCACGAGGGGGCCACTTCGCCGCGCTGGAGCAGCCGGACTCGCTGGTCGAACAGGTGCGCGGGTTCTTCCGCCTCTTCCGCTGACCGTCGATCCCACCCCCGGGAAGCCCGCGCCCACCGGGAAATGGTCCCGCCGGCAGCGAACGCGGTCTCACCGTCCCGAGTGGACGTTCGACACGAGAAGGTGTTGCGGCGCCGTGGGTGCGCAACAGCTGGATCTACGGCTACGACGCCGAGCTCACCCGCCGAGGGCCCGGCTCACGCGCAGCGCACCTTCCGAGTCACGCGTGAACACCGCGGCCAGCAGGCCGAAGTCACACCGAACGCAAGGCACACCCGGATGACCTTCACCAGCAAACCGCCCCTGCGGGTCGGCGTACGCGACCCCGACAATCCCGACCACCACTGGACCGCCCCTCCGGCGCCCGCCGCCTAAAAATACGGCCGATTCAGGGTTGTGCGGCAAGCAAAAGGCAGACAATCAGGTTGTCAGACGGCACGCGGAGCTACACCCTTCCGCCGCCCGCCGCGCCAAGAGGGCCCGGGCATCCGCAGCCCAGGCACTTCGTGCTCGGCGAACTCGGCGACCCGGCTGGCTCGTGGCTCAGAACCGGCGCCGCCGCGGACGCGGTGGTGCAGCCGTAGATCACGATGAACACGTCCTTGTTCGCGACCGCTGTCGGACTGAGTGCCGGCAGCAGGTCTGATCAGCACGTCGGCCAGGGCGAGGAAGCCGAGATCGTCCGGCGTTCGGATGGTGTCGCCGACAATACCTACGAAAGTCGGTCCGGCCGGGGGTACGGCGGAAAGCCCCTGCTGTGAAGGGGTATGCACGAATTGATTCGATAATCCTTAACGTACCGTTGGTCCGTTCGGCGCCTTGACGCCTTGATCCACTGATCCTTTACTCGGATGCGTCCGGACGCATACCTCCCGTCGACCCCCGGACACGTCTCCCTCTTCCTCTTACCGGACCTCGATTCTGCCTTCATGGAAGGAAGACCTCGATGACCCATCGTGGGTTCAGCACGGGCTTGGCGGCCGCCGCCGGGTTCGCCATGACGCTCGCGTTACCGGTGACCCCGGCGAGCGCAGCGTCCCCAGCACAGCCCGCCGCCCCGGAAGCGGTGGCCGCCCGCGCCGCCGACCAGGCGGCCGCCAGCGGTCTCGACGCCCTGCGCCGCGGCCCGGCCGAATCGTTCCAGCGCATCGGCCTGACCGCCGGCGGCGCCGGCCTCTTCTACGGCGCCTACCAACGCACCTACCAAGGCCTGCGAGTCGTGGGCGGGGACGCGGTCGTCGTCGCCGACGGCGCCGGGCGCGTGCGCGGCACCAGCTCCGCCGAGACCGCAGCCATCACCGTCGGGACCCAGGCGTCCCTCGACGCGGCCAAGGCCGCGGCCACCGCGCGCGCTCAACTGCCCACTGTGGACAGTGTGAGCACGCCGGAAAAGGTGGTGCTGGCCGGGGCGAACCCGAAGCTGGCCTACGAGGTCGTCGTCGCCGGGCGCACCGCCACGGCACCGAGCAACCTGCACGTGTTCGTCGACGCGGCGACCGGCGCGATCCTCGACAAGCGGGACGACGTCAAGGTCTTCGCCTCCGGGGCGAAGGGCCAGGCGCAGCCCGCCACGGCGAACCTCGCCGGCGCCGGCAACAGCTATTACGTCGGGAACGTCTCCATCGACACGACGCAGTCCGGCACCACCTACAGCCTGCGTGACCCGGGCCGCACGGGCATCAGCTGCGGCCGCGAGGGCGGTTCCGTCTACAGTGGACCGGACAATGCCTGGGGCAACGGCTCCGGTACCGACCTCGAAACCGCCTGCGTCGACACGCTGTACGGCGTCCAGACCGAGTGGAAGATGCTCGCCGAGTGGCTCGGCCGCAACGGCATCAACGGCAGCGGGACCGGCTACCCGGCTTCGGTGGGCCTGTCCGACGTCAACGCGTACTGGAACGGCTCGTCGACGCACTTCGGGCATTCGCAGGACAACCAGCGCCAGGCCACCTCGATGGATGTCGTCGGGCACGAGTTCGGGCACGGCATCTTCCAGTTCACCCCGGGCGGTGCCGGTTCCGGCAACGAGAACGGCGGCATGAACGAGTCGACCGGTGACATCTTCGGCGCGCTGACCGAGGCGTATGCGAACAACGCCAAGGACACGCCGGACTACGAGGTCGGCGAGGGCGTCAACCTGGTCGGCGACGGCCCGATCCGCTACATGTACGACCCGTCGAAGGCGGGTGACCCGAACTGCTACTCCTCGTCGATCCCGAGCACCGAGGTGCACGCGGCGGCCGGCCCGCAGAACCACTGGTTCTACCTGCTGGCCGAGGGCTCGAACCCGGGCGGCGGCAAGCCGGCCAGCCCGACCTGCAACAGCTCGACCGTCACCGGTGTCGGCGTCCAGAAGGCCGGCCAGATCTTCTACAACGGCCTGCTGAAGAAGACCTCGTCGTGGAATCACAAGGCCGCCCGCAAGGCGACTCTCGAAGCCGCGGTCGCGCTCTTCCCGGGCAGCTGCGTCGAGTACAACGCGACCAAGGCCGCGTGGAACGCCATCTCCGTCACCGCCGCCACCGGCGAGCCGGTCTGCGGCGGCGACCCGGACTACGCGGTCACGCTGAGCCAGCCGGCCGGGACCGTCCGGCCGGGCGGCTCGACCACCGTCACGGTGAACACCGAGCTCACCTCGGGCACGGTCCAGGCGATCACCCTGTCCGCGTCCGGCCTGCCCGACGGCGCCACCGCGACGTTCAGCCCGGCGACCGTCCAGGCGGGCGGCAGCTCGACGCTGACGATCGCGACGTCGTCGTCGACCCCGGAAGGCACCGGCCCGATCACCATCACCGCCGACGGGACCGCCACCGACCACACGGCGCAGTACGCGCTGACCGTCGACAGCTCCGCCTGCCCGCCGGTGACCAATTCGACGCGGCTCGACATCCCGGACTACCCGGGTGCCGCGGTGAGCAGCACCAACACCATCGACGGCTGCGCGCGCAACGCTTCGGCCGCGACCAAGGTCGAGGTGCACATCGTCCACACCTACCGCGGCGACCTGGTCCTCGACCTGATCGCCCCGGACGGCACCTCCTACCGGCTGAAGAGCAACAACAGCGACTCGGCCGACGACATCGACACCACCTACACCGTCGACGCCTCGGCCGAGGCCCCCAACGGCGCGTGGAAACTCCAGATCAAGGACGTGGCCGCCATCGACATCGGCTACCTGACCTCCTGGACGCTCACCATCTGATCGGCCCCGAGGGCGGCACTTTCTCGTGAAAGTGCCGCCCTCGGGCGTTTCTCCCCCACCCCCAAGCCCTCAGGCGTTCGGGACGGCGATGTATTCGAAGACGGAACCGTCCGGATGCCTGGCCACCAGCCGTTCCCCGTTGGGCCCGGCCGACGGCCCCCTCGATGATCTCGCCGCCGGCCAGTTCGATGTCCCGGACGACCGGTGCGACGTCGAACACGAGGATGGTTGGTGGGAACGGGGCGCGTCGGGATGGCACGAACCGCGCCTCGTCGCCCCTCGCCCCGCCGGCAGCGGGTAGGCACGTCGCACCGGCTGCCCCTGGCCGGAACAGCAGGCGCCGGCCGATCGGTACACTCGTTCGGCCCAATTCCGGCCCGCAGCCGCCGTTTTTCCCGCGCATGTCGGCGTTTTCCTGACTCCGGGCGCGTGACCTCCTACGCTCGGTCGGGTGGACGGCATCGAGAGTCTCCGGCACGCCATCGAGACGATCCCCATTCCCGGCGCCCCGCCCCGGCTGTCGCGGCAGGGCGCGGCGGTCGGGCTGGCACTGCTGGACACCTCGCTGCGGCTCAACCACGTGCGCCGGCTGACCGAGCGGCTGACCGTGGTCGAGCACGGGACCGCGCGCCGCAGCACCGAGGTCGACGTCAGTCTCAAGCTGCTCGACGAGGGACAGCGTCAGGCCACCGCGCAGCTGCAGGACCTCATCGGGCGGGAACACGGTGAGCGGGCCGCGTCGCGGCCGGCGCGGCACCGGTCCCTCTGGGTGCCGCTGGCCCGGCTGCCGCGCCGCGACGTCTCCCCCGTCGACGTCTTCGACAGCTCAGGCCAGAAACTGCCGCGGCTCACCCAGCACGAGGCGTCCCGGCTGGTCGCCGCGGGGCTCTACCGGCTGCTGCGGGGGATCCTCGCCGGCGACGAGAACGCGCAGACCGCCAAGCACGAGCTGAACACCTTCCTCTTCCAGGTGCACGAGCCGCGCTGGCTGATCCAGCAGGCGCTGCTGACGCTGCTCACCGAGCGGAACCACCCGGAAGAGAGGTTCAGGCTGGCGCCGGCCGACGGCACGGTGCCCGGCTACGGCCGGCAGTGCCGGGAGCTGGCTCTGGACGTGCTCTCCGGCTGTTCCGACCTGCTCGTCGAATACGCGTACCTGCTGAATGTCGCCGTCCGCGACTACATGCTCGTGGTGGCGCTGGACGACTCGGTCGAGGAACACCGGCTCAGCTACGAAACCCCGCTGCACGTCGACGCGCGCCGGTCCGTCGCGAAGGAGCAGTGGCGGCGGCTGGCCGCCAGCCGCCGCGGCTATGTCGTGACCTACGAGACCATGATCCCGGCCACGCTGAAGTCCTACCACCTGGTGGCGCGGACCGCGCCGGAGGCCGAGATCTCCCGGATGTACCTGTCCACCGACGCCGACCAGCACCAGGTGGACGGCCTGGCCGAAGACCTGCTGTCGCTGGCCGAACGGCAGGACGCCGCCCCGGTGCAGGAGGCCGACGGCGCCCGGCACAAGATCCTCGAACTGCAGGCGCAGACCGTGCTGCGCCGGCTGGCGGACCTGGTGCGCCGACGCAATTGGGAGGCCGGCCAGTCCGGGGTGGAGCTGTCCCCGCGGAGCCTGCCGGCCTGCCACCTGCTCACCGCCGCGGCCACGACGGGCGAGGCCGTGCGGACGGACTCGGGCGAGCTGGACAACTCCCTGCGGCGGCACCCGCAGTTCACGGCCGCGAACCTGCGCGAGGCCGCCCGCGAGCTGACCGACCGGGAGTTCGGGCAGGACCTCGTCCTGGTCAACGGCATCGCCGAAGACGAGGCGCGGGCGTACTGGCGCCGGTCCGGCGGTCCCGACCCGCGCGGCGACCACATCCGGGTGCGCGCGACGCTCGTGCTCAAGGACTCCACGAAGGCCGGCCCGCTCAACGTGACGTTCTACGCGCTGGCCGTCGCGACGGTCTCGTTCGTGCTCGGGTGGCTGCTGGTGGGCCGTCCGTGGCCGTACGGCCGGGAAGCCACCGAAGCCCTCGGCCACATCGGCGACGGCCAGTCCGTGATCACCATGCTGCTGCTGTTGCCCGGCTTCCTCTACAGCCGTCTGTCGCTGCCGCCACGCCGGACCGTGCTCGGCTACCTCGGCACGCTTCCGCAGGCGCTGGTCCTGCTGAGCATCGCGGGCGTCGCCGGGTTCGCCGCGGCTGTCGCGACGCAGAGCCGGGGCGAGATCGTGCAGGTCACGCTCACCATCGCGGTGGCACTGCCGGTGCTGGCCGCGCTCGTGCTGGTGAGCCAGGCGTCGTGGCGCGAATCGGCGATCCCGCTGTCGCGCATCGGGGCGCCGCGCTGGGCGGGCGCCGGCGCCTGGGACCGCCGCGAGCCGCTGGACGCCGACGTGCGGTTCGACTCTTCCGGCGGGTGGTGATGATGGGCAGCCAGCGGATCTCCGTGCGAAACGTCGCCGACCTGGCCCGGGCCGGCTTCGAAATCGCGCGGCAGCCGGTGACCAAAGTGGACTTCGAGGTGCACCACGCGGCGGCCCGCCCCGGCTACCTGCGCGAGCTCGTGTCCGCGGGCACCGACAGCGCGGTCTTCCTGGAAACGCTGTGTTCGGCCACGAACGGCGCCGGAGTCGTGATCGGCACCCGCACCCGCAAGCCCCTCGACGGCACCGAGGTGGTCGAGCGCGTCGACGGCCAGCAGCCGGCGGAGCGCCCCCAGAAGAACGTGGGCAGCTGGGTCTTCCAGCAGACGACCTCGCCCAACCCGACGTTCATCTACGAGTCGGCGCAGACCTTCGAGGGCCTGATCGCGGTCGACCCGGGCGCACGCGAAGTCTTCGAGTGGCACGGCCTGGCCGTCCGCGACCTGGTCAAGGAGATCTCCGACGCCGCGTCGTCGCTCATCGACGCGCCCCTGTTGTCGCTGCAGTGCCCGGCGCAGCTGCCGACGGTCGTCAAGACCCGCAACCACGACCTGCGCACCCGCAAGGAGGTCGCGCCACCGTGCGCGTCGCTGGCGGTCCGGTTCGCGATCGCGCTGCGGGACGTGTCCGCCGCCGCCCGGTTCGAACTGGCCGACCGGTTCCGCGAGCTGTGCGAGAAGCACGGCTACAGCCTGTGGCTCGCCGACACGCGGCCCGGCCACCGCCAGGGGAACTGGTTCGAGGTCTCCCACGCCGACGGCCAGTTTTCGCCGCTGTACCGGGGAGAGCTCCGATCCCGCCAGCGTATCGGCACGATCCTGCCGCTGACCTTCGTCGGCCCGGCGCGCATCGGCTCCACCCACGCGATCGCCTCCTTCCTGCAGCGCTACACCCAGGTGGGGGTGGTCGGCTGCGCGGGCACGACGCTGTCGGACGTCGCGTTCGTCCACCTGCAGCTGTCGGTCCACGGCGTGGCCGCGGACCGGCTGAACCGCATCCTGGGCAAGCTGCTCGGCGAGTCCTCGACGCCGGCCCGGCCGCACAAGCTGCTGCGCGAGCTGTTCAAGCGGCTCGGCCTGCCGCCCGACCCCGACGGGCCGAGCTCGGCCGCGCCGGACCCGACCAGCGACTACCAGACGTTCGCCGGCCCCGCGTTCCCGTACCGCCCCTTCCAGATGCCCGACTGCATGGCCGTGTGGGTGTCGTGGGAGGTCGCCCGCCAGCACCGGGGTCTCGCGGCGCCGCTGGACTGCCTGTACCGGGCCCTGGCGCAGATCGCGCCCGAGGTGCCCGTGGCGGACACCACGGCGTCGGCGGCCGACCTGGCCACGGTCGAATACCTCATCTGCCGCGCCACCGAGCAGTCGGTGGTCCGGGGCAAAGCAAAGCTGGCCGTGCCCAAGGCGGTCCTGCAGCAGTTCTCCTCGGGCGGCATCGAACAGCCCGCGGCGAAGTTGTGCTCGTCACTGGAAGAGGCGTGGAAGGCGCACGTCGACCAGTCCGAGCTGGACGGTGTGGGCGAGCTGACGGTGGCGTGGCGCGAGTCCTGGCTCGGCCACTGGACCTACTCGTGACCGCTCAGGTGGAGTACCGGTAGGTCAGGCAGCCGGGGTCGCCGCCCTGGGGAATCGTCTCGACGAACTCGGCGACGGGCCCGCGCCCGGCTCGATCAGTGATTTGGCCGGGCTGTTCCGGTCAGCGCTGCCCGGCGTGCGGCCGCACGCGGTCTCGGAAGGCGGCCGGGGTCGTACCGGTGCGCTGCTGGAAGTACTTGGAGAAGTTGGACGGGTCGTCGAAGCCGAGGTCCGCGGCGATACGGGCCACCGGGTCGCGCCCGTGGGCCAGCAGACGCCTGGCTTCGAGCACGATGCGCTCGTCGACGAGCTGTTTCGCGGACAGGCCGGTGTTCTCGCGGGCGAGCCGGTTGAGCGTGCGGGCCGAGTAGCCCAGCCGGGTGGCGTAGTCGGCGACCTTGTGTCGCGTGCGGAAGCTCTTCTCCACTTCCTCGCGGAACCACACGAACGCCTCGCGTGTGGGCGGGCGGCGGCCGCTGCCTTCCGGGACGGCCATCACCAGCAGGAGCAGCGCCGCGGCCAGAGTCCGGGCCAGCGCGGCGTCCCGGAGGGCCAAGTCCGGTGCCGCGGCCGTGACGCGCGCTGCGGCCAGTGCCGCCTCGGCCGGTGTGCCCGCGACCGTCGCGGCAGCCCAGTGGTTGGGCATGGCCACCCCCGCGGACCGGATCAGCTCCCAGGTGCCGGCGTCGATCGCCGAGGGAGTGAAGAGGAACACCGGGCCCTCGATGTCCCCGATGGCACCCCACTGCTGCACCTGGCCCGCCCGCACCCAGAGCAGGTCGCCCGGGCCGAGCGAATAGCCGGTGAAGTCCACCGTGTGCACCGCACGGCCGGACTCGATCTCGATCAGCAGGTCGAAGCCGAGGCGCTGAGGCTCGACGAACTCCTGCGGCCCACCTCGGTCACGCATGCGCGCCAGCGACGTGAGCTCGATCTCGCCGGCCACCCCGGGCGGCGGCTCATACCGGACGGGCCGGATGCTCTGTCCCATTTTCACCATGATACGTCCTCTGAGCACCGTGAAAAGCCCAGCTCGGCTTCATAGCCTATGGTCATGAAAGCGAAATTGACCTATGTGTTCGACGCTTACTGCGGCTGGTGCCACGGCTTCGGCCCGGCCGTCACCGGGTTCACCGCCGCCAACGCCGGCCGGATCGAGCTGGACGTCGTCAGCGGCGGCCTGTTCACCGGGGCCCGGGTCGCCCCGATCGGCACCATGCCGTACGTCGCCGGCGCCAACGCCCGCATCGCCGAGCTGACCGGCGCCGAGTTCGGCCCCGGCTACCTCGCCCTGGTCGCCGACGGCCGGTTCCGGATGGACTCCACAGCCGCAGCTACCGGCTTCGCCGCCCTGCGGACCCTCGCTCCCGAGCGGGCCCTCGAAGCCGCCGAAGCGATGCAACGCGCGTTCTACGTCGACGGGCTCAGCCTGTCCGAAGCCGACACCTACCGGCACCTCGCCGGACAGCTCGGCCTGGACGCCGACACCGTCCTGACCGGACTGGCCGCCGCCACCGCGGCGACGCAGGACTTCACCCGCGCCGCCCGGCTGGGCGTCACCTCCTACCCCACGCTGCTGCTGCACACCGGCACCGGCGTGGTGCGCCTCGGCGGCCCCACCTCGACCGCCGCCCAGCTGACCGACGCCCTCGACCACCACCTCGCTTCCGTTTCCGCCTGATCCCGAGAGGAAAACCCCATGAGCACCCTCGAGTACAAGATCATCGACGCCGCCGACTCCTCGCTGAACAAGACCAGCGTGCTGGTGACCGGCACGACGGAAGCCGTCGTCGTCGACGCGGCCTTCACCCGGGCCGACGGGCACCGGATCGCCGCCGAGGTCCTCGACGCCGGCAAGCGGCTCACCACGGTGCTGATCACCGCCGGCGACCCCGACTTCTACTTCGGCGCCGAGGTCCTCGCCGACGCCTTCCCCGAGGCTGTCTTCCTGGCGCCGGCCGACGTCATCGAGCACATCCACGAGACCTACGAGAAGAAGCTGACCGCGTGGGCGCACCTGGGCGCCAACCTGCCCACCCGGCTGGTGGACATCACGCCGCTGACCGCCGCTTCGGTCACTGTGGACGGTGTCGCGCTCGAAGTCCGCCGCGGCAGCACCGCGCTGGGCGACCGCGCCTGGTACGTCTTCGAACCGGCCGGACGCGCCCTGCTCGGCGGGGTGCTGCTGTTCGAGGGCCTGCACGTCTGGACCGCCGACAGCGCCACCACTGAACAGCGCACCGAATGGCTTCGCGTCCTCGACGACCTCGAAGCACTCGAACCGGCGTTCGTCGTCGCCGGCCACCGCGTCGCCGGCGCGCCGACCGACTCGACGGCGATCCGGCACACCGCCGAATACCTGCGGTTCTTCGAAAAGACCATCACCGAGTCCGCCGATGCCGCCGCGGCCGAGGAGCGGCTGCTCGCTGCCTACCCGGACGCCGGGCTGAAGATCGCCGCCTCGCTCGGCACCAAGGTCGCGAAGGGAGAACTGACGTGGGGCTGACCGAAGACACGCCCGCCGCCGTCGTCCGGCGGCAATACCTCGCCTCGGCGGCGGGCGATCTCGCCGCCCTGCGCGAGACGCTCGCCCCGGACGTCGAGTGGACCGAAATGGCCGGATTCCCACTCGCCGGCACGTACCGCACGCCCGACGGCGTGACGAGCGGAGTCATGGAGAAGCTGGGGCAGGACTGGGAAAACTGGACCGCCCACGACGACACCTACGTCGCCGATGGCGAAAACGTGGTCGTCCTCGCCCGCTACACCGCGACCCACAAAGTGACCGGCAAGACGCTGGACGTCCGGGTGGCCCACCACTTCACGGTGCGCGGCGGGCTGATCGTCCGGTTCGAACAGTTCACCGACACCGCACTCGTCCGCGACGCCGCCACGCCCTGACCGCCCGGCGGGACCAACCCGGTTGGCCCCGCCGGAGCACCGTCACGCACGACTACTGACACCGGCTCAGCTCATGGCCCCCGTCAGCGTGTCCATCTTCGTGCCCACCGGCGGGAACCTCGGCAGGAAGTTCTTCTCCTTCGCGAAGCCGATGTACTGCTGCAGTTCCGGGGTCAGCCCCTTGTACTCGGCGTTGAGCACGACATGGTCGCGGATGGACCGTTCGAACGGGTTGGGCGAGTTGGGGAACTTGACGTTCGGGCTCGCGTCCACCGAGTACTCGACGTGCAGGTTCTGGATGTCCTGCCGCACCTTGTTGTACTGGCTCGGGTCGAAACCGGCGCGGTTGAGCGCCGCGTCGTTCGGCATGTTGGCCTTGAGCTGCTCGAGACGCACGTTGGCGTTCTTCAACGGTCCTTCGAAGGTGCCCGACATGTTCTTGTTCGCCGTCGACGTCAGCGGCGTCATGTTCTCCGAAACGCCCGGGCCACCGAGGTTGTCGTTCTGCAGGTGCCCGCGGATCCACCGGTTGCTGCCGTTGGGGTCGTAGCCCTTGACGTTGGCGAGCTCGTTCTTGAGCTCGTTGCTGTAATTGGCGTGCGGAGTGTCCTCGAGGTTCTTGACGTCGGTGAGCTCACCCGGCTGCGGCTTCGAACCACCCGGCCGCGGGCTGCCGTCCAGGGTCTGCGGGCCCGAGGTCGTGCCGCCGCCCTGTGATGTGGTCCGCCCGCTGGCCGGGTCCTTCGGACCGCGGGGCGGCGCCGACGAACTCGGCGTACTCGACGACGTGTTCCCGGAAGCCGTGCCCTTCTTGGGTTTCGTCTTCGGGTACGGCGAAAACGGCTTGACGGCCGACTGCAGGGCCGCCTTGCACTTGCCGGCGAGCTTGCGGCCGGAGAACCGGCGCTGGTCGCCGGGGTCGTCCCCGAACCCGCCACCGGCGGTGAGGCCGAGCGGGTCGGCCTGCAGCAGCGGGTCGCCCACGTAGGTCATGGGGTTCGGCGCGGGTTCCAAGCCGAGCGGATCCGGCGAGATGTAGCGCGCGTTCGCCGGGTCGTAGTAGCGGAAGACGTTGTAGTACAGGCCGGTTTCCCGGTCGTGGTATTGGCCGGGGAACCGCAGCGGCGTCGCCGTTCCGCCGGGCGGCGTCAGGCCCCACAGGCTGAGGCGGACCGGCTGCACCACACCGTCGTCGACACCGACCAGCTCGAGCGGCGTGCCGACGTCGTCGGTGACGAAGGCCGACAGCCGCGTCGTGCCGTCCGGGCTGGTGACGGCCTGCGCGACCGGGCGACCGCCGTCGGGGTGGTGGATCCAGGTCAGCGTCTCGACCGCAACACCGCCGACGGTGTGCAGGGCCTCGATCAGCGTGTTCCCATCCCAGACGAACTCGACCTGCTCGGCGACGCCACCGGCCGCGTCCAGGCGCTGCTTGGCGACGCGGCGGTCGAGTGCGTCGTAACGGTAGCGCCACGACGTCCCGTCCGGCGTGCGCACGCCGGTCAGGTGGTCGTGCGCGTTCCAGGTGAACGTCCAGGTCAGCTCGGGGCTGCCGGGTTCGGCGACGGTCCGCCGGACCAGCCGGCCCTGCGCGTCGTGGACGTAGCGGACCCGACCGGCCGCGGCCAGGCCGGTGTCGGCGTAGCGCCGCGGCCCGGCTTCGAGGCCGGTTCCGGGGGAGGAATCGACGAGATTGCCGAGAACGTCGTAGGCGTACCGTTCGGCCAGCGTCGGCGTGACCGCAGCGGTGACCCTGCCGACCGCGTCGTAGTCGTAGCGCACGCCGCCGACCGGGTCTTCGCGAGCCGCCACGCTGCCGTCCGGACGCCGGTGGTAGCGCCGCACGCCACCGGGGATGTGTTGCACGGCGAGGCGCCCGACACTGTCGAACTCCTGCCTCAGCAGCCGGTTGGACCCGGCGTCGATCGCGACCGGGCGGCCCGCGTCGTCACGGTGCAGGATCAGCGTGGCCCCGGCGGCGGCGAGGATGTCCGCCCGATCCTCGGTGCGGCTCCAGCGCACGTCCAGCCCGGACGGGGTGCGCCGGCCGGCGGACGACCCGTCCGGGTAGGCGAAGGTCGTGGTGCGCCCGGCGGTGGTCTGCCGGACGACCCGGCCGTCGGCGTCACGCTCGAGTTCGATCGCCGTGTCCGGCCCGGTGGCGGCGATCAAGCGGCCCACCGGGTCGTAGCGGTACCGGTCGGTCCCCGCCGCGCTGACGCGCTCGATCACGTTGCCGAGCAGGTCGTGGTGGTACTCGACCGTCTCCCCCGCCGCGTTCACCAGGCGGATCAGCTGCCCGGCCGCGTCATACCCGCACTGAGTGACCCGGCCGGCGAAGTCGGTCTGCGTCAGTAACCTGCCCTCGGCGTCGTAGCCGAAGGTCCACGTCTGCCCGGCCGGGTTGGTGACGGCGACCGGCCGCAGTTCGGGGTTCGAGCGGCGGGTGGTGCGGGCGCCCGCGGGATCGGTCACGGCAGTGACGATCCCGAACGGCCCCCGCTCGGTCCCGGTGACGCGGTTGATCGCGTCGGTGTGCGACGTCTCCCCGCCCTCGCCGTCGTAGGTCCACCGCTGCCGGGCACCGTCGGCGGCGACGGCTGCCTGCAGGTCGCCTTCGACCGTCCAGCTGACGGTGGTCCGGCTGCCCGGCTTCCGGATCGTCCGCGGCCGGCCGAACAGGTCCGGATCCGCCGCCGACGCGTCCGGGGTGTCTTCGGCGGGCGCGTCTTCGTCGTCGGCGACTCCGAGCGGATCGGTGTAGGGGTCCGGCAGGGCGGGCGCGGCGTACCGGCGCCGGAACGTGCGGCCGCCGTCGGTCACCTCGATCTCGAGCGTGGATTCGGTGCGCTCGGTCAGCACGGCTCGCGTGCCGTCCGGGCGGGTCACCGCGCGGAGGATCCCCTCGGTGTCGTGTTCGAACTCGGTGCGCCGGCCCAGCGGGTCGGTGCGGGCCAGCAGGAGGTTGTGCGGGCCCCATTCGCTGTGGGTGACACCGCCCAGCTTGTCCGTCTCGGCGAAGACGTTGCCGGCCGCATCGAACTCGAAGACCTTCTGGTGCCCGAGGGAATCGGTGGTTGTCGTGCGGCCGTCGGCGTAGCTCAGCGAACCGTCGAGGTAACCCTGGTCGCCGACGGTGCGCACGCAGCGGCCCGCGTCGTCGTAGACGTAGCGGTACCAGGCGCCGTTGTGATCGGTCCAGGCGGTGATCCGGCCGTCGGCGTCGTGGTCGTACAGCGCCGGGCGCGGCGTGGAGTTCGCGCGGCGCGCGAGGTGGCCCTCGGTGTCGTAGTCGTAGCGGGCGACCAGGACGTCGCCCGCGGGCGCGACCGCGCGGACGGCCCGCACCCGGCCCGCGGCGGTCTCGAACGCGATGCGGGCGCCGGCGGAGTGCGTGAGCCCCGAGGGCGCGCCCGTGAGGTCGTGCTGGACTTGGACGAACTCGCCGTCGTCTGCGCGGACCTCACGCAGCAGCCACTCGTCGCGGACGCCGGGAGCGGGAACGAATCGCCGGGCGAGCCCGCGGCCGGGGTCGGTGACCACGTAGTCGTCCCCGTCCGTGTGCAGCCGGCGCGGCGGCCCGTGCTGCGCCGTCACCGCCGTGCCCGGCAGCGGGACGGCGAAGGTCAGCACCATCGCGTCGGCCGAGTGGTACCGGAGTTCACCGCCGGTCAGGATCAGCCGCTCGTCCAGCAGCGACGCCCACGAGCGGCCGAACCACCGGCCGTCGCGGTAGGAGGAGACGTGGTTGCGGGTGATCAGCTCGCCGAGCTCACCGGGGACGACGAGGTCGACCTCGGTGAGCAGGACGTCGCCGGTCGCGACGTCGATCGGGTCGAACTCGCAGACCTTTTCGTCGGGTCCCTTGTTCTTGGCCGGGTCCGGACCGCCCCTGGGGGTGCCGCCGCCGTCTTTGGGCGGACTCTTCGGCGCGCCCGACGGCGTGGTCGAACCGCCGTCCGGGGTGGTGTCCGGGCTCTTCGGGGAGTCGTCCGGGCCCTTCGATGCCGGCGGCGGGTCGGATTTAGGCGGATTGTCGGGACCTTTCGCGCCGGAGGGCGTGGTGTCGTCGCCCTTCGCGCCCGAAGGTGTCGTGGAGTCGCCTTTCGGGGGCGGATCGGTCTTGGGCGGCGGTCCGTCCGGGCCGCCCTTGCCGTTCGGGCCGCCGATGTCCTTCGGACCGCTCTTGATGTCATTGTGCTTCGGCGGCGGCGCCGACTTACCCGGCTTGATCTTCCGCAACGCCTTCGCCGCATCCGAAAACAGATCACCCGCCCGCTTGAGCAGCGGAACCAGCGCCTTCAACGCCGTCACCAACCGCTTCACCAGATCCGCGATCTTCGACGCCGTCTTCGCCACCGCAGTGATCACCTGCGGCACCACCCAGGTCATCCCGATACCCAAAGTGAACAGCACCTGCAACGCCCAGCTGATCAGATGCCCGACCAGCTCCGCGATGATGTCCCGCACCAGGGCGCGCACCGCCGCGACGACCTCACCAGCGGTCTTCACCCCACTGGAGGCGCCTTCGCAGCCCTTCTGCGCCGTCTCCAGCAACGTCACCGTGTCCTGCGCCCGCTGCCGGTAGGTGTCCGCGGCAGCGCCGGTCCACGACACCGTGTCCGCCTTGACCATCCCGGTCAAATCCTCACCGACGCTGCCCAGCTCGGTGGCGATGTTCTTCCACGTCTCCGACTGCGCCGCGATCTCATCGGCATTACCGGTGAGACCGTTCAGAGCCTCCTTCAACGGCCCGACGTGCTCGATCAGCCACCCCACCCCGGCCGCGAGAATCGCCCCGAACGGATCCATCGCCATCGACAACGCATCCAACGCCGTCCCGACAGCCCCGAGCGCCACCGACGCCCAGTCCCCGCTCTCGATCGCCGACTTCAGATCGTTCGCCGACTCCAGCAGCGAAACACCCGAATACGCCTTCGTCGAGTCCTGTGTCGGCGCGACCAACGGATTGCTGATGACGCTCCCCCTCCGCGTGATCCCGATGAATCCACGATGATATCCGTCATGCCGGGCAGGCCGGGCCGGGCACCGCGATACGACTGCCCGGCTGTCCCTCGGGATCTGCCCGATCTTCACCGGGACGGCGGTGTCACCGCCCGTGCCAGGCCCTCAACCCGGACAAGCTGCCCACCCGCCGCTACCCGGAGGACGCTTTTTGCCTGCACCGGAGGTAGCCCCGGCGAGTCCACCGTGACCACGCGGTCCGGACGGAAGATCACTGCCGACATCTGGGTCCGCTGCCACGGCGTGACCCCGGTGACGTCTTCGCCATCGGTGACGTCACGGCCGTCCCGGAAGCCAAGCCGGCGAAGGCAGCCGGGCAGCAAGCCGCGAACATCCGGGCCCTGATCGAGGGTGGCGGCGACCTGCACCCCCGCGCCCGGCATCGCGCTGCTCCTGGGCACGCGGGGGGAGGCGCCTCCGACAACCCCGCGGTCGGTGTGCTGGGCGCGGAACGGACGTCGCGGATCAAGGGCCGGAGCCTGCGGGTCGACTCCTACCTCGAACTGCTCAACCTGGATCGGTGATCAGCGGCCGGCGGCCAGGGTGTCGAAGTCCGGGAAGTCCGATGACAGCGTCGCGCCGGTGAAGTTGCCGACCCAGCCGCCGTCGTCGTGGAAGAAGCGGATCGAGACGTAGTCGGGGCGGGTGCCCATGTCGAACCAGTGCGTCGTGTTCGCCGGGACGCTCAGCAGGTCGCCCGCCTCGCACAGCACCGCGTACACGCTTGCGCCCACGTGCAGGTAGAACACCCCCGCGCCACGGGCGAAGAAGCGGTCCTCGTCGTCGTCGTGGGTGTGCTCGGCCAGGAACTTCTGCCGGGCCGCCGCCGCTTCCGCCACCCACTCCGGGTCGTCCGACGGCGTCATCCGGACCGCGTCGACCACCTGGTAGCCCTCGCTCGCGGCGATCCGGTCGATCTGCGGGCGGTAGGCGGCCAGGATCTCCTCCTGCGTCGCCGCTTCCGGCAAGTCCGCGGCGACGTCCCAGCGTTCGAACCGCACATCGAGCGGCTTCAGCACGTCCGCGATCTCCGCGGCGTCCTCGCTGCGCAGCGTCACCTCGTCGGGCCGGTCGTCCGGCCACACCGTCAGCAGCGTCATGCCACACCCCTTTTCGTCTCGACCGCGAACCGCAGCAACCACTCCAGGCACTCGAGCCGGTGCCGCGCCTGCCGCAGGTCCTCTCCCCAAACGTAGATCCCGTGCCGCGCCACGAGCAACGCCGGCGTGTCCGAGCGGTAGCCCGCTTCGAAGGCGTCACCGAGCACGCGCATGTCCTGCCCGTTCGGGATCACCGGGATGGTGACGAGGTCGTCGTGCGCGGCCCGGCCGAAGCCCTTGAGCATCTCCAGGTCCCGCAGTTCGACGCCGCCCGGCCAGTACTCGGCCGCGACCACGGGCGCAAACGCGTGCACGTGGACCACCGCCCCGGCGCCGGAGACCGAGGCGATCCGGCCGTGCAGCCCCGCTTCCGCCGACGGCACCTTCACCGGGTCGGTGGTGGCCCCGGTCGCGTCGACCACCACGACGTCGTCGTCGGTCAGCTCGCCCTTGTCGCGGCCGCTGACCGTGACCGCGAGCCGCAGCGGGTCGTGCTCCAGCACCACCGACAGGTTGCCCGCCGTCCCGCGCATCCACCCCAGTGCCGCGTACCGGGCGGACTCCAGCGCCAAGGCCCGGCCGGCCTCCGCCAGTGTCGTCACTTCGCCACCACCTCGACGTCGGCGAACGACCGCAGCCGCGGGTGGGCACCGAAGCCGGCGTGCTCGAACGGCTCGCCGGCGCGCGCGAGGCCGCCGGTCTGCCAGCCGTCTTCCGCCGCGGCGTCCAGCTCCGCCGGGACGTCGGAGAAGAACACGATGTCCCCCGGCTCGGCGCCCAGCGCCGTCGCGATCGACCGGTACGACGGCGCCTCCCGCTTCGGCCCGGCGTTGACCGTGTCGAAGTGCCGCTCGAACAACGCGGTGACGTCGCCGTCGGTCGTCCGCGAGAACGATGCCACCTGGCCCGCGACCGAGCCCGACGAGAACACCGCGAGCCGCAGCCCCGACTCGTGCCACGCCCGCAGCGCCGGCGCGACATCGGGGAAGAACTCGGTCGTGAGGTCACCGTCGGCGTAGCCGCGCTGCCAGATCAGGCCCTGCAGCGTCTTGAGCGGCGCGGCCTTGCGGTCCTCGTCCATCCAGCGGTGCAGCACCGCGACGACGTCCGCGGTGGACGCGTCCGCCGGCAGCCCGCCCAGCTCCTTCGCGGCCGCGATCGCGGGCTCGTCCGGATGCGCGTCGATCCACGGGCCCAGCCGCGGCCGGGCGTAGTCGTAGAGCACCACGTGCACCTGGCTGGTGGCGGTGAGCGTGCCCTCGATGTCGAGCACCACCCAGCGCGCGACGATCTTCGTGGTCACTGGTTCTCCTCCCCTTCCTCGTAGTAGCCGCCCAGCTCGTCCGGAGCGAACGGGCCGCGATCGGTCACCACCGTGGTGACGAACCGCGGCGGTGTGACGTCGAAGGCCGGGTACCGCCCGCGGACGCCCTCGACGGTGGTCCGCCGCCCGAGCACGCTGAGCACCTCATCCCCCGGCCGGTGTTCGATCGGGACGTCGGCGCCGGTCGGTGCGAGCTGGTCCGGCGCCTGCACCAGGGCGTGGAACGGCACGCCGAACGCGTGCGCGGCGATCGCGAGGCCGAGCGTGCCGATCTTGTTGACGACGTGGCCGTCCATGGTCACCCGGTCGGCCGCGGTGACCAGCGCGCCGATCCGCCCGGACGCCAGCTCGGCGGCACCCGCGCCGTCGGTGATCAGCGTGGTGTCGACGCCCATCTCGGCGAGCGTCGCCGCGGTCAGCCGCGCGCCCTGCAGGTACGGGCGGGTCTCGGTGCAGACGAAGGCGGGTTCCTTGCCGAGCCGCCCCGCCGCGCGCACCAGCTCCACCAGGTAGAGGTCGGCCCAGCAGTGCGTGAGCACCGTTCCGGTCGACGGCAGCAGCTCGGCGGCGTACGTCCCGAGCGCCCGGCTGCGCGCCCGGTACCGCTCGTCCCCGATTCGCGCTCCGGCTTCGGCCGCCTCGACGAGATCACCGCCCGCGTCCACTTCGGACAGTACAAACCGGACTGCCTTGCGGAGGTGATTGTTGGTCGGCCGGGTCATGATCAGCCGTTCGCCGGTGCGCTCCAGGTACGCGCGCGCTTCTGCGCGCGGCAGGGCGGCCGCTTCCCGCGCGGCGAGCACCATCCCGCCGAGCGCCGCGAAGTACGGCCCGGACGACTGCGTCACCATGGTTTCGATGGCCACGGCGACGTCTTCGGAGGTCTCGCAGCGCACCCATTCACGGCGGAACGGGAATACCCGCCGGTCGAGGATGTGCACCCCGTCCGGTTTGATGCGCACGCTGTCCGCCAGTACCGGCGTGCTCATCAGCTGTACCCCGTGAGCTCGGGCGGGGTGCCGCGCAGGAAGTGGGCGCCGACCTCGCGGGCCTTATAGACGACCGGGTCGTGCAGGGTCAGCGTCCGGGCGTTGCGCCAGAACCGGTCGAAGGCGTAGCGGCCCGCCGTCGACCGGGCACCGGTGAACTCGAAGACCTTCGATGTCGTCTCCACCGCAGCTCGGCTCGCGACGATCTTGGCCGAGGACACCGCGATCGCCGCTTCGGCGCGTTCGGCGTGGGTCAGCGACGGGCCGCGCTCGTCGGCCTGGCCGAGCGCGGTGACGGCGGCGTCGACGGCGTGCCCGGCGGCGTCCGCGAAGGCGACCAGCTCGCCGTAGCCGGTCAGCGTGTAGGGGTCGTCGGCGGCGGTGCCGACGCCGGATTGGAACCACGGCCGCGCCCGGTCCCGGGTGTAGCCGGCCGCTTCCCGCAGGGCGCCGAGCGCGAGTCCGACGTAGACCTGCGCGAGCATCAGCTGGAACCCGAGCGCCGCCAGGGAAAGCCGCGGCACCCGCGGGTCTGTCTCGCGCTCCGGCTGAACTCCCAGGACGTCGGTGACGCGGACCGCGGTGAACCGGACGCCACCGCTGGCGGTGAGCCGCTGGCCGATGTTGTCCCAGTCGTCGGCGTGGGTGATCCCCGGGGCGCGCGCGTCGACGACGAACGTGAGCTTCTCCCCGGTGTCGGTCCGGGTCGCGCTCACCACGAGCCGGTCGGCGACCGCGGCACCGGTGGCGAAGGTTTTGGCGCCGTCGACCACGAACCCGCTGTCGGCCGGCGTGAGCCGCAGGGCCGCGTCGAGCGGATTGCTGACGCCGGCCCAGAACCAGCCCGGCTCGGTGTCCGCGCGTGGCCCGAACAGGCCGGTCCGCCAGCGCTGAAGGTAGTGGTAGCCGAGCAGGTGCCCGACGTTGGCGTCGGCGGCGGAGACGATCCGCGCGGCCGTGTTCGCCGCCGCCCAGCCGTCGGCGTCGAGGACGCCGAGCAGCCCCGAGAACCGCAGCAGCCCGACTTCGGCGACCGGCGGTCGCCCGGCGCGGTCGCGTTCGGCGGCGTCGGACCGCAATGCCGTCGCGGTCTTCTCGGCGGCTTCCCGCCAGCTCATCCGGCACCTCCCAGCTCGACCAGGGCATCAAGGGCCACCCGAGCCCCGCGGGCGACCCCGGCGGCCACGATCTCCCGGTGTGGCGCGTACGCCGTGGGATCGGGGTGGTCGGGACGGGCGTCACCGTCGATCACGAGGAGGCCGCCCGCGCGCAGGCCGCGCAGTGAAGCGAACACCAGCAGCGTCGCCAGTTCCATCTCGATGGCGCTCACCCCGGCGGCGAGGTACTCGCGCATCGGCGGCTTCAGCACCATCGGGCTGAACGCCGCGCGCGTCCAGACGACGCCGCGGTGGGCTTCGGGTGCCGCCCGGCCGAGTGCGAGGACCGCTTCCGGGGTCGCGAACGCCGGGTACTCGGGGTGGATCAGCTGCTGGGTGACGCCGTCGTCGCGGACGGCGGCCTCGGCGATCACCAGGTCGCCGTCGGCGATGCCGTCCCGCAGCGCGCCGGCGGTGCCCAGCCGCAGGAACGTGTGCACGCCCGCCTCGGCCAGCTCGCCGAACTGGCAGAGCGCGCCCGGCCCGCCGACGCCGTGCGACGACACCACCACTCCGGTGCCGCGCCACCGGCCGGTGAACGTGCGGTACTCGCGGTTCTCTCCGGCGAGCACGGCGTCTTCCAGCAGCTTCGAAACCGCCGTGGCGCGGTCGGGGTCGCCGACGACCAGGGCCAGCGGGGGCAGGCCGGTGCGGGGGATCTTGGTGATCGGCAGCGTCACGCGACCTTCTCCTTCCGGGCGCTGGACAGGAACAGCGCCAGCAACGTCACGACGTAGGGCGCGGCATCGGTGGCCTGCTGGGGCAGCCCGAGGCCCTGCAGCCGGAAGCCCAGCGCCTCGGCCACTCCGAACAACAGCGCGGACAGCAGCACGCCCAGCGGGTGTGCGCGGCCGAGCAGCACCGCGACGACGGCGATCCAGCCGCGGCCGGCGGTCATGTTCTCGGCGAAGAGCGTCACCGAGCCGAGCGAGAGCTGCGCGCCGCCGAGGCCGCAGAGCGCACCGCCCGCCAGGATCACGCCGTAGCGGTAGCGGGCGACGGGGACGCCGAGGGCGAGCGCCGAGTCCGGGCGCTCCCCCAGTCCTCGCAGCCGCAGGCCCCACGGGTGCCGGTAGAGCAGCACCGCCAGCCCGGGCACGGCCAGCCAGGACAGGTACACCAGTCCGGACTGGCCGCCGAACAACTCGCCCAGCCCGGCCAGCGACGGGTCGCTGAACGAACCCTGCGTCCCGAAGACCGTCCGGATCAGGAAGCTGGTCAGCCCGACGGCCAGGAGGTTGCTCGCGACGCCGAGGACGATGGGATCGCCGCCGAAGGTGACTGTCCCGACCGCGAGGACCAGCGAGTACGCCGTCGCGGCCACGACGGCGGCGAGGACGCCGAGCCAGGCACTGCCGGTGTACCAGCTGCCCGCCACGGCGGCGAAGCAGCCGACGAGCATCGTGCCTTCCAGCGCGATGTTGAACACCCCGGCGCGCTGGCAGAGCGCACCGGCGAGGGCGGCGAACAGGATCGGCGTCAGCGCGGTGAGGGCCGAGGAGAGGAGCCCGGCGTCGAAGATCATGCCCGGCCCCGCTTCCGCAGCACGCCGGTCGTCGCGGCCAGGAACAGGATCAGCACGGCCTGCAGGACGGCGGTCAGCTCGCGCGGCACCTGGGTGGCCCGCTCCATCGCGAAGCCGCCGCTGGTGAGCGCGGCGAAGAACACCGCCGCGACCAGCGTGCCCAGCGGACTCGCGCCGGCGAGCAACGCGGCCAGCAGGCCGATCCAGGTGTACTGCGGGGTGACGAGCGCGCCGTCGATGAACCGGTACGGGAAGCCGAGCACGACGATCGCGCCGACCAGCCCGGCGATCCCGCCGGACACGGCGAGCAGCCGCAGGGTCAGCCGGGGCCGGTCGATCCCGGCGTAGGCGGCGAAGCGCGGCCCCCAGCCCGTCACGCGCGACTCGAAGCCGGCGGGGGTGCGCGCGTCGATCACCGCGTACGCCACGGCCACCGCCGCGACGAGCAGGATCCCGGACGTCACGCCACCCGCGCCGAACTCGGGCAGCCGGGCGCCCGGTGGCAGCTGACCGCTCTGCGGCAGGCTGGACCCGGCGTCCTTCATCGGGAACCGCACCAGGTAGCCGGCGAAGGACATCGCGGGGTAGCTCAGCAGGAGCGTGCTGATCAGCAGCGGCACGCGGAAGCGGTTCTCACAGACCGCCGCCAGGGCGGCGTAGGCGGCGCCGGCGACCGTTCCCGCGGCCAGCGCGAGGACGACGCGCAGCGGCCCGGGCCCCGGGACGTGCAGCCCGGTCGCGAGCGCGCTGATCGCGCCCAGCACGAGCTGGCCTTCGCCGCCGAGGTTCACCATGCCCGCGCGCAACGGGACCGCCAGCGCGACCGCCATGCCGGCGACCGGGACCGCGTAGGCGAGCGTGTCGGTGATCCCGTCCGGGCCGAAGGCGCCGGTGACGATGGCGGCGTAGGCGGTCAGCGGGTTCGCGCCGGTGGCCAGCAGCAGCACGGCGCCGAGCACCAGCGCCGCAGCGGCCGGGACGAGCCGGGCGAGGAGCGGTTTCACGCGCCACCTGCCATCGCGAGCCCGACGTTGTCCTGGTTCGCCTCACCGCGGGCGAATTCCGCGGCGATGCGGCCTTCGTAGAAGACGAGCACCCGGTCGGACAGCGCCAGGATCTCGCTCAGCTCGGCGGAGATCAGCAGGATCGCGTGCCCGGCGTCGCGGTACTCCACGAGCCGCGTGTGGATGTTCTCGATGGCCCCGACGTCGACGCCCCGGGTCGGCTGCTCGGCGATCAGCAGCGGCGCGTCGTGGGTCAGCTCGCGGCCGACGATCGCCTTCTGCTGGTTGCCGCCCGAGAGCGTGCCCATCGGGACACCCGGGTGCGCCGCGCGGACGTCGAACCGTTCGAGGATCTCCCGCGCGTGCCCGGCGACCGCCCGCGGCCGCAGGAAGCCGCGGTGGCTGAGCCGGCGCTGGAACCCGGTGAGCAGGTTGTCCCGGACCGGTGCCGTGGGCGCGGAGCCGGTTTCGGCGCGGTCTTCCGGCACGTGGGCGAGCCCGGCGCGGCGCCGTTCGCCCACGTTCAGGCCGCGCAGGTCCCGTCCGCGCAGCCGGATCGCGCCCTGCGCCGTCCGGGCCCCGGTGATGGCCTCCACCAGTTCGGTCTGCCCGTTGCCCGCGACCCCGGCGATGCCGACGATCTCCCCGGCCCGGACGGTGCAGGCGACGTCGTCGAGCGCCACGTCGAGCACGGGTTCGCCGGGCCTGCCCGGCGCGTGAACGCGGTCCAGGTCGACGTCGCGGCCGGTCATCGCGGCGGCGAGGCCGGCGGCGGCGAACTCCGCCGTACGGCCGCGCGCGCTCACCCGGCCGTCGCGCAGCACGGTGACGTTGTCGCTGACCGAGAGCACTTCCTGGATCTTGTGGGACACGAACAGCACGGTGCGGCCGTCGGCGGCGAGGTCGCGCAAGGTCGCGAAGAGCCGCTCGGTTTCGGCCGGGGTCAGGACCGCGGTGGGCTCGTCGAGGATCAGCACGTCCGCCCCGCGGTGCAGCAGCTTGAGCAGCTCCACGCGCTGGCGCACGCCGACCGGCAGGTCGCGCACGCGCGCGCCGGGGCGCACGTCCAGCCGGTGCCGCTCGGCCAGCTCGGCGACGCGGGCGGTCGCGGCGCGCCGGTCGAGCAGGCCACGCCGGGTCGGCTCGCTGCCGTAGACGACGTTCTCGGTCACCGTGAGCTCGCCGAAGAGCGCGAACCCCTGCTGCACCATGCCGATCCCGGCGTCGATCGCCTGCGCGGGTGAGCGGAAGGAGACCTCTCTTCCGTGCAGCCGGATCGTGCCCGCGTCCGGCCGGTGCAGCCCGTACAGCACCGACATCAGGGTGGACTTCCCGGCGCCGTTCTCGCCCATCAGCGCGTGGATCTCGCCCGGGGCGACGTCGAGGTCGACCCGGTCGTCGGCCAGCACGCCGGGGAACCGCTTGACGATGCCCCGCAGCGAGACGGCGGCGTCAGGACTGGGCGGGGTCATCGACGGTGAGCGCGCCGGAGACGATCTGGTCGCGCAGCTCGCCGACCTTCGCCAGCACGTCCGGGTGCGCGGCCACGGTGCACTGCGACGTCCCGGCGTCCGGCTGCAGCCCGGTCAGGGAGATGCCGTTTTCCTTGACACCGTAGGATTTCGTGCCGCCGCCCTGGCCGCCGAGGATGGCGTCGACGCCATCGCCGATGACGACGTTGGTGCGCTTGATGACGTTGTCGGCGACCTGCCCGGGACTGGCCGGGCACTGGTTGGCGTCGACACCGAAGGCGAAGAACCCACCGGCCTTCGCGGCCTCGAAGACCCCGAGGTTCCCGGCGGCGGACGCGGCGCCCATCACGTAGTCGACGCCTTGCCCGCCCAGCGTCGCGGCGAGCGCTTTGGCGCGGGCGGGGTCGTTGAAGGGGTTCGCGCCGCCGATGAACAGCGGGCTGAAGGTGGTGCCCGGCTTGGCCTTGGCCGCGCCCTGACCGAACGGCACCGAATAGCGGCGGAACTGCGGCGTGTCGAGCACGACCACCGCGCCGACCTTGCCACTCTTGCTCAGCAGCCCGGCTTCCGCACCGGCCAGGTAGGTGCCCTCGTGCTCGCGGAAGACCGCGCACGTCACGTTCGGGTACGGCTTCGGCGTGCACGAGTCGACGAACAAGAACTTCTGCTCCGGGTTCCGTTCGGCTTCGCTCGCGAGGGCGTCGGCGAAGTTGAACCCGACCGCGACGACGACGGCGGGCTTCTCCCGCACGGCGGCCGAGAGGTTCTGCTGGATGGAGGCGGGGTCGGTGCTCTGGTAGACCTTCTGCGTGCCGTTGTGCTTCTTCGCGGCGTCTTCGATGCCCTGCACGGCGAGCTTGAGGAAGTCGTTGACCCCGACCGGGTTGGGCGTGACCAGCACCAGCGCGGGGCCCGCGGGGGCGGCCCCGGCCGCGGGCTTGTTCGCGGCGGCGTTGCAGCCCGCCAGCACGACGGCGGCGGACACGGCCACGACGGACCGCAGCAGGGTTCTCGGCGACATGCCCCGGACTCTAGATCGGCTGCCCACCATGTGACACCGCGTTCCACCAGATAGGAACCCCCAGCTCGAGGCCGGTCTCGCGGGATCGCTGCCCGCCGGTCAGCCCGGGAGCTCGGCCAGCGTCTGCGCCCAACGGCGAAAGCCCGAGTCGGCTCCTCGACAAGGTGGCGGCGACGCGCAGCGCCACAGGAGTGGCCAGATCGGCCGCGGCCGCCCGATCCCGTGCGCCCGTGGTCACGTCCCCAGCGTGCCCCAGCGGGAGAGCCCGGATCAGTGCCGAAAAGCGACACGGATTCCTCCGAGGGCCGAGTTCAAGCGAGGATGGACCGGCCCAGCCCGGCCAGCACGGCGTCGTCCTGCGGAGTGTGCACCCGGCTGCACAGCACGTCGCGGTAGTGCCGCTGCAGGGGGTTGGCCCGCGTCAGGCCGGGATTTCCGGTCAGCGCCACGGCCTGTTCCACCGCCTCGATGAGCAACCGCGTCGCGAGCACCTTCGCCACACCCGCGTGCGCCGCCGCGTCCGGGTCGCCTTCGTCGGCCCGGCGGGCGAGCCCGAACAAGATCTCCTCCGCGCCGGTGATCCGCGCGGCGATCTCCCCGGCTCCGCTCTGGAACCTCGGCAGGGTGGCCAGTGGCTTGCCGAGGCCACTCGGGACGCGGTCCCGGAGGAACCCGGTGAGCCAGTCGAGCGCGTTGCGCGCGACACCGAGGTAGATCGCGGGCAGCGCCAGCGGGAAGGTCAGCACCGGCGGACGCTGAGTGTCCGGTGTGGACAATCCCGGTGGAGCCACCGCCGGGACGTCGGTGAACACGACGTCGTGGCTCGCGCTCGCCCGCAATCCGAGGTGGTCCCAAGTCGGTTCGATCTCGATGCCCGGTGCGTCGGCACGGACCAGGAACCCGCCGACGCGCGGCTCGTGCTCGTCGGTGCGGGCCCAGACGACCATCCACCGCAGGCCGACCGAACCGGTCGAGTAGATCTTGCGGCCGGACAAGCGCCAGCCGTCGGCGGTCCGGCGGGCGACCGTCGCGGGCAAGCCACCGCGGGTCGGCGAGCCGAGCTCGGGCTCCACGCGCAACGCGTTGATCAGCACCGGCCGCTCGGCGGACTCCGCCAGCACCGCCCGGTAGCTCTCCTCCGGCCACGTCGGCTCGGCGCCCTGCGCGGCGTGGACGAACAGCGTCATCGCGGTGACCAGGGCGACCGACGGATCGCCTCGGCCCAGCTCGGAAAGCAGCCGCGCGGTGTCGAGGACACCGGCCCCCGGACCGCCGTAACGCGGGTGCACGGTCGTGGTCAGCAGGCCGGCGG
The DNA here is from genome assembly GCF_046548995.1 of Amycolatopsis sp. lyj-109. NCBI lineage: Bacteria > Bacillati > Actinomycetota > Actinomycetes > Pseudonocardiales > Pseudonocardiaceae > Amycolatopsis > Amycolatopsis sp. lyj-109. The sequence continues at coordinate 154,591 of NZ_JAJPWR010000018.1, forward strand.
CGTGCACGCGCTCGACGCCCTCGTGCGGGAACGTCGCTTCCCGGTCGTGTTCGCCGGCGCGCGCGGCCAGCCCGGCGACGATCGACGGCAACGCGGACAGGTCCGGCTGCGGGACGGTGGCGACGGTCGTGGTCACGAAGTCCTCCAGGAGAGGTCGGCGAGCGGGCCGACGATAAGCCGCCCGGACGGGCGGCGGCCAGCCACGTCCACCAAATGGACACCTGCAGATGCCCAATTGACACCGCGGTCTCGCGTGCCGTTCCCTGGCAGGGCGTTCTTCTTGCGGCGAAAGGAAAGCAGATGCCCGTCGAGTTCGTCGGCATGATCGGCACCCAGGACGCGAGCGAGACCCGGCCGGCCAGAGGACCGGTGATCGACCCCACCTACGTCCGCAGGTTCGCCCGGGCGCACGAGGACGGCGGCTTCGATCGCGTGCTCATCGGCTATGGCGCCGGCTGGCCGGAAGGCCAGCAGGTCGCCGCCTACGCGGCCGCCCACACCGAGCGCCTCGGCCTGCTCGTGGCCCATCGCCCCGGGTTCGTCGCGCCGACGCTGGCGGCGCGCGCGTTCGCCACCCTCGACCACTTCAGCGGTGGCCGCGTCGCGGTGCACACCATCACCGGCGGCAGCGACGTCGAGCAGGCCCGTGACGGCGACTACCTGCCGAAGGACGAGCGCTACGACCGCACCGACGAGTACCTGGAAATCCTCAAGCGTGCCTGGACGTCCGGGTCCGCGTTCTCCCACCACGGCAAGCACTACCGGCTCGACGAGTTCACCCCGCAGGTCCGGCCGCTGCAGAACCCGCGGATCCCGCTGTACTTCGGCGGTTCCTCGGAAGCGGCCTACCGGGTCGGCGGCAAGCACGCCGACGTGTTCGCCCTCTGGGGTGAGCCGTTGCGGGAGACGGCGGAACAGATCGCGTCCGTCCGGGCGGCGGCGAAGGCGGCCGGACGGCTGACCCCGCCGCGGATCAGCGTGTCGTTCCGGCCGATCCTGGGCCCCACCGAAGAACTCGCGTGGGAACGGGCCGAGCGGATCCTCGACAAGATCACCGCGTCCGGCGCGGCCAAGGCGGCTCGCGAATGGCGCGACGGCGGCGCGCCCACCAACGTCGGCAGCGTCCGGCTGCTGGCCGCGGCCGCGAAGGCCGACCGCCACGACCGTGCACTGTGGACACCGCTGGCCACGGCCACCGGTGCCGCGGGCAACTCCACCGCGCTGGTCGGCACCCCCGAAACAGTCGCCAAGGCCTTGCTGGACTACGTCGACATCGGCGTCACCACCCTGCTGATCCGCGGCTACGACCCGCTCGACGACGCGATCGACTACGGCAGGCACCTGCTCCCCCTGGTGCGGTCCGAGCTGGCCCGGCGCGAGCGGCAGCCGGCCACGGCGGCCGCCGTATGACCCGCGCCCCCGCCCGCTGGGCCCCGGCGGACGGCGTGACCGTGCGCGGCACGGTCGTGCTCCTGCCCGGCCGGGGCGAGCACCCAGGGCTCTACGCCCGGCTGGGCACCCGGCTGGCCTTCGACGGTTACCGGGTCGTCGCCGTCGCCTCCCCGGACGACGTCGCGGGCGAACTGCGCGGGAACCCGGTGCCGGTGGTGCTGCTCGGCAGTGACACCGGCGGTCTCGCCGCCCTCGCCCTCGCCGCCGAGCTGCCGGTGCACGCGGTCGTCGCGACCGGCCTGCCGCTCTCGGCCGAGCACACCGAAGACCGCTCGTGGGAAGCCGAGCTCGACGTGCGGACGGCCTGCCCGGTGCACCGTGAGCTGCTCGGCACCGACGACCGCCTCCGGCGTGGCGCCCTGCTCTCGGAGCCCGCCGACTTCCCGGCAGTGCTCCCCCGCACCCCCGTGCTCGTCCTGCACGGCGGCGCGGACCGGGTCGCGGGCCCGAAGGCCGCGCGCGCGTTCGCCGAGATGCTCCCGGCCGGCCGCTTCGTGCTGGTCGAGGGCGGCCGGCACGACGTCCTCAACGACGTCACCCACCGGAGCGTGGCCGCCGAGATCGTCCAGTTCCTGGAGTGGCTGCGCGCCGGGACGCGCGGACCGGTCCTGGTCCGGGGATGATGGCGGGCATGCGCATCTCGGCCAGGGCGGACTACGCGATCAGGGTGCTGCTGGAGCTCGCGGCGGACACCTCGCGGCCGATCACCTGCGAAGCCGTCGCCTCCGCCCAGGACATCCCCGCCCGGTTCATCAAGGCGGTCATGCGGGACCTGCGCCAGGCCGGGCTGGTCCGCAGCCAGCGCGGCTGCGAAGGCGGCTACTGGCTGGCCCGGGCGGCCGGCGAAGTGACCGTGCGGGACGCCGTCGTGGCGGTCGACGGCGAGTTCCTGTCCGTCCGCGGCGAACCGCGCCCGGCGCTGGCCTACCACGGGACAGCCGCCGGGCTCACGCCGTTCTGGTCCGGCCTCGAAGCCGGGCTCGACGCGCTGCTGCGCGCCACGACCATCGCCGACCTGCTCGACGACGCGGCGCCCGCACGCGTCGCCACCTGAAAGGACTCGCGTGAGCGACCTCTGGCACCAGCCCCTGCGACACATCCGCGGCGCCGACCTCACCGGCGACACGAACCAGACGAGTGGCATGAGGCGGCTGGAGGCGATCTCCGGCAAGACCGTCGGGTCGTCGAAGGTCTGGATGGGCGAGACGCACGTCGCGCCGGTGACCAACTCGGGCGACCACCACCACGGTGAAGCCGAGACGGCCATCTACGTCAAGTCCGGCCACCCGGTGTTCGTCTTCGCCGACGGCGAGGAGGAGGTCCGGATCGAAACCGGCCCGGGCGACTACATCTTCGTGCCGCCGTACGTGCCGCACCGCGAAGAGAACCCGACCGATGAAGAGGCGGTCGTGATCATCGCGCGCAGCAGCCAGGACGGCATCGTGGTCAACCTGCCGAGTCTCTGGTCCCCGGTCGACGTGCCCGAGGACTGAGGCGTGCCGCTCGAAGTCGTCGAGTACACCGACCCGGCCTGTCCGTGGGCGTGGGGATCGGAGCCGAAGTTCCGCCTGCTGCGGGCGAAGCTGCCGGACGTCCGGTGGCGCCGGGTGTTCGGCATCCTCTTCGACGACGACGAGGACCTGGCACCGGACCCGGCCGCGGAAGCCGCCTGGTACGCGAAGTTCATCGACGGCGTCACCGAGCACACCGGCGCCCCGAAACCACCGCACCTGGCCTGGGTGGCCCGCACGAGCTGGCCGGCTTCGCTGGCCGCGAAAGCCGCGGAGGCGCAGGGGGAAACCGTTGCCGACCTGGTCCTGACGCGGCTGCGCGAGACGACCTTCCGGCACGGCACCCCGGCCGACGACACCGATCGCGTGCTCGCCGCACTCGACGACGTGCCCGGCCTCGACCTCGCGGCATTGCGCGCGGCCATGACGAGCGACGAGGTCCGTCAGGCCGTGCGCGATGACTGGCGTGAGACGCGGAACCCGTGCCCGGAAGTCCTCGACATCGCCGCACCCGGGCCCCACAGCGGCCGGGCGAAGCATCTCGAACACCACGTCCGCTACGCCCTGCCGACGCTGACCTTCACCGGCCCCGGCGGCCGGTTCGTCGTGCCCGGCTGGCGTCCGCTGGGCGAATACCTCGACGCCGCGCGGGCCGCGACGGTCCACAGTGGAGTTCTTCCCGGTTCGTGGGAACCCGCCCGAGAGCGTTGACTCTCCCCGGCCGCGGGGGAAAATAGACACACGCCGGTGCCCATTTAGCTCGGCGCCGCAACCGAATCTCCGCGGCCGACACCGCATTGGGGAGTTCCGCATGCCCTCGAAACCCCGGCTCGCCCTGCTCGTGGCCACCCTGCTCGGTCTCACCACCCTGACCGCGTGCGGATCGTCCACATCGGACGCATCAGGTCCGGTGGTGCTGCGGGTCGGCGACCAGACCGGCGCCACGCAGTCCCGGCTCAAGGCGGCCGGGCTGCTCGACAACCTGCCGTACAAGATCGAGTGGTCGCAGTTCGCCGCGGCGGTCAACCTGCACGAGGCCCTGCGCGCGGACGCGATCGACATCGGCGGCGCCAACGACTCCCCCACGGTGACCGCGATCGCCGGCGGCTCCAAGATCAAGGTCGCCGCGGCCTGGAGCAACGGCGGCAAGGGCACCTACCTCCTGGTGCCGAAGGACAGCCCCGCGCACACGGTCGCCGACCTCAAGGGAAAGCGGGTTTCCCCCACCACCCGCGGCAGCGTCGCCCACTTCCTGGTCATCGGCGCGCTCAAGCAGGCCGGGTTGTCGGACAAGGACGTCACGCTCAACTTCCTCGCTCCCTCCGAGGCGAACGGCGCGTTCTCGACCGGCAACATCGACGCGTGGGCCACGTGGAGCGTCTACGCCGCCCGAGCCCGCGGCGAACTCGGCGCCCGCGTCCTGTCCGACGGCGCGGGCATCAACTCCGGCCTCAACGTCCTGTCCGCGACCGACAAGGCCCTCGGCGACCCGCGCAAACGCACCGCGATCCAGGACTTCGCGAGCCGTGTGGACAAGAGCTACGCGTGGTCGAAGGACAACCCCGACGCCTTCGACAAGTGGTACGCCGGCTTCGCGCACCAGCCGATCGAAATCGCGAAGCAGGTCCGCCCGGACGAGACGACCTACCAGCGCATCCCGGTCGACGCCGCCCTCGCCGCCCAGCTGCAGAAGACCTACGACACCTGGGTGCAGCAGGGCCTGTTCCCCGGTGGCAAGAAGCTGAGCGAGTACGTCGACTCCGGGCTCGATCCGCGATGACCCGCGCCGTCGCCCGGCCCGTGATCATCCGCTTCCCGTACCGCGCGGTGTCGTGGCTGACGCCGGTGGCCGTGCTCGCTCTTTGGGAACTGCTTGCCCAGGCCGGGATCCTGCCCCGGCAGGTGCTGCCGGCGCCGAGCAGCGTGGTGGCCAAGGCGGGTGACCTGATCGCCGACGGCGAGCTGCCGTCGAACCTGCTGGCCAGTCTGCAACGCTCGGCGACCGGGTTCGCGATCGGGGCGAGCCTGGGCCTCGGCTCGGCCTGCTCGTCGGACTGTCCAAAGTGGCCGAAGCGGTCCTCGACCGCAGCATCCAGATGATCCGCGCGGTCCCGTTCCTGGCCATCCTGCCGCTCGTCATCGTCTGGTTCGGGATCGGCGAGGCCGGGAAGATCTTCTTGATCTCCCTCGGCACCGCGGTTCCGCTCTACCTGACGACCGTGCTCGGCATCCGCCAGATCGACCCGAAGCTCCTCGAAATGACCGACGTCGTCGGCCTCGGCCGCGCCGCCCGGATCCGCTGGGTCGTCCTGCCGGGCGCGCTGCCCTCGATCCTCGGCGGGCTGCGGCTCTCGCTCACCGCGGCCTGGCTCGCGCTCGTCATCGCCGAAACCCTCGGCGCCGACGCGGGACTCGGGTTCATGGCCACCAACGCCCGCGAGTTCCTGCAGACCGACGTCATCGTGCTCGTCGTGCTCATCTACGCCGTGATCGGGATCCTCTGCGATCTCGTCACCCGTCTCCTCGAACGCCGCCTGCTGCGCTGGCACCCCACCTACGCCCGCCTGACCGCCTGAGGACAGCCATGACACTCTCCCGACGCACGTTCCTGACCGCAGCCGGGCTCACCGCCCTCGCCGCCCCGCTCGCCGCGTGCGCCACCGGTTCGGCCGGCGGCGCCACCCAGGGCAAAGTCCGGCTGACCTACAGCACCATCTCCGTCCCGAAGGCCCGTGGCGTGCTGGAGAAGACGCTCAAGGACCAGGGCATCGCCGTCGAGTGGGTCGGCCCGTTCCCCAACCACGCACCGACGCTGCAGGCCGTCGTCGGCGGCACCGCCGACTTCAGCTTCGGCGGCAGCACCACCCCGGCCGACCAGGCGATCCTCTCGGGTGCCGACCTCGTCTACGTCGCCTGGGCGGCGTCCACGCCGCGGACCACGGCGATCGTCGCCGGCGCGCACACCGGCATCGAAAAGGTCACCGACCTGGCGGGCAAGACCGTCGCGGTCAACAAGGCAGGGCTCGGTGAGTTCCTGCTGGTCGCCGCTCTGGAGAAGTACCAGGTGCCGCGCGAGTCGGTGAAGGTCACCTACCTCAACCCGCCCGAGGCGTCGGCCGCGTTCGGAGCCGGGAAGATCGACGCCTGGGCCATCTGGCAGGGCTTCCGCGAGATCGCCGAGGTCCAGTACGGCGCCAAGCCCATCTTCGTCGACGGCGACGAGCTGGACTTCCAGATCGACTTCACCAGCTACCTCGTCCGCCGCGACTACGCCGAGCAGAACGCCGACACGATCCGCAAGGTGATCGCCGCGTTCCAGGCCGACTACGACTGGCAGAACCAGCACTACAAGGAGTCACTGGACATCGGCAACGCCGTCTCGCACTATCCGCAGGCCGTGCTGGACAAGATGGCCGCCAAGAACGTCCAGACCAAGCTGGCGCTGATCAACGACGACGGGATCGCGCAGCTGCAGCGCGGCGCCGACTGGCTCACCCAGCGGAAGGTGCTCAGCGGTCCGATCACCATCGCCGACCACGCCGTGAAGCTGTGAGCACCGCCGTGCGCGTGCGCGCGCTGACCAAGAGCTTCGGACCGCGGACCATCCTGGATGGACTCGACCTCGACATCGCGCCCGGCGAGTTCGTCGCGCTCATCGGCGAAAGCGGCTGCGGCAAGACGACGTTGCTGCGGCTGCTCGCCGGGCTCGACGCACCCGACGACGGCGAGCTGGCCGCGCCGGCCGAGCGGATGGTCGTGTTCCAGGAGCACCGGCTGCTGCCGTGGCGGCGGGTGTGGCAGAACGTCGCCGTCGGCCTGCCCCGCGAGGCCGCGGCCCGCGCGCTGACCGAAGTCGGCCTGGCCGGGCACCTCGACGCCTGGCCGGTCACGTTGTCGGGCGGCGAGGCCCAGCGCGTCGCCCTCGCCCGGGCGCTGGTGCGCGAACCCCGGCTGCTGCTGCTCGACGAGCCGTTCGCCGCCCTCGACGCGCTCACCCGGATCAAGATGCACGCCCTGGTCCGGGACCTCGTCGACGCGCACCGCCCGGCGGTCCTGCTGGTCACCCACGACGTCGACGAGGCCATCCTCCTCGCCGACCGCGTGGTCGCGATGCGGTCCGGCCGCCTCGCCGCCGAACACCGCGTCGCCTTCGACGGCGAACGCAGCCGCCGCAACCCGGAGTTCGAACAGCTGCGGCACCGGCTGCTGGCCGAGCTGGGGGTCGCCGAGCTGGCGGAGTCCCGGTGAAGGCCGACGTGCTCGTCATCGGCGGCGGTCTGGCCGCGACCTGGACCGCCCTGGCCGCGGCCCAAGCCGGCGGGGACGTCGTGCTGGTCGACAAGGGCTACTGCGGCACCAGCGGCGTCACCGCCACGGCCGGGGTCACGCACTGGTTCGTCGAACCCGGGGACCACGAGCGCGCGGTGGCCGAGCGGCACGCGCACGCGGGTGGGCTCGCGGACACCGAGCAGGCGCTGCGCGTGCTGCGCACGACGTGGGAGCGGCTGCCGACGCTGGACCGGTACTACCCGTTCCCGGTGCGGGACGGGAAACCCGATCGGACGAACAACGTGCGCGGGCCGGAGTACCTGCGGGCCATGCGCGGGCTGGTCCACCGCGCCGGCGTCCGGATCCTCGACCACCACCCGGCCCTGGAACTGCTGCTGCGCCCGGACGGCTCGGTGGGCGGCGCGGCCGGGGTCCGGCGGCAGGCGGGCGGGAACTGGCGGGTCCGCGCGGGCGCGGTCGTGCTGGCCACCGGCGGCACGGCGTTCCGTTCCCACCTGCTCGGCTCGCGCGGCAACACCGGCGACGGCCACCTGATGGCGGTCGAGGCCGGGGCGCGGCTGGCCGGCATGGAGTTCTCGAATTACTACACCCTGGCGCCGGCGTATTCGACCATGGCGCGGTCGATGACGTACCTGTTCGGCACCTACACCGACGCCGACGGGCGCGTCATCGAGCTGCCGTCCGGCCCGGACCGCAACCGCGTCCTCGGCGCGGCGATGCTGCGCGGGCCGGTGTTCACCACGCTCGATCGCGCGCCGGACTGGGTGCGCCGCAAGATGCCGCTGGTGCAGCCGAACTTCCTGCTGCCGTTCACCCGCCGCGGGATCGACCCGTACACCCAGCCGTTCGAGGTCACGCTGCTCGGCGAAGGGACGGTCCGCGGCGTCGGCGGGCTCGTCACCGGGCCGGACTGCGCCACCAGTGTGCCCGGCCTGTTCGCGGCGGGCGACGTCGCGAGCCGGGTCCCGGTGGTCGGCGCGATCTCCGGCGGCGGCTCTCCCAACTCGGCGTGGGCGGTGTCGTCGGGCACCTGGGCCGGGCGCGCCGCGGTCCGGCACGCACGCGGTGCCGGCCCGGCCCCCCTGCATCCGGCGGGTCGGGCGGGGATCCGGCCGAGCGGCCGCCGGGCCGTGGTGGACACCGCGGCCGTCGTGGATGTGGTCCGGGAGGAGCTGAACGCCTATGACAAGAACATGTTCCGCGACGAGCCGGGTCTCCGTGCTTCTTTGTCCACATTGGATGCATTGTGGACGGAGGTCGAATCCGTGCTCACCGGGGAAGGCCGCGACGCCGTGACCGCGCGCGAGACCGCGTCCCTGGTCGCCATGGGCCGCTGGGTCAAGGAGGCCGCGCTCCGGCGCCGGGAAAGCCTCGGCATGCACTGGCGCACGGACAGCCAGGAGGCCGCCGCGTGATCGAACTCGTCCTGGCCGACCGCTGCATCGCTTGCGACAAGTGTGTCCGGGTGTGTCCCAGCGACGTCTTCGACGCCGTCCCGGACGCCCCGCCGGTCATCGCCCGGCAGAGCGACTGCCAGACGTGCTTCCTCTGCGAGCTCTATTGCCCGGTCGACGCCCTGTTCGTCGACCCCGACTGCCGCACGCCCGTCGCCGTCGACGAAACCGCCGTCCGGGCTTCGGACTGGCCCGCGCAATACCGGCGCGACTCCGGCTGGGGCCGGGCGCGCCGCACCCACGCCAACGAAAGCTGGCGGATGAGCGACATCTTCGCCGCCGCCCGCGCCCTGGGACAGGAGACCCCGTGACGCTCGAGTTCATCGGTTACGCCGCCGGCCGCCAGGCCAGCGAGATCGTCGCCCCCGAAGGCCCGATCATCCAGCCCGGCTACCTGCGCGAAGTCGCCCGCACGCACGAGGAGGCCGGGTTCGACCGGGTGCTGATCGCCCAGTCGGCGAGCAGCCCGGACGGGTTCGTGCTGGCCGGCCAGGTCCTCGCCGCCACCGACCGGCTCGGCGTGCTGCTCGCCCACCGGCCCGGCTTCGTCGCGCCCACCCAGCTGGCCCGCAAGTTCGCCACCCTCGACGCGTTCCACCCCGGCCGGATCGCGCTGCACGTGATCACCGGCGGCGACGACGCCGACCAGGCCCGCGACGGCGACTTCACCGACAAGCCCACCCGCTACCGCCGCACCGGCGACTTCCTCTCGGTGGTCCGCCGGACGTGGGAGTCGGCCGAGCCGTTCGACCACGAAGGCGAGTTCTACCGGGTCCGGGGCGCACTCTCCGACGTCCGTCCGGCCGCCGGGATCCCGGTGTACTTCGGCGGCGCGTCGGCCGATGCGATCCGGGTCGGGGCGAAGCACGCCGACGTCTACGCGTTCTGGGGCGAACCCCTGGCCGGGATCGCCGAGCGCATCGGCCAAGTGCGGGCCGCGGCCCGCCGGGACATCGCGTTCAGCGTCAGCCTGCGGCCCATCCCCGCGGCGACCGAAGCCGAGGCGTGGGAACGCGCGCGGGACATCCTGCGGCTGACCCAGGAGCGCGTCGGCGAGTTCAAGGGCCGCCGCGATTCGAACGAGGCCGTCGGCTCACGGCGGCTTCTGGAAGCGGCGGCGACCGGCGAGGTGGTGGACGAGCGGCTGTGGACGGCGGTGGCCAAGACGACCGGCGCCGCCGGGAACTCGACCGCGCTGGTCGGCAGCTACGAGCAGGTCGCGGACTCACTGCTGGACTACGTCCGGCTCGGCGTCGGCACGCTGCTGATCCGCGGGTTCTCGCCGCTGGCCGACGCCCGCGACTACGGCACGCTCGTCAGGCTGGTCCGGGAGCGCGCGGACGCCGTTACCGTCGGCGCATGAAACCGAGCACGTCGCACTGGGGCGCCTTCTCCGCCGAGGTCGATTCCGAAGGCCGGCTGCGCGTCGAGCCGCACCCGGCCGATCCGGCGCCGTCGCCGCTGCTCGGCAACCTGGCCGCCGCGCTGGACCACCCGAGCCGGGTGGCCCGGCCGGCGGTCCGCCGCGGCTGGCTCGAGCACGGCCCCGGCCCGGACGACCGCCGCGGCCGCGACGAGTTCGTCGAGGTGCCCTGGGACGAGGTCCTCGACCGGCTGGCCGCCGAACTGGACCGGGTCCGGACCGAGCACGGCAACCAGGCGATCTTCGGCGGCTCGTACGGCTGGGCGAGCGCCGGGCGGTTCCACCACGCCCAGAGCCAGCTGCACCGGTTCCTGAACACGATCGGCGGCTTCACGGCGTCGCGGAACTCCTACAGCAACGGGACTTCGTCGGTGCTGCTGCCGCACGTCGTCGGTGACACGCACGCGGTGCTGCGCCAGGCGTCGACCTGGCCGACCATCGCCGAGCACACCGAGCTGATCGTCGCGTTCGGCGGGGTGCCGGAGAAGAACGTGTTCGTCACGCCGGGCGGCGTCACCGTCCACGGAACACCGGGGCACCTCGCGCGGCTGCGGGCCCGCGTCGCGCTCGTCAGCCCGCTGCGCGACGACCTGCCGTCCACAGTGGACGCACGCTGGTACCCGATCCGGCCCGCCACCGACACCGCGCTCATGCTCGCGCTGGCCCACACGCTCGTCGCCGAAGGCTTGCATGACCGGGAGTTCCTGGACCGCTACTGCGTCGGCTACCCGGAGTTCGAGCGCTCCCTGCTCGGCAAGGACCCCGGGTGGGCGGCCGGGATCACCGGCATCCCGGCCGCCGACATCGTCGCGCTCGCCAGGGAGATGGCCGCGAAGCGGACGCTGATCACGGTCACGTGGTCGTTGCAGCGCACCGAACACGGCGAACAGCCGGTGTGGGCGGGCCTCGCGCTGGCCGCCATGCTGGGTCAGATCGGCCTGCCCGGCGGCGGGTTCGGGCACGGCTACGGCTCGATGGGCGACGTCGGCGACACCGGCCCCGAGCTGCGGATCCCGTACCTGCCGCAGGGCGTGAACCCGGTGGGCGAGTTCATCCCGGTGGCGCGGGTCGCCGACCTGTTGCTGCACCCGGGTTCGACGTACGACTACAACGGCGAGGTCCGCCGCTACCCGGACACCCGGCTCGTCTATTGGGCGGGCGGCAACCCGTTCCACCACCACCAGGACCTCAACCGGCTGCGCCGCGCGTTCACCCGCCCGGACACCGTCGTCGTCCACGAGCCGCACTGGACGGCGACGGCCCGGCACGCCGACATCGTCCTGCCCGCGACGACGGCGCTGGAACGCGAGGACCTCGGCTCCGGGCGCCGGGACACCCACCTGATCGCCATGCACCGGATCACTTCTCCTGCCGGAGAGGCGCGCGACGACTACGCGATCTTCGCCGCACTGGCTGCACGCCTGGGCGTTTCCGAGGCGTTCACCGAAGGCCGGACCGCCCGGCAGTGGCTGGAACACCTCTACCGCGGTTGGCGCGACGAACCGGCGTTCGAGCGGTTCTGGGCCGACGGCGAGCTGCGGCTGCCACCCGGCCGCGAGCACCACACACTGTTCGCCGACTTCCGCGCGGACCCGGCCGCGCATCCCTTGCGCACCCCGAGCGGCCGCATCGAGATCACCTCGGCGACCATCGCGGGTTTCGGCTACCCGGACTGCCCCGGTCACCCCGTCTGGCTTCCGCCGACCGAGTCCGGCCCGCTGTGGCTGATCGCCAACCAGCCGCACACCCGCCTGCACAGCCAGCTCGACGCCGGCGACGTCAGCAGCGCGGGCAAGGTGGCCGGCCGCGAGCGGATCCGCCTCAACCCGGCCGACGCGGCGGCCCGCGGGATCACGACCGGCGACGTCGTCCGGGTGTTCAACACGCGCGGCGCCTGCTTGGCGGGCGCGGTCCTGGACGACGCCCTCCGCCCCGGCGTGGTCCAGCTCCCGACCGGTGCCTGGTTCGACCCGGTCGAGGACCACCCCACCGGCCCGCTGTGCGCCCACGGCAACCCGAACGTCCTGACCGCCGACATCCCGTCGTCCCGGCTGTCGCAGGGCTGCGCCGGCCAGCACGCGGCCGTCGACGTCGAACGCTTCCCCGGCCCGGTCCCGCGCGTGCGGGCCCTGCATTCCCCGCTTCGGAAAGGACGCTGATGATCGCCCTCCAGTCCGTGACGTCCGAGAGCCACCTGCGCGAAGCCTTCGGTTGCTTCCCCTCCGGCGTCACCGCGGTGTGCGCCCTCGTCGACGGCGTTCCCCGCGGGATGGCCGCCAGCTCGTTCACATCGGTCTCGCTGTCGCCGCCGCTGGTGTCGCTCTGCATCCAGCGGACGTCGTCGACCTGGCCGCTCCTGCGGGACCGGCCCCGGCTGGGCCTCAGCGTCCTCGCCGAAGGCCAGGACGACGCCTGCCTCAACCTGTCCGCCCGGCAAGGCGACCGCTTCCGCGACGTCGAGTGGGAGCCCGGCCCGCACGACAGCGTCTTCATCAGCGGATCGAGCGCCTGGCTCGAGTGTTCATTGCACACCGAGCTCCCGGCCGGCGACCACCTGATCGCGCTCCTGGAAATCCACCGCCTGCGTACCGCCGAGACCCCACCACTGGTCTTCCACGGAAGCCGCTTCCGCCGGCTCGCCGCCGTCTGACTCCCTCACACTGGTCGCAGCCCGCCGATCAGCAGGTCGAGCTGGTATTCGAAGTCCTGCACGCAGTCGCCCGTCTCCAACGCGGGCAGCACGCGACACAGGCTCGGCAGCTCCTCCGCGGTCACCATCCGGCGGAAATACGCCACCACGGGTTCGGCCCGGACAGCCGGGCTGCCGGTCGCGGCGGTGCCGGTGAGCACCGAGCCGAACAGCATCCCCAGCAACGACCGGTAAGCACGCGCCACAGCCCGCTCGTCCAGGCCCGCGTCGAGCAGAGCGCGAAGGAGCGCGTCGATCACTCGCAACGCCCCGGCCGAGCGCGGGTTCGCATCCTGCGCCGCCAGCGCCCGCACGACGACCGGGTGCCGCGTGAAGCTCGCGTGCAACCCTCCGGCCAGCTCTCTGAGCCGCCCGTCCCACGGCAACGCGGGATCCGGCAGGGACACATCCTCGAAGACCCGGGCGGTGAGCCCGTCCAACAGGTCACCCTTGTTCTCGACGTGGTTGTACAGCGACATCGCCTCGACACCGGCCGCGGCGGCGACCTTGCGCATCGACAACGCTGCCAGCCCCTCCTCGTCGGCCAGCCGCAAGGCGACTTCGAGAACTTTCTCGCGGGTCAGTGCCATACTTACAGTGTATGCATACACTGTAAGTATGGACGCTCAGACCGTGCTCACCACCACCCGATCGGTCCGCCGGAAGCTCGACTTCGACCGCGAAGTACCGCAGGAAGTGCTGGACGATTGCCTGAGAATCGCGCAGCAGGCCCCGGCCGCGGGCAGCATGGCCGCCCAGTTCCGCTGGCTGCTCGTCCGCGACGCGGAGCTGAAGGCCAAGATCGCCGCCTACAACCGCGAAACCGCCGAGGCAGCCTGGGCCCAGTACGGCCACCTGGTCGAAGAACGTGCCCTGACGTCCGCCCAGCACCTCGTCCGCAACCTCGAACGCGTGCCCGTCCTGGCCATCCCTTGCATGATCGGCCGCCCACCGGCCGACGCCTTCTCGCAGTCCGCCTACTTCGGCTCCGCCTACCCCGCCATCTGGAGCTTCCAGCTCGCCCTGCGCGACCGTGGCCTCGGCAGTTCCATCTGCGGCTACCACCTCCAGGACCACGAAGCCGACGTGGCCAAGCTTCTCGGCATCCCCGACGATGTCATGCAGATCAGCCTGCTCGCCGTCGCCTGCACAACCCAGCGCGACTTCCGGGCCGCCGCCCGCCCGGACATCGAGGACATCACCTACCTCGACACCTGGGACTCCCCGCTCTCCCGAGGCTGACCGCTCAGCCCGGAACGATCCGCCGGAAAGTCTCCCGTTCCTCCCGGGAAAGGGGCACCAGCAGAACGTCGGCCCCGGGCCGCGGTACCGGCACGGCCAGGCCCGGCTCGAACGGCGGCCGGCGAGCACGCGCGCGGGCTGTGTCCCACGCCCGCTCAAGCTTCCACGGCAAAGCTGACGCGGTAGCGCCGGACCGCACCGCGTGGGGTTCCGCCCACGCCTTCGAGGATTCCGCCCTGCCGTTCGATCGTCTTGGCCGAAGCGGTGTTGGTGGCCGCGCAGACGAGCACCACGTGGTCCATGCCGAGCCGGGCGGCCTCGGCCAGCATCTCCCCCAGCGCCCAGGTGCCCAGCCCGCGTCCCCGCGCGGCCGGCCGGATGCCGTAGCCGATGTGGCCGGCTCGCCGCACGAACTCACCGGATCCGTGCCGCAGTGCGATCCCGCCGAGCACCACGTCGGCCTCGACGATCCACCGGTACCGGCAGGACGCGTCGGCCACGAGCCGGGCGACCCACGCCGAGAACCCGCCCGGCGACCGGACCTCGTCGGAGGCCAGCAGACCGAAGCCGTCTTCGTGCCGGCCCGGCCCCCACTCCGCGTGCGCGTCGAGCCAGGCGGCATGCAGGCGCGCGGCCGGGGCGATCAGGTGGGGCACGGCGTCAGTCACCGAAGGCCGCCCGGTGGGCCGCCACGCAGGGGGACGGCAGGTCGTCCGGGACGACGACGCTGCCGGTGACCGTCGTGTGCGGTTCGAGCGGGATCGCGCGCACCCGGGCCGACCGGATCTCGGCCACCTGGTCGGCGGGCAGCACCGTCCAGCTGCGTGGATCGGAGCCGACCTCGACGATCGTGTCGGCGACCGTGCCCGCCCGGACCTGGGGCACGGTCACCCGCAGGACTTCGGCCGGCAGGTCGTGGTCCCGGGACGTCCGCAGCGGCCCGGCGGCCAGCTCGGCCACCCCGACCACCGCGCGGCCGGCGGCGGGGTGCCGCGCGGACACGACCGCGAACAGGGACTCGGTCCACGTCGGCAGCACGCGCAACCCGGGCGCCGAACGCACTCCCCGCGCCAACGCGAGGTCGATCTCCCCCTGCCGCAGCGCGTTCAGGCGCGCGGGAAGCGGCAGGTCGACCAGCACGACATCGAACGCCGGGGATCGCTCGCGCAGCGCGTCGATCCCGCGTTCCAGGCGGGCGGTGAACTGCCCCGTGCCCGTCCCGATGCGCATGACACCCGCCTGCGCCCGCGCCACGACCCGGACCCGGTCGGCGGCCGCGAGCGCTTCCCGGGCCACGTCGAGCACCCGGTGCCCCGCCGCGGTGAGCCGGACCCGGCGCGGCGATCGGTCGAACAGCCGGACGCCGAGCTCGCGTTCCAGCCGCGCGATCTGCCTGCTGACCGCCGGCTGGGCGATGTGCAGCCGCTCGGCCGCGCGGCCGAAGTGCAGCTCGTCGGCGACCGTGACGAAATACCGCAACGCCCGTAGTTCCACCGGTCCTCCCCTGCGACGATGCCGTCAGGTTATCGCTGCGCGTCGGCCCTGGTCCTGGTTCGCGGCGGGCCGCCGTGCTGGAGTCGGGGCATGACCATCGAACTCGGCCTCCTCGGCGCCCACCTGCGCGAGCACGAACTGACCTCGGACAGCGCGGCGGAAGTCGAGCGAGCCGGCTACGGCACGCTCTGGCTGGACGCCTCGCCACCGGCCGACCTCGCCCTCGTGGAGCAGCTGCTCGACGCCACCACCCGGTTGACCGTCGGCACCAGCGTGGTGAACGTCTGGACCGCCGACGCGGGCACCGTCGCCGCCTCCTACCACCGGATCGAGGCCCGCCACCCCGGCCGGTTCGTGCTCGGCGTCGGCATCGGGCACCGCGAGGTCCACGCCGAGTACGCCTCGCCGTACGATACCTTGGTGTCCTATTTGGACCGTCTCGCGCAGGCCGGCGTTCCGGCCGGGCGCACGGTGATCGCCGCACTCGGGCCGAAAATGCTGCGCCTGGCCCGCGACCGCACCGCCGGAACCATCCCGTGCCTGGTCACGCCCGAACACACCCGGCGGGCACGCGCCATCCTCGGCGCGGGCAAGCTCCTGCTGCCCGGCCACTTCGCCCTCGTCGAACCCGACGCCGACCGGGCCCGCACGGTCGCCCGGTCCGCACCGCCGGGGACCGCGCTGGGCGTCGCCAACTACGCGAACAACCTCCGGCGGCTCGGCTACACCGACGACGACCTCACCGGCAGCGACCGGCTCATCGACGCACTCGTCGCCCACGGCGACCCGGCCACCGTCGCGACCCGGCTGCTGGCCCACCGCGACGCCGGCGCCGACCACATCGGCGTCTCCCCCCTCGGCGACGACCCCCTCGCGACGCTGCTCGCGGTCGCCGAAGCGGTCCACGCCGTCAAGGCCGGGTGACGTGCCGGAGGATCAGCTCGACGCACCCGGCCGCGGTCACCGCGGCGGTGTCGACGACCAGGTGGTCCCGGTCCCACGGCTCGTACTCCCGCTCGGCCACGTCCCGCCACGTCGGCAGCCGAAGTCCCGGGACGTCGGTCACCCGCCCCTCCACGCGAGCACGGTGCTCGCGCGGATCGGAACAGACGAGTTCGACTTCGAGGACCCGGGAGCCGGCCGCGCGCCACGCGTCTCTGGTGATCTTCAGCGGATTCACGCACTCGGCCACCACGTCGATGCCGTTGGCGAGCTGGTCACGGGCCAGGGCGTAACCGGCGATGTACCCCGCTGCCCGCGGTGGTGCGGTGAGCTCCCCGGAGTCCGCGAGAGCCTGCTCGATCGTGTCGATCCGCAGGTAGGCCGCCCCGAGCGCGCGAGCCAGTGGCCTGGCCACCGTGGATTTGCCCGTGCCCGGCAGGCCGCCGAGCACGACCAGGACGGCGGACGTCACCCGAGCAGGCCGTACAGCTCGCGGTAGGCAGCGATGTGCCCCCAACCCGTCGTCACGGACTCCGCCGCCAGGACCGCGTGGACGATCGCGCGGGCGAAGGCGTTCGACGCGGCCGCGAACAGCTCCGGGGTCGCGCCCGTGGGGCTCGTGCCGGTGGCGACCGCGAACACCGTGTCGCCGTCGGCGACGCCGTGGGCCGGGCGGACCGCCACCGCCAGGCCGTCCTGGCCCGCGCCCGCCAGGCGGTACGCTGTTCCGGGGTCGAGCGAGGCGCTCGTCGCGACCACGCCGATCACCGTGTTGAGCGGTGTCCGCGTGTGGCGATCGTGGGTGGACGCCGCGAGCCGCTCCCGCGCGGCGGCGCGGGCGGCTTCGTCCGGGGCGGGCAGGGTGAACTCCTGGCGGGCCGTCGCGCCCAGCGAGTATCCGTAGGGCAGCCCGGTCAGGGGGTCCACCGCGGGGTGGTGGGAGTTCAGCACGGCCAGGGCGGCGACGACCGTGCCGTCGGGCAGCACCGCGCTCGCGGTCCCGACCCCGCCCTTCATCTCCGCGCTGACCGCGCCGGTCCCGGCTCCGACGTTGCCCTGCGCGACCGGGCCGCCGGTGGCCGCGCGGACGGCTTCGGCGCCGAGCTCCGCGTGCGGGCGGGCGTGGAAGTCGCCGCCGCGGCCGAGGTCGAACAGCGCCGCGGCGGGCACCACGGACGTCGCCTCGGGGCGGTGTTCGGCCAGCCAGTCGAGCACGCCGCCCGCCGCCGCGAGGCCGAAGGCGCTGCCGCCGGTGAGGGTGATGGCGCCGACGGCCGGCGCCGGGTGGCGGGGGTCGAGGGCCGCGGTGTCGCGGGTGGCCGGCCCGCCGCCGCGGACGTCCACGGAGACGACCGCGTCCGACGGCAGCAGCACGACCGTGGTGCCGGTCAGGGCGCCGTCGCCGATGCGGGTGGCGTGGCCGACGCGCAGGCCCGGCACGTCGGTCAGGGCGTTGTGCTCGCCCGCGGTGTCAGGTGCCATCAGGGAGGTCCGTATCTCGAGGTCGGTCGGCCCAGGCCGAGGTGGTCGCGGAGGGTGGCTCCGTCGTATCTTGCCCGGAACAGCCCACGCCGGCGCAGGATGGGCAGCACCAGCTGGACGAAGTCGTCGAGGGTACCGGGCAGGTACGGGAAGACGAGGGTGAACCCGTCCGCGGCCGGCGCGGTGAACCAGCGCTCGATGTGGTCGGCGATCTCCTCCGGCGGGCCGACGATCGTGCTCGCATCGTCGCTGATCTCGGCCGCGAGCTGCCGGATGGTCAGTCCTCGCTGCCGGGCGCGGAGGTAGACGTCGAGCTGGGTGCTCTTCGACTGGTTGGACTCGGGCAGCTCCGGCAGCGGCCCGTCGAGCGGATACCCCGTGAGGTCGAACCCGCCGAGCAGATAGGCGAGGTGGGCCAGGGCGACCTGAGGTGGCATCAGCCCGCGCAGGACGTCGCGCTTGGCTTCCGCGGCCGCGCGGGTCTCCCCGGTGATGACCGACAGCGCGGGGAACACCTTGAGCTCGTCCGGGCTTCGGCCGAACGACGCGGCACGCTGCTTGATCTCGGCGTAGAAGTCCGTGGCGCGGGCCAGGTCCCGCTGCCCGGAGAAGACGACCTCCGCGACGCGGGCGGCGAACTGCTTGCCCGCTTCCGACGCCCCGGCCTGCACGATCACCGGACGGCTGCCGGTGCTGTCCCACAGTCCGGTGACGGCGTCGAAGAACTCCTCCGCCCGCGCGTACCGGTCGGCGTGGCCGACGTGGGCGTCCCGGCCGAAGTTGAGCGCCTCGCCGTCGTTGAGCGACGTGACGACGTTCCAGCCGGCGCGGCCGCCGGAGATGTGGTCGATCGTCGCGAACGTCCGCGCCAGATGGGACGGCTGGTTATACGTGGTCGAGGCCGTCGCGATCAGGCCGATGCGGCTGGTCGCTGCGGCGAGCGCGGCCAGCAGCGTGGTCGGCTCGAACGAGTCGTTGACCACCGAAACCCGCGACAGCACGTCCTGGCTCTCCAGCGGGACGCCGACGAGATCGGCGAAGAACACCGCGTCGAACTTGGCCAGCTCCGCGGTGCGGGCGAAGGACAGCACGGTGTCGAAGTCGATGCCGGCGTCGGCCTGGGTGTCCGGGTGGCGCCAGGCCGCGAGGTACTCCCCCGGCGGCTTGAGGAACGCCGTGAAGTGCAGCTGCCGGCTCACCGGGACACCTCCGGGCGGGCGAGGCCGAGATTCTCGCGCAGCGTCCTGCCGTGGTAGCCGTCCGGCACCAGGCCGCGCCGCCGCAGGATCGGGACGACCTGGCGGACGAAGTCGACGGCCGGGCCGGGCAGCTCCGGGAACGACACGGTGAAGCCGTCCGCGGCGCCGGAGGTGAACCACTCCTGCAGCCGGTCGGCGATCCGCTCCGGCGTACCCGCGAGCGGCGGCAGCGACAGCCACACGCGGACCTGCCCGGGGTCACGGCCCGCGGCCGCCACCCTGGCCTTGATGCCGGCATCGGGGTCCGCGGTGCGGAAGACCTCACCGTGCCGGGCCGCGAAAGTGCCCGGCGCGTCCGTCACGAACAACACCGGGTGGCCCTGCGGCGGCCGGGAGATGTTCAGCGGCCCGCGGACGCGGAAGTGCTCACCGCGGTGCTCCGGCGCGCGCAACTGGTCCGGGTCGTAGTACCGCGCGCCGGCGACGTCGCGGACGACCGCGCGGTCGGAGAAGCTGTCCCAGAGTTGCCGGACGACGTCGGTGAACTCGGCCGCGCGCCCGTGGTCCGGCCCCGGGTCGGCGTGCCAGCCGGCCCGGCCGTGGGAGAGGTGATCGAGCGACGCGAACTTCCGCGCCAGGTGGTACGGCTCGTGGTCCGTCGTGCCCGCGGTGCCCACCAGTCCGATGTGGCTGGTCACTGTGGACAGTGCGGAGAGCACGCTGAGCGGTTCCCCGGCCGCCGCGGTGCCGGTGACGAACACCGCGTCGAACCGGCCGCGTTCGAACAACCGCGCCAGCTCGGCTTGGACGGCGAAGTCGTGGTCGGCCGAGCCGTCGACCTGTGCGCTCAGCGCGAGGAACCGGGTCACGGCCGCCACCCCAGCTCCGGGGCGATCTTCGTGGCGATGGTCTCCAGCCGGGCCAGTGCCTGGCCCAGCGTCGAGCTTTCGGCCTGGACGGCGGCGACCAGGTGGGTGCCGGGTCCGGCGAACACGGGGTCGGCGAGCAGGGATTCGACGATGTCCTCCGGAGTGCCGTGCTGGACGTTCATCAGGCGGAGCAGTTCGGTGAGGCTGATGTCCTCGTGCGGCGCCCAGCCCGCGCGGACGTGCGGAGACCGGTAGCGGGCGACGTCCGCTTCGAGCTCCGCGGCGGCGGCCGCGCGGCTGGCCCCCGGGAAGATCCCGCGAACCGCGGCGATCCGCGGGGTCTCCGGACCGGCGTCGAGGTAGGCCTTGGCCAGCCCGGCCTGGACGCGGTCGGCGGGGCCGACGCCGAGCAGCAGCCCGCGGCCCGCGGTGGCGGCGTCGGTGAGCACGCGCGTTCGCAGGCTGGACTCCCACAGCCGTTCGCTCAGCTCATACCCGGTGAGGGCTTCGGTCAGCACGCGAAGATTGCGGTCGTAGTCGGCGTGGCGATGCGCGACGTCGCGGCCGAAGACGGCGAAGTCGTCGGCGGCGGGTGTTCCGCTGCCGAGCCCGAGTTCCAGGCGGCCACCGGACAGCGCGTCGAGGACGATCGCGTCCTCGGCCAGCCGCAGCGGGTCTTCCAGGGGCAGCACGGTGACGGCGGTGCCGACGTGGATCCGCCGGGTCCGCTCGGCGGCCGCCGCCAGCAGCACGAGCGGCGAGGGCAGCCGGCCGTGCTCGGGCTGGAGGTGGTGCTGGGCCACCCAGCCGGACTGGAAGCCGAGTTCCTCGGCGGCGGCGAACAGCTCGACCAGATCGCGGTAGAGCCGCCCGGCGGGCACGCCTTCGCCGTGGACGTGAGTCAGGAAGCCCAGGTGGAAGGTCACGGCCGCCACCCGAGGGCCGGGGCGATTTCGGTGGCGATCACCCGCAGGCGTTCGATGTCGGCGTCCACATCGGACAGCTCGTGCTGGACGACGGGCAGGAACCAGCTGTCCGGGTTGAGGAAGTCGAGCAACGCCGGATCGGCGCTCAGGCTCTCGGTGACGTCCTCGGGCGTGCCGTGGTGGACGTTGATCCGCACCAGGTGCTCCTCGGTGCTGAGCCCGGTCAGCTCGGCGAAGTTCCGCCGGTGGACGCCCAGCGCCGGGGCCAGGTCGTCCTGGGCGGCTTGCCGGTCCTTCGCGGGGAACACCGCGCGCACGATGCCGAAGCGGGGACGAACCGCCGCTGCCGCGTACGCCTCGGCGAGCGGGCGCTGGACCTTGCGGGGGTCGTGCACGGCGGTGCCGAGCAGCAGGCCGTCGCCCTCGCGGCCGATGGTCGCGGCCCGGGTGACGTCCGAAGTGGCCTGCCAGAGCCGGTCGCCGAGCGTCGGCGCGGGCGGCTGCAGGACCGAGCCGCCCAGGGCCAGGCGGAGGGTGCCGAGGTTGTCGTCGTGGAGCCGGTGGCGGTGGGCGGGGTTGTGCCCGAAGCGGGCGAAGGCGTCGGTGTTGGCGCCGCCGGTGCCGAGGCCGAGTTCGAGCGCACCGCCGGTGAAGGCGTCGAGCACGGCGGCGTCTTCGGCGAGCCGGATCGGGTCCTCCAGCGGCAGCACGGTCACCGCGGTACCCAGCCGGAGCTTCGGTGCCCGGGCCGCCACCGCGCCGAAGAACACCAGCGGCGAGGGCAGCCGGCCGAAGTCGGTCCGGAAGTGGTGCTGGGCGACCCAGCCGCCGTCGAACCCGAGGTCCTGCGCGGCTTCGAACACGGTCAGCAGATCACGCAGGACCGTGGGCAGGTCCTTGCCGGGTCCGTGGACGTGGGTGAGGAACCCGAGTTTGAACGCGCTCATCCGACCTCCTCGGGGAGCTGGGGCACGGCGTCGAGCAGGGCGCGGGTGTACGGGTGCTCCGGCGCCGCGAGGATGTCGGCGGTGCGGCCCTGCTCGACGGCGACGCCGTCCTTGAGCACCAGGAGCCGATCGCAGAGCTGCTGCACCACGCCGATGTCGTGGGAGACGAGAATCAGCGACAGCCCCATCGTGCCGGCCAGCCCGGCGACCAGGTCGATGATCTGGGCGCGGACGGCCGCGTCGAGTGCGGAGAACGGCTCGTCGCCGACGAGTACCTTCGGCCGCGGCGCGAGCGCGCGGGCCAGGGCGATCCGCTGCCGCTGCCCGCCGGAGAACTCGTGCGGGTAGCGCCACGCAGCGTCCGGTTCCAGGCCGACCGCGGTGAGGATCTCTTCGACGCGTTCGTCGTGGTTTCCCGGGATGCGGAGGCATTCGAGCGGTTCGGCCACGATGTCGCGGACGACCGTGCGCGGGTTCAGCGAGCTGTACGGGTCCTGCAGCACCACCTGGACGTCCCGGCGGAACCACGTCAGGTCCCGGCCGGTGGCCGGCTGCCCGCGGTAGCTGACCGTCCCGGCGTCAGCGCGTTCGAGAGCGAGCAGCAGGCGCAGCAGCGTCGACTTCCCGGAGCCGGACTCGCCGACGATGCCGAGCCGTCCGCCGTCTTCGAGCCTCAGGCTGACGTCCCGGACGGCGTGCCGGACCGGAGGTGGTTCGAACAGGGTGCGGCGCGCGAGCCGGTAGGAGCGGTGCAGGCCGGTGGCCTCCAGCAGGGTCACGGGGTCACCTCCCGGTGGCGGCGGAACGCGCCCGCCCGCGCGATGTCCAGGAGCTCACGGGTGTCCGGGTGCCGGGGTGCGTGCAGAACGTCGGCGAGGGCGCCGTCTTCGAGGAGCCGCCCGCCGCCGAGCACCAGCACCCGCTGGACGACCTGGGCCAGCACGGCCAGATCGTGGGTGACGAACAGCAGCGCGGTACCTGCTTCGGTGACGAGTTCCTGCAGCAACCGGAGGATCTCGGCCTGCACCGTGACGTCGAGGGCCGTGGTCGGCTCGTCGGCCAGCAGCAGCGCCGGACGGCAGGCGAGCGCGATCGCGATGCCGACGCGTTGCCGCTGCCCGCCCGAGAGCTGGTGCGGGAACGCGCGGACGGCGTGCTCGGGGTCGGGCAGGCCGACCTTCTCGGCCAGCGCGATCGCTTCCGCTGTCGCGGCTTTGCGGGACAGGCCGCGGTGGGCCCGCAGGGGTTCGGCGATCTGCCGGCCCACGCGCATCAGCGGGTTCAGCGCGGTGCGCGGCTCCTGGAACACCATGGCGATCCGCTCGCCACGCACCGCGGACAGCGCCCGGTCGGTGCGCCCGAGCAGCTCGGCGCCGTCGAGGCGGACGCTGCCGCGGACGGTCATCCCGTCGGGCAGCAAACCGAGCACCGCCAGCGCGGTGAGCGACTTGCCGGAACCGGACGCGCCGATCAAGCCGACCCGCTCCCCCGCGTCCACGGTGAAGGAGACGTCGTCGAGCAGAGTTCTATCTCCACTGTGGACGGTCAGGTTCTCGACCTCCAGCAGGCTCATCGGGTCGTCACCAGCCGCGGGTCGGTGGCGTCGCGCAGGGCGTCGCCGAGGAGGTTGAAGCCCAGCACGGTGAGCACCACCGCGAGGCCGGGCCAGATCACCAGCAGCGGCCGGGCGGCGATGTAGGCCTGCTGTTCGTGCAGCATGCCGCCCCACGAGGGCGACGACGGCGAGCTGCCGTAGCCGAGGTAGGTCAGGGCGGCCTCGGCCAGCACGGCGAGGGCCATCACCAGGGACAGCTGGACGATCAGCGTCGGCGCGAGCGTGGGCAGCAAATGGCGCCGGACGATCCGCCCGGTGCGGGCACCGCCGGCCCGGGCCGCGAGGACGTAGTCGCTGCCCAGGGCGGCGGTCAGCTCGGCGCGCGCCACCCGGGCCACCGCGACGCCGAACCCGATGCCGATCGCGGCGACGACCGTGGCCAGGGAGCCGCCGTAGACGGCGGCCAGCACCATCGCGAGCAGCAGTACCGGGAACGCGACGAGCAGGTCGATCAGCTGGACCACCCCGGCACCCACCCAGCGCGGGGTGAGCACGGCCAGCAGCGCCAACAGCAACCCGATCACGGTCGCCACGGCCGCCGACGCCACGGCCGCGACAAGTGTCTCGCGGGCCCCCGCCAGGAGCTGGCTGAACTGGTCGTGGCCGATGCGGTCGGTGCCGAGCAGGTGCCCGCCCTGGAACGGCAGCAGCCACGCCTGCCCGGGGTCGGTGGCCTGCGGGTCGAACGGCGTCCACACCAGGGAAACCAGGCTCGCCAGGAGCAGGACGACCGCCACCGCGAGGCCGAAGACCCCGGCCGGGCGCCGGAGCAGGTACGTCAGCGCGCGCCGCCGGTTCACCGCGGCTCCCGCAGGCGCGGGTCGATCAGCCGGTGCCCGACGTCGACCGCGAAGCCGAGCACCAGCACCGCGGCGACGACGAGGAACACCTCGCCCTGCACCTTCACCAGGTCGCGGTTGCCGACGTCGCCGACCAGCATGCTGCCCACCCCGGGCAGGGTGAAGACGCGCTCGACGACGACCGCGCCGACGATCAGCGTCGCCAGCTGCAGGCCGAGGATCGACACGACCGGCAGCGCGGCGTTCCGGAAGCCGTGCCGCCGCAACGCCTGCCCTTTCGTGAGGCCCTTGGCGCGCGCGGCCCGCACGTAGTCGGCGTCCAGGACGCCGAGCACCGCCGAGCGGACGAACCGCAGCAGCACCGCACCCTCGGACAGACCCAGCGCGATCCACGGCAGGACGAGACTCCGCAGGGCGAGCCCGGGTGAGCTCCAGCCGTCGGCCGGGAAGCCCTGCGCGGGCAGCCAGCCGAGCTCCACGGAGAACACCAGCACGAGCACCAGACCCAGCCACAGCGTCGGCACGGCGATGCCGACCTGGGACAACGCACTGATGCCGGTGCCGACCGGGCTGCGACGCCGGACGGCGGCCCAGGTGCCGAACGGCACCGCCACCACGAGCGCCACGACCACGGCCCCGGCCACCAGTGGCGCGGTGACCTGCAGCTTCCGGCCCAGCTCGCCGGTCACCGACGTGCCGTTGAGCTGGGAGCGGCCGAAGTCGCCGTGCAACACCCCGGTCACCCACGAGCCGAACTGGGCCGGGAGCGACCGGTCGAGCCCAAGCTCCGCGCGGATCGACGCCAGCTGCTCCGGGGTCGCGCGGAAGCCGCCGATGGTGGCCGCGACGTCGCCCGGCAGCAGCCGCAGCAGCACGAACACGAGCACGCTCGCGATCGCCAGCGCGACGGCCAGCAGCCCGGTCCGGCGGAGCAGGAACAGCGTCATGTCACTTGCCGACCGCGAGCTTCGCCAACGGGAACCGGTTGCTGGTTTCGGCCTTCGGCACGCCGTAGACGCCCTTGCGCACCACAGTGTGGGCCTCGCCGAGGAACAGCCAGTCGCTCGCGGCGTCGGTGGAGATCTGCTTGGCGACCTGCTTGAGCAGCGTGTCGCGTTCGGTGTCGGCCGACGCGGTCCGCGCCTGGGTGTACCACTGCTGGACCTGTTTGTTGTCGTAGCCGAAGTAGTACGCGGGCTTGGTGTAGTTGGCGATGTCGCGCGCTTCGGCGTGGTCGACGAGGCTGAGTTGGAAGTCGTGGTTCTTGAACACCTGCGACAGCCACGCCGGGAACTCGACCTGCTTCACCGTGAGCGTGACACCGACCTGCTTGAGGTTCGACACCAGGACGTCGGTGATCGACGTCGGGTAAATCGAGGGCACGTCGAGGGTGAGCTGCAGGCCGTTCGCGAACCCGGCCTTGGCGAGCAGTTGCTTGGCGCCGTCCGGGTTGTAGGCGTCGATCGAGGTGAGGTCCTCGTACCACGGGTCCTGCGGCGGGACCGAGCTGCCGCTCACGGTGCCCGCGCCGACGGCCTTGACGATGTCCTGCTTGTTGATCGCCTGCCGCAGCGCGTGCCGAACGTCGGGGTTGGTGAACGGCGCCTTCGTGCCGTTGAAGGCGAGGGTGTACTTGTCGGTCGTCGTGCCCTTCAGCACGGAGAACGCGTCCCCCGTGGTGAACGGCTGCAGCAACGTCGGATCCGCGGCCGTCTCGACGTCGGTTTGCCCGGTCTGCTCGGCGTTGTTGGCCGCGTTGGTCTCGGTGATGTAGTGGAAGACGACCTTGGCCACCTTCGGCTTGCCGCCCCAATAGGCGTCGTCGCGCTGGAAGGTGATCGACGCACCGCGGTTCCACTGGGCGAGCTTGAACGGGCCGGACCCGTTCTCGGCACCGTCCAGTGCGGCGAAGTCCGTGCCCTTCTTGAAGACGATCCCGCCGCGCTGGGTCAGGTTCCACAGCAGGAAGGTGTCGCGGCTCTTCAGTCCGATGCGGACGGTCGCCGGGTCGGGTGCGGTGACGTCGGCGATCGACGCGAACTCGGCACCGTAAACGGCCTTCGAGCCGGGCGCCGTCTGCTGCTGCAGCGACCAGACGACGTCCGCGCTCGTCAGCGGCGAACCGTCGTGGAACTTCGCGCCGGAAGCGAGGTGGAAGGTGTAGCTCAGCCCGTCGGGTGCCTGTTCCCACGACGTCGCCAGCTGCGGGACGATCTTGTCCTTCTCCTCGGGGTTCACCGAAACCAGGTTCTGGTAGACGTTGTCCAGCAGGACCTGGTCGAGCGCCGCACCGGACGTCGAGAAGATGTTGAGGCTGGACGGTTCCAGGACCAGCCGGACGTTCACGGTCGCGGCGGTGTTCAGCTGGTCGTCCGGCGGCGTGGCCGCCTGCGCGGACGTGCCGGCCGCGGGATCCACGGCGCCGCCCGTGCCGCACGCGGTGGCGGCCAGGGCCACCGCGAGCAGCGCAGCAGGGATCGAAACAGGGCGTCGCATCGTTCTCCTCGGGGACGGGGTCGGCGGTTCAGCCGCGGACGTGCTCGGCGGCGAACTCGGCGAAGACGCGGTACACGTCGTCGCGGTCGAGCTCGTTCAAGATGTTGTGGCGGTCTTCGGGGAAGACGACGGCTTTCGCGTTCGGCAGCAGCTCCGCGGCCCGCAGCGCTGCCGCGGCCGGGGCCAGGTCGTCGTCCGCGCCGTGCAGCAGGAGCACCGGCAGGTCGAGCTTCGGCAGGACGGCGGCCACCCGTGGCGCGGCTTCGCCGAGCGCGCGCAAGGTCTCCAGCCGCAGGCCGCCCTGCCAGGTCAGCGGGTCGTCGCGGATCTGCTGGGCATAACCCGGGTGGCGGGTCAGCTCGCCGGGATCCTTGCGCAGGTCCCACGGGTCGACGCCACTCGCGAGCAGGGCGACGAGCCCGCCGGAAAGGTCGGGAAGCAGCGAGGATCCGGCGAGCACCAGCGCCACCGGGGTGTCCGGCAACCGCCGCTCGCCGACGAGCAGGGCGGCGACGGTCGTGCCGAGCGAGTGCCCGGCGATCACCAGCGGCAGCCCGGGATGCGCGGCGCGGGCCAAGCTGGTGAACGTGACAGCGTCGGCGAGCAGGTCGTCGACCGACTCGATCAGGACGCGCTCGCCGTCGCTGCGGCCGTGCCCGGCGTGGTCGAGTGCCCACAGGGCGAACCCGGCGCCGGTAAGCGCTTCCGCGAGGGGCTCGTAGCTGCCGATGTGCTCGCCGAGGCCGTGGAAGAACACGACCAGGGCCTTCGGTTCCGGCGGTACCCAGTGTCCGTAGTGGATCTTGCCGCGGCTTCCGGTGAACTCAGCCATCGTTGTCCTCCAGTCCGTGCGTCAAGTCCGCGAGGAGGTCGTCGATGCCTTCGAGACCGACCGAAAGCCGGACCAGACCCGGGGTCACTCCGCTGGCGCGCTGTTGTTCGGCGTCCAGCTGGGCGTGGGTGGTCGATGCCGGGTGGATGACCAGGCTGCGGACGTCGCCGATGTTGGCGAGGTGGCTGAACAGCCGCAGCCGGTCGACGAAGCGGCGCCCGGCTTCCAGGCCGCCCACCAGTTCGAACGCCACAACCGCGCCGACGCCGAGGGAGAGGTACCGCTTCGCCGTGTCGTGCCACGGGCTTCCGGGCAGCCCGGCGCAGTGGACCGCCTCGACCTCGGGGCGGTCAGCCAGCCAGGCGGCGACCGTCCGGGCGTTCTCGACGTGCCGTTCCATCCGCAGCGACAGCGTCTCGATGCCCTGCAGCAGCAGGAAACTGTTGAACGGCGATACCGCGGGGCCGAGATCACGGACGAGCTTCGTGCGCAGTCTCAAGGCGTAGCCCAGCTCGCCGAACTCCTGCCCGAAGATCAGGCCGTGGTAGCTGGGGTCGGGCCGGGTCAGCTGCGGCCACCGCGCGGGATCGGCCGTGTAGTCGAACTTTCCGCCGTCGACGACGATCCCGCCGATGCCGGTGCCGTGTCCGGAAAGGAACTTCGTCGTGGAGTGCACGACGATGTCGGCGCCGTGCTCCAACGGACGTGCGAGGTAGGGCGTGGGTACCGTGTTGTCGACGACCAGCGGTACCCCGGCGGTGTGCGCGACTTCGGCGACCGCGCTGATGTCGAGCACGTTCCCCCGCGGGTTGCCGACGGTCTCGGCGTACAGCGCTTTCGTCTCCGGCCGGATCGCGGCTCGCCACTGCGCCAGGTCATCGGGGTCGCGCACGAAGTCGACCGCGATCCCGAGGTCCGCGAAGGTGTAGGCGAGCAGGTTGTAGGTCCCGCCGTACAGGCTCGCGGCGGCGACGATGTGGTCGCCGGCCCGGGCGATGTTGAGCAGCGCCAGCGTCGAGGCGGCCTGGCCACTGGCCACCGCGACGGCGGCGACTCCGCCTTCGAGGTCCGCGAGCCGCTCCTCCACGACCGCCGTCGTCGGGTTGGACAACCGTGTGTAGGCGTGCGTTTCCAGGTCCCGCAAGGCGAACGCTTCGGCAGCGTGGTGCGCGTCGGTGAAGGTGAACGACGTGCTCTGGTAGATCGGCGTCGCGCGGGCCCCGGTCGCGGGGTCCGGGTGGGCCCCGGCGTGGATCTGGCGGGTCTCGAAGGCCGTCATCCGCGCTCCGCCAGGACGTCGCTCCACCAGCGTTCGGCGACCTTAGGATGCGAGCGCAGCCAGCCGACCAGCGCGTTCTCCCCGAAAGCGGCGTGCAGCGGGTTGTCCGCGTCCTGGCTGACGCCGGTGGCTTCGGTTGCCAGCTCCGCGGGGAGCTCGAGCGGTTCCACGACCGCGTCGAGCCGCGGCCCGAGGAAGAACGGCACCGAGAACCGCTCGACGCCGGCGGGCGGGCTCACGACGCGGTGGTGCGTCGCCTTCAGGTAGCCCTGGGTCGCGATCTCCAGCATCTCACCGATGTTGAAGACGAAGCTGCCGGGGATCGGCGTGGCGTCGATCCAGCTCCCGTCGGCCGCCCGCACCTGCAGGCCGCCGACGTCGTCCTGCTGCAGCAGCGCCAGGTAGCCGTAGTCCTTGTGCGCACCGACGCCCTGATCCTGATCGGCCGACGGCCGTCCCGGGTACCGGACGATCTTCACGTGCGTGGACGCCTCTTCGTCGAACCACGCGTCGAAATAACCTTCGTCCTGGCCCAGCGCCGCGGCGAGCGCGCGGAGCACTTCCCGGCTGACCCGCAAGGCCTCGGCCTGCCAGGCCAACGTGGTCTCCCGCAGTCCGGGAAGCGCTTCCGGCCACTGGTTGGGACCGATCAGCCGCCGCCACGCGGGCCCGCCGGGCGAGGCCGGTTCCCGTTCCGGGCCGATGTCGATCTGCTCCCGCCAGTCGGGCGAACCACCGGTGTACTCGTAGCCGGTCCGCGTGTAGCCGCGGAACTGCGGCGAGTGGACGTTCTCGATCGCCAGCCGCTCCTCGACCGGCAGCGCGAAGAACTCCTTGGCCGCGGTGAAGATCCCGCTGGTCAGCTCGGCCGGCACGCCGTGCCCGACCACGTAGAAGAAGCCCACCTCGTGCGCGGCCCGGCGGAGCTCGCCGAGGAACGCGGCCCGATCGGCGGCGGGGTCGCGGAAGCGCGAGATGTCGATCAGCGGCAGGGCGGTGGCCGTCCCGGAATCCTCGAGCGTCGTCACGTCCGGCAGCCTAAGCCGCCCCGGCTGACGGGATGGGCGTTCCCACATCGCGGACAAACGCCCGCGCCGGTCCCGAACCGCGGGTCCACCTCGCGGGAACCTACCTTCGCAGGGCGGAAAACCCGCGCAACGGAATCGCCAAACGCGTGCCGGCTACGGGACGCTGTGCGCTCTCGGCAGGTAGCCGTAGAGAAAGGTGTGCACGCCGGCGCGGGCGATGCGGTCGATCTCCGATTCGAGGGCGGTGGCGCTGAACTCGGCGCGGCTGACGGTGGTGTCGGTGATGAGCGCCATGAACTGCTGGGCGGCGAGTTCGGGATCGCGCACCGCGAGCAGGCCGCGCTCGGCGAGGCCGGCCATCCGGGCGGCCAGGGCGCGCCGGGCCCGGAACGGCCCGGCTTCCTGCCAGCTCTCGACCAGGTCGCGGGGGAAGCGGTCCGACTCCCCTCGCAGCCGCCGTACGACGCGGAAGTGGTCCTCGAAGTCCGGGTTGGGGCGGACCCATTCCTTGGCCAGCGCGATCAGGGCGCTCTCCAGGTCGGTCACCGCGCCGAGGTGCCGCTCGATGAGCGCTTCCCGGGTGACCGCGACCCGGGTCGAGCTCTCCAGCAGCACGGTGGCGAACAGCTGTTCCTTGTTCTCGAAGTGGTTGTAGATGGTCCTGGTCGAGACGTCCGCTTCCGCGGCGATCATGTCGATGCTCGCGCCGAGGTAGCCCACGCGCCCGAACACCAGCAACGCCCCGTCGAGGATCGACCGGCGCTTCTGGGTGCGGCGACGCGGCGCGCTCGTGGTTTGTCCTGTCAAGGCCGCTCCCATCCTCCGGGACACCATCACGATCCCCCGCCTTAATTGCCATACACGTTGTACTTTACCTCAGACCGCTCCCATCGCCGAGTTCCCTCGGCCCTCCTCTTCCACCGTGAGGCCTGCCGATGCGCACTGCCCGAATCCTGGGGACAGCCCTCATCCTGGCCGCCGTCGCCGCCTGCGCCCCGGGCCAGGCCGCCACCGGCGGCACCCTGTCGATCGCCACCCAGGCGGACCCGACCTGCCTCGACCCGCAGCAGACCGGCCAGCTGGTGTCGATGGACGTCTCCCGCTCCCTGGTGGACACGCTGACCGACCAGGACCCGAAGACCGGCAAGATCGTGCCCTGGCTGGCCGAGCAGTTCACCGCGCTGGACGGCGGCCGCAAGTTCAAGTTCGTGCTGCGCCAAGGGGTCACCTTCAGCGACGGCACGCCGGTCGACTCGGCCGCCGTCAAGGCCACCTACGACCAGCTGATCAAGCTGCCGGCCAACGGCGCTCCCGCCTACATCCGCGGCTACACCGGCACCACGATCATCGATCCACGCACCTTCACCGTGGACTTCACCACGCCCAACGCCCAGTTCCTGCAGGCCACCTCGGGCGCCGGTCTCGGCATCCTGTCCGCCGCGACGGCGAAGAAGCCGCTGGCCGCCCGGTGCCGCGGCGACTACGTCGGCTCCGGGCCGTACGTGCTCGACCACTACACCGCCAACCAGGAAGTGGTCATCAAGAAGCGCCCCGATTACGCCTGGCCGTCGTCGCTGTCGCCGAACCACGGCGCGGCCGCGCTGGAGCAGATCCGGTTCGCCTTCGTGCCCGAGGACGGCGCCCGGACGACGGCGCTGCGCTCCGGGCAGGTGCAGCTCGCCACCGCGATCCAGCCGACCGACCAGGACCTGTTCCAGGGCAACGGGTTCAGCCTGCTCAGCGCCTCCTCCCCCGGCGCCGTCAACCCGCTTTCCCTCAACCACAAGGGCATCCTCGCCGACGAACGCGTGCGAGCCGCGCTGCTGACCGGGATCGACCGCGAGGAGCTGGTCAAGGCCGTGCTCGGCAGCCGCGCCAAGCCCGCGACCAGCGTGCTGTCCTCCTCGACGCCCTTCTACCAGCCCACGGACAAGCTGCGGTACGACCCGCAGGCTTCCGGGAAGCTGCTGGCCGAGGCGGGCTGGGCGCCGGGCCCGGACGGGATCCGCGTCAAAGACGGCACGCGGTTGAGCCTCAACTGGCTGATCCCGGCCCCGATGCCGCCGGCGAACGAGGCGGTGCAGCAGCAGCTGCGCAAGATCGGCGTCGAGCTGAAGCTGAACGCCGTGCCCCCGGCCAAGTACGTCGAGCAGCAGTCAGCCGGCAACTTCGACCTGACCGCGGTCGCCGTCACCCGTGCCGACCCGGACGTGCTGCGCAACCTCTTCTACAGCAAGGGACAGAACCTCTGGCACCTGCCGCCGAGCCGGCTGGACACCTACCTGGAGCAGCAGCTGACGGCCGGCTCCGACGCCGAGCGCCAACAGGCGGTCACCAACGCGGTCACCTGGATCATCGACCACGCCGACAGCATCCCGCTGTACGAGAACGCTCTCGTCGACGGCGTGTCCGACCAGGTCAAGGACCTGACGCTCGACGCGTCCCTGCGGCTGCGGCTGCACGACGCGAGGCTCGGGTGACACCGTGCCCAGGTATCTGCTCGGGCGCCTCGCGCAGGCGATCTTCGTGGTGTGGGCGGCGTTCACCGTCACCTTCGTCGCGATCCGCCTGCTGCCGGGTGACCCGGTGGCGCTCATGCTCAACGGCCGCGGTGGCGGCGAAGCCGCGTCCCCGCAGGACATCGCCCGTGTCTCCGCCGAACTGGGCTTCGACGGACCGATCGTCGAGCAGTACGCCAGGGCCCTGTCCGGCGCGGTGCACGGCGACTTCGGGCAGTCGATCCAAACCGGGCTCCCGGTGTCCGGGATGATCTCGGCGGCGCTGCCCCGGACGCTGCAGCTCGGGGCGGCGGCGCTGGTCCTGTCCCTGGTGGCCGGCACGGCGCTGGCGGTGCTGGCCAACCTGGTGCGCAGCCCGCTCGGACGGCAGGTGCTGCGGTCCGTGCCGTCGATCGCCGTGTCCATGCCGTCGTTCTGGGTCGGGCTGATGCTGATCCAAGTGTTCTCGTTGAACCTGAAGCTCTTCCCGTCACTGGGCGGCGCCGGTTTCGCCGGCCTCGTGCTGCCCGCCTGCACGCTGGCGATCCCCGGTACGGCCCTCGTCGGCCAGGTGCTGAGCAAAAGCCTGCACGCCACGGTGCGGGAACCCTACGCCGACACGATCCGCGCGACCGGCGCGAGCGAGCTGCGCGTGGTGCTCGGCCACGGACTGCGCAATGCCGCCATTCCCGCGATCACCGTCGTCGGCCTGCTGGCCGGGTACATCATCGGCGGCTCCGTCGTGGTCGAAAGCGTGTTTTCCCGCCCCGGCATGGGACAGGACATCTTCTTCGCGGTCACCACCCAGGACCTGCCGGTGGTGCAGGGCGTCGTCGTCGTGGCGTCGATCGCCTTCGTGGCGGTGAACCTGGTCGTGGACCTGCTGTGCCCGGTGCTGGATCCGCGGATCCGGTCCACCGGACGGACGGCGGTGGCGCGATGAAGCGGCCCGGCTTCGTGGTGTCGGTCCTGGTGCTGGTCGTGGTCATCGGCTGGGCGGTCACGCCCGGCGTGTTCACCGGCCGCGACCCGATCGACGGCACCATCGGCGAGAAGTTCCAGGCCCCCAGCCTGCACCACCTGTTCGGCACCGACCAGCTCGGACGGGACGTCTACGCCAGGGTGGTCCACGGCGCCGCGCTGTCGCTGCAGGCGGCGCTGATCGCGATCGTGCTGGCGCTGGTCGCCGGCGCGGTGCTGGGCCTGGTCGCGGGGTACTTCGGCGGCTGGCTCGACGTGGTCGTCACGCGGGTGGTCGAGGTGCTGCTCTCGATCCCGCCGGTGCTGCTGTCGTTGCTGGTACTCAGCGCACTCGGCTTCGGCACGGTCAACGTGGCCGTGGCGGTGGGCCTCACCAGCGTCGCCGCGTTCACCCGGCTGATGCGGGCCGAGGTGGTCCGGGTGCGGACCGCCGTCTACGTCGAGGCCGCGGTGCTGTGCGGGGCGCGCTGGTGGCAGGTGCTGCCGAAGTACGTGCTGCCCGCCGCGATCGGCCCGGTGCTCGCGCTGGCCGCGCTGGACTTCGGGTTGGTGGTGCTGGGCGTCTCGTCGCTGAGCTTCCTGGGGTACGGCCAGCCGCCACCGGCGCCCGAGTGGGGGTCGCTGGTTTCCGACGGCCGCAACTACCTCGGGTTCGCCTGGTGGCTTACCACGCTGCCGGGCTTGACGGTGATGGCCGTCGTGCTGGCCGCCAACCGGATCTCCCGGGTGCTCGAACGGGAAGGGAGCCACGCGTGACGCTGCTGAGCATCAACGGCCTCCGGGTCGCCTACCGGGACCACGTCGCGGTCGACGGCGTCGGCCTGGACCTCGAACCCGGCCGGATCACCGCGGTCGTCGGCGAGTCCGGTTCGGGCAAGAGCACCCTGGCGCACGCCATCATCGGCCTGCTGCCCGGCACGGGAAAGGTGCTGGGCGGCAGCATCCGGCTCGACGGCGAAGAGCTCGTCGGGCTGTCGGCGAAGGCGTGGCGGTCGGTCCGCGGCCGCCGGATCGGTCTGGTGCCGCAGGACCCCGGCGTCGCGCTGGATCCGACGCAGCCGGTGGGCCGCCAGGTCGCCGAAGTGCTGAAGGTGCACGGGCTGTCCGGCGGCCCGCGGGTGGTGGAGCTGCTGGCCGAGGCCGGGCTGCCCGAGCCGGAGGTGCGCGCCCGGCAGTACCCGCACGAACTGTCCGGCGGGATGCGGCAGCGGGTGCTGATCGCGATGGCGACGGCCGCCCGGCCGCGGCTGCTCGTCGCCGACGAGCCGACGTCGGCACTGGACGTCACGGTGCAGCGGCAGATCCTGGATCACCTGGAGCACCTGGCGAACACCACCGGCACCGCGATCCTGCTGGTGACGCACGACCTGGCGGTGGCCGCCGAGCGGGCGCAGCGGATCGTCGTGATGCGGAACGCGCGGGTCGTGGAAGCCGGCCCGACCGAGGAGATCCTGCACGCGCCGAGCGATCCCTACACCCAGCGGCTGCTCTCCGACAACCCCGCCACCGCCCGGCCGCGGCCACGACCCGTCCAACGGCCGGAGGTGCTGCTCGAGGTCCGTGAGCTGAGCAAGACGTTCCCGATCCGCGGCAGCGGCCTGCGGCGGCAGCACCGCACCGCCGTGGACGCCGTGAGCTTCGACGTCCCCCGGGGGCAGACCCTCGGCCTGGTGGGCGAATCCGGTTCGGGCAAGACCACGACGGCCCGGCTCGTCCTCGGGCTGGACCGCCCGACCGCCGGTACCGTGCGGCTGGGCGGCACCGACGTCACCGCGGCGGACCGGGCGCAGTTGCGCCGGCTGCACCGCCGGATCCAGCTGATCTACCAGAACCCGTACGCCTCCCTGAACCCCCGGTTCACCGTGCGGGAAATCCTGACCGAGCCGCTGCGCAACTTCGGCATCACCGACGGCCCGGGGGTCACCGAGCTCCTGGATAGCGTGGCGTTGCCGGCGGCGACCGCGACGCGCAAGGCCGCCGAACTGTCCGGCGGCCAGCGGCAGCGGGTCGCCATCGCCCGCGCGTTGTCGCTGAACCCGGAACTGGTCGTCTGCGACGAGCCGGTTTCGGCCCTCGACGTCACCGTCCAGGCGCAGATCCTCGATCTGCTCGTCACGCTGCAGCGGGACCGGGGGCTGTCCTACCTGTTCATCTCGCACGACCTGGCCGTGGTCCGGCACGTCAGTGACCGGATCGCGGTCATGCGGCACGGCCGGATCGTGGAGACCGGCACCACCGAGGACATCTTCACCGCGGCCCGGCACCCGTACACCCAGAGCCTGCTCGACGCCGTTCCCGGCATCACGGAGGAAGAAGCATCATGGACCTAGGGCTGATCACGTTCGGCAGCCTGCTGCCCGACGTCCGCACCGGCACCACCCTCAGCCAGCGCCAGCGGCTCCGGGACGTCGTCCGCGCCGCCAAGGAGGCCGAAGAACTCGGGTACGCCTGGTACACCGTGGGCGAGCACCACTTCCGCGACCGCGACGTGATCCCGTCGCCCGCGGTCGTGCTGGCCGCGATCGCGGAAAGCACGTCGACGATCCGCCTGGCGACCGGCACGACGCTGGTGGCCAACCGCGACCCGGTGCTGATCGCCGAGGACTACGCGGTGGTCGACCTGCTGTCCGACGGCCGGCTGGAGATGATCGTCGGCGGCTCGTTCTTCCCCGAACCGTACGCGGTGTTCGACCAGGCCCCGGCGACCAAGGGCGCGCGCAAGCGGGAGAACCTCGAACTGCTGCAACGGTTGTGGACCGAGGAGCGGGTCACCTGGCGGGGCGAGTTCCGGCCGCCGCTGGACGACGTCCTGGTGCAGCCCCGGCTCGCGCAGCCCCGGCCGCCGCTGTGGATCAGCGGCGGCACCAACCCCGACTCGATCGCGCTGGCCGTCGAGCACGGCCTGCCCATGGTGTTCGGCACCACGGCCCGGGAGCCGGCCACGTTCGTGCCGTTCTTCGACGCCTACCGCGACCAGTGGCGCGAGCGCCGCGGCGACGAGCCCGGCCGGCTGGGCGCGGCGAGCCACGCGTTCGTGGCCAAGACGTCCCAGGAGGCGCGGGCGTTGTGGTCGACGTACATCGAGAGCTACCTCAGCGCCCGCAAGGACGGGCCGCTGGACTTCGACGGCCACATCGGCGCCAACGGCCCCGCGCTCTGCGGCAGCCCGGCCGAGGTCGTCGACAAGCTGGGCCGGCTGCAGCAGCTGTGGGGCCACGACCTGCACCTGCTGTCGGTCGACATCGGCGGGATTCCTTATGCCACCGTGCAAGGCGCCACGGAGCTGATCGCCGCCGAGGTGCTGCCCCAGGTCCGGCGCCGGACGGTGGCTGCCCATGCTTGACGACGACGTCCGCGCGCTCGCGGCCGCGCGCAGCCTCGGCATCTTCACCACCCTGATGCCGGGCGGCCAGCCGCAGGCCAGCGCCGTGTGGCCGCACTCGGACGAGCGGCACATCCTGGTCGGCACCAACACCTCGCGGCAGAAGTACCGCAACGTCGTCGGCGACCCGCGGGTGACGATCCTGCTGCTGGACTCCGAAAACAGCCGCCGTTACATCGAGGTCCGCGGCCGGATCATCGGCGTCGAACGCGGTGAGGCGGCGCTCGCACTGGCCCGCACCACATTCACCAAGTGGACCGGCAAGCCGGAGATCCGCCCGGCGGAAGGCGACCGGGTGCTGCTGCGGATGCAGGCCGACCACATTCACCGGAAGGAGTGATCATGGGAGAACCCGTCGTCGGCCCGGACGAGATCCGCCTGGACGACGTCACGCTCGTGGACGTGCGCTGGTACCTCGACGGGCGCAGCGGTGCGGCGGCCTACGAGGCGGGCCACCTTCCCGGCGCCGTCTGGGTCGATCTCGACACCGTGCTGAGCGGCCCGCCGGACCCGGCCGGCGGCCGGCACCCGATTCCCACGCCGGAAGCCTTCGCCGAAGGCCTGGGCCGGGCGGGCGTGGCGGACGACGCCGCGGTGATCGCCTACGACGACAACGGCGGAGCCTACGCGGCTCGCCTGGTCTGGTTGCTGCGGCTGCTGGGCCGGCCGGCGGCCCTGCTCGACGGCGGTTTGTCGGCGTGGCAAGGAGAACTGGAGACGGGGGTAGTCACGCGGCTGCCGGTGACCCGCCAGGTCGTCGCCTGGCCGCCCGGTGCCTTCCGCACCGCGGACGAAGCCGCGCGGGCGCCGGTTCTGCTGGACGCGCGGGCACCCGAGCGGTACTCGGGTGAGGGCGTGCTGCCCAGCGACGTCCGATCAGGACACATCCCGGGTGCGGTGAACGCACCTTGGGCGGCAAACCTCAACGAAGACAAGACATTCGCCTCCCGGGAACGGCTGCGCGAGCACTGCGGCGCGCTCGGCGTCACCGGCGAATCGGACGTCACGGTCTACTGCGGCAGCGGCGTGACGGCGTGTCACGACCTGCTGGCGCTGGAGCTGATCGGCGTGCGGGCTTCGCTGTACCCCGGGAGCTGGTCGGCGTGGTCGGCGGAGCCGGCCCGCCCGATAACGACAGGAAACCAACCACGATGAGTGCCATCCACGGTCAGCGGCTCGGCTTCGGCGCGGGCGGGATCTTCCGCGGCGCCGACCCGGCGCAGTTGCTCGACCTCGCGCAGAGCGCCGACGAGCTCGGCTTCGACCTGTTCAGTCTGAGCGACCACCTGCACACCGACCAGCCGACACTGGAACCCTGGACGGCGTTGAGCTGGCTGGCGGCCAAGACGGACCGCATCGAGCTGGGCACCAACGTGCTCGGCCTCCCCTACCGCGCCCCCGCGGTGCTGGCCAAGGCGGCCGAGACGCTGGACCGCGTGTCCGGCGGCCGGCTGGTGCTGGGGCTCGGGGCGGGCGGTTATGACCGCGAGTTCGAAGCGTTCGGCCTGCCGGTGCGCACCCCTGGGCGCAAGATCACCGCGCAGCGGGAGGCGATCCGGATCATCCGGGGGCTGTGGGCCGGGGAGCCGGAGGTGTTCGAGGGCCGGGAGTTCTCCGTGCGGGACGCCCGCATCGACCCGCGGCCGGCCCACCGGATCCCGATCTGGCTCGGCACGTACGGCCCTCGGGCGCTGGAGCTGACCGGGCAGCTCGCCGACGGCTGGCTGCCCTCCTTCGGGCGGATCGACCTGGCCCGGGCGGTCGAAATGCGGGATGCGGTGCGGAAAGCCGCCGCCGACGCGGGCCGGGATCCCGGCTCGATCACCTACGCGGCCAACCTGACCGTGCGGGTCGACCCGGCGCAGACGTCCCGCCCGGGCCTGGTCACCGGCAGCGTGGACGAGGTGGTTCGCCAGATCACCGAGGTGGTCCGGGCCGGGTTCACGTTCCTGCTGCTGGGCCCGCAATCCGTGGCGGAGCAGGAACTCCTGGCCCGGGAGGTGCTCCCGGCCGTCCGCGCCGCGGTACCCGGCAACGGCTAGTGTCGCGCGTCCCAGGTTCGTCGACCGGCGCCGGCTGAGCAGTCTGCCGCAGCTCCTCGTGAGTGGTAATTAGGGTTAGAACCCTAATTACCACTCACGAGGACTTGCACCGAACCCACCTTCGCCGACAGCAGCGCGGCCCTAGCCAGCCACGCGCGCGTGTGCTGCGTCGTCGGCGTTGACGACCCGGCGCATCAGCTCGACCAGCGTCTCCCGCTCCTCCTCGGACAGCACCCCGAGGAACTCGCGCTGGGAGCGCTGCGCGGTCGTCAGGAGTTCGCCGGCGAGGGCGCGGCCGTCGGCGGTGAGGGTGACGCGCTGGCGGCGGCGGTCCTCGGGATCCCGCTCCCGCCCGACCAGGCCTCGGCGCTCCACCTCGTCGAGGTAGCCGACCAGGTGGCTGCGGTTGAGGCCGAGCCGGTCGGCGAGGTCGTGCTGGGCCAGCGGGCCGAAGTCGGCCAGGCCGGTGAGCACGGCGAAGTGCGGCAGCCGCAGTCCCCGCTCGGCAAGGGAGTCGGCGAGCACCCGCCGGCCGATCTGGGCGAGATGGCTGGCCAGATAGGACGGGAGGGCGAGCAGGGTCGGCGGACGGATCCCGTCAGGTGGCATGCGCTGCAGCTTACTCGACGAACAGAACTATGTCGTGATGTAATGATGTCGTTCTGACACGATATTCCTCGGAGGGGTGCCCATGACCGGCCCGGAGCGTGCGGTGGCGGCGCCGTTCACCGCCTTGCTCATCGCGGTGCTCTCGTTCTCCCTGCTGCAGACCATGCCGGTACCCGCGCTGCCGAACCTGCAGCAAGCGTTCGGCGCGTCCACCACGACGGCGTCCTGGGTGTTGAGCGCCTTCCTGCTCACCGCGTCGGTCGCGACCGGTGTGCTCGGCAGGCTCGGCGACATGTTCGGCAAGCGGCGGGTGCTGATCGCCTGCCTGCTCGTGTCGGCCGCCGGCACCCTGCTCGCCGCGCTGGCCGGCTCGATCGGCGTGCTCATCGCCGCCCGCGCCGTGCAGGGCGTCGGCGCCGCGACGTTCCCGCTCGCCTTCGGCATCGTGCGCGAGCAGTTCCCGCGTGAGCGGGTGCCGGTGGCGATCGGCTGGATCAGCTCGGTGTTCGGCATCGGCTTCGGCGCCGGCCTGGTCATCCCCGGCCTGATCGTGGACGCGCTGAACTGGCGGTGGATCTTCTGGCTGATGCTGGCGATGATCGTCGTGGGCGTCGGCGCGGTGGCGGTCTTCATCCGCGAGTCGCCCGTCACGTCACCGGGCCGGGTCGACTGGGCCGGCGCGCTGCTGCTGTCCGCCGCGATCGTCGCCCTGTTGCTGGCGATCAGCAACGGCCGGGTGTGGGGCTGGGGCTCCCTGCCGGTGGTCGGCCTGTTCGCCGCCGCCGTCGCGCTCGTCGTCGTGTTCGGTCTGGTGGAGCGGCGGACCACCGCGCCGCTGGTCGACATCGGGCTGCTGCGCAACCGGACGGTGCTCGCGGCCAACGTCACCGCACTGATCATCGGCATCGGCATGTACGGCGCGTTCACCCTGATCCCGGCGTTGGTCGAGACGTCGCCGTCGGTCGGCTACGGCTTCGGCGCGTCCGTCACCGAGGCCGGTCTCTTCATCATTCCGATGGCCGTGACCATGCTGGTCGCCAGCCCGCTCGCCGGGCGGCTGGGAGCCGCGCTCGGGTTCAAGCTGCCGCTGGTGCTGGCCTGCGTGATCGGCGCGATCGGGTTCGCCCTGTTCGCGACCGCGCACGACACGCCGTGGCCCCTCTACCTCGGCAACGGGATCATCGGCGTCGGCGTGGGATTCGCCTTCGCCTCGCTGGCCAACCTGGTCGTCAGCGCGGTCGATCCCCGGCAGACCGGCGAGGCGACCGGGATCAACACCATCATGCGGACCATCGGCGGCACGCTCGGCGCCCAGATCGCGGCCACCATCGTCACGTCCACGCTGGTCCCCGGCACCCGGATCCCGGCGGAATCCGGCTACACCACGGCGTTCACGCTGTCGGCGATCGCCATGGGCGTGGCGACCGTCGCCGCCCTCGCCGTGCCGGGACGGCTGCGCAAGGCCGCGCCGGCGCCGGTGACCCAGGCCGCCGGATGACGGAGGGGGAGCTGATCGCCGCACCCACGCCGGTGTCCGACGTCCGGCTGAGCCGCTCCCGGCTCTGGGACGAGCGGACGCGTCCGCAGGCGCCGCCGCCCGAAGCGGGTCGCCGCTACACGCCCCGCGAACAGGCGGGCGGCCGCCGGCTGATCGAGGTGCACGACTTCATCCGGGCCGAGCTCGCCCGGCTGCGCACGGTGATGTCCGAGCTGAGCACCGGCGCGATCGGGCCGGCGGCCGCGCGGGCCGGGCTGCACGCGCTGGCGTTGCGGCCCGCCGAGACGCCCCTCGCCGGCTATTGCCGGGCGTTCTGCCGAATCGTGCTGCTGCACCACAACCGGGAGGACACCGACGTCTTCCCGCGGTTGCGGGCGTTCGAACCACCACTCGGCCCGGTCGTCGACCGGCTGGAGCAGGAGCACGAAGCACTGCACGGCCTCGTCGAGCGGATCGACCGGACGCTGGTCGCCGAACCGCTCGACGTGTCCGGACTGCGCGCCGCGGTGGACCTGCTGACCGACGCGCTGCTGTCCCATCTGTCCTATGAGGAACACGAACTGGTCGAGCCGCTGGCCCGGCTGTGGGGATGAGGAGATCCATGAGCACTACCGTTGCGGTCGTCGGTGGCGGCTACGGCGGCGTCACCGCCGCGAAAGCCCTCGACGAGTTCGCCGACGTCGTCCTGATCGAGCCGCGGGACGCCTTCGTGCACAACGTCGCCATCCTGCGGCACCTGGTCGACCCGGGCTGGTCCGGGCGGCTGTTCTTCCCGTACGACCGCCTCCTCGCCCGGGGCAAGGTGATCCACGACCGCGCGGTCGCCGTGGACGCCACAGGCGTGACGCTCGGTTCCGGCGACCGCGTGCCGGCCGACTACATCGTGCTGGCCACCGGCTCCCGGTACCCGTTCCCGGCCAAGGTCGAGGAGACGAAGAGCGCCGAGGCGGCGGAGGCGCTCCGCGACGCCCACGGGGCGCTCAGCTGCGCGACCCAGGTGCTGCTGCTCGGCGCCGGGCCGGTCGGGCTGGAGCTGGCCGGGGAGATCAAGGCGGCCTGGCCGGACACCGGCGTGACGATCGTCGATCCGGCACCGGACATCCTGGGCGCCACCGCCCTGCCCGACGAGCTGCGGGCCGAAGTCCGCCGGCAGCTGGCCGAGCTGGGCGTCGAGCTCCTGCTCGGCACGTCGCTGGCGGCGGATCCGCCCGGGGAACCGGGCCGCACCGGCGAGTTCACCGTCACCACCGAGTCCGGCACCGAGATTGCCGCCGACATCTGGTTCCGCTGCTACGGCGTGGTCCCGGCCACCGACTACGCAGGCGACGGGCTCTCCGCGGCACTCGACGAGAAAGGTGCCCTGCGCGTCGACGCCGACCTGCGGATTCCCGGGCACGCGCGGGTCTTCGCCATCGGCGACGTCACGGCCATCCCCGAAGCCAAGATGGCCAAGGCCGCCGAGCAGCAGGCCGCGGTCGTCGCCGCGAACATCCGGACGCTGATCGAGGGCGGCACCGAGCTGGCCGCCTACTCCCCCGCGTCTCCCGGCATCGCGCTTCCCCTCGGCCCGCAAGGGGGCGCGTCCTACAACGAGACCGTCGGCGTGCTGGGTGCGGAGCAGACGTCGAAGATCAAGGGCACGAGCCTGCGTGTCGAGTCCTACCTCGAACTGCTCAACCTGGACCGATGAGCGTCATCGTGGCGGGAGCGGGTCCCACCGGCCTGCTCCTGGCCGGCGACCTCGCGGCCGCCGGCGTGCCGGTGACCGTGCTGGAGAAGCGGGAGGAGGAGGTCAGCAACCTGTCCCGCGCCTTCGGTGTGCACGCGCGCACCCTCGAGCTGCTCGACGCCCGTGGGCTCGCCGACGAGCTCGTGCCCACCGGCCAGGTGATCGGCGAGCTCCGGCTGTTCGGGTCGATCCCGTTCGACATCACCCGGCTGCCGTCCCGGTTCCCGTTCCTGCTGGTGACCCCGCAGTACGAGGTGGAGAAGCTGCTGCTGAAGCGGGCCCACGACCTCGGCGTCGTGTTCCGCTACGGCACCGAGGTCACCGGTCTCCGGCAGGACGACGACGGCGTCACCGTGACCACGAGTTCGGGCGAGTTCCGGGCGTCCTACGTGGTCGGGGCCGACGGCGTGCGCAGCGCTGTCCGGGACGCGGTCGGGCTGCCGTTCCCAGGGCGGGTGCTCATCAGGTCCGTGATCCTGGCGGACGTGAAGCTGGTGGAGGAGCCGGAACTCACCGTCCGCGTGCACGGCGGCGGCGGCGCTTTCGGCTTCATCGCGCCGTTCGGCGACGCCTACTGGCGGATCGGCGGCTGGGACCGCGCCAACCGGGATCTCCCCGACGACGCACCGGTGGAGTTCGAGGAGCTGCGATCCATCACCGAACGGGCCTTCGGCACGGACTACGGCATGCACTCGCCGCGCTGGCTCGGGCGCTTCCACAGCGACGAACGGCAGGCACCCAGCTACCGCACCGGGCGGGTGTTGCTCGCGGGTGACGCCGCGCACCAGCATTCCCCCGCCGGCGGTCAGGGCATGAACACCGGCCTCCAGGACGCCGCGAACCTGAGCTGGAAGCTCGCCGCGGCGGTGCACGGGTGGGGCCCGGCGGCGCTGCTCGACAGCTACCACGACGAGCGTCATCCGGTCGGCAAGGCGGTGCTGCGCAGCAGCGGGCTGAACCTCCGGCTGGCGATGGCGCGCAACCCGGCCGAGGTGGCGCTGCGCTTCGTCCGCACCCAGGTGGTCAAGCGCGTCCCGGCGGTCAGCCGCGCGGCGATCGGCGAGATCACCGGCGTCGGGTACGGCTACCCGGCTCTCCCCGGCGCCCACCTTTTGGTCGGCAAGCGGACTCCGGACCACGCGCTGGCGTCCGGCCGGCTCTACGAAGCCCTGCGGGCCGGGAAGTTCGTGTTCGTCCTGCCGCAAGGCATCGAGGCGGACGGCGCGCCAGGCCAGGTCGTCACGGCGCACTGGCCGGATGGCCAACGCGACGCCTTGCTGGTGCGGCCGGACGGGTACACGGCTTGGGCCGCCGACTCCCCGGATGTCTCCGAGATCGAGTCGGCGGCCCAGGCGTGGACCGGCACCCGCAACTAGCGCTCGGTGCAAGTTGTCGTGAGTGGTAATTAGGGTTCTAACCCTAATTACCACTCACGACCCCGGCGGCAGGGGGCCTTCGCGGCATCGTGAGTAAGGAACCCATGGCACGGCAGGTTTCCGGGCACGAGCAGCCCGTCG
>NZ_JAJPWR010000019.1:0-192257 GCF_046548995.1 Amycolatopsis sp. lyj-109
CCACCGCAAACGCCGCCAACGCACCCTGGGCAAGCTCACCCCGGTCGAGTTTGAGACCATCTACACGACCGCAGCTGCGGCCTGA
The DNA here is from genome assembly GCF_046548995.1 of Amycolatopsis sp. lyj-109. NCBI lineage: Bacteria > Bacillati > Actinomycetota > Actinomycetes > Pseudonocardiales > Pseudonocardiaceae > Amycolatopsis > Amycolatopsis sp. lyj-109. Next base: position 86 of record NZ_JAJPWR010000019.1, read on the forward strand.
AAACAGTCAGCTCCGGTGTCAACCAAACTCTGGGCAGACCCCATCGGGCCAGGTGGAGTCTCTGCCGGTCGGGGTCAGGGTGCGTTGGCGTGGGTCACGGGGACCTCCGTTGGGCTGGTGTCGACGTCGCAATCCACACCGAACCGGAGGCCTTCCGTCACACCAAGGTCATCCGACCATGTGTGACCACGATCGCGACCTCCCCGAGCAGTACACCTAGCTTTCTGCGGCCGCGGGTGTCCACGACGGTGCTACTCAGTGGGCGGCGGGAGCAAAGGGACGAACGACTCCTCGCTCTGCCGCTCACGGTTGTGCAGGAAGGCCTGGAGCTCAGCGGCCCTGGCCGTAGAGACGTTGAGGTGATCGGCCAGGCTCTCGACGTCGCTGGCTTCGACCTCATCAGGGGTCGTGATGCCGTGGCCGAGAAGTGCGAGGTACTGCGCCCGGGTGAGTTCGGCGCCGAGCACCATTCCAAGGTCGACAAGCTCGGCTGGGATGCCGAGTTCGAGACGTACCATCGTGCGCTCGGCCAGGGAGCTCGTCGCGACATCGGGGTGCAGGAACGTGAACACTCGCATGACGGCCGGTACCAAGTCGCGCGTGCGACCGGCGACGCTACGTATCGCGCCCGCGGCCTCGTTGCCAAGGTTGTGCTGCATGAGGTGTTGTTCCACAACGCCGAGTGGTGTGCTGCTCGCGTACAGCAGACAGGCCATGGCCTTCTTCGCCCTGACCGCGCTGGCGAGCTGGCCGGTGCCGCCAATGCGCAGCATGTTCTGCACGCGCGGCTCGACCTGCTGGTTCATCAGCTCCTGCGGCCATCGTCGGTGTTCGGTATTCCTGGCTTTCCGATGGAACGGGAAGTGGACATCGTCGAGTTCCTTCGTCACTTGGGCGGCGGTGATCAACGTCGTCGAGTTCGGTTGTGCAGTCACGTGGCGCAGCACTTCGACCAGCCGGATGATCGAGTCGACAAATACTCCACCTTCGCCTGCGAACCGCCCGAGGTCGGTTGGCCGGTACCGACCACCGTCGACGATCTCGATCAGCTGGTGCTGTTGAAGCTCGCCCAGGATGCCGAGAATGCGGCCTTTTCCCCAGCTCCATCCGGGGTTGGCCTGACGCTGCTGAAATGCGGCGAAGGTGCTTTCCAGGAAGGAGATCAGCACGTCGGACTCGACGCTGCTGTCCGGGCCGGGCTGCAGCGCTGCGAGTGTGCGAAGCACCTGCGTCCGGTGGTCGGTGACGTCTTTGAGGAAAACCGATTTCACGTCCTCGGGCCTGCCAGTGACGTAACGAGACCAGATCCGTTGAACGTCGAGACCTCGGGTTCCGACGATGTAGGACTCACCGTGTTCAGCATACCCCAGCCGGCCGGCCCGGCCGACCATGTTCTTGTACTCGGCGACAGTGTACGGACCGCTGAAATGATTGAGCCCGACGATCACTACCGCGGATGCGGGAGTGTTCACGCCCATGGCGAGCGTGGTGGTGGCTACGAGAACACGAAGCTCGGTGTCGCGACGACGGAACTCCTCCTCGAGGACCAGCCTTTCCTCGCGGGTGAGGTCGGCGTTGTGAAAGCCGACCCCTCCGGCAAGCGTCTTGTGCAACCGTTCGGAGGATGTCGAGAGATCGCCCGTCGGCAAGGCGTCGAGCGCGGCTTGGGCCGGTGGGAGACCGAGCTGTGCGGACAGGTAACCTGCACAACCGAGCGTTTCGCCCTTGGTTTCCCGGAAGACGATGACTTGCTTGCCTTCGCTGACAAGCTTGGCGACCAACGGGATGACCACATCCTGGCTGCTGTTCTTGCCACTCCACAACGGCGTGATCGCCTTCTCGGCCTTCGGCTGTACCTCCTCGTCCAGGTACCGGTACTGGCCGGTCCCGTCGACGACGCCTTCGACCAAGGGCACAGGGCGTTCTTCCCGCCGGAGCTGCCGTCCGTCGAGCCAGCGCTCCAGACCGCCGGTGTCGCCGATGACGGCAGACAGGCAGATGATCTGCGGATTGATTCCGGCGGCCCGGCGGCTCTTGACCAGGGTCAAGACGAACTCGAGGTCTGCTCCGCGGCCCGGGTCGACCAGCATCTGCACCTCGTCCACGACAATCGTGCCGACTTGGCGCAGCAAGTACGGGTTGGCGAGGATCATCGAGCCGAACTTCTCGTAGGTCATCAGGCAGATGTCGTAGCGGCCGCTCATCAGCGCCGCGTTGTCGTCGCTGATTTCCCCGGTCGACCTAATGGTCACGACACCGAGATCGGCGTACTTGCGCGTGAATTCCGCGTACTTGTCATTGACCAGCGCGCGCATGGGGAGCAGAAACAATGCGCGCTGGTGGTCCACCGCGCCACGGAGCGCGGCCAGTTCGCCGACCATGGTCTTGCCCGACGAGGTCGGAGCGGTGACGAGCAGGTTCTTGCCGTCAAGGACGCCGAAGTCGTTGATCGCGGCCAGTTGTAGCGCATTGAGCTCGGCTATCGACCGCCCCCAGGTGTCCAGGACTACCTGAGGGATGCCAAAGGATGCCAGACTGTCCAGGTCCGCTGTCGCGGGCTGGCGAACGAACTCGGGAAAGGCTGCCGCATATCGGGCGCCCGGCGTGAGGATCGGCCACGTCGGCGTGCCGGCGAGGCTGCCTCGAAAGCATGGATGCTGTTCCTTGCGGACTGCCGAGGACGCGTCGACTACCCTGCGGGTGACGTGTTCAAGGAGTTTGTACACGTCGATCTTGCCACCGCTGACGACCTCCGGCGCTCCCTGCAGCGCTGTCAGCAGCTCGTAGGTCAGCAGGCCGTGACCAAGCCCGGGGTCCTCGTATGCCCGCTCATTCGGCGCGGACGCAGCGAGAACGATCCGGCCGTGGCCGGCGATGTGCTCCAATAGGTCGAGCTCCGATTCAAGACCGCGAGCGTGTAACGGAGCTGTCAGGGCCTTGGCGCCGAATCCGCCGGAGAAGCAGCAGTCGAGCACGCAGATCAGCGTCGCCGCCGGGATCTGGTTCAGAAGTTCGGCGAGGTCTTCCAGCGGTAGCCCGGTTTCCTCGAGCCTGGCGCGATCCGCATCATACGGGACCAGTTCGTGTGTGGTGCTGCCGTGACCCGAGAAGCTGACGACGACCAGATCGTCGTCGCTGCTGGACGCCGCCAGCCGCCGTAGCTCCTCGACGATCTTGGCTCGGGTCGCATCCGCGTCGGTCAGCAGAGCAGGTTCGCCGTCGAAGCCATCGGTGAACAGCGCGTGCAGTGCGGTCGCGTCGCGTACCGCAGAGGTGAGGAAGCCGATGTCGGCCGCCTGGTAGCGGTCGATCCCGATAAACGTGCCGTGGAACCGCATGGTCAACTCGTTCTCCGGGGTCTATACCGTCGGCATCTCGCCGGAGGTAGTGAACAGCAGGTCGCGTACCGACGATTGCTGGTCGCTCAGCAGCACATTGCGGAATCCCCGGTCGCCGAGACTGCGGGCGTACGCGAGAAAGTTGCCTGTGGGTTGCGGGACGGCCGGTGCGTTGTGGTCACGTGTCTCGTATGTCCAGGCTCCGTCGACCAGCCTCACGCACGCGATTCCGTGTTTCTGCGCGTACTGCAACGCGCCACGCTGGAACCCGCTTGCAGCGACGACAACACCCTTGTGTGCTCCCGTCGAACGCAGCTTGTCCTGGAGGACCTGGACGTCCTCGCGTTCGACCGGGCGAGAGTGTCTTTTGCATTCGAAGAGGATCACGAAATCGGCGCCCATAACCCTGAACCGGGCGGTCACATCGATAATGTATGTGCCGTCCATGCCCTCGACCGGGTCCAGGTGCTCTACTCGCCAGTCGGTAATCTCGTGGCCCGTCGTCGTGACAATGTCGACGACGGCGCGCTCGTACTCAGCTGGGCTCAGAGCGAACGTCGGCCACCGATCGAACCCATCCTCTACCACGAGCGCCCCACCTTCCGTTGCGGACATCGGCATCAGCGACCATTGTTCCGCGCCGCAAGCAGATAGCTTTCCGACACGCTACACCGTGTGGTGCGGTCGATTTTCGTAGGGGATACCGCTGCTTTACGTCGACCGTGCGGACTGAAACCGTTTGATAATATCCGCGCAGAGCCTGCGTGGTCGTGTGAATCGCTGTCGCGATCGGCTGCGGGGAAGCCCGGGCGTCGGCCTCGTCTCAGTCGCCCATCCGTCGGCCGCAGGCACGCTGGCCGAGCGGTCGGTCGAACTCGATATCGACAGCACAGAGGTCGGTGCGGTGACCGCTGGGCCTGTGCGTGAGCCGCCGGATGGATACTCTCGGTGATTCTCACATCACCGCTGAGTATCAGTTCCTCGGCTTCGGCCGGACGTTTGCGCGGCCGCGATGGCTCGGCCCTCGTCGTGTCATTGGACGGCTCCGCTGCTAGACGGTCCGGTGGCGCAGTCGGTCTGTGTCCGATCGCGATGCCGACCTGGTCAGCGATGCGCCCACGCGGGAAGGCTGGTCTCAGGCAGTGAGTGTCAGGGGAGTGATTGGGAAGCGGTCGTCAAAGAGTGCCTGCAGGAGGTCGGGCAGCTCGGCGGGCAAGAGCTTGTCACGGCAGGTCGAGACCGCGGCAGCTGACCACCAGCGCCGCTCAATCAGGCCGGCGCGCTCGTTGGCGGTGTGTCGGAGGGCGACCTGCGGGGCGTCGTGGTCGGTGCGGGCGAGGTAGACGTGGTCGAGGCGGTGGTGCTCTTGACCGCGGTAGGTGAAGCGGCTCTCGCGGGTCCAGAGCTTGCGGCCGATCTCGTCCAGAACCAGCCCGGTTTCCTCGGCGATCTCGCGGCGGGCGGTGTCCTCGAGCTTCTCGCCCGGGTCCTGGCCGCCGCCGGGGAGTTCCCACCAGTGATGGTCGGGGTTGTCGGGATCGCGGGCGTGGATGAGCAGGACTTCGTCGGCGGGGTTGAGGAGCAGGACGCGGGCGCCGACCCGCAACGTCGGGTCGCTGGCGACGGTCATCCGGTGAGGCCCCTTGTGCTCGGCGGCTGGTGTGGCGGCCGGGCACGAGCCCTCTGGCTAGAACAGCGTTGCCTCGCGGTCCGCGGCCGGGTCGGAGGTTATCAGCGGCGCGGTCGCGGTGAGCGTCAGCTGGATGGCGAGTCCTGAATGGTCCGTGAGGGCGGGGTTCCCCGAACGGGTGTCGTGGACGTACGTGCAGCTGGTGAGGTGGGCGAGGAGCGGGGTGGAGGCGTGGGCGTGGTCGTAGCGGTAGCCGAGTTCCGCGCGGCGGGCCCAGCTGTGCTCGACGGCGGTCGGATGCAGCGCGCGGAAAAGGTCGGTGAGGCCGTGCCGTTGGGTGAGCGCGGTGTAGAAGGCGTTCTCGAACGGTGCGAACTGCCCTGGGTGAGGCGGTACGTGCCCGGGTTCCAGGACGTTGAGGTCACCCAGCAGGAGAACGGCGGCGTCGTCCCCGGTGGCTTCGTAGGCCTGGTGGAAGGCGTCGATCCACGCGCGCTTGCGGGTGGTCTTAGCTTCGGTGGCGTCGCGGGAGGGGACGTAGGCGCCGAGGACGCGCAGCGGACCGTCGTCGGTGTCCAGCGCGATGCCGGCCAGCCGGGCGGGCAGGTAGGACATCGCCGCGCCGATGGGGTCCACCGTGCACTCGAACCGGGACAGCAGCATGACGCCGCGTTCCTTGTCGGCGTGGTGCGGGTAGGTGACTGACCAGCCGGCGTCGCGGTAGGACTCGGCGATCAGCTGGGTGCCGGGCCCGGAGCCGGTCTCGGTGAGCACGAAGACGTCCTCGTGGCGGCGGGCGAGCCAGTCGCGCTGGCGGCGGGCTCGTTCGAGGGCGGGGTTGCCGACGTTGAGGGTGAGGACGGTCAGGGGCATGCCGGGCTCTCCGTGCGGGTGCGGTGGATCAGGTCGACGATGGTGCCAGCTGTGGTGCGGGGATCGTCGGCGCACTCGATCATCTCGACGGGCCAGCCCTGGTCGCGCAGGAAAGTCATGGCCGCCAGGTAGCCGAGGGTTTCGCGAAAGCTGCTTCCGGCGGTGCGCTCGAAGCGGCTGTGTCCGCCGCGGGCGCGGAGCCGCTGTTCGACGTCCGCGGGTGGAGCTGTGAGCGCGCACACGAGGTCGGGGCGGTACACATCGTGGTTGAGCGCCCAGACGACATCGAGCGGGATGTCGTCGAGCCCCTGCAGGACCAGCGACGATGCCGCGTACCGGTCGCAGAGCACGATCTTGCCTTCGGCCAGGGCCGGGAGGATCTCGCTGGCCAGCTGGTGGTGACGGTCGGCCGCGCAGAGGCAGGCCAGAGCCATGTCGCGGTAGGTGTCGGTGCCATGCCGAGCCAGCTCGCCCAGCGGGGAGCGCGACGGCTGGACGGTGGCGCGCACGGGAACGCCGTCCGCTCCGAGTAGCTCGGCGACCAGCGCAGTGATCGTCGTCTTGCCGACGCCGCCGGGGCCTTCGAATGCCACCAGCTTGCCCGGAAGCCGCGGCGCGCTCACGCGACGTCCAGGGGCAGCAGACGGCGGGTCTCGGCGGTGACCGGGCACTGCTCGGCGTCGACGTCGCCGATGCGTCCGCCCGCGGCGACGACCGCGGCCGGGCAGCCCTTGCCGCATCGGGGTTCGAGGCTGCAGGACGTACAGGTCGGGTTCGCGCCGACCTGGAACCGCTCGTGGAACCGGTACGCGTCGAGGCGGGCGGCGAGGTCGCGGTCGGTGAAGATGTTGCCGACGATGAAGTCGGTGTCGGGGTGGCGAGAGATCGGGGTGCGGGCGGCGAAGACGAGGTAGGGGCAGACGGTGACCTCGCCCGGAGTGAAGACGTAGATGATCGTTCCGGCTTCGCAGCCGGCGAGGGGTTTGCGGTCGGTGTTGGGGAAGCGGATGTGGGCGATGTCGAGGTCAGGGCCGTCGAACGGGGTAGTCAGCTCGAAGATCTCCTGCATGTGCATGGTGGTCTTCGCGAGTTTCCGCTGGGATTTCACGCCGCGGCCCATGCTGCCCAGCGGGTTGAGTAGCACGTAGCGGGCGCCGTTCTCGCGCGCGAACTCGCACAGCTGCACGTACTCCTCGTTGGCGGCCAGAGAGTTCGGCGTGCACAGCAGCCCTTGCAGGAGTCCGGCCGCGGCGAGTTTGCGGACGTTGGCCACGGTTACCTCGAACGAGGCGCGGTCGCCGCGGAACAGGCCGTGGGAGTCGGCCGCGAACCCGTCGAGCGAGACGTTGACGTGGACCCCGGCGGTGGCGAGCTGCTGGATGAGCTTGTCGTCGAGTTCGGTGGCGTTGGTGCAGATGCCGAGGTCGATTCCGGCGTTGCGGAAGGCGTGCACGATGCCGAGGAAGTCCGGGTGGACGGTCGGCTCGCCGCCGGTCAGCGTCACCCGGCGTACCCGGGCGTCGGCCAGCCGTGGCACGACCTTCTTCACGACCTCGGTCAGCGGCATGTCCTTGCCGCGCTTGGTGGCGGAGACGAAGCAGTGCGCGCAACGCAGGTTGCACCGCTCGGTGATCTGGACGAGTGCCTTGCGGTACGGGGTGTCGACGGTGGTGCGGAAGTAGCAGCTCGACGCCTGCTCGTCGACGGCGATCGGACGGACGGTCATCGTTTACTCCCTTGAGGACGATGCGAATGGCTGTGGCTAGGGCAGGTTCAGTTTCTTCCGGTTCGGTTCTGCCGCAGTGGGATGCCTCGCTGTTGCCGGACTATCGCGTCGCATCGTTCGCACTGACGGGGTATCGTGCTGTGCCGCCGTTGGCTCAGCGGCAGGAATGCTGCGACGCCCGTGACGCCGCAGAGCATGGTGATCGCCTCGCCCGGGTCGGGGATGCCTGCAAGGCGTGCGTGGTGCCACACGCCGTCCATCACCGGGTGGATCATGAGGGGATCGATGTAGATCACCGCGGCCGTCATGACGCTCGGCCCCACGTGAAGCCGTCCAGCGTGTCGGCTTCAGCCGCCTCCGTCGAGGCTTGGCGCTGAAGGGCTCCTACGGTGTCCGAATACTTGTCGAGCAGTACCTTCTCTGTGAGGTACGCGGTGCAATGAACGTTTTTGAACGCTACGGCAATCGATGTGCGTCGGTTCTCGAAGAGGGTGAAAGCGTGAGGCGAGCTCAGTTCGTTCGCGGTTGTCGGCACGATCCTGACAGTGACGTGGAGCAGGCTCGCCGCGCTTCGAAGGCGCTGGATCTGTTCCTCAGCGTCAGCTTCGTTGCTTGCCGCACGTACTGCCTCCTCGCTGATGAGGAAGAGGTAGCGGCGAGGACCGTTCAGCATCGCTTGCTGGCGAACGGTTCGTTCAAGTGATTCCAGTTCGCGACAAGACGGGCTCTCGTCCGCGCCGGGGTCGCGATCGAAGTGTTGTGGAGTCCGAAGGAGATCGGGAAGACAGAAAGGAGCCCACTCCACGACCCGCTCCGCCAGCTGCTCGTACGTCCACATCAGACTGAAGGCCTGCGCGTCCTCGCCTGTGATGAGGTTGTCGTCATGGAGGTGCTTCGCCAGCTCCATGAACCTCTGGTACTCGGCGCCACTGATCCCGAGGAAGCCGAGAATGTGGGCGACATTGGGAGGATGCGGGATGTGGGTTCCCAGCTCCCAGCCGGACAGGCGCGCCGGTGACACGCCGAGCTTGTCAGCGAGTCGGCGCAGCCCGATCTTTCGCCGTTCGCGTGCCTCGCGGAGGCTGGCGCTGACGATCAATGCGGCAGGGCGGCGGATGGTTGGCAATGACATGGTCGATCTCTCTGCAGATTGTCGTGTTGTTTGGGATACAAACGAAGAACCGTGGCTTGTTATCGCCAGCGCTCCGGCAGTGGTCGCGGAGTACCGAACTTCGGCCAGAAGGTGTCGAGTACCAGCGTCGCCGCTTGATGATCCATCTCGGTCAGCTGCTCACCGTGTTCGCGCGGTCGCCTGAGCTGCCGGAACGCGGCCTCCAAGAGGACAGCCCCTTTCGGCTGGGGAGTCACGGCCAACGAAACCGGACCCGAGGAGGCAACCTGAACTTCGGTCGAGGCACCTGAGTCGCGGGGGATCTTGTTGTCACCGTGTGCTACCGCTGTCGCTTGCATGGGTTGAGCGTGCAGCGGAACGTTGCGGCCGCAAACGACGTCGACGTATGAGTTTCAGCAGGTAGGAGTCGTGTGGTACCGGATTCCATACATCCGGAGGATGAAATCCGACACGGTGTTGTGTTCAATCGAATACACTGCGTGCCAGGTATTGAGGAGGAGAGGAGCCAGCGTGCAGATGTCGACGAGAAGGTGCGAGAAATGCGGCGCGCGCCTGGCTCGTGACCGCGTGAGCAACCACTGCGGCCCCTGCCTCCGGGTGTTGATCGCGAACGAGGCGCCGCCTCAGCCGGACACCTTCTGGGCTGCGGAGAGCATCAGCGCTGCGCTGAAGGATCGTCATTTCGGCTGGCTCTTCGCCGCCTATCGTAAGGAATCCAACCCGCACGTGTCACAGGCAGCGCTCGGCCGTTGGCTCGGCCTGACGCAGGCGCAAGTCAGCCGGCTGGAAGCGCCGGGCGCCCGCCCTCCAAGCAACCTGGTGAACCTCGAACGCTGGGCGAAGGCCCTGCAGGTTCCTCCGGCACTGCTGTGGTTCAGCGTTTCCCATACCGTCGACGAATTGGCCGACTCGGGCGACGACATTAGCCTCGGATGTGTGCAAAGGCGACAGTTCTTCAGGACCGCAGGTGTCGGCGCCACGGCGATCGGCGCATCATTGCTCGGCGCCGGGCCAACCGCCGCTGCCGGCCCGCATAAGCCTCGCAGCACGGACGTCGAGATCGTGCGCGACATGACGGCGACGTTCCGGCGTCTGGACAATCGCTTCGGGGGCGGACACAGCCGCGCGACGACGACCATCACGAACTACCTGACATCGACCGTCGCGCCGATGCTGAAGGATACGACCAGAAAAGCTGCGGCACGCGAAGAACTGCTCGGTGCGGCCGCCGAACTACACCAGGTTGCCGGCTGGATCGCGTTCGATATTGGCAACGCCGCGGAAGGACAACGGCGCTTGCGTGATGCGTTGAAGCTGTCGCAGGACGCTGGTGATGATGCGCTCGAAGCCGAGATGCTGGCAGCCATGAGCCACCACGCTGCATTCAACGGCGCCCCCGAGGTCGCCGTCGACATGGCGCTTGCGGCAAGGCGTACCTCAAAAAGGTCCGGTCTGGCCGCGCTGCAGGCGGAGGCCGCGGTGCTCGAAGCCCATGGCCACGCTCTTCAACGAAACTCCTCGGCCTGCTTCGCGGCACTCCGCGAAGCCGAGCGGGCCTTCGAACGGTTTTCACCCGGTGCCGGGCCGGCGTGGCTCAACTACTTCGACAGCGCGTACCTGTCGGCGAAGTTCGCTCACGTGTTCCGCGATCTCGGCTCCGCGGCCGAAGCCGAGCAGTTCGCACGCCGAGCGCTCGGGATGGACGACGGGTACGAGCGTGGGAAGTTGTTCAACACCGCGTTGCTCGCGTCGACGTTGGCCGATCAAGGCAGGGTCGATGAAGCGTGCGTGGAGGCCACGGCTGCGGTGCGCATGAGCGAGCAGGTCCGGTCGATCCGAGGCGGTGCGTACCTCGCCGACGTCGGCCGTCGGCTCAGCCCTTACCGCGCCGACCGAAGGGTGCGTGCGCTCTACGCGCAGATGGACGCCGCCGGCGTGCCCACGCCGGTTCATCGGTAGAACGCGAGGACGTGGAGTAAGGCGACTTGGGAAGCCGCGCCGACGATCTCACCCTTGGTGATGCGGTCACGGACCGTGTCGAGCGGTATCCAGGCAACCCGCTCGGCCTCGTTGATGTCTTCGGGCTCGCCGACGTACTCCGCGCCGCGGGCCACGAACAGGAGGTTCTCGGCGTCCGCGCTGCCTACGGTGGGTTGCATCGATCCGAGCGGTTCGACGTTCAGCGGCCGCCAACCGGTCTCTTCCTCGACCTCGCGGACAGCTGTCGCCGCGGGGTCCTCGCCGGGGTCGACATAGCCGCCAGGGAGTTCCCAGACCCACCGGTCGATGATGAACCGGTGTCGCCACATCATGAGCACGCGGTCCTGGTCGTCGAGAACTGCCATCATCGCGGCCTTGGGCATGCGGAGCACGTACTGCTCGAACTTCACTCCGTCGGGTAGCTCAACCGAAGCGATGCTCAGGCGCAGGCGACGGGTGTCGTCGACGACCCGCTCGCCGTGGATCGTCCAGCGCGTCAGCTCTTGCCCATTGAGTTCGTCGGCCACGTCACGAGATGCTACGACGTGTTCCGCAGGGTGCGCGCGCTGCCGGGTGAGGATCACCGTCCGCGCATGTTCACACTCTCGTGATCAACTTTGGCCGGGCCACGGCGGAGAAGCGCGGTCCAGAGTCCGGCAACGATGTCGTTGTCGCGGTGGTCGCCGAGGTAGAGCAGTTCGCTCCGCGGCACATCAGCCAGCTCGACGACGCGCTGGAAGAACGCCGGATCCGGCTTCGCGACGCCTCAGGCCGCCGAAGTTCTGGCGATCAGGCTGGGCAGCTCGTTCAGGGAGTCGATGACCCAGTCGGCGTTCGCCAGAACCGCCGGGGCGTCCGCCCACAGTGTCCCCAGGGACCGCGGCGGATCAACGCGGTCCAGAGCCCGGCGGCGTGACCGGCGACGACGTCGTTGTCGCAGTGGTCGCCCACGTAGAGCAGCTCGTTGGGAGCGACGCCGGCCAGCTCGATGACGTGCCGGAAGAAGGCGGGATCCGGCTTGGCGACGCCCCACTCAGCCGAGGTCGCGATCGCGTCGACAGGGAGGTCGAGCTTGCGGAGCAGGCTCCCGGCCTTGGCGGTCTGGTTGCCGGCGAGCCCGACCCAGAGCCCTTTCTGCTGGAGCGTGGCGAGGGCGGGCCGGACGTCGGGGTAGAGGTCGTTCTCGTCGATGTGCTCGCCGGTTGCCGGCGTCCTCGCGGCGCTGTCGCTCGGCGGCGACGTCGAAGTCCGGCTTGAAGTACCGGAACGTCTCGGCGTTGTCCCGGCCGGACGCGGTGACGGCGCCGAGCACGGTCGAGAACGTGTGCCGGCCGACGCCGATCCAGTCCGCCCAGGTGTTCCACTCGCGCGTGTCGTCGAGCACGGTTTCCCCGATGTCGAGGACGACCGCCCTCACCGGCATGGCGCTACCTTCCCGTAGGAGATGTTCCGCGCCCGAGTCTGTCATCTCGCCGCTGCTGTGGCGGGCAGCCCCCTGACCAAGACCAGGTGAAGCTGCCTCAAGTTGGCCAGGTCGGAGAGCGGGTCGCCCGTCGTGACCAGCAGGTCCGCCGACAAGCCCGGTGTCAGCTGGCCGGTTGTGCCGCCGAGACCCAAGGCTTCCGCGCTCGTTGTCGTGGCCATCTCGATGATTCGTTCGCGGTCGAAGCCGAGGTGCTCGTAGAGCTGGAACGCGCCGGCGTAGTCGTCGAAGCTGGAGTTCGCGGTGCCGGCGTCGGTGCCGGGGATCATTCGGATGCCGTGGCTGGCCATCCACTTGAACCGGTTGGCCACAGCCTCGGCGCGTGCGGCACCGAAGCGGTTCATGACGGCTCGCCAGTCCGAGGGCCAGGCGACGCAGGCGAAAATCCCGCGCTCGGCGATCTTCTCGGCTACCTCGTCCCGCAGGTCGTAGCCACCTCCGCCTTCCTGCATCCAGGTGCAGTGCTCGATGGTGGCGACGCCTGCCTCGGCGGCCGCGGCGATCGCGTCCGAGCCGTGAGCGTGTGCGGCGACTGGTAGGCGTGCCTTCGCTGCCTCGTCGACGACGACCGCGAGCTCGCGCTTGGTCAACTGGCTCTCCCACATTGGCGGCGATTTCGGGGTGATCTGGCCACCGGATGCCATCACCTTGATGACGTCGGCGCCGAGTTCGACGTTGTGCCGCACACGCGCGCGGAGCTCGGCTTCGCCGTCGGTGGCGCCGCCGAGGAACCAGCAGTGTCCGTCCGGAACGGTGATCGGTGGCCCGGACGCGACGATTCGCGGCCCCTGGGTGTGTTGGTCTCGGAACTGGATGGCGAGTCCGTCGCGGTCACCGAGGTCCCGGATCGTCGTGACGCCCGAGCGAAGGAGGCGGCCCGCTCGTTCCGCCAGGTCGGCGTGGGTCGCATCGGCTGCTGCCTGCACCGGGTCGCGTCCGGCGTCGAGGACGAGGTGGACGTGGCAGTTGATCAGGCTGGGCAGGATGGTGCCGCCCGGGAACGCGCGGCGCTCGGCGGTGGGGGAGGCGATTCCTTCGACGGCTGCGCGGGGCCCGACTGCGCGGATGGTGCCGTCCTGGAGGAGCACGGCTCCGTTGTGGATCCGGCGGCCGGCCGGGCCGGGGAGGACCTGGTCGGCGGCGAGAAGCTGCTGTCGCACGGCGGGGGACGTTTCAGGCGGGAAGGTGCAGCTGGAACACGGCGATCTGCTGCATGAACGGCAGAACCTGTTCCAGCGGGGCGTCGCCGGGGAAGGGCCATTCGTCGGAGACCCGGGGGAGACGGCCCAGGTAGCGGGCGACCGCGGTGGCCCCGTCTTCGTCTTCGACCAGTTCGGCGTCGCGAAGCTCGTGCTCGTCGGGCTCGACGACGCATCGGCCGGCCGCGAGTAGGTTGCGCACCCAGTCGCGACGGCGGTCCGGCGAGCAGACGTACTGGACCCCGCCGAGCTGCATCAGGGCGATCGGCACCGATCGTGGCTGGCCGCTGGTGCGGCCGGCGACCGTCATGACCCGCAGCGCATAGTGGCCCTCGCGGTGGGGCTGTGGCTCTTGCGAGCGGATCCGCTCGAGCATCTGCTGGTTGCGGTGGCCGATCTCGGCGTTCGAGGGGGTGGTCACGACGCTCCTTCCCGGGCCAGTGCCCGCGAGAGGTGGATGAGCTGCCGGACATCGGAGTTGATGCCGGCGTCGTCGGGCGCCGCGACGAGCACGGCTGTCCGGTTGGCTGGTCGGCGGCCGCCAGCCTGGTGTTGGAGTGCGCGCCGGAAGACACCGAGCTGCTCGTCGGCCGGGTGGTTCGGGTCGAAGCCCGCGTCGAGCAGCTGCGGACTGAGCTGGAGGAGGCCGTCGCGGATCTCGATCACGCGTCGCCAGTAGCGGTGGCCGACCTGGTGGGGGAGCAGCGTGTCCAGCCAGGCTCGCCTCGGTGCGTGGTCGAGCGTGTCGGCCGGGAACACAGCGTGGAGGGCCTGCCACAGCGGCCAGAGTTCGGTGTAGGCGCGGCGTCGGCGTAGCCAGGTCTTCAGCGCGGCGAAACGCGCGGCGAGACCGATGGAGAACACGCCGGCGAGGAACAAGAAGATGCTGATCGGAGCCAGCCGGTTGGTCAGCTGCGTCATCGGATACCCGAAGCCGGGATGGCCGGCCCAGCGGACGATCGTGACGACGGTTCGGGTGCCGGTTGTGATCGCGGCGCAGACGAGTGCGAAGGCGACAACGCGGAGGCCGAAGCGGGCACGACGGCCGGACTCGGCGGCGTAGCGGAGGGCCCAGCGGCTTGTCTGCACGGTGGCGTAGAAGGTGTAGCTGTCGGTGATGATGTAGAACGGCGCCACTCCGGGGTGGCTCATGTTGTTCGGCAGGACCCCGGTCAGCGGGTATGCGGTATCGCGGAGGCCGGGTGGAAGCGCGAGAATCGCGGCCGTCATCGCCAGCCAGACGCTGACGAGGATCGCCGTTTCGATGCGGACTCGTCGCCATGAACCACCGGCCGAGAGCAGGAAGAACAGCAGCAGGGCGTAGCGCGAGGTGCTCAGCGCGAGGTTCGTCAGCAGCTTCACGGTGCTGGACGCGGGCAACTCGCCGAACACTGCTCGGACGAACGTGACGAAGGTGGAGGCGCCGAGCAGCTGGAAGGTCACGCAGACGACGACCGCCCACAGCGCCGGGTCACGCGGGGAACGGGCCAGTCGGTAGAGGAACCAGGCCAGCACGAGCAGGAGGAAATTCGTCAGGTTCACAGCACATCGACCGGATCGCCGAGGGCGGTCTGTGCGCGGCGCGCCCGCGGCGATCGTCCTGGCAGGCTGATTTCCTGGGCCTTGACGGTGGCCTCCAGCAGGACGGTCGCAAGTGCCTCGGCTTCCTGCTCGTACTCGTT
Organism: Amycolatopsis sp. lyj-109; assembly: GCF_046548995.1. Taxonomy (NCBI): domain Bacteria; kingdom Bacillati; phylum Actinomycetota; class Actinomycetes; order Pseudonocardiales; family Pseudonocardiaceae; genus Amycolatopsis; species Amycolatopsis sp. lyj-109. Next base: position 15,129 of record NZ_JAJPWR010000019.1, read on the forward strand.
GTCGTACGAGGTGCGGCGGCGCAGAGCTTTGCGGATGACATCCGGCGGGATGTCGGGAAGCAGCTGGCGCCACATCGCGTCGTCGCCTTCGTCCGAGGGGTGATCGGCGAGAAGGTGGCCGAGTTCGTGGGCGATGATGTGCTCCTGGTGGAACCGCGTCGTGCCCGCCCGCTGGTAGAGGATGATGTCGGCCGCCGTCGTCTTGATCCACAGGCCGAACGGTCCAGGGACCTCCATCGGGACGCCCAGCAGGCGGATCGGTTTTCCACGGTGCTCGCCGAGCCGGCTACAGATCTCGGCCATCGGCGTCGGACCTTCGATCCCGGCGGCGCGAAGCTCGGATCGCAACCGGCGCCGCAGGCCGGCTGTCCGCCGAGCGCGACGCACGCGCTGAACAAGGCTACTCACGACGGTCCTCCCAGCCCGTTGTTGATCAACTTTCACGATCGTCGCAGATCAGACGCAGTGTTCGGCACCTTGGACGGCAAGTCACCCGGACGTGTGATTTTCGCTGTCACGGCTGGCCTGAAAGTCGATGAAGTCCAGGACGGTCGACAGGGCGTTCGGTGACAGCTCACTCGCCCGGAAGGCGAGGTCGCTGATGCCCTGCCGGGACAGCCGGGCGAGGATGGCGTACTGGCCCTGGATCTCGCGGGCGCGCTCGCTGGTACCGAAGTATTCGAGTTCGACCCCGAGATTCGTGGCGAGCAGTTGCGTGAGCCGAAGGCTGGGCTCGTTGGAGCCCTTGAGCAAGCCGTAGAGATGGCTCTTGGAAATGCTGACCTCTTCGGCGACCTCGGCCACAGTGTAGGGCCGCCCGTCGTCGTGCTTCTTCAGGCGAATCAGTCGTTCGAGCAAGACTCCGAATGGTTCTACGTCGCCGAGCGCGGGCCCGGTCGGTTCGGACACGCCCCACCCCTTTCGAACCGGAGTCCGAAATACTGGACTATTGGTCGCAGTGCGTCCGGTTTGGTTGACTCTCCGTCCGGCGTTTCGTACTGTTCTTGTTGATCATTCCAACGTATCGGACACCGGGAACTTCGGGAACTGCCGAAGCCCGCTGTCGCTCGATCGGGTCCCCGCCCAGGTAGACGCGTCATCCGACGCGATCTGGTGCGCGGGGAGGCGCGATGAGGACAATCGACAGCTTCGCAGCGGCGGTGCATCGCAAGCGGAGAGAACGAGGTCTCACACTCGGCGAGGTCGCGACAAAGGCCGGCTACAGCGCGAGCTACCTCTCGAAGCTGCTACACGGCCACCGCACGCTCCTGCCGGCGGTAGTGCACGACCTCGACACCGCTCTGGCGGCTGACGGCGAGCTGGACAAGATCGCGGCAGCGCAACGCGGCGACACGAGGCCGGTCGCGCGTCCCGTCCAGCTGCCAGCCGCTCCCGCAGACTTCGTTGGTCGCGAGGATCAGCTGCAGGCCATGGACCACGCGCTGGTGACGCAGGGCCGCCCGGGAGCCACGGCCACCATCGTCATCGAAGGCGGCTTCTGGACAGGCAAGACCGCGCTCGCGGTGCACTGGGCTGTCGGCGTCCAAGCGCGCTTTCCAGGTGGGTGCCTGTTCGCCGACCTGCGAGGTCTCGCCCCCGGTGCACCAGCCGATCCGGAAGAGGTCCTGGACGGGTTCTTGCTCGCGCTCGGTGTCAGCCTGGCCGAGCTCGGCACGTCCAGCCTGCGAGCTCGAGTCGCCTGGTACCGCTCGTTGCTCGCCGAGCGGCCCGCGATCGTGCTCCTCGACAACGTCGCCGACTACCAGCAAGCCGAGTGGCTCCTGCCTGGCGCCGGGAGCGTCGTGCTGGCAACCAGCCGGGAACGGCAGTCCGGGCTGCTGGCGCGTACAGGTGGCACTGTGATCGAGTTGCCGCCCCTGACTGCCGGACAAGCGCTCGAACTGCTCGGACGTCGCATCGGCGAGGCCCGCGTGCGAGCCAGCGCAGCCGCTGCCGACCTCATCGTCGAGCGGTGCGGCCGCTTGCCCATGACAGTTCTCGTCGCTGCCGAGCACCTGCAGCGGCACCGCGAGACGTCCTTGACCGAACTGGCCGAGCGCCTGGACTCCGAGAAGACACGCCTCGATCTCTTCACGTCGAACGATCCGGCGGTGAACATCCACGGAGTCGTCGACGTCTCGTACCTGGCGCTGCCGGTGACGGTCAGGCGGGTGTTCCGGTACCTCGGCATCGGCCCGGCCAACGTCATCGGGCCCGAGGCGGCCGCCGTGCTCGCCGACCTGGAAGTCGAGCGCGCTGAACAGGCCCTCCGGATCCTGGCCGAGGCACACCTGCTGGAGACGTTGCCGGATGGCCGGTACCGGATCAGTGTTCTCCTGCGGGCTTACGCACACCAACGGGCTCTGGTGGAGGAGAAGCTCTCCGAGGTCGAGCGGGCTCATGACCGGACACTGCGGTGGTACGCCGCCGCAGCGTGGGAAGCGAATAACACGTTGATCCCCAACTGGGCGGACAGCGGCCTTACCCCGCGGAACCTGTCCGGAGTCGGATCGATGTCGTTCAAGGCGCGCGGGTTCGAGTCCGCGATGGCCTGGTGCGAGCGTGAGGTATCGACTGCCCTGCAGGTCGCACGCAACGCCCGGACCTACGGCGCGAAGGACATCTTGTGGCAGCTGCCGACGGCGTTCCTGCCGTACTTCGTGCTGACCCGCAGCTGGAACACCTGGTTGGTCGCGGCCCATGACGGCCTCGCCGCGGCACATGCGGCCGGCAGCGAGGCCGGGATCGCTCGAAGCCTCGAGGCACTCGGCTGGGTCGAACACGAGCTGGGCCGGACCGACGAGGGCATCCTGCACCTCGAAGAGGCGCTTCGCCGTCACGCTGAACTCGGCGACGACCGGTCACGCGCATGGACCGCCTATGGGCTCGGGCTCGCCTACGCCGATTGCGGGCGTACCGACGAGTCGCGCAAAGTCCACGAACTTGCCGATTGCTTGTTCGCCGATTCCGGGACCAAGATCGGGCTGGCGGTGAATCGGGCGGCCCTTGCCGGCGCTTGTGACCTCGTCGGCCAGGCGGACGAGGCGATGGAGTACGCCCTCGACGCCCTGAACCGCGCGCAGGCGTTCACGTCGAAAGCCGTCCTCGGCATCGCGCACCAACGGATCGGTGTGCTGCTCAGCCGGCACGGCCACCACCGGTCGGCGCTCAAGCACTTCGACGAGGCCCTGGCTGTCCGCGGCCGGAGCTGGCAGCGCTGGGGAGCCGCCGAGACACTGATCTCGCGAGCAGAGGCGCTCCACCAGCTGGGGCAAGTCGAGCAAGCGCGCGAAACGTACCTGCAGAGCCTTGAGATCCTCGACGCTATCCGCGACGTACGGGCTCTGGATGTTCGCACGCGGTTGGCTTCCTTGGAGGCGCGTAGCGTCGGATCGGCAGATTGGACACGACAGATCTCAGCCACTGCCTAGCGAATCGTCACGCTGCGGGTGTGGTCCGCGTACCCTCGGTTCGGTGAGGATCGTGGGTGTGGCTTGCCTTTCCGTGCTTTGTGCGGTGGTGCTGGTCGCGTGTGCGCCGGGGGACGCGGAGACCGACAAGGTTGCCAGCCAGGTGGCCGCGGAGATCGACTCGCCGCCCCAGACCTCGGCGGCCCGGTATGCGCGGAAGGCGCTCGACGCGGCGCACGGCCCCTCGCCGAGCTTCGCGGTGGTCGAGATGCGTGACACGCCTTCGGACGATCCGGAGGCAGTCACGATGAGGCTCGTCTTCCGGGTGCACCACGACGGATCCCAGGACGAGTGGTTCCCTGGGCAGCCGGTGACGGCGTGCTACGACGTCGGCTTCAACTTCCGCGGGCTTGTTCGCGAGCCGAGCCGGCGGGACTGCCCGGTGGGGGCGACGTCGGTGGACCCGCCGCCGATCCCGCTGCGGGAGGTGCCGGAAGGCTTCGACCCCGCTTTGCGGTCCGTGCTCACCGGGCTTCCCGCTGCTGTGGCCGAAAGCGACGTGCTCGCCGTGTTGGCGCGGTCGATGCCGGGACCGCGTCCGGTCAATCCCGACAAACAGACCCCGGAGCAGCCACCGGTGCAGGATGTCGCCCTGCGCGGAGCCGACGTCGGCGTCGCATACCGGGCGGGCGACCGGTCGACCTATGGGACCGACTGCCTGCTGGGCTCCCGGGTGCAGGGGGCGACGCTGGTCTGGCGTCCCTCGTGGGACCAGGTCCAGTCCGGCGAAGTCCCATGCACGGCGAAGACCGCCCTGGACCGGCGGGGAACCACTCCTCCGCGCTGACGCTCGATCTTGAAAAGGATTATCGGCTTGACACGATCGGCACAGCAGCGGCACTGAATCAGGACAACGCTGGGTTGCTAGATCAGTTCCTCGGAGGTGCCTTGAGGTCCAAAGTGGATTTATCAGAGCCATCGAAATTTCTTCTGGCTCAAGGAAATCCATGGAGGAACGATGAGGCCGCGAACTCTGCGCTCCAAGATCTCCCGTGTTCTAGGCGTCTCGGTAGCGGCTGTGGCCGCGTGCGTGGTCGCCGCAAATCCCGCGGCTGCCGCACCTGACGTCCAGCTCCGCGAGCAGTGTGGCTACCTGGGCTGGGGTGAATACCGGCACTGTGACGGTGGCACCGGCTCTCGGGTGGATCTGGACGTCCGGGACATCTGGGGCAGCGTCTACCGCTACTGCGTCGGTCCCGGGACGACCAACCTGCAGCCCGTCATCCGGTGGAGGGTGACCGGCGCTTGGTGGAACGGCGGCGTCGGTTGCTACCCGGGCTACGAGGGCCCGGCGTAACCACGGACTTGAGGACGTCTCCCAGTCCTCGGCCAGTCGACGCGGTGGGCGTCCTTGCCCCCTCTGCGGCGCCCTCCGCGTCGGCGTTGATCGCCAAACCCCAGAGCGGTACCGGCCAGCTGTGCAAGTACAACGATCCGAGGTAACCGATGTTCGACCCAGTTGATGACCGCCAGCGGGACGCCGAGCGTCAGGACGTAGGCGTAGACCGCCAGCTCTCCTCGAAGGCCGATGCACCAGCTGAGGAGGGCCAACGGCGCCGCGGTGATAACCGCACGGAGCCACCAGTATTGCGCGACGCCAGCTGGTTGCCGCAGCACCGCCTTGGTGACCGAGCTGGCGGCAGCTCCCAGCATCGGGCCGACGGCGGCGCCTCACACGGCGAGGCAGACATTTACAGTGCCACCGGAATTCCGCTCGCGCTGATCTCCGTCCCCACGGAGCGATGCTGGCCAGCGCGGAGCCGAGGCGCATCGCTCGTCCTTCCAACGAGTGAACCTCCGCCGCGGTGGTGTTCCAGACCCGGCGGCCAGCTGATCATCGCATCGGGAGGGGAATCCATGAACCTGCGTGAAGCCGTCCGTATCACCGTCGCTTCGTCTGCAGCCGTCGTCCTGCTCGGGGGCTGCAGCGCAACCGAACCGAGCCGGCCGACGGCGTCGTCGAGCACGTCGGCGGCCACAACCGTGGTCCCGCACCCGGCCGACCTTGCGAAGGAGCGCGCGACGGCCGCCTACCTCGGCATGTGGCACGACATGGCGGACGCGGCCGTGACTTCGGACTGGCAGTCGCCCAAACTCGCGCAGAACGCGACAGCCGACGCGCTGTCGAGGATCTCCCGCGGCCTCTACGCCGATCACTTCAACGGCCTCGTCTCCAAGGGGCATCCCGTCAACCACCCCACCGTCGAGTCCGTCGAGCCTGCGGCGGCTCCGACGACAGTGAACCTTGTGGACTGCGGCGACGACAGCCAATGGCTCAAATACCGTGCCGATACCGGTCAACCGGCCAATGACGGCCCTGCCGGGAGGCGCCACATCAATGCCATGGTGAAGAAGGCGGTGGACGGCTCCTGGAAAGTCGTCGACTTTGCGATCCAGGACGTGGGCACGTGTTGATGCGAGCCCCAGTTGTCGGCGGAGTCGTGGTCGCAATGCTCCTGGCTTCGGCCGCGGAAGCCATAGCCGGTGGTTGGGGGTCAGTCGATTGCGCCCAGGAGTCTTCGCCGTACTGCGATCTCGGAGCCGGTCGCAACGGCGGGAGGGCACCGCAGCCGCCTGTGGCTCCGGGTAAGCCGGCGCGCCCCCAGCCGATGCCGGGACAACAGCAGCCTTGGGGCGACAGCATCATCGGCGGCAACGACACCACGGCGAAGTGTTCGTACGTCCGGAGCAACTACCAGCCGCAAGCGAACGGCGTGCAGACCATCTTGTTCCACGACGTGCGGCGAAACGGCGCCTCGGTGATTTTTGCGGAGTTCAGGCGTCGACAGCCGGCGGGCGCCTGGTACGTCTATCGGTGTTCCGGCCCAGGCGTACACGACGGCCTGTACCGGGCTCCGATTTGGCTTCCCGACGGCCAAGTGCCCGCGGCCGCCGCGTCGCCTTCGCCGCAAGAGCTGGCCGACCAGGCGCGGGCCCAGCTGCGGTTGCCGGCCCCCCGGATCGAGGCGAATCCGCCCGGCGACAAGCTCGTGAGCCTGTCGACCTGGATGTGGCTGGATCGCAGCAGCTGGGACACGCGGCAAGCCACCGCGGCTGTACCAGGCGTGTCGGTCACCGCGGTAGCCATGCCGGCCACGGTCTCGTGGTCGATGGGCGACGGTGAAGACGTGACTTGCTCGGGTCCCGGAACTCCCTACCCAGCCGTTGGAGATCCGCGGGCGCCTTCACCTGACTGCGGCCACACCTACCGCCGATCGTCCGCTGCGGCGCCAGGGCAACACTTCGCCGTCAAGGCGACCGTGCACTGGACGGTGACCTGGTCCGGTGCCGGAGCCAGCGGCACGTTCCCGGACCTGAACACTTCGGCAACCGCGGCCTTCCGAGTGGCCGAAGTGCAGGCACTCGGTACCGGTCACCGCTGACACTAACCATTTCCGCGAACAAACGGATCAAATTCTTGCTGCGCGCAACACTTCTCTGTGATGCGCGGTGCGGTCGAACCATGCCTGGGGAGGCACGTCATGACCAGTACGAGTCAACGTAGCTCAGGAGCCGACGTGGGTTCCGTGGCGTGGTTGGGGAAGAACGGCCGGCTCGCTGCCGTACCGCCCGGTCGCCGGACGCGGCGGCGCTTGCCGCATCTGCTGGTGGGCGTGCTGCTCGTCGTGGTTTGCGTCGGCGGGGCGCTGTGGTGGGCAGCCAGCGCTCAAGGCCGCGTTTCGGTACTGGCCATTGCCCGGCCCGTGAGCGTCGGGCACGTCCTCGAGCCAGCGGACGTCCACCAGGTCGAAATCTCTGCTGCTGACGGGGTTGCCACCATTCCGGCCGGCCAAGCGGCCACCGTGCTCGGCAGGCCGATGGCCACCAGCTTGACCGCCGGCGCGCTGCTCACCCGGGGCAGCCTCGGGCCGTCGATGATCCCCGCCTCCGGCCAGGCCGTCGTGGCGGTGGGTCTCAAGGCAGGCCAGTTCCCGCTCGAGCTCGCTCCGGGAGCTCCCGTCCTCGTCGTGGTCGCGGCGTCTACGCCGACGGCTGCGCTTCCAGCCGTGCAAGGCAGCGGCGACGGGCCGACCTGGCCGGCGACGGTGACCGGCGTGGTACGGGCGGAGAGCGACCAGACGACGGTGATCTCGCTGCAGATGCCCAGCGCCACCGCGCCGGCGCTCGCGCGAATGCCGGCCGGGCAGGTCACGCTGGTCATGCTCGCGGGTGGTGAGCGCTGATGTTGATCGTCCTGACCAGCGTGAAGGGTTCGCCCGGCGTCACCACCTTCACCGTCGCTCTGGCCGCGAACTGGCCGGCGACCATCCGCCGGGTGGTGGTCGAGTGCGACCCGGCCGGCGGAGACCTTGGCCAGCGCTTCGGACTCGCGCTCTCTCCTGGCCTGCTCAGCCTTGCCGCCGCGGCGCGCCAGCCTGTCGAGGCCAATGCCGTTTGGAACCACACGCAGCTCCTTGCCGACGGGCTGCCGGTCGTTCCCGGACCAGCTGGTGGACCACAAGCTCGCGCGGCCTTGAGCACCTTGGTGCCGGCAGGCTCGCCACTTCACCGGGCTGCCCGCGAGCCCGGGGTGGTGGTGTTCGCCGACTGCGGGCGGCTGGACCCCGGATCGCCGGTGGAGCCGATGATCCGGCAAGCCGATGCGCTGCTCCTGATCGCCGGCACGCACAGCGACGAACTCGCACATCTGGCCGCCCGGATCCACGAACTGGGCCGGGTAGCCGCTCGTCCGTCCCTCGTCCTCGCGGGCCAGGGCCACCCGACAAAGGAAGTCGAGCAAGAGCTCGGCATCCCGGTCATGGCCCGGATTCCCTACGACCCAACCGCGGCCGCGAGCCTGACCGGTCACGCGATCCCGGGTCGCGCACACAAAGGCGGGCTCGTCCGAACCGCCGTCGAGGTGGCACGAACCCTCGCCGCCGGAGGGGCGTCGATCGGAACTCCCGGACCGGCCGTCGGACAGCACGTGCCGGGCGTTCCGCCCCAGCGCGTCCCGGCATACGGGGTCCGGATCGCACCCGACCTCCACGAAGTCGGCCTGCCTGGAAGGGAGGTCTCACCATGACCGTGCTCGACGAACATCGCCGCCCCTCTGCGACCAGCCCGGACGCACGTCTTCGCGCTGCCTTCCACCACGCGCTCGCCACCGAGCTGCCGCACCGAGCCGAAGCGGAGAACACCCCGATGACGGCAGAGCGCCGCCGCGAGCTCGCCCGGGAGCTCCTACGGTCCGCAGGAGCCGCGCACAGCGAGGCCGAATTGCAGGCCGGCCGCGTGCTGCTACCTCCGGAGGCCGAGAGACGAATCGCCGAGGCGGTGCTCGACGAGGTCTTCGGGCTGGGCGGGTTGCAGCCGTTGCTGGCGGATCCGAAGGTCGAGACGATCAACGTCAACCGGTTCGACCGGGTCTTCGTCCAGTACACCGACGGCTCGCGGGCGCAGGTCGCGCCGGTCGCGGCCTCGAACGACGAGCTGACCGACCTGGTCCGGACGCTCGCGGCCCGCGCGTCGTCGGAGGAGCGCCGCTTCGACCGCGGCTCGCCGGCGCTGAACCTCCAGCTGCCCGGCGGCGAGCGGCTCTTCGCGGTGCTCGGGCTCACGGCCGACGGGGTGACGGCGTGTTCGATCCGCCGGCACGGCTACCTGACCACGAGCCTGGCCCAGCTGCGTCGCCGCGGCACCCTCGACGTCGGTCTTGAGCGATTCCTGCGCGCCGTGGTCCGGGCGCGGAAGAACATCCTCATCACCGGCGGCGCCGGCTTCGGCAAGACGACCTTGCTGCGGGCGATGGCCGCGGAGATGGACCCGCTGGAGCGCATCGTCACCGTCGAAGACGCCTTCGAACTCGCTCTCGGGCTCGACCCGCAGTTGCACGCCGACGTCACGGCACTGCAGGCCCGCGAGGCGAACATCGAAGGGGCCGGCGCGGTCAGCCAGGCCGAGCTCGTCCGCTGGGGACTGCGGATGTCCCCGGACCGCGTCATCGTCGGCGAGATCCGCGGGCCCGAAGTTATCCCGATGTGCAACGCGATGTCCCAGGGCAACGACGGCTCGATGGCGACCTTGCACGCGAGCAGCTCGAGGATCGCGTTCACCCGGCTCGCCTCCTACGCCGCACAGAGCGCGGAGCGGCTGTCGCTGGAGGCGACCGCGCTGCTGGTTGCCTCGAGCGTGCACTTCGTCGTGCACCTGGACAAAGCCGCGGATCGCGCGACCCGGGTGATCTCCTCGATCCGCGAGGTCGTCGACGCCGACGGCAGCACGGTCGTCTCCAACGAGGTCTACCGCCCCGGAGCCGACCGCCGGGCTCGCCCAGCCGCCGGAGCGCTCCGCACGGACACCCTGGACGACCTCGTCGAGGCCGGGTTCGATCCCGAGCTGCTGGCCGAGCCGAACGGCTGGTGGGCGCCATGACCACCACCGTCGTCGCCGGCCTGGCCGGGCTCGGCACCGCCGTCGGGCTGTTGTTCGTCCTCGTCGGCCTCCGTGGCCCGCAGGTGGTTCGCCGACCGCGGTCCGTGCCGCCTTGGCGGGTTGATCGGGCGTGGGGTCTTCGGCTGGCGCTCGCGCTGGGTGCCGGTCTGCTGGTTGGTGTCGCGACCGGGTGGCTCGTCGGGGGAGTGCTCGCGGCCGGGGCGGTCTGGTTCCTGCCGCGGTTGGTCGGCCCGGATCGCGTGCACGTGCGTCGGGTCGCGCGGATCGAGGCGGTCGCGTCGTGGACGGAGATGCTGCGCGACACGCTCTCGGCCGCGGCCGGGCTGGAGCAGGCTATCCTCGCCACCGCTCCGCTGGCGCCCGCCGCGATCCGCGGCGAGGTGGTCGGGCTGGCGTCGCGGCTGCAGAACGGGCGTCGGCTCGCTCCGGCGTTGCGGCAGCTGGCGGAGGAACTGGCCGACCCGACCGCCGACCTGGTCATCGCCGCGCTGGTCCTGGTCGCCGAGCACCAGGCGCGGCAACTCGGCGAGCTGCTCGGCTCCCTCGCGGAGACGGCGCGGTCGCAGGCGGCGATGCGGATGCGCGTCGAGACCGGCCGCGCTCGGACCCGGACCTCGGTGCGGGTCGTCGTGGCCACCACGATCGCCTTCGCGGTGGGCGTCGTGGCGTTCAACCGTGCCTACCTGACGGCCTACGACAGCGCGCTCGGCCAAGCCGTCCTGCTTGTCATCGGTGGCCTGTTCGGTACCGGCTTCGGCTGGCTGGTCAGGATCGCCGCCGGCCGCGCCGCTTCTCGCGTGCTGTCGCTCGGCGAGCCAGCCGCTGCAGTCACGGCTCAGCGGGACGGTGAGCGCGCATGATCCCGATCATCTGCCTCGGGCTGGGTGCCGGCATCGGCTTGTGGATGCTGCTGGCCTGGGCAATCCCGCCGCAACCATCGCTTCACGAGCACCTCTCGTCAGCGGACTCTGCCGCGGCACCGGTTGTGGACGTGTCGGAGGCCGGCTGGGCGGTGGCCGTGGCGCGACCGCTCGTTCCCCGCCTGCGGAGGCTTGGCCTGCCGGGGGAGAAGCTCGAACGCGATCTGCGAGTTCTCGGGCGAGGCGTCGACACGCACCTTGCCGTCAAGGTCGTCCTTGGCTGCGCCGGCCTGGTGACACCCCTCCTGCTTCAGGGCCTGCTCGCGCTCGCGGACGTGCCGGTCAGCGTCGAGGTCCTCTTGGTCGCGGCGTTTCTGCTTGCTGGGGCCGGGTTTCTCGCTGCCGACCTCGAGGTCCGCACCAGGGCGGCGCGAGCACGTGCTGACTTTCGTGGCGCGCTGTCGGTCTTCCTCGACCTCGTCTGGATCACCCTCGCCGGCGGCGCCGGGGTCGAGGTTGCGCTCCTGGCGGCCGCCGAGGTCGGGCGCGGGCCCGCGTTCACCCAGCTGCGCCGGGCGCTGGACGCTGCCCAGCTGACCCGCGCCACCCCGTGGTCGACGCTCCGCCGACTCGGCGAGGGGCTGGACATCACCGAGCTCGCCGAGCTCGCCGCATCGATCTCCCTCGCCGGTACCGAAGGCGCCAAGATCCGCACCTCGCTGGCGGCGAAAGCCGAGGCGCTGCGGACCCACTTGATCGCCGATGCCGAAGCCTCAGCACTGGCCGCTACCGAACGCATGGCCTTGCCGGTGATGCTGCTGTTTCTCGGCTTCCTCGGATTTATCGCCTACCCGGCCGTCACCCAAGTCCTCAACGGACTATGAGAAGTCCACAGGAGACATATCATGCTGACTTACTGTCGAACACTCTGGACCCTCACCACTGCTCGCATCCTGCTGCTGCGCAAGGACAATGACCGTGGCGAGATCACGACGACCGTCATCGTGACTGCCCTCATGGCGGTGCTGGCCATCGCCTTGATCGCGATCATCGCCGCGAAGCTGACCGCGAAAGCCAACAGCATCGACCTCGGCCTCGGCGGCTGACATGCCGGCGAATCCGGTCGTTGCGACGGCTTGGCGCGTTCGGCGCGCCCTGTCTGGAGAGCGTGGCGCGGTTACCGCCGAGCTGGTGATCGCGACACCGTTGCTCCTGCTGGCGCTGTTGGCGATCATCCAGTTCGCCCTCTGGTCGCACGCGACCCATGTCGCTCAAGCGGCCGCCGCCGAGGCGCTCGCCGCGGCCCGCGTGCAGAACGGCACCGCCGCAGCCGGACACGCCGCCGGCCGGCAGTTGCTCGACCAACTCGCGCAGGGGCCGCTGCGGTCTTCGCAGATCAACGTCGTGCGCACCGCGACCTCGGCTTCGGCCAGCGTGCAGGGCGAGGTCGTTGCGGTCCTGCCCGGCGTGCACCTGCACGTGCACGCCGAAACCGCAGGCGAAGTCGAAAGGTTCGTTCCGGACGCCTGACCGAAGGGAGGTAAAACCATGTCACTGCTGGAAAAACCCGATGCGGTTACCGTCGGCGACTTCGCTGACGGGCCCGACATCATGCTGTGGAACCCCGCTCTCACAACGAGACGCTGGCGCGGATTGGTCAAGCGCGCTTTCTTCGCAAGGTTTTTCTCGACTCGCTCCGTGGCAGGGCTTCTGATCCTGGCGCTGGTACTGGGTACGGGTGCCACGGGGAGCCTCGGTGGTGCGCTGGCGGTCGGTGGCGCCATTGCGCTGCTGCTGAGCGGCCTTTGCGACGCGGGCATCACCGCGGCTTGCCTCGCGATCGATCACCGGCACGGACGTCGCTGCCGTCTGGAACGGTCCCCCGGCGAGTTCTTCCTCCGCAGTGACGACTTCCTCGACCTCGGCCCAGCGGCGCACCGCACGGCCGGGCTCCTGATCGATCTCACCGGCGAGCTCCATGCCACGGCTGCACGCGACTGGATCGACCCTGAGTTGCCCGGCCGAGCCCACCAAGCGGTGTGGAATGCGTTGACCCGCTTGATCCGGACAGCGCCTGCTCGCCGGCACGCCGCGCGGCTCGTCGCGATGCCAGGCGAAGCCGACCTCGCGACCACGACCGCCACGGCGATCGCCGAATTCGACACTCTGCTCAGCGAGCTGCTGTTCCACCTCCAGGGCTGTGTCACGCTGACCCGGGAGTGGGAAGCCAAGCTTCGTCACGCCGAGCTCGTCCAGCGGACCAGCGCCGTCGAGGCTGAGCTGCGCGCCGCGTCGATCGGCCTGATCGTCGAGGTCGCCGAGGAGCTGCCGAAGGCCGTCTTCGCGTACGTCACCGCGGCCCGCGATCTGACCGGCGCTGGTCGGTTCCCGTGGGAACTGCCGGCCGCGGAGCCGGTTCCATGACCGCGGCACAGCTCCGCCGGGGCGTCGGCTGGTGGCGCGCCGAGCGCGGGGCGGTGACCGTCGAGGCGGTCCTGATCGCGCCGGTCCTGGTCATGCTGCTGGTGTTCGTCGCCGTGGTCGTCCACCGCGGCGTCGACGCCCGGCTGCGGCTCGACGACGCCGCGCACCAGGCCGCGCGCGCCGCGAGCCTGCAGCGCACGCCGGCGGCAGCTGTCGCCGCGGCTCAGGCGACCGCCGGCTCGGCGCTGGCGCACGCCGGGTTGGTTTGCCGCGACGCCGCGGTCAGCACGATGACCTCGGGGCGCCCGGGCAGCACCGTCGTCGTCACCGTCCGCTGCACCGTCGATTTCGGTCAGGCGCTCGTTCTCGGTGTTCCCGGCAGCCGGACGCTCAGCGCCACGGCCAGCGAGGTCATCGACACCTTCAGGGCGGGGGCCGCTCACGCAGCCGCCTCGGCGACGCAGCACGGGGGAGAGGTGGAGTTGATGGACGGCGCGCTGCTGCACCTTGATCTTTGGGTCGACGACCGCTCCGGTCTCCACCGGCCGGGCCTACAGGGTTTGTTGGTTCTCTGCAGTCTCGCGCGCTTCGGGCCGACTTCGTGTCTCGCCAAGCACTGTGCGGCCCGTCGGCACCATAGTCAACAGCTTGCTGGAGTTGACTATGTGGGTTCGAACAGCATTCACGAATTCCAAACGATCGGCGTCCATGGCATCGAGAACCGGTGTCCAGGTGGCATCGTCGGTGATCTCGCCCCGGTTGACCCGGTCGTTCTGGATCCAGAAGGTCTTGTCGATGCTCAACGCCTTCTCGACGACTTCCGGCTCACCGATCAGCCACACAGCCGCAAGCGCCTGGTTCCACGTCACCCACTCGATCGGCGTTCCTCGCCGCCACTTGGCAGCCAGCGCATGGCTGATGCGAGTTGCCTCAGCGAGGATGGTGGCGCAGGTGTCGATCTGCTTCGTGCGGTTCCACAGACGCCGCTGAGTTCGGCCAGTCAGAGCCGCACCGACGAATACGCCGATAAGCGTAATCAACGCCCCTGCTGCACTCGAAGTCGCGATCTGCCACCAGTACGGCATGCGTTCCCCTCCGCGTCCGGTCGAGGCGGTCCTGCGCCGCTTCGTCCGCCGAGCACGAGCGGAGAGCTGTCACCGGCACGCGACCTTCGTCCTGTTCAGTGTGCCGCAGCTTCGACGGTGGTGGCTGTTCGGCGCCGGCCCTGTGGCTGGTGGCGAGCAGACGAAGGTCAAGTTTCGGCGTTCCTCGTCGTGCTGGTGCTCGGGCTCATGGCCTTGGCCGGCCTCGGGCTCGACGGCGGCCTCGCCCTCGCCGCGAAGGTCCGAGCCACCGGCCAGGCAGAATCCGCCGCACGCGCCGGCGCGCAAGCGATCGACCTCGCCGCCTACCGGGCCACCGGCACGCTCCGGCTGCTATCCGCAGAAGCCGACGGTCTCGCCCGCCGCTACCTCGCCGGCGTCGGCGCCACGGGCACGGTGACGGCCACGGCCGACACGGTGACCGTCACCGTCACGACCACCCAGCGCACGCAGCTGCTGTCACTCATCGGCATCTCGTCGATCGACGCCCACGGCAGCGGCTCAGCCCACCCCCAGCGCGGAGTCACCGAACTGGAGCCCTGAACACCGGAGGAGGACGTCATGATCATGACCGACGAGATCGAACGGCGCGTCGAGAAGGCCGACACGGAGAAGAGCGCGAGGAGGACAGCGGCAGCCCGCGAGGTCGGTGAGCTCGCCCATCGTCGAGCTGCGCTGGCCGAGGAGCTGGCGGAGGTCGAGCGCAAACTCGGCACCGTGCTCGTCGCAGCGGCGGACGTCATCGGCATCGACGAGCTGACCGAGTTCACCGACGTCCCGGCCGCCGACCTCACCCGGTGGCTCACCGCCGCCAAACCCCGCGCCCGGCGAGGTCGACCGCGGGGCAGCCGCCGGCCGAAGCCGGAGACTCAGCCCGAGGCTTTGCCGGCACCTGCACCGCCGGAACCGCGACCGGGGCCGCCAGCAGCCGGGATTCAGCCATCGGTTGTCCACGGCCAGCGAAGCTGAGCCAGGGACGCTGTTGTGCCTGCAAAACGGCAGACCGGAACCGGGCCGCGGGGAGCATGTCGTGCGCTCGTGCGTCGCGCAGGGCGGGTGCTGCAGGCGGGCGTGGCGCTTGCGCTGCTGTCCGGGTTGTGTGCCGGGCTGCCGTGGGCGCTGGTGCGGTTCATCGGCTGGCCCCTCCCGGATCACCTGCCCACCATGGCCGAGCTCGGCGAGGTGCTGACGGCTCGGTTGTCGGCAAGTCTGCTGCTGGATATGCTCGCGTGCGGCGCGTGGCTGCTGTGGGGCGCGTTCCTCGTCGAGCTGGCCAGGTGCGGACGCGACCTCGTCCGCACCGCCGGTCGGCCGGGTGCAGCCTGGTGCGGCGGTCCGCTTCGCCGGGTCGCGGCGGTGCTCATCACCACGGTGGTCGTGTCGTTCGTCGGCCGCACTGCCCTCGCCGCCTCTGGTGGAAGCGGCGCGGTCCAGGCCGGTGTGAGCTCGTCGGTGACCGCGCCATTGGCTGTTGACGGTCGATCGGAGGATGTCGAGCTGGTGCGTCCGCCCCGCGGCGGTGTCCACGATTCGCTGTACCGGATCGCGCAGCGCCGCCTCGGTGACGGCAACCGGTGGCCGGAGCTCTGGCGCCTGAACGCCGAGAGCACCCAGCCGGGCGGTCGGACGCTGACCTCACCCAGCCTGATCCATCCGGGCGATCGAATCCGCCTTCCGCCGACGCCCACGCCTGCCGCCTCCACACCACCGCAGCGACAGCCGCCACCAGCGAAGCCCACGGCTCCCTCTCCGCCGAGCCTGCCGCCACCTCCCACCGTTGCTCCGGGCCCAAGCTCGTCGTGGGAACCCGGCGTGTACGTCGGCCTCGGGCTGGCGGGCGCGATCAGCGCAATGCTGCTGGTCGCCCGACGACGTCACCGCACCGCCTACCGGCCCGGCAGCGGCCGGCGCGACGACGACCTGCCCGTCGCTCCGGTCGTCTACCAGCTGCACCTGGCCCACCAGCACGCCCAGACCGGACCCGACGAGGCCGATGCCGCCGAGCCCGAGACGATGCTCGAGCTGGGGGAGCCCGCCGATGAGGCCGCCGCGGACCTGGCGCTGGACCTCGCGGCGACGCACGGCCTCGGGCTCATCGGCCCCGGCAGCCACGCCGCCGCCCGCGCGCTGCTGCTCACGGCCATGACCACCACCCGTCACCCACAGATCGTCGCGCCGGTCGCGGATCTGCGTGGCTTGCTCGGCGTCCCGGAGCACAACGCCGACCTGCCCGAGTGCGTCCACGTCGTCGACGACCTCGCCGCCGCGCTCGCACACCTCGACAGCCAGACACCACACGACAGCGCCGGCCGGATCTTTCTGGCGAGCGCGCCGGAAGGCGAACACGATCGCACCCGGCTGCAGCACGCCCTCGCCGGAGACGGCGCGAGCACCACCGTGCTGCTGCTCGGCCAATGGCATCCCGGCGTCACGGCCTACGTGGACACCACTGGCACCATCACCGCTACCTCCCCGGGCCCGGGGGAGCGGTTACGCGGCCGGCGCGCCTTCTCCCTTCCCGAATCCGCGACCCGCGAGCTGTTCGCCCTCTTCGACGCCGCACACGGCACCCGGGACGACCACCCCGAGCCTGCTCTCGAGCCCAGCCACGGGTTGGAGATCGCAGGTCCACCGGACCAAGCCGAAGCAGTACCCGAGCCAGACTCGACGAATACGGCCGAACACCAGCGTGACGTCGCCGCGCCGCTGGTGCTGGCGGTGTTCGGGCAGCCGAGGTTGTCGTGGCGACCGGACCTCACTCGCCCGGAGCACGCGGTGGAAGTCACCGGCAGCTTGTCGCGACGACTGTGGGAGCTGCTGATCTACCTCGCCCTGCATCCGGAGGGAGTTCCGCGGGCCGCGATCATCGACAGCCTGTGGGCCAATCGCCCAGCGCAGGACCCGGCCGCCGTGCTGCGCACCGTCCTGTCCCGCCTCCGCAGCACCGTCCACAAAGCCACCTCACCCGACATCGGCGACCTCGTGGTCGCACAGCACGGCCGATATCGCCTCGAGCCTGCGGTCGTCGAGGTCGACTACTGGACGTTCGCCGGCGCGCTCGCCCGGCGTCGCACCACGACCGACGACGAGAACCGTGCCGCGGCCTACGCCGCGATCGTCGCGAGTTACGGCGGCGAGCTGGCCGCCGGCATCGAAGCAGACTGGCTCACCGCGCTGCGCGAAGGCGTCCGCCGCGACGCCCTCGACGCCGTCGCCGCCCTGGCCCGCGCACGAGTCGAAAGCGATCCCGAGTCCACGCTGGAGCTGCTGGAAGCGGCGCGGGACTTCGACCCGCACAACGAGCTGCTCTACCGCGACATCATGCGCCTCGAACACACCCTCGGCCGGCACGACGCGATAGCCCGAACGCTACGCCTGCTCGAAGCACGCCTCGCCGAGATCGACGAAACACCGACCGCCGCGACAATCGAGCTCGCCCAACGACTCCGAGAACCCCACGCAGGAATCGCAGCCCCCAAGGCCTGAACCGGCCCGGGGCGCGCCATAAAGTACCTCTACGCTGAAATAGCTGGTCAGTCGCGACGGATGTTAGTGTCGACGTACTGATAGTCGTCGCGAAGAAAAGCATCCCGTGTTTCCGTTCAGAGTCGCCATTTGGTGTGGCACCATCGAGGTGCCACAACGCGTCGCACGGACGGACGCGCCCGTGCGACAGTCCGAGCGGCCCGCTCGCCGGAGCCGATCAGCCGCGGGCACCGTCCCTCGGATGGCCGCCAGCCATCGGGGGTGCCACCGCACGCGCCGATCGCCCCGGCGCTCCGTGGACCGCCTAAGCCGGATCCTCCGTCTCCAGGCATGCTCGCAGGTCAAGGCCTACATGCGGGGATCCGCCGGTATCCCAGACTCGCTTGGCGACAAGCAGGTAAGCACATCAGGGCCGCCCCGTCGGTCCCGCTGCTGTGAACATGTCCCCACGGTCTGGCCCTCCTGGTCATCTCACCTCGTGTCGACAGTCATCCGCCCATTTCTATTTTGCCCAAATAAACGATTGTCCATCTCCTTTGTTGTGACCGTTGTCGGCTGCCTGACGTTCGCGACCTGCGCAAACGGTTCGGCGAAATACTTCAAATGCTTTTGGCTGGATGGCGGAATTCGTCACCTGAATGGGGTCTGGAAAGGTATTGCGTGACTGGCCTTATCGAGTTACTTTTGTTGTGTCCCCCGGGAAATCCGGAAATCACATTAAGGGCCGCAACGAATCTTTCTGATTCGCCGAACCGCCCGCGTCACGCACTGGAAGGGAACACCTGCGATGACCACGCCCACCCCGCCCGCCACGGCACCCGCCACCGGGCCGACCACCCCGGCGGGTGGGACGGCAACCCGACTCCGCAACGGCGAACTCCGCGCCATGGTCGCCAAAGTCCTGGCCGATGACCCCACGGCCACCCACACCCCCGGCGGCATCGCGCACACCCTCAACCGCTCATCCGGCGCGGTCGGCAACGCCTGCAAAGCGCTGACCGACCGAGGAGAAGCCGAACTCGCCACTACCGCGCCACTGGCCTACCGGGCAACCGCGACGACAGGGGCCGCCGCCGCGCCCGCCATCACCCCCGCCCCGCCATGCACACCCCGCCGCAAGCCACCCGCTGCAACCCCGACCGCGCCCGCCCCGTCCGGTGCAGGCAGTACCACCAGCCGACCGGCGCGGAAGGTTACCGGCCCGGTGAAACGCCCGAACGGGATGGACTACCACCCCCGGCTGCTGTCCGGCATGCCGGACGTGACCGCGTTGGCGCGGTTGCGTGACGCCGGGGTCGCCGCGCTCCTGTACGGCCCGCCCGGCACCGGGAAGACCTCGGTGGTGGAGGCGGCGTTCAACGACTGCCTCACCGTGCAGGGCGACGGCGACACCGTGGTCGCCGACCTGGTGGGCGACTACACCAAAACCCCCGACGGCGACTTCGTGTTCGTCCACGGCCCGCTGGTCCGCGCGATGCGCACCGGGGTGCCGCTGTTCATCGACGACGCGACCCTGATCCCGCCGACCGTGCTCGCCGTGGTCTACCCCGCGATGGACGGACGCCGCGAGATCGTGATCAAGGCCAACGGCGGCGAAGTCATCCACGCCGAACCAGGCTTCTACGTCGTGGCCGGACACAACCCCGGTGTCCACGGGGCCGTTCTCTCCGACGCGCTGTCCTCCCGGTTCTCCGTGCACATCCAGGTCTCCAGCGACTACGCCCTCGCCGAACAACTGGGAGTCGACAAGAGGGCCGTGCGGGTGGCGCGCAACCTCGCGACCCGGCAGGAGAAAGGCGAGATCGGCTGGGCCCCGCAGCTACGGGAGCTGCTGGCATTCAAGAAGCTCGCCGACGCGTGGGACCTCGACGCCGCCGCCGGAAACCTGGTCGGGATCGCGCCGGAAGAGGACCGCGCCACCGTCGCCACCGTGGTGCGCGACGTCTTCGGCAAGCCCGTCACCCCGCTCGCCCTCGGCGCCCGCATCACCACCAAACCTTGAACCCCGCCGTACCTGCGAACAGTCGCGAAAGGACCCGCGCCATGAGTGCCCACTTCACCGCCGACCCGGCCGCCACCGGTGCCGCTGTGTTCCCCGCGCGCCCGGAATGGCTGGCCCTGTCCGCCGCGTTCGCCGACGAGGTCCCCGTGATCGCCGACCGCGACGACCTCGTGGTCAGCGTCGCCCCCGGCGCGGGCGGCGGGGCACCCGCCTGCTTCTACCCGCACCGCGCGCTGATCGAAGTCGACGGCGACCACCTCGGCGTGGACCCCGCCACCGTCGACCCGGCGAACCTGTCCGACCGCACGCGCTACGCCCCGGCCTGGGGTGCCCTCACCCACGAGTGCGGACACGCCAAACACACCGCGTGGGAACCGCCGGACGACGCCCCGCCCGCCGTGGTCGCCGCCGCCATGCTGCTGGAAGAGCCCCGGATGGAAGCCGCGCACACCCGCCGCCGCCCGGACGACCGGCACTGGCTCCGGGCGTGCGTGCAGGGCATCGTCGCCACCGACCTGCACCTGTTTGCCGACCCCGCCACCGCCCCGAAGATGACCGCCACCGACGCCGCGCACACCGCCGCGCTCCTGCTGGGCCGGGCCGACGGCGGGGTGCTCACCCACGCCGAGGTCCACCCGGTCGCCCGGGTCGTCGAGGACGTGCTCGGCGCGGAAGTCCTCGGCAAGCTACGGGCGGTGTGGCGGCAAGCGCTGCGGACCGCCGACGACGCGGGCGAGGACATGCTCGACCTCGGACGGCAGTGGTGCGAGATCCTCGGCACCGACCCGGACTCGGCCTCATCGCCGGCCTCGACCGGCACCTCGGACCCGACAGGCAGCTCGCCCGGACCCGGGGCTCCCGCCGCCCCGTCACCGTTGGCAGATGCCATCGCCGCCGTGCTGGGCGGGGTGGCGGCGAACGTCGCGGGGGAGAAGGCACCCGAGGACCCGGCCGCCCTCGCGGCCGCCGCGAGGGAAAGCGACGAGGCCGCTGAGAAGAAGGCGGGAGCAGTGGCGCGACGGGTGTTCGGCACCGGCGGCCCCCGTGGCGGCGACACCAGGACGACGGGCACCCGGCCGCCCACGTCGGAGGAGTGCACAGCCGCGCGGGTGCTCGCGCGGGCACTGGACACCGCCGGAACCCGCGAACGAGTCGCCGTGCGATCCACCTCGGAGGTGCCGCCCGGGCGGCTGAGGATGCGCGGGGTGCGGGCGGCCGAAGCCCAGCGTGCCGCCGGGGCCGTGGTGACCGCCGAGCCGTTCACCCGCACCATCCGCACACCGGTCACCGTGCCGCCGCTGCGGGTCGGGATCGCGTGCGACGTGTCCGGCTCAATGGGCTGGGCACGCGAACACGTGGCCTCGGCCGCCTGGATCCTGGCCAACGCCGCCCGCCACACGCGGGTGCCCGCCGACACTGCGAGCGTGATCTTCGGGAACCACGTGCGCCCGCTGACCCACCCGGGCAAGCCGCCCACGGAGGTCACCGAGTTCCGCTCCAATGACAACTACGAGGACATCCCCCGCGCGCTCGACGCCCTCGACGGTGCCCTCGGCCTGTCCCGGCCCGGCGCGGCCCGGCTGGTCGTCATCGTGTCCGACGGCAACTACCGCGACGACCCCCGCCGCGACGGGCAGAAGAAGCTCGACCGGTTGCGCGCGTCCGGGTGCGCGGTGCTGTGGCTGACCACCAGCGACTTCGACACCCCCCTTGATGGGGCCACCGTCCACGTGCTGACCGACCCCACGGCCGCCGCACGTGCCATCGGCCACGCCGCGACCGCCGCGCTTCGCGCCGCCGCCCGCCGGTAACCGTGATCGCGCCAGAGCTGGCTCGCCTATTGGGGTCTGCCTCGACCTGACGACCTGACTGGACCTGTACGACCAACAAATCGCACACGAAGACAGAGGAGACCACAATGAATGCCTCGATGACCGAACGCGACGAAGCGACAGGCGTCACCCTGACCAGCTACCACCACACCCGCGTCGTCGAGTTTGCCGGACGCACGCTCCGCGCACGCGTCGAGCGCGACTACTACATCAACCAGAGCTTCGCGGTCGCCGAGGTACTCAGCGACCAGATGACGTGGACGAGTCTCGCCGCTGACGCTCCCAGCAACTGGTGGCACGACACGCCGCGACCGAGCACTGACGTCCACGCTGCCACCGCTCTCGCCGGGCTGACCGAGCGCCTCCTCGGCAGGGCCGCCGAAATCCTTGCCGCCCCACCGACCACGCAGACCATTTCACCTCATGTCCACGGTGGGATCAGTGCGTTGCTGGCCATGACTTACGGCTTCGATGGCGAAAAGTGTATCGATCCGGACGACATCGTGTGGGCCTACCGCCACGGCGGCGCACTGCACATACTCGAACATCCTGACGGTAGCGTCACCTTCACCAAGGCCCATCGAGGCGACTGCCCGTTCATTGCCACCGCTGGCGCGCAGGACTGCGACGACGAGTGCATCTTTCCTCATCCGGCTGAGGTGAACCAGCAGGCGACACAGTGACCTTCCCTGCCGGGTTCCAGCGCTAAACGGGGGCGGATCACCACGATGGTGATCCGCCCCCGTCGGGTTGCGCTGACGGTCAGCTGGAAGTGAAGCGCTTCGGCGCTTCGCACGTTTTCGTTGCCAGCCCGTTGGTGACGAGCTTCTCGAGGGCGTTGTTCACTGCGCCGCTGGATCGGACCAGCTCTGTTCCGATCTTGGCGGGGCCGAACTCTTCGCCGGGATGCGCCTGAAGGAACTCCTTCACCAGCTCGTAAAGCGCGCCCTTCGGCAACCGGTCCTTCTGCGGCGTTTCCGCCGTAGCGGTAGCGCCGGGGTCAGGCAAGGAGGCATCGGCCTCTCGTTCGTCGGCGGGTCCGACGGGACGTTCCGCCTCCTGATCTGCCGTGGCGGGCACGTCGCCGGGCTCCACGACTTCGGCTGCGTCGTTGGTCTGATCGTCGTGGACCGTCCACGTGACGGGGACCGACTGGTCCTTGCCGGTGGTGCGGGTCACCAGTCCTTCGGCGGCCCAGCGGGAGAGGATCTTCGTGGCTGTCGAGCGGCCGACTCCGGCTTTGGTCGCGATCCGTGCGGCGGTTGCGCCGGGGTTGGCTTCGAGCGCGCGGCGAACCTTCGGCTCCGCGGTTTCGGGTTTGGTGTTCGACGAGTCGTTCTGAGACATGACGATTCCGTTTCGGTTGAAGCGGTGGGTGGTCATGCCCCGGCCGGGGCGTTCGCCCGCCGGTGCGCATCCGGTGGTTCGGGCTACACGTCCATGGACGCTCCGTCAGCTACTTCGTGTCAAGCCATTGTCCAAACAAGACACACGTATCGCCCAGAAGTGCTTGTGTTCAGGCATCAACGTGGCCCGGCCGGTCTGGTGGCGCCGATGTAGCCGTCGCCGGGGTGGCGGTATGGCTCCACTCTCACGGCCTGTCCGAAGTCAGGTGCGTCGATCATGTTGCCGCCGCCGACGTACAGGCCGACGTGATGCACGCGCCCGGCGGTCGCGTAGAAAACGAGGTCGCCCGGAAGTAGCGGTGCGCCGGCGGGCACGCGCGGTCCGGCGGCGTACTGCTCGCGCGAGGTTCGTGGCAATGGGATGCCGGCGGCGCCGTACGCGGCTCGGGTCAAGCCGCTGCAGTCGAAGCCGGCGTCCCCCAACTCGGGGCCGTTGCCGCCCCACACGTACGGCAGGCCGCGTTGCCCGCAGGCGTAGTTGATGGCGGTCAGTGCGGCGGGCGTGGGCGCAGCGATGTTCGTGCAGTCCCCGGCGCCGGTGTGCTCGCAGGCCACTCCGGCGACCGCGGCGACGATGGCTTCGGCGGCCGACTGGTGGCGGCCGTACGCCTCTGGTGTCCCGGACCGCTGGACGGCCTGGGCGGCGTCGTTGAGGCTCATCTGCTGCCAGCCCGGCACGGCCTGCAGGTGCCGATAGAACTGCGTCGCCGCGTAGGTCGGGTCCATGATCTGCTGGGGCGTGCCCCAGCCTTGGGACGGTCGCTGCTGGAAGAGACCGAGGCTGTCGCGGTCGCCGTGATCGAGGTTGCGCAGGGTGGATTCCTGGATGGCGACTGCGATCGCGATGACCCACCCGGGTTCGGGGACCTGCAGTTGCTTCCCGACCGAGGTGATGATTGCTGCGCTGGCGAGCTGGTCGGGCCCGTAGCCAGGCACAGTGCCGGTAGTCGTCCCGCTGGGTGTGCAGGTCGTGCTCCCGTTGCCGGTGAACGCCGTGACGACGGCCTGCGGCACGGCTCCCAGCAGCACCGGAAGCATCGCGACCACGACGGTGACGCCGACCGCGATCTTCGATCCCATGACGCTCTCCTCGTGTGGTCAGGACTCGGGACGGCGAGTTCGGGTGGGCGTGGCGTCCGGCGGCGTGGGAGCGGGCGGCGGCAGCCGGTATGCCACGGTCTGCCCGGATGTCGGGGCGATCCCGTCGTCAAGGTCAGCCGCTGGAACGAGGGTCGGCCACGTGCGCGTCAGTTCGCCGAGCGCGTACCGCGGCGAAGTCCGCGTCGATGACGTCGCGTTGAGCGGGAGCCAGACCTCGTCGGCAGGGCTCGGGCAGGCTGTGGCCGCGTCGAGGAGGTCGGCGGCCGCGGTGGCGACGGGGACGCCGGCGGTCTGGTCGAGGTCGGCGTGGATGCAGGCGAGCGCTGAGCGCGCACCGGCCTCGCGGCGGCTCGTCGGGAGCCAGAAGAGCACCGGGGTGGCGATGCGGGTGGAGTCGGCGAGCCGGGCGTAGGCGAGCAGCTTGCGAGCGACCTTGGTCAGCGACTCGCTGCCGGTGTCGAATTCGAGGAAGAACTCGAGTTCGCCGGTGGCGCTGCGCCAGCGGCCGTAGGCGTCCGGGATGACGAGGTCACCGAAGTGCCGGGCGCAGCGGGTCTCCGACCACCAGGCCGTGACCCCCTCACCACGTCGAACAGGGTCGCGGCGTCGGCTGAGCGCGATCAGCGAGGTGAAGAAGTCGGCGACGCCGACGGTGTGGGCGAGGCGCTGGTTGTGGGCGATGGCCATCGCACGGTCGTGCCGGTAGCCGAGGTCCTTGACCTCCAAGCCATGCTCGGCAGCCAAGACGGCGGCGCCGGCGGGACCGAGGACGTAGTGCATCGGCGCCGAGCCGAGTGGCCGGAACGGCTGGAACCGGCTGACAGCGCGCCAGAGATACAGCTCGCGCAGACGCTGGCGGGTCGAGCGGCTCGAGGGGAACGCGGCGTCCTGGATCTGGGTGGAGGTCAGGACGCGGTGTTCGTGGAGCAGGGCCAGCAGCCATTTGTCCCGGGCGGTGAGGCGGGCTGCGAGTGCGGCCTGGTGCTCGACCGAGCCGGCCGCGCGGGCGGTCGTCCGGCCGGGAAGGTGCTGGCGCAGGTGGTGCTGGCGGGTGGTCGTGATGATCACGGCGAACCTCCGAGCGAAACGTCGCGGCGGGGATCGGTCTTGCGTCCGTGTGGTCCTGGGGAAGGCGAGTGGCCCGGGGGCGCGGCCTCGGCGCTGCGGATTGCTGCACGGATTTCTTTGGCTCGTCCGGGAACGGCGGGGCGCATCGGCGAGGTGGTCATGGTGAACGGCTCGGTTTCGGCGCCGTTGACCACAAGCCGTCCGGCGACGTGGTAGACGCCGAGGTGGGCGAGGTCGTGTTCGGACAGCCGCGGTGCGGTGTGGCGGGCGAGTTCGCGGGCGTCCTCGGGGGAGGCGTTGAAGAAGATCTTCGAGCGGGCGTTGGTCGAGATGCCTTCCTTCAGCTCACGGGGGAGCTGGCCAAGGTGCTGGTGGGCAAGCGTCATCGCCAGCCGGAAGCCGCGGGCTTCGGCGAGCATGTCCTCGATCGGGTACGGCAGGTTGAGGAAGTTGTGGCACTCGTCGATGATCAGCGACGCATCCGGGCGTTCGCGCTGCGGAACGCGGGCGCGGCCGGTGGTGGCCTGCCAGGTGCGGGCGACGACGAGAGAGCCGACGAGCCGGGTCGTCTCGTCCCCGAGCGAGCCCTTGGGGATCCGGACCAGGCAGATGCCGCCCTGGTCGAGGACGTGGTTCATGTCGACGGTGGAGCGGCCGCCGGCGATGGCGTCTTTGACGAACGGGCGCAGGAGGAAGGCGCGGAGCTTGTTCATCAGCGGGGAGATGACTTGGCTTCGGCTGGAGTCGGTGAGCTCGTCGTACCACTCCCAGAACCCGGCCAGGACCGGGTCGGTCAGCCCGCCGGTGATCCGTGTCCGAAAGGCTTCGCTGGTCAGGAGCTTGGGCAGGTCGGCGAGGGTGGGGACGCCGTCTTGGGCGCGGAGGGTGAGGCAGGCAGCGCGCATGAGGTCGTCGGTGCGCGGACCCCAGAACGCCGAGTAGACGCGACGGAAGACGGAGACGAGGTTGTCGACCTCGCGGTCGGTCTCGCCGCCTTCGAGGGGGTTGAGGCAGGGCGGGCGTTGGCGGGAGTCGGCGTCGAACAGCACGACCCGGTCCGCAGCCTCGCGCGGGAGCCGGGAGAGGACGTCGGTGACCAGGTCGCCCTTGGGGTCGATGAGCACGACGCCGCGGCCGGCGTCCGCGTCGTCGAGGATCAGATTGCCCAGCAGGGTCGACTTCCCGGACCCGGTGGCGCCGAGGACGTGCAGGTGGTGGCGGGCGTCCGGGACGCGCAGCCCGATGGGGCGGGCGTGGCCGGTGTCGGCGACGCCGAGCGGTTTGACCTCGGGGCCGGGTACAGCGATGCCCGGTGGTGGGGCGACGGCTTTGGCGCCGGCGCGTTCGATGCCGGGGATCTCGGCGTCGACCGGCAGGTGCGCGATCGCGGCCAGCTCGGGGACGGAGAGCAGGTCGCCGCGGTCGAGGCGCCGAGATGCGAGTGCTCGGTCGGGGTGGCGGAGGCGGATCCGGGTGTAGTGGTTGTGCTCGGTGTAGGCGGCGAAGCTGGCGGCCAAGGCATGAGCGCGGCCGCGCGCGGTGTCCCGAGCCCGCCGCACCTCGGCGTCGGTGGCGTCGGAGGGGAGGTGGGTGGTGACGGCGTAGCGGACGACGGTCTCGTACTGGGAGCCGCGCTGCTTGCCGACG
This sequence comes from Amycolatopsis sp. lyj-109, assembly GCF_046548995.1. Classification (NCBI taxonomy): domain Bacteria; kingdom Bacillati; phylum Actinomycetota; class Actinomycetes; order Pseudonocardiales; family Pseudonocardiaceae; genus Amycolatopsis; species Amycolatopsis sp. lyj-109. The sequence continues at coordinate 41,924 of NZ_JAJPWR010000019.1, forward strand.
ATCGCCCGGTTCTGCGCGGAGTACTCCAGCGACAGCTGCGGATCCTGGCTGATCCGGCGGGCATCGCGCGTACGCCGGGGACTACTTGCCGACGCGCCTGGCGTGACGAGGTCAAGCAGTCGACCGCCGAGCCGCCCGGAAGAGCCGGCGTGCACCCGCCGGGCGGCACGCCGAGCTCGGCCCACCCGGCGGCCGGTGACTGGCCGGGCGAGGACCTGCACGCTGGCGTGCTCGTCCCGGCCGAGGCCGACCGGTGCGCCGAGCAGCCCGCGGATGGGGTCGGCGTCGAACCCGGTCCGGATTGGCAGCGCCTCGGAGCGGGCGAGCCTCAGCTGGCCGCCTACCGTGATGGCCCGTCGGTTCTTCTGCTCGGGTAGCGGTGCCTCGGCGGGGACGGCGCGGGTGTGCGTGCCGGGCCACGCGGCTTCGATCGCGCGCTCGACCAGGCCCGGCGGGATCACGCCCGGGACCCACAGCCGCAGGGTGACGCCGTGTTCGGAGAACCGGTACTCCCAGGCGAGGTGCGGCTGGCCGGTGAGCCAGCGTCGCCAGCTCGGCCGCAGCAGTCCGACGAGATTGGCCCACAGGAGGACGCCGCCGGCGGGATCGACGGTGGGCGGGGCGAGCACGGTGATGCACCGCGCGTCGGCGACGAGCTGGGCGTGGCAGCGGGCTCGCCACCACCAGCGACCGGCGGCTTGCCCTGCGGCGAACACGGCGAGCGCCGGAACAGCGACCGGACCCCAGCACAGCGCCCACTCGACGACCTCGGCGAGCAGGTGGTGGATCGAGGTCCAGGGATCGGTCAGGTAGCTGCCGACCAACCCTCGATGGAGTTCGGATGTATACCCGAGAATCACGAGCTGACCTCCGTGTGAGCGCGATGGAGTGATGACGGCAGCGCCTTGGATTGGCGACGTCGTGAGTCGACTGGCTCTTCGGCGGTTCTTGTGAACCGAAACTTCATTGATCGGTGTCGGTCCCTCCGGAAAGGGCCCCGGATTGTCGGTGGTCGCCGGTAGGGTCCGCGACCGTGACTTCCACCGCAGCTCCCACTGACAACGGCCGCGAGATTCCCGGTATTGCGGGATTCGCTCGTACTGCCACGCGCCTGCACCCGCGACCTGGCGCGCCCACCGCTCGCGACAGCCACATCGGGGGGCCACTGTGGTGGCCCGCCGACGAGCCGTGGCCGCACTGCGACGGACGAATGCCCACCTCCAGCGGAAGACCACAGGATTGCTGGACAGCCGAGCACGAGGTCGACGGGCCGATTGCGCTGATCGGCGCTGCCCAGCTGTTCCGCCGTGACTTCCCCGACCTGCCGTTTCCCGAGGGCACTGACCTGCTGCAAGTGCTGCTGTGCCCCAACGAGCACCAGCTCGATCGCAGCGGGGCGGACTACTACTACGGTCCGGCTGCCCACCTTGTCTGGCGCGCATCCGCCGAGGTGACCGAGGTCGCCGGGCAACCGCCACAGCCGGCGAGCGTCGGCGGCGAATTCGTGCCCCGTCCGTGCCTGTTCACTCCTTGTCAGGTCGTCGAATACCCGGCGCTCGACGAGGTCCCGGACGAGATCAAACGGACGTTGTCCTTTGTGCAGCCGGGCGGGTTCGTCGACAACTACGAGGGCTGGCCTAAGGTCGGCCAGAGCAGCAAGGTCGGTGGCTGGGCCTTCTGGTGGCAGAGCAGTCCGTGGAAACACGACTGCCAGGACTGCGGCGCCGGTCTTCGTCTTCTGCTCTCGCTGCACTCCTACGAGCACAAGGACGCGCTGTGCTCCTGCGAGCAAGACCAGCCGGACCCCGTCGGGTGGGAATTCGGCAGACAGGGCGCCTTCAACATCTTCGCCTGTCCCAACGACGTCACCCACGCCTTCAAACTGCACATCGATTGAGGGGCACGACGGCAGACCCGCACCACGTGGTTCCGCGGACGCCTTCACAGCTCCACCCATTCACGGTTCGCGTCCGCGTCCTGCAGCGTCGACAGGAACTCCGGGTCAGTCGTGACGAGGACGTCTTCAGCCGGCGAGGCGAGCGCTTGGAAAGCAACCCATTCGGTACCGGAGCCGAGCAGGCCTTGGCCGCGGTCGGCGGTGAGCAGGAACTGGCGTTGTCCTTCGGAGAGGTTGAAGGTCGCCGCGATCTGGTCGATCGCCTGCGGGGACTGGCGCAGCAGGACGCTGGTGGCGGCGTTGGCCACGATCGCCCGGCCGAGTTCGCTGTGCAGGACGTCGTCGATGTCCTGGGTCGCGACCGTGAGCCCGGCCCAGTGCTTCCGGAAAGTCTTGGACATCCGGTAGAGGAACTTCGCGCCATCGGGGGACTGCATCAGCAGCCACGCCTCGTCGACGACCACCAGCCGCCGGCGCCGGTCGGCCGGGTTGGACACCCGCCGCCAGACCGCGTCGAGGGTCAGCAGCGTGCCGATCGCCTTGAGCTCCTCGGGCAGGTCCCGCAGGGAGAACACGACGAGGTGGCCATCCGGTGCTGTGGTGGTCGGGCCGGAGAACAGGTCGGCGAAGGCGCCGTCGACGAATGGGTGCAGCCGGGCGGCGAGGTCCGTGGCCACGGCATCGCCGCTCGCTGCCAGGACGTCGCGCAGGTCCCGCATCAGCGGTGCTGGCCGGGTCCAGGTTCGGGCGTCGGTGGTGATGCCAGCGTTTGCGTAGGTCGTGGTGAGCGCGGTGTCGAGGGCGGCGCGTTCGCCGGCGGTCAGCTCGGCACCGAGGCACACCGCGAGGACGGTCTGCAGGAACAGCGCGCGCCGGGTCAGCGCGTCCTGCGGCGCGGTCCGGCGTCCGGCCGCGGTGATGTGGATGGGCAGGTCGAAGGGGTTGAGCCGGACGCCGCCGGCGCCGAGGTGGACGTAGGCGCCGCCGACCTGGGCGGCGAGGCGGGCGTATTCGTCTTCGGGGTCGATGACGAACGCCTGGATGTCCCGGTAGAGGCTGCGCAGGGTCTCGAGCTTGACCAGGTAGGACTTGCCCGAGCCGGATCGGCCGAGGACGACGGCGTTGTGGTTGTCGCAGGCGAACCGGTCCCAGTGCACGAGCCCTTGGGAGCCGACGTTGTAGCCGTAGAGCACGCCGCTCGGCACGGACGAGGTCGGATCGACGGCGGGCAGGTCCGGTGATGTGAAGGGAAATGCGGCGGACGCGGCGGCGGTGTCGAACGTCCTTTTCAGACCGAGGGAGTCCAGCCCGAGCGGCAGCGTGGTGACCCAGCCTTGCAGCGACCGGTACGTCGCCGGTTTGGCGTCCAGCAGCAGCGACGCGCACAACGACCGAAGCGCCGACACTTCCTCGGCGAGTGTCTCCTCGTCGGGTGCGTGGATGGTGAGGTAGAGGCCGAATTTGAACAGCCGGCCTTCGCCGCGGGCGATGCGCCGCGAGAGGTCGGCGGCGTCTTCGGCGGCCGCGTCGAGATCGGGGTCGTCGAGCTGGTCGTGCCGGGCGTGGTGGCGTCGCGAGGACTCCAGCCGAGCGCGTTGCTTCTTCAGCCCGCTGGTCGCCGTGACCGGATCGACCGGCTGGACGTGTACGGAGACGTCGAGCCTTGCGGGGTAGGTCAGCAGCGGCGCGAGCCAGCCAGGGTAGACCTCCTGCGGGTAGCCGGTCACGCCGAACGAGGCGACCCACTCGTTCCCGACTTCGAGGTGGCGGCTGCCGATCGACAGCGCGTCCGGCGTGAACGCCTCGGCCGTCGAACTGCGGTGCTGGATCTTGGACATCGCGGTCACCGGCCTTCGATCTCGTCGTCGTAGAGGTCGGTGCCCGGGACGGCGGTGATGATGTCACCGGCGCCTGCGAGCGCGGCCGAGGGTGGGAGGAAGGTGTCGGGGTTGCAGGCGGCGGCCAGCACCCCGGTGGCGGTCGCGGCGTCCAGCGCGGTGACGGCGATCCCAGCCGCGGTGAGCAGCTCGACCGCCTCGGTGAGGCGCCGGACGAGTCGCTGCTCGCCAGCCTGGCGCGCGGCGGGGTCGATCACTTCGGCTGCCGCGCTGCGCCGGAAGCGTCCTAGCGCCGAGGTGACGGTCGGGCGGGCGGGTTCGCGCAGGACGAGCAGGACCTGGCGGCGCAGCAGGTCGGCGTGCTCGGCGAGCTGGATGAGGTAGTCAGCGTGGTCGTGCGCTGCGGCTTCGAGCGCGGGATGGGGCAGCCCGCCGGCTCGTGCGCGCAGCTCGGCGATCTGCGGGGCGAGGTCGAGCCGCTCCGCCCGAACCAGGAACTGAACCGGCGCGGTGAGCGAGTGCAGGTAGCGGGCGAACGAGCTGACGAGGGCCTCCTGCTCGGCGGGAGTGCGCAGCGAGAAGTTGACCGTCGAGCACGCGGCGATCACCGCGAGCCCATCCGGCCCCAGGTCCACGATGCCCGCGGCCGTCCCGCCGTCGACGCCGCGGGCGGGCAGCTCCAGCGGTGTCGGCGCCACGTCATCTCCCGAGTGGCTGCCGGCGAGCCATTCCGGAACCGGCTGGATGCCCTCGGGCGCTGACACCTGGTGGTGCGGTGTGAACCGTTGCCGGACCGCGGCCGCCAGCAGGCGGTCGAGCGGGACGCCGTCGCGGCGGCCGAGCGCGACAACCGTGACTGCGAGCGCGACCGGAGCTGCGAAAACCAGGAACAGCGGCAGCGGGACGAGTCTGTGGGTGGCGTTGTAGAGGGCGTAGAGCAGCAGGCCGGTGACGCCGAGGATCGCCAGCTGCCGGGCGGTCAGCGGGCCGAGGACGCGGTCGGGCCGGTCGACGTCGGCGGGAATGCGCACGGGATAGGACATGGGCGTCGCGACCTCACTTCGACTTCGGGCGGTGGCGCCGCAACGGCATGCTCAGCGGCAATGGCAGCTGGGTGTCGGCGGGTTTTCGCGCGGGCGCTGGTGGCGGCGGTGTGGGTTTCGGCTGGCGGCGCAGGCCGAGCGGGAGCGGGTATTGCCCGGACGCGAGCGGCCGGTTGCCGCTGAAGGCGTCGGGCGCGGGGCGTCGGTGAGCGCGGGCCGCGCGGTTGATCTGCCCGGACGGCGTGATCAGCCCCGGTCCGGTCTGTGGCGCCGGGTTGGTCTGTCCGAAGTCGTCGGCGAGGGTGCGCCGCGCGGGTCGCGTAGTTTGCGGCGGGAGGTGGATCGGCAGCATGCCCGCGCTCGGTGGGATCAGCGCGTTCGGCAGTTTGGCGGGTGGGCGGGCGTTGCGGTTGATCCGCCCGTCGGGCATGAGCAGGCCCGGCTGGCGCGGTGGCCGAACAGGTGCTGGGTGCGTGGGGTCGTCGGCGAGGGTGCGTCGCGGAATGCGGTCGGGGTCGCGTCGGACGGTCATCGGCAATCCGAGCTGGTCGGCCGGCAGCGCGTTCGGCAGGTCCTTCAGTGGCAATGCGCGCGGATTCGGATGCACTTCCGGGTGCCTGTCGTGGGTGCGTTTGGTGAATAGCGACAGTTGGCCTGGGACCGGCGTCCCGTCGAGCACACCGGTCGTCGGCGGCTCGTCCCACCGGCGGCGCGAATTCCGGGGCGAGCTGGTAGTGCGGCGCAGGCGCATGGGCAGCATGAACTGGCCCGACCGCGTCGCTGGCGGATCGGGTAGCGCGCCGGGCGGCCTGCCGATACGCGGGCGTCCAGTGCCGCGGGCACCGGCGGCGCCGGCGAGCAGGCCCATGGTCTTGTAGGCGATCACGCCGCGTGCGATCCGCCCGAGCAGCGAGGGGCGGCCGGAGCGGAGCGGGGCGAGGAACCAGAACGGGATTTTGATGAGCACGTACATCAGAGCGATGCACAGCAGCAGGTTCATCAGCGACGAGAGCGACGGCCCGAAGATGGTGAACCCGCCCGGTGCGAAGAACACCCGCACGGTGACCACGAGCGTCAACGACTGACCGACCTGGATGAACAGCACTCCGCCGGAGCCTTTCCACCAGAGGTAGGCGATGCCTTCGGTGTGGGGGAGGGCGTGGAACATCAGGGCGATCGGGGCGGCGGCGACCAGCAGGATCGTCACCATCACTCGCACGACGAAGACGACCAGCAGGATCAGGAGCATCGCCACCAGGGCCAGGCCGAGAATGCCGAGGAAGATGCCGCCGCCGTGCAGGGAGCTCTGCACCATTGTGATCAAGCTGCGTGTCAGCTGCGCTTGGTCGACGCCTTCGCCGAGGACCGCGGCTGAGAGCGCGTTGGCGACCTGGATGGCCTTGGTCATCAGGAACAGGGAGAGCGTCCCGGCGAGGAATCCGATCACAAGCCGGGGCGCGATTTCCTTGACGGTGTAGCGGGCCTGCAGGGTCTGGTAGCTCATGATGATCAGCCCGGCCAGCAGCACGAGGATCACGTAGGCGGTGAGCAGGATGTGCCACGAGCCGGTCCACACGGCGCCGAGGCCGGGCAGCTGATCCGGTTCCGGGGTCGTCAGCAGCGTCTTGCCGAGCAGATCGAGCAGCGGGTTCATCCCGGCGGCCACGACCGCGGCCAGCAGTGCGCTCGCGGCGACGACCATGCACCCGGTGAGATCGGTCAGGCCGCACTCCGCGGCGTCGCCGGCGCCGTCCGGGACCTGAGCTGTCGGTGGCGTACTCGGCACGAGCGTGGACGGCTGCGGGATGCAATTCGGCCCCTGACACGGCGAGGTGCTGCCGGCCGGTGTGCAGCCGGGATCCAACGACCCGGGAAAGCATGACGGCGGAGCAGGCAGCTCGGTGATCGGCGGCAGGGGAGTCGCCGGAATCGACGAGACCGAGCTCGCGCTCGGAAGGTGACAGGCCGGTTCCGCGGAACCTGGATCGCATTGCGGGTTGGGTGGCAGCGGCAACGGTGGCTGTGCCGGAGCGAGCTGGACTGCGGCGGCGTGTCGCGGGCCGGCGGCGGCTGCATTGGACGCGACGCCGTCGAGCACGGCCGCGAGCAACGCCGCCAGGGCAACGAGCCAGAACGAGCGGTGGCGACGCGACGGCCGAACCGAATCCCTGGGTGCGACCATGCGGCGTGAGGCGTGGGCGGACATCGTCTACACCCCGCCGACGATCGTCTTGAGGATTTCGACGACCAGCGGCGCGAGCGCGGCGAGACCGAACCCGATCCCGGCGGCCTTGAACGCGCCCTTCGCCTTCTCGATCTCGCCCGGATCGCCGGACGCCAGGAGGTAGCGGAGCCCGCCGATGGTCAGGAACACGAGCGCGACGCCGGCGAGAATGCCCATGATCCACGAGCGGATATTCGACAGGACCTGATCGACGGACTGGGCGAGCGCGACGTACTGCACGGTCTCCGCGTGCGCCGCGGAACCACCGAGCAGCAGCGCGGCGGCGGCCAGCATGCAGCCGAGCACCATGACCCGGCGACGACGCGATCGCACACGAGAGATCGGAGCTTTCAGCACAGAACGGGTCTGGCGGCAGCTCGTCGCGTGAACTGGAACTCGAGCCGTCGTGCGGTGGTAGCGCCGGTTCGGCGGTCGGCGGGCGGGTGTGTGATGACCGGGGCGGTGCGAGATCAGTCGCATGAGGACGCCTCCTGAACGGCGCCCGGTTCCGACGTGGACCGGGATGGGCGAGGGCGAGCGGGCACTCGCGTCCCGCGCTCACCAACTCCGAATTTCGGTGGCCGGGGAGACACCGGACGCCGCGTCTTCTCGGGTTCGCGGGCGACAGTGCGCCGCCTCTTCGGCCGCGTTGCCGCGTCGCTCTCGCGCATAGCGTTCAGGTATTCGGCGAGCTTGCGTTCGGCGCGGTGCCGGGCCTGCTGCGTCGCCTTATACGTCTGTCCGCGGGCCTGCGCCGCATCCGCCAGCGACATCTCGCCAAACCTCGTGTCGCCGATCAGCGCGGCTTCGGCAGCAGTAAGAACACCGGCCTCGACGGCGGCGAGCAGAACGAAATCGGGATGTCCGCCGACCTGCTCCGGCCCGGGAGCGCGAGCGCCGAGGTCGGCGACCGGCGCCGCAGCGTCGAGCGCCTCACGCAAGGCGCGGTGGCCGGCGCGGTAGGCGGCCCAGCGCAGCCGGACGAGGATGGCCGGCCGGTCGAGGTCGACGTCGGTGAGCGCTTCGAGGAAGCCGGTCAGCACCGCGGCGTGGATGTCATGGACCTCGCCGCGGAACCGGTTGGTCAGCTTCGCCGCGACCGGTAACAGGACGGGCAGCGCGAGCCCGGCGCACGCGACCGTCCACGTGCTGCCCTCGGCACGGGACCGCGTTACGAGCGCTGTCCACACCGCGTCTCGCGTCTGCTGTGGACATCCTTTCGAGACGGTCAGCTTGCCGACTTCGTCCAGCGGCACGAGCCGCGGTGGCAGTCCGCGGATCTGGCGGCCGTCGAGGGCGACCGGGTGCGGTCCGGTGACCAGCCAGGCGAATGCGGTGCGGGCGGTATCGAACACGCCGGGCTCGCCACGCGGACGCGCTGGCGGGCCGGATGCGGGGTGTTTCGGTGATGAGGGGTGGTCCATGGCGGCACTCCTGAGCGAGCGGAAAGGTGACGTCGCCAGGAAGCCCGTCGGGGCGCCTCAAAACCGCTTCAAGACCAGGTCAGAGGCGTGCCAAGGCCGCTTCAAAGCCGTTTCACGCCTGCACCCCGGCCTCGAAATTATGGGGAGATCTGGCTGCAGACCTGCTCGGACTTCGCCACGGAGGTTCGGCCGCCGGACGGAAAACACGGATCCGGCGTGACGGTGTCTCTTGGCGACCTCGTTCCCGGAGTTAGGCGGCGACCGTGCAGAAGCTGCCGACTCGATCCGTCGGTGACCCGCCTCCGGAGGTTCCGCTCGTGACTCGACGTCCGCCGTCCGCCGCCAACCGGCCGTCCAATCGAGACGGCTCGACCCGCCCACCGCGCACCCGGCCCACCAACGGCATCCCGTACCCAGGCGCACCCGACCCTGCCGGCTCGAGCGCTCGCACCCGCCGCTCCGCGAAACGACCGGCCGCCACCCGCGAGCCGGCACCGATTCCGCCGACGGTGTGGACCGCCGGGCCCGACCCGATCGACCCGGCAGCCACCTGGCCGGTGCCGATCATCGAGACCATCACGACCAGCTTCTCGGCACCCGGCGCCCGGGTCCTGCTCGCGCCATGGCCGGCCGCTGAGGAGGCCGCGAGCCGCGCAGAGCACGTCGGCGAACTGGACGCTGCGCTTGATGCCGTGCACGCGCTCGGTCGCCACCCCGCGATCACGAAGCTCGAATCGCAGACCACGGACGAGGCGTCCACGAGCGGCGCGACGACGTCAGCCTCGGTCGCGGCTGTCGAGCGAGTCGACTTGGTCATCACGTCGCTGCCGCCGGAACGCGGCGCCGACGGCTCGGTCGAGACGCTGGCGCTCGCGGCAGCTCAGGTCCTCGCCTTCGGCGGCATCCTCGCCGTTTACACCTACAGCGACTGGTCGAGCGGCCGGCTGACCGACCCGTCAGGCCCGATGATCGCGGCCGGGCAAAACGCCGACCTCCTCTACCTCCAGCACATCGTCACCCTCCACACCCCCATCCGAAACGGCCGCCTACAGCCGCCCACCGCGACGGACCGAACCGACGGTGCGCGCGGCGGCCGAGAACCCGCCGCGCCGACGACGCACACGCGGGCGCACGGCGACGTCCTCGTCTTCGCCCAAGCCCACGCCGACGCCACGCAGCCCGAAGACCTCCGATGACCAGCCGACCGAAAGGCACGTGCACCGCCATGACCACCACGCCGCCGAACACCGCGTCGTCCTCGGCCGACGAGCCGACCATGCCGCTTTCCCGCGCGTTCATCGACGCCCTCGACACCACCCCGCCCGCCGACTTCGGCGATCTGCCGGTGTCAGTGTGGGCGACCGCGCAGACCTCGCCGGCCGCGCAGCGCAAAGGCCGGTACGTGCCCGAGTCGACCGCGCACCCGGCCAAAATGCTGCCCGCCGTCGCCGCGCACGCCATCGAGCACTACACCAAACCGGGGGAGGTGGTGCTGGACCCGATGTGCGGGATCGGCACCACCCTGATCGAGGCGATTGACCTCGGCCGCCGCGCCGTCGGCGTCGAGTACGAGCCGCACTGGGCCGACATCGCCCGGGCGAACCTGCGCTTCGCCCGCGAGCGCGGCCACGATCATGACGGCCAGGTTGTCCGCGGTGACGCCCGCCAGCTCGCACGGTTGCTGCCCGCCGAGTACGTCGGCCAGGTCGCGCTGGTCGTCACCTCGCCACCGTATGGGCCGTCGGTGCACGGCCTGGTCAACACGAACCGGGAGCCCGGCATCGACAAGGTCAGCAAACGCCACTACCGCTACGGCAGCGCACTCGACCGCGGCAACCTCGCCAACATCGGGCACCACCGGCTGCTCGTAGGTTTCACCCGCATCCTGACCGCCTGTGCACGCGTCGTACGCCCGGGCGGCCACGTGGCGATCACGGTCCGGCCGTGGCGCGAGCACGCCGAGCTGGTCGACCTTCCGTCGCAGGTGGTCGCCTGCGGCGCTGCTGCCGGCTTGATCCCGGTCGAGCGGTGCGTGGCCCTCTTGGCCCGGGTTGCGGACACCGAGCTGGTCACGCGCGGCAGCTTCTTCCAACGCGACTTCATCCGCAAGCAGCGCGACGCCGGCCTGCCCTTGCACCTGATCGCTCACGAGGACGTCGTCGTGTTCCGTGAGCCCCGGTCCCGCTCGGCGGGTTCAGGAATCTCGACGGACCGTTCGGATTCGCGACGGTTCCTCACCGGCCGAGCGCGACACGCCGGGAACCCGAGGGGCGAGTCGAGTGTGTCGGAGAGCTGGGCGGCATGACTACCCGGCTACCCCGCACCCGCGCTCGGTCGGAGCGCGACTCCGCCCTCGTCGCCGTCACCACGCTGGCGGTGGGGGCGGTGCGGGCGGCCACTTCGCCGACCGTGCCGGATGACGTCCGCCAACGCCAGTCCTCCGTGCTGGAGCAGCTCGCTGACGTCGTTCGAACACCGCTGAGTAGACGTGGCGTCGAACCCAGGACCGGCGATCCGTCTCAGGTGCCGACGGCCGCATCGCCGCCGAGATTGCCGGTTGCCACACTCATCGAGCGCGCACCCCAGACCATGGCGTACTACGCGGTGACGACCGTCGACAGCCGGGGGCGTCTGGCCGATCGATCACCGTTGCGCGTCCTCGGTTGGTCGCCGCTGTCGCGAGTCTCCATCGAGACCGTCAAAGGTGAGCTGATCCTTATCCGGCGCTGCGACGGCCCGGACACGATCACCGGCCAGGGGCATGTTCGGCTCCCGCGCGGATCCGGCACCTGTGTCGACTTGAGCCCGGCTGTCGCGTCCTCGTCGCCGCCTTTCCGACATGCGACGTGCTGGCGGTGTACATCGATTCTGCTCTTGATGCGATGTTGCTCGCGTATCGCGAAGCGCTTCGGGTCGGGAGCCGGGTCCCAGGATGAGCGCTGACTACCTTCCGCAGGTCGCCAATGCTGTCCCAGCAGGTACTCGTCGCGTTTACGGCTCGTACTGGGAACGCGTCGTCGCGGTCTGGGGCGATCGGCGAATCGACGAGCCGACGCCGCTGGAAATCCGGCAACTTGCCGATGAGGTGAAGGCTCGCGTTGTCGTCCGGAAGAACTCACGGGGCGGGCGAAGCGCGGCGGAGCATTTGATCGCTGCGCTGAGGTGCATGTATCGGCATGCTGTCGCCGATCAGCTGATCGCCGAGGCGGACAACCCGGCGACACGCGTTGCCAAGCCTCGACGGCTGGCCAGCACCCGACGGGCATTGCCGAACGAGCGACTCGCTGAGATCAACGACGTCGCCGCGGCGACCGGAAACGATCCGGAACTCGACTTGCTCATCCTGCGACTGCACACCGAGACAGCGTGCCGCCGGGGTGGGGCACTCGCCCTGTGTCCCGACGACCTGGACGCCGAGCAGTGTCTGGTTCGGTTGCGTGAGAAGGGCGAGACGGTGCGGTGGCAGCCGGTGTCTCCCACCCTGATGCGCCATCTCCTCCGGCACGCTGAAGAGCGTGGCGCGACCTCCGGTGACCAGCTCTTGAGGTATCGCATTGGCCAGCCGATCACTGCTCGGCGCTACGACTACTTGTGGACGCGCTTGGGAAAGCACCTGCCGTGGGTCGCAAGGCAGGGAGTCACCACGCACTGGCTGCGACACACGACCCTGACCTGGGTGGAGCGGAACTTCGGCTATGGTGTCGCGCGGGAGTACGCGGGGCATACCGGCAAGAGCGACGCCGGCACCACGACCACCTACGTCCGGGCCGATCTCCACGAAGTCGCCGCTGCTCTGGCCGCCATGACCGGCGAGACTCACCCGCTCGCGGAAAGCCGCGAGCGCAACTCGGTTATCAGCCGACCTCATTATCAGGCCGCTTAAGCTCTTGCCGCCTGTCGATGAGTCGGCTGAGCAACAGATGTGGGTGTTCTATCTCGAGGAGCAAGCTGCGGGGCGGACTCCACGGGGGCGGACCTTGATTATGTCGCGGCCACGAACAGCTACGGTCGCCGGGTGCTGTGGCGCCGGCGGGTTGACCGGTCGGGGCCCATGGCGTTGCCGGCCCCAGGGGTGTTGTGCCGACCCTGTGTCGGGTGTTTGAGGTACAAGGTCGAGGCTGCCCACAAGGGTGATCGATTCCGGCCGGACGATCTCCGAGGTCGCCCGCGAGCTGGGTATCGACGCGGGCATGCTCAGCGTCTGGGCCAAAGACGAACTACGCCGGATTACCGCGGCCGAGGTCCACGGCGACAAGCCTCTGGAGGCGGCCGAGCGGGCCGATGTTTATGTCCGCGAGTTTTGACCGCACTTGTTCGTGGATTCTGACCGCACATGTCGGTCACCTGCCATGATCAATGTCGCCGAGTTCCGACCGCACTATGGCATTACTTGTGATCAAGTCGGGCCGCTGCGTGAGGCCTGTTCAGATCGTTCGTCCTCCGCTTCGCGCCGGACGCCCCAGTTGTCTTTCGTCGTTGCGGGGCCACCGCGTTGTCAGTCGTGGGTGGCCGAGGAGCGCGGAAGTGGAACGGGTTATCGCGCTGGCGGCTGGCGAACGCCGCCGCCTTCCCGAACGACCGGTAAGCCATGAGCCATGAGCGTACGTCTCGCCGCTGACTGCGTGAGCCAGATTACGGTTGAGGTTGACCTTGGGGCAGGCCGGAAGCTCGTCGCACCGGCGCATCAAGCCCCGGGACGACCGAGTTGAAGGAGCACCGCCATGTCCATCACCCTGACCGATGAGGACCGGAGCACCCTGCGCACCGCCGCTTACGGTGCGGTTTCACTGATGGCCGCCGCCGGTGCTGCCGGCAAGCCCGTCGAGATCGCCACCGACGGCAGCATCGCCCTGGCGTCGGCGACCGGTCCGCTCGGGCATGTCCTCGCCGCGAAGGTCAAGGACATCGACCTGAAGGGCAAGTCCGCCGCGGCACTCGCCGATCAGGTGCTGCTGGCCTTGGCCGCTGCCGTGAACCTGCTGAACCGGCAGGAACCAGCCGAGGCCGCCCACTTCCGCGACACGGTCCTGCTCGCCGTCGAAGCCACCCGCCACGGCGGGCCCAGCCCGACCATGGCCGAGATGGCCCGCAAGATCGCCGCCGTGCTCGACATCGCCGAGCCGGATCGGCCGGAGCTGCGGAAGGCGATCCAGGAGATCGTCGATTCCGGTTTCCTGGGGGTGTCGCTGCGGGGTGCACGACGAGCGGGGCGAGTGGGTCGGCAGTGCCGGAGTGGCCGAGCTGGGCGGGACCATGCAACCGTCGGTCGACGGGCACGTCCGGATCGGTTCCAACACCAAGACCTTCACCGCGACCCTGGCGCTGCAACTGGTGGCCGAGGGCAAGATCGGACTGGACCGTCTCGTGGCGGGCTACCTGCCCGAGTATGGGCTGGACGAGCGCATCACGGTCCGGATGCTGCTGCAGCACACCAGCGGACTGTTCAACTTCACCGGCGAGGTGTCCGACGAAGGGACCGTAACGCCGGGGATCCCCATTCCGTACGGCAGCGCGGGCCCGGAGTGGGTCGAAAGCCGGTTCACGACCTACCGCCCGGAGGCGTTGGTGCGGCTGGCGTCGGCCAAATCGGTGCGGTTCGAGCCGGGGACGGGCTGGAGCTACTCCAACACCAACTACGCGCTGATCCGGCTGCTGATCGAGAAGGTCACCGGCAACTCGCTCGCCGAGCAGCTGCGGCAGCGGATCGCAGAACCGCTCGGGCTGTCCGGCACCGTGGTTCCGGACGCCTCACCGGAGATCCCCGAGCCGCACGCCCACGCCTACTACCGATACGAGGACGCCGGCGAACAGAAGACGATCGACGTCACCCGGCACAACCCGTCCTGGCTCTCCACCGGGGGCGACATGATCTCGACCACCCGGGACCTCCACACGTTCATCGCCGCGCTGATGCGTGGCAGGCTTCTGCCGGGCGAGCTGCTGGCCGAGATGTGCACCCCGCACCCGACCGGTATCCCGGACATGGACTACGGCCTGGGCGTGTTCGTGCTTACCACGGCCGACGGCGCCACCGTCGGTCACGCGGCGCTGATGTACAGCTCACCCGACGGCAGCAAGACCCTGACCGCCGCGCTCAACTGCGTGGACGACGCCGGCATGTCCATCGCGGCAGCGTTCCGGAACGCCCAGCAGAGGCTCGTCGACGAGGTGTTCGTCGCACCGGGCAAGCTGACCCCATGAGGAATGGGGTCCCGATCGGGGAGGCGGCGGCCTTCGTCGGCGTCACGGTGAAGACGGTGCGGCACTACCACAAGCTCGGCCTGGTCGCGGAGCCGGAACGCGACAGCTCCGGCTACCGGCGATACGGCTCGGCCGAACTGTTGCGGCTGGTGCAGTCCCGGACGCTGGCCGCCGCCGGGGTGCCGCTGGCCGAGATCGGACGCCTGCTCGACGCCGACGCCGCCGGATTCGCCGCCACGCTCGCCGACGTCGATCGGCAGCTCACCGCCCGGATCGACGAGCTGATCACGCGGCGCGCCATACTGCACCGGCTCACCGACGGCGACCGTGCGCTGCTGCCCGACCGCGCCGTGGCGCTGCTGGCACGGATGCACGACATCGGGTTCCCCACCGACGAGGTAGCGGCCACCCGAGAAGGCTGGGTGCTGGCCGAGGCCCTGGTGCCCGACGGTTTCGACGACTACCTCACCCATTTCGAGCACGCCCTCGAAGACACCCGGCTCGTCACCCTGACCCGGCAAGCGGCCGAAGCCGCGGCCTGGGAACCGGACGACCCCCGCATCGACGAACTCGCCACCGCCGTCGCCGACCATTACCTCGCCAACCCCGCACTGTTGAAGACCGTCACCGGCCTGCAAGCCCGCACCGACGCAGCACCCGCTACACGCTGATCGCCCACCACGGCGAAGAGCCAACCCCGGCGGCGGCGCGGCTGACCGCACTGTTCGAAGCCAAGCTCCGCGCCGCCGGCATCCGCATCCCCGGACCGGATCCCCGCTGACCGCACCATTCCCCGACCCTGCGCGCCGGCGTGCGCAGGCTGACCCGGTGGCACTGGTTCCCGGCTTCTTCTGGACCTCGTCGGCTCGGGCGCGAAGTGACGGAGTCCCCGTCTCACAAGCCGGGCATCAAGTGCGGTCGGGCATCACGAACACAAGCCTCCCCACCGAACCCCGTGCGGTCGGTCTTCACAGAGAAACGCGATCGCATCTCGCGAACAAAACCAGCTGTTGGGGTGGGTGACCTTCGAGTGCGCTGCGGCGGCCGTTGCCGGCAGCCGGAGTGTGGCCGTCACGAGGTGCGGCTGCGAGGGGTGCCGGGCAACGCCGCTCACGAGTGGCACTCGTAGAGGGTCTGCGCTTCCGTCGGTCCCACCGGCTGCTCACTCTGCTGCCGGTGCCCGCCATAGGCAGCCGGGTCGACCTCGGTGCAGTGGTAAAGGGCTGGTTGAAGGGTCGGCGTCAAGCCAGCCATATGTCGGATCTTCAGCTATGATGTCCTGCATGTCAGGACAGGTGCCGAGTGGTGAGCCCGCAGCTGCGAGCCATTATCGCGAACGCAATTCGACGGCCGACCGAGCCTTGGACATCCTGGGGTTGTTCTGCGACACCCGGCTGTGCGTCAGCGCCCAGGAGGTCGCGCAGGCGCTGGGTACCGCGCGGTCGACGGCATACCGTTACGTGCAGAGCCTTGTCGGAGCGGGTTTCCTCGAGGAAGCCCCGGCCGGCGGCTTCCGGCTCGGTCCGCGCGTGCTGGAGCTCGGCCGCCTCGCCCGGCGGAGCTACGGCCTCTCGGACGTGGCGTTGCCGATCATGCTCGAGCTCTGCGAGAAGCTCGGCGAGACGGTGCTGCTCACCAGGCGTGCCGGGGCCCATGCGATCTGCCTGGAGCGGGTGGAGGCCGATCATCCGGTCCGCATCTCGTACGAGCGGGGCAGTACCCTGCCGGTCAACGCGGGCGCATCGGCGCTCGTCCTGATCGCCCACCTGCCTCCCGCCGAAAGCAAGGTGCTGCTGAAGCGGGAGCGGCTGCAGCAGTTCACGCCGCGCACGCTCACCAAGGTCGAGGATCTGCTGGCGCGGCTCGAGTCGATCCGGGCCGACGGCTACTGCGTCGCGCGCGGGGAGCTGGACGAGAACATTCTGGGCGTCGCGGCTCCGATCGTCGATGCGAGCGGAGCGGTGACCGCGGCCGTCAGTGTGGCAGCCCTCGAGACCCGGGTCCCCGACGAACGGTTGCCCGAGGTGGTTGCTGCCGTGGTCGACGCCGCGGCCCGCGTCAGCGACCGGCTGGCCCTCGCCGGCTGAGCGACGGAGGTGGGCGCGGTCAGACCGTCTCCGCGACGACTCGGTTCTCGATCTTGCCGATGCCGGTGACCTCGACGCTGACCTTGTCGCCGTCCTTGAGGAACAGCTGGGGGTCGCGCCGGTATCCCACGCCGCCGGGCGTCCCGGTGAGGATGACGTCGCCCGGCTCGAGGTTCGTGAACTCCGAGACGGTGCTGATCAACTCGGAGATCGAGAAGATCAGCCGGTCCAGCGAGGAAGACTGGACGACCTCGCCGTTGAGCGTGGTCGTCAGTGTCCGGGACTCGATCTCGACCTCGTCCGGGGTGACGACGACCGGGCCGAGCGGGGTCGAGTTGTCCCAGGCCTTGCCCTGCAGCCACTGGTGTGTCTTGTACTGGTAGTCGCGCATGGTCACGTCGTTGGCCACGCTGTAGCCGAGGATGTGCGAAGTGGCGTCCTTCGCCGGGATGCGGCGGCCCGCCCGGCCGATCACCACGGAGAGTTCGCCCTCGTAGTCCACCTGTCCGGCTTCCGGCGGGAGCAGGATGTCGTCGTGCGCACCGATCAGTGCGGAGGCGAACTTGGTGAACAGGACCGGGTAGGTCGGCAGCTCGCGCTTTGACTCGTCGACGTGGGTCAGGTAGTTGAGCCCCACGCACACGACCCGCCGCGGGTCGGCGATGGGGGCGAGCACCCGCTCCTCGAACGGGAACCGGCCGGCCTCGTCGCGTGCCGCCGAAGCCAGGCGGTCGATGCCGGTGGTGGCGTCGATCGTGGTGATGCCCTCCAGCGGAGTGACGATCCCGTCGGTCACCTCGCCGATGCGGGTGTTGCCGTTGTCGTCGTAGTAGCGGGTGAGTCGCATTTCTTCTCCTTGTCGTCAATCCACTGGCCCAGCCATGCGCGGACGTCGTCCCCGTAGCCTGGAGTCCATGAGGCTGCGATGAGCCGGTCGGGGCGCACGAGCAGGAATCTGCCGCGGTAGGGCTCGAACTCGCGCACGAGGCCGCCGTCCACGTCGACGAGCACGCGCGCGTTCGCCATCGCGGTGGGGAGCGTCTGGCCGACCACGACGTGCAGGCGTCGAGCACCGGTCATGGCGCAGACGGACTCGGCATCGGTCCACGCTGCCGCGGGAACGTCCACGCCGATCGTCGTCCATCCGTGGCCCGCCGGCTCGTCCAGCATCCGGACCTTGCTGGTGGCGGCGTCGAACACGCGCGGCTGGGCCACGGCGGTGCCGGCTCCGAGGTCGCCGCTGCGCACCAGCCCGGCGGCGACGGTGTTGGCGGGCCGGTAGCGCATCTGCTCCAGGTAGTTGCGCCCGTCGTCCGTCTCGAGCATCCGGCGGATGATCCGGTCCCGGCCGGTCGCCAGCCGGTTCGACGTGGTCATCACGACGCGCCCGAGGCGCTCGGAGACCCGGATGGTGGCGTCCACGTGCGGTCGGCGCTCGGTTTCATACGTCGAGAGCAGGTGCTCCTCGAGGGTGCCGCCGAGGACCCCGGCGAGCTTCCAGCAGAGGTTCGCCGCGTCCCGAATTCCCGAGTTGAGCCCCTGGCCGGCGAAGGGGGGCATCATGTGGGCCGCGTCGCCCATCAGGAAGATGTTGCCGCGCCGCCACTCGTCGGCGTTGACCGCGTTGAACCGGTAGACCACCGCCCGCTGCACCTGGTCCGGCCTGATGGTCCGATGGGGTTCGAGCAGGCGCTCGATCAGGGCGAAGCCGGGGTCGGGGCCGGGCTCTGCCTCTCCGCCTTGAAGGGCGAACTCGTAGCGGCATCGCCCGTCCAGGCCGGGCACGATGACGTGCGGCCTTTCCGGGCAGCCGTAGTGCATCGCGTACCGCTCGGTGCGGGTGTCCTCGAGGGTGTCCACGACAAGCCAGTTGTCCGAATAGGACCGGCCGGTCAGGTCGATCCCGAGCAGGGTGCGGACGGTCGAGCGCCCGCCGTCCGCCGCGATGAGGTAGCGCGCCCGGACGCTGCGCGCGACGCCCGCCACCTCGGTCACGGCGCAGACCCGGTGCCGGTCCTGGGTGACGTTCACGACGCGCGACCCGAACCTCAGGTCTACGTGCGGGTTCTCGGTCAGCACGGTGCGCAGCACCTGCTCCAGTTCCGGCTGGGCGAACGGGTTCTTGAACGGGAAGCCGAGGCGGTACGGCGCCGGGCCGGAGGCCTGGAACAGCCGGCGCCCGTCGTGTCCGAAATAGACGGTGCCGGTGCCCGGCACGACGATGCGCATGATCCGGTCGGCGATCCCCGCCGCCTGGTAGGTCCTGAGCGACTCGTCGTCGATGCTGATCGCCTTGGGCTCGGCGACCGGTTCGGCCTGCACCTCCAGGACGATGACCGACACGCCTTGCGCCGCCAGCAAGGCCGCGGCCGTCATACCGACCGGCCCGGCCCCGACGACGATCACGTCGACGTCCGGCTCTTCGCGCACTACGCCACTTCCTTGTCTCGTTAAGCAGGATGCGTGTCTCTCATTACAGGACTTGCTCTCTCTTCGTGTCAAGCCGTACGTTCTGATATTCAGAGCATCTGTCCTGCCAAAGGAGACATCATGTCGATCGTTGAACTGGGCCACACCGGCTTCTGGGTGGAGGACCTCGCCAAGATGCGCGACTTCTACACGCGGGTGCTCGGCCTGACCGTGACGGACGAGGACGACGAGCTCGGCATCGTTTTCCTCTCGTCCCGCCCGGAGGTCGAGCACCACGAGTTCGTCCTGGCGAACGGTCGTACCGCTCCCGCGGGCTCGCTGCTCACCCACCAGGTCTCGTGGCGGGTGGACTCCCTGGAGGCCATCGTCGAGTACCACCAGCGGTTTCGGGCCGAAGGCGTCCAGGTGCAGCAGGAGGTGACCCACGGCAACGCCATCGGCATCTACTTCTTCGACCCCGAGGGCAACCGCAACGAGGTCTACCTGCGCATCGACAAGGACGTGCGCCAGCCGTTCCGGAAGTCGCTGAACCTCGACCAGGACCTCGAGGCGATCCTCGCCGAGGCCGAGCGGCTGCTGAGCGACGGCGGCGCCGCCTACCAGCCGGTGACCACGCAGCCGGATCCGGCCAGGTGACGTATCGACGGTTTTGGGCCGGGCCGTGTTTCACGGCCCGGCCCAAAACGATCCGATCAGCCCTCGTTCTGCCGTGCGACGGCCTGGTCGAGCGTCGCCTGACCGGCCCAGGAGCCGTGGAACCCGAACGGGACCCGGCTCGGTAGCTTGACCCTGGCCAGCGGTTGGCGGATCAGGTCCGCGGCGTCGTGGACGAGCAGCTCCGTCAGGTCCGTCTCGCGGTTCCACCACAGCGAAAGCAGGTAGCCGTCGTCCTCGCCGATGGCGTCGGCCCGGCTGACGAAGACCGGTTCGCTGGGGCTGGTGAGCGGCCCGGGGCCCTCGACGACGACGGTGGTGTCCCGCAGGTAGTCGTGCTTGGCCAGGCCATCGCTCATGATGTCGCGCGAGACACCCCGTGTGGTGACGAAGTACCCGTACCGGTGGCGCCGTCCGGTGTAGTCGTCGTTGATCTTCGGGAACTCGCCGGCGAGCCCGCTGACCCTCTCTTCCTTCGCCGTGCCGGTGGCCAGGTCCACGGTCCATCGGTGCGGGATCGCCGGCGGGAACCACGAGTGTGCCGACGGCGGGGCGTCCAGCCGGTCGGCCGGCGTGCCGAGCCGCGTGATCCGGTGCCCGTCGATGATGAGCCGGCCGCTGTCCTCGTACGCGTTGTAGAAGTGCGTGTTGGCCCAGCTGCCGCCCACCTCGTGCCACGTGACGGCGTGGGTGCGCCGGTCCAGCAGCACGATCTGCACGCCGTGCGGCAACGACTTCTCGTCCCACACCACGCCGGGCTTGCCCTGCATGATGTGGTCGAGCCGGAACTGCGCCGGGGTGACGAAGAAGACCGCGTAGTTTTCGCTGACCGCGAAGTCGTGCATCAACACCGGAACCCCGATGTCGAAGCTGTGGCTGTCGATCACGGTCCCGGTCTTCGCGTCCGCCCGCAACCACGTGATCCTCGGCCCGGTCGCGGCGAAGAACAGCATGTCGCCGCCGGAGGGGTCGATCTTGTAGTGGGCGGTGCAGAGAACGTCGATGCCGCCGTGGAAGTCGTACGTGCCGTACGTCTCCAGCGTCTCGGGATGCATCGAGTAGGGCAGCCCGCCTTCGAAATAGACCAGCAGGTGGTCGTCGAAGATGCCCACGTTCGTGTTCGCGACGTTCTTCGCCGGTGGGGCGCCGGGCGGGAGCGGGCGCGGGTTTCCGCCGTTGGCGAATCCACTGTAGACGGCTTCGCCCTGCTCGACCTCGAACCTCATCGAGTCGGTCTCGACCCAGCGGGTGCGGTAGGCGGCGCGGCCGTCGCGCAGGTAGACGCCGCAGACCATGCCGTCGCCCTCCCACCAGTGGTACCGGTCGAGGTCCAGCGGCGCGAAGCGGGGGTTCGCGGAGATCCGGAACAGCGCGCCGGCGAGATCTTCGGGGATCTGACCGTCGACTTCCAGGTCGTAGGCCACGTTCTCCTCGGCCCAGGGAGCGAACGGCCCGGCCAGGAACTTGTTGTCGGTGTGCACGTGAGTGTTCTCCAGTGCCTCAGAAGGGGTAGGCGGGGATTTCGCCGTGCACGGTCACCCACTGCAGCTCGGTGAAGGCCTCGAGGTTGGCGGCGGCGCCGCCGTGCCGGGAGCCGTTGCCGGACTCGCCGACACCGCCGAACGGGACGGTGGCCTCGTCGTTGACGGTCTGGTCGTTGATGTGGACCAGACCGGTCGGGATGCGCTCGGCGAGCGCGAGGCCCTTGGCCACGTCCCGCGTCAGGATGCCGAGGGAGAGCCCGTACTCCGTGTCGGCGGCGAGCCGGGCCGCCTCGTCGAGGTCACCGAAGGCGACCACGGGCGCAACCGGGCCGAAGATCTCCTCGGCGTAGGCGCGGGCCGTCAGCGGGACGTCGGTGAGCACGGTCGGCCGGTAGAACAGGCCCTCGTAGGTGCCGCCGGCGGCCAGGCGCGCCCCGGCCGCCACGCTGTCGGTGACGACGGCGTGCGCGGCCAGCAGCTGCCGCTCGTCGATCATCGGGCCCACCGCGACCGGGCCGCTCGCCGGGTCGCCTACCGGCGCGCCGTTCGCGCGCTCGACCAGCAGTTCGGCGTACAGGCCGGCGACCGAAGCGTGCACCAGGTGCCGGCTGGAAGCCATGCACACCTGTCCGGCGTGGTGGAAGGACCCGAATGCTCCGGCGGAGGCTGCCTTCTCCAGATCCGCGTCGTCGAGGATGATCAGCGCGGAGTTGCCGCCGAGCTCGAGGTGCACGCGCTTGAGCCGCTGCGCGGCGGCCGCGGCGATCGCCTTGCCCGCCCGGGTCGAGCCGGTGAACGCGAGCACCGGGACGCGCGGGTGGTCCACGAGCGCCGCGCCCACGTCCGCGCCGCCCGGCAGCACGTGCAGCACGCCTTCGGGGAGACCGGCCTCCTCGAACACGCGCGCGATGGTGACGCCGCCGCAGATCGCGGTGCGTGGGTCCGGCTTGAGGACGACCGCGTTGCCCAGGGCCAGTGCCGGGGCGAGCGCGCGCATGGCCAGCACCATGGGCGCGTTGAAGGGGGAGATCACGCCCACCACGCCGACCGGGCGCCTGCGCGAGAACGAAAGCCGCTGCTCGACCGAGCGCAGCACCTCACCGTACGGCGCGGCAGCCAGCGCCGCCGCCTCGTAGCACTCCTCGGCCGCGCCATTGGAAGTCTGGAAGGCCGCGAAGCCCGGGTGCGTGCCCGCCTCGCGCACGATCCACTCCGCGATCTCCTCCTGGTGCTCCTCGAAGAGCTGCCCGGCCCGGCGCAGCACCCGCGCCCGCTCTGTGTACGGCAGCGCGGCCCATTCGGCCTGGACCCGCTGCGCCCGGGCCACCGCCTGGTCCACATCGGACGGAGCCGCCGCGCCGACCCGCCCGAGCGTCTTGCCGGTGGCCGGCTCGGTCGAGTCGTACGCCTCGCCGGAACCCTGCACCCAGCCGGAGGAGAAAATCCGTCCCTGCCAGTCATCGGAATCGAGAAGAGTCATGATGTTCCTTTCACGTCGTTGTGCGGCTTGGATGGCCGATGAACTGCCGGCGGTCAGTCGGTACCGCCGTCCACCACCAGGTTCACGCCGGTGACGAAGTCGGCCCGCGGGCTGGCCAGGTAGCAGACGGCGGCGGCGATGTCCTCGGGGCGCCCGACCCGCCCGGTCGTCTGCTGGAACACCTCCACGGCGAGGTGGCGCTCGTGGGCCCGCCATCCGCCGTCGAGCCGGAGTTCCGCGGCGATGTCGTCGAGCTCCGCGGCCGAGCCGGGGGTATGGATGATTCCGGCGCTGATGCAGTTGGCCGTGACGCCGGTGCCGGCCAGGCTCCTGGAGAGGCTGCGCGTCAGGTTGATTTCCGCGGCCTTCGCCGCCTGGTAGTCCGGGAAGTGCGGCGGCTGGTGCAGGGCCACGGCGCTGGCGATCTGGATGACCCGCCCCCAGCCGCGCTCCGCCATGACCGGCGCGAGCCGGTTGATCAGGGTGGCGGTCGAGACGACGTTCAGCTTGTACGTCTCGAGCCAGTTGCCCGGCGGGGTCGCCAGCCAGCCGTTGCGTTCCCAGCCGCCGTAGCGGCCGCCCGCGTTGTTCACCAGGATGTCGACGCCGCCCGAGGCGAGGATCTGCTCGCAGGCCGCCGCGGCTTCCGGCTCGACCGTGAGGTCGCCGAGCACCTCGTCGGCCCGTCCGCCGTGGTCGCGGATCGTGGCGGCGGTCTCGGCGGTGCGCTCTTTGTCCCGGCCGTGCACGACGACGTGGGCGCCTTCGGCTGCCAGCATCAGGGCGACGCCGGCGCCGATGCCGGAGCTGCTGCCGGTGACGAGGGCGCGCTTACCGGAAAGTCCGAGGTCCATCTGGGTTCTCCTGCCCGGTTCAGGCGACGGGGACGGGGACGGCGACCTGGGCGGTTTCGGCGGCCTTGGCCACTCCCGGTACCGCCGCCATGCCGTCCGTGAAGGGCGGCTGCCCGAGCAGATGCCGCCCGCTGATCTCGGCGGACGGGTCGAGCCGGGTCGAGCCGTGCGTCAGGGCGACGCGGACGTCGCGGGCGAACCGCTGGATCGGGTTGCGCACGCTGACGGTCGAGGACCCGAGGGTGAGCTGAAGGGTGTCGATGGCCGCACCGCACACGTTCCCGGCGTGGACGAGGTCCATCATGATCGCGGACTCCTCGGCGGCCGTGAACGGCTCCCGGGCCTGCGCCTTCCGGTCGATGTGGTCCGCCCGGCCGAACAGCAGGCATTCCGCGGCGTTGATCATCGCGTGCGTCTTGCCCGCGGCGACCTGGACGGACGGGGTGGCGGCCAGCGTGTCGTAAGGCAGGTTGAACGGCTTTTTCCGGCGGGACTGGTCGAGGAAGCACTCGAAGGCGCCCTGGGCCATCCCCAGCGTGACGGCCATGGTCTCCAACGCGGGAATCAGCATCTGGCCGCGTCCGTCGAGCTGGTAGCCGAGCCCCTGGTAGCGCTCGTGGAGCTGGTCGAGACGCTCCGGCATCCGGGCCAGGTCGGCAACACGCTGCTCGGGAACGAAGATCTCCTCCGTCGTCCTGACGCTGTTGCTCGACGAGCCCCGCAGGCCCATGACGTGCCAGTCGTCGACGATCTCGTACTGGCCCTTCTCCAGCAGCGCCATGGCCCGCAGCACCGAGCCGGGGCCGGTCGGCACCTCGATGCCGACGACGACGTACGCGGCGTGCTTGCAGCCGCTGCCGAATCCCCATTTGCCGCCGGAGGGGATCGAATAGCCGCCCGGGACGCGGCTCGCCCGCTGGATCCGCTCGGAGAACAGCGATGCGCTGGCCACCACCGGCCCAGGCCATTCGAGCGACCGTGAGTAGACCTCGCGCACGGCGTCCTCGGGGAACGTCAGCATGACCCGGGCGAACCCGCTGGCGATCATCGCCATCCACGCCGCGGACCCGTCGCCGGTCGCGACCGCGGTCACGATCTCGGCGAGGTCGCGGGCTCCGAGGGCGTAGCCGCCGAATTCAGGCGGTACCGAGGCACGGAACAGACCCGTGCGGTGCAGTGCGTCGAGCGTCGCCGGAGGCAGGCATCCGAGTTCCTCGCCGGCCGCAGCGTGCTCCCGGATCAACGGAACGAGTTCGCGTACCTCGTCGCGGATACGGCGCCCCTCGGGCGTGCTGAAAGGTGACTCGTGAACAGACGGTATTCCAACCATTTCTTGCCTTTCGAAGCCGCTTTTCTCTGATGCTAGAGTCGGGCTTCCCGGGAAAAAAGACGGTGGAATTCCGGCCGGGGGCGAGCAGTCAGAGACCGGCGTCGGGCAGGCCGTGCTCCGAAGTGAGCAGCATGTGGCGGCACTCCGCGAGCGTTTCCAGTTTCACCGACTGGAGGCGCTCGGCCTCCTCGGGGTCGCCGCGGCCGATGGCCCGCAGGACGTTCTCGGTGGACCTGGCGTACAAGTCGATGACCCAGGACGGCGCGTACAGCTCATCACGCATGCTCCACGACAAATACGCCTTGATGCCGTCCACGAAAAGTGCCAGCAGGGCATTGTGCGCCAGCTGGTTCTGCAACCTCTCGATCGGCTGGACGGCTGATATCGGCGCCGCCTGGGCCGGTTCGCGCAGCCGGTCGTAGGCCGCGTCGAGCAGGGCGGCGTCGTCCGGATCGGCCTTGCGCGCCGCGAGCTCCGCCAGCTCGATCATCAGGCCGCCGAGCGCTCGCGCGGTCTGATCCCACGGTTCGCCACGGGCGGCGAGGTGGATGCACAGCTGGCGGCTGAGCGGCCCCGAACCCGGGCAACGGGTCATCAGGCCGCGCCCGCGCCCGGGCAGAGGCACCGCGGTCTCCGCGTCCTCCATGATGCGGATGGCCTGGCGGATCACGCTGCGATCGACGCGGAGCCGCTCGGCGAGGTCGAACTCGTTGCCCAGCGGCCGGCCCTTGACCCACTCGGCCGGGGTGATTTCCGACATCAGTTCGCGCACGATCCGGAACGCCGGTATCCGGAGCTGGTCGAGCGGTGCCGGCACGTCCGTGCCGGACCAGCCCGCCGATCGGTCCAGCGTTTCGCGCGCCGCGGCGCGCAGCAGGACGCGGGTCCGCCGCGCGGCCTCGTCGCTACGGCCGTGCTCGAGGTCGCCGATGATCAGTTCCGGCGCGGCATCGGCTTGGTCCAGGCACATCGGCGGCAGCAGCGGGGCGATGATGTCGCGCAGGCGCCGCAGCACACCGCTTCCGCTCCACTCGATGACCTGGGCGGCGAACCGCTCGATGTCCGCGCCGGAGGGCGTCGCACCGGGTCGGTGCGCACCGATCAGGCGCACGGCCGTGACATGAATAGCGACCCAGGCCTCGACGATTTCCGACAGCTCGATGCCGGTGAGGTGCGCGTAGCCGCCGACCATGACCCGCAGGTGGGTGCCGGACGGCTTCGCGACCGCGAGACCGCCGCGCGGGCCGCGCCGCACCTGGAGCGCTTGGCGCGCTTCGAGCACGCGCGCGGCTTCGCGCATCACATCGCGGCCCACCCCGTAGTGCGCTGCCATCTCGGCCTCGCTGCCGTAGACCCGGCCCACCGGCCAGCCGTCCCGGATGAACCGCTCCTCGATGTCCCGGGCCACGAGCAGCGGCAGTTTCGTCTGCGCCTCCTCGGCGCCGACCACGCTGGAGTACAAAGCGGAGATCGTCGGCCCAGGCTTCGCGTCCGCACCCGACCGGGAAGAGCGGCGAGAGATCTCGGTGCTGCTCATGGCCGCCTCCCTCCGTTCTGCGATCTACTCGGTGCTCACCGGAGCGCCGTCCCAATGCTCGGCGAGCTTGCCGTCCTCGACGCGCCACATGTCGAACCAGTAGGACCGGTAGGTCTTGCCCGGTTCCCGCGGGTCGGGCAGGTCCCGGCTGATCATCATCACGACCTTGTCGCCTTCGGCCACCATAACCGGAGGTTCGGGTGCGGGACGCATCGATTCGCGCGCGTGCCGTGCCTCCTCGGTCTTCGTCCAGGCGATGATGGCGTCCGCTCCCGAGGCGATGTTCGGGTTGTGCTGGAGGTAGGTCTCGGTGAGGTAGGCGCGTGCCTGCTCGGAGGTCGCGGGATCGGTCAGCAGCGACATCATGGTCAGCACGGTGTCCTTGTCTGCGGCGAGCTGGGCCGCGACGGGGTCGGTGACCGGTGCTTCGGTGTGGTCGATGGTCACGGTGTGCTACCTCCAGGTGGGGATTTCGGCGCCGTCGAACCACGTGGCGTGGATGCCGAGGCGCATGCGGACGGGGAGCCGGAGCCGGGCGACCGGCCCGCGCGCGAGGTCGAGCGTGTCGAGGATGACGAGTTCGCTGCGCCGCTCCAGCGGCCAGTTGAGCGTGGCGATCAGGTACCCGTCGTGTTCGGGCGCGTCGGCGGACTTGGTGAAGTACACCGGGTCCTGGAACGTCGCGGCCGGCCCCGGGTACCAGTCCTCGCGGGTGCCCGCTTCCAGGTCGAAGTGGCTGAGCTGGTTGAACATCACCGGGTAGGGGCGGCCGTTGACGTCCGTGGCGAGCTTGCCGCGGTCCAGGGTCGGCACGAACACGTGCCGGTACGGCTTCAACTGGCGCCGGGGGTCGACGTGCGGCCCCTCGCCGTTGACGATGGCCAGCACCTCCCGCTCCACCAGGTGCTCGTCGTCGGCGAAGTAGTCGATGCGCCAGCGCACGTGGCGCGTGGTGAGGCCGTCCGGGCGCATCGGCGCGCCGTTCTTGTCGGGTACGACCGGGGCGAAGCCGTTGCCGTCGGTCTCCAGCAGGTCGAAGACGATCGTGCCGTCCTCTTCGTAGGCGTTGATCGTGTGGCCGGGGAACGCGTGCGGTGCCTGGAACCAGCGCACCTCGTCGGCGCTCCCGTAACGGGGCATGACGCCGAAGACCTGCGGGAGGTCCGCGTCGTAGACGAAGTGCGGGCCGCCGGCCTTCAGCCGGTCGAGATCGCTGGTGACCGGCATGATCGGGAACAGCATGTAGTGCTCGGTCAGCGCGCAGTCGTGGATCATGGCCGAGTACGGCGCCTCGAACCACGCCTCGTGGGTGACCTTGCCCGCGGCGTCGATCACGTAGTACGCGATGTCCCGGGTCGTCTCGCCCCGGGCCGCGTAGCCGAAGCCGAACATCTCGCCGGTGTCCGGGTCGAACTTGGGATGCGCGGTGAAGGTGAGGCTGGTGATGGCCCCGTGCGCGTTCCAGACCCCGCGGGTCTCCAGCGTGACCGGGTCGACCTCGTACGGCAGCCCGTCCTCTTTGGAGGCGAGCATCCGGCCCGCGTGCCAGTAGATGGCGGTGTTCGCGGTGGTCCGGTCCTTGCCGGCGACGCTGGGGTCGTCGGAGTACGGGTCCCGGTAGTTCCCGAACAGGGGTCTGCGCGCCTTGCGCTCCAGTTCGAACCGTTCCGTGCGGACATAGCGCGTCCGGAAGTCCACGCAGCCGTCCTTGATCCGGAACGCCCGGACCGCGCCGTCCCCGCCCGCCGCGATGGTCATCGGGTAGAGCACCGGGACGTCCGGCAGGTACACCTGGTCCGGCACGGCCTGGACGAACAGCCCGTCGATGTCCGCCGGCACCTCGCCGTCCACGACTTCCAGGTCGAACACCTCGAGATCGAACCGGCACGGCTCGTCCATACCCGAGGTGAGCTCCGGCGGGAAAGCCTTTGCCATGACGCCGTCTCCTTTGACTGACCTGGGTGGTACGTGCCGCTCCCTGCGGCTTGCGTCACGGTAGGACGCATCCTGGAGTCAAACCAGACGGCGGATTGGAGACCGGGCGCCCCCCGCCACGGCCCCGGGTTTCGCCGCCTTGTTTGGGCGAGTACCCCACCTACCATC
Source organism: Amycolatopsis sp. lyj-109 (assembly GCF_046548995.1). Lineage (NCBI taxonomy): Bacteria > Bacillati > Actinomycetota > Actinomycetes > Pseudonocardiales > Pseudonocardiaceae > Amycolatopsis > Amycolatopsis sp. lyj-109. Next base: position 70,510 of record NZ_JAJPWR010000019.1, read on the forward strand.
GTGGAGCACGGTCGCCCCCACGACGAAGTGGCAGGAAAACAATGGCGAAATCACTGCGTATTCAGGCTACGGTAGCCACGTTCATCTGCATGACATTCAGCATGTCCGGCATTTTCGTGGGCTCTTTCTCGGTCTTCCTGCCCGCGGTCTCGCAGGCGATGCACTGGGGACTGCCCGTCTTCACGCTCGTGTTCTCCGTTTCCCAGTACGTCACCGCTGCGGCCTGCCCGCTCGGCGGCCGAATCATCAGACTCGTCGGGGTGCGCATCACGGCCACCACCGGCGTGGTGCTGTTCGCGGGCGGACTGCTCGCCCTGTCGCAAATGGACTCGGCCGGGCCGCTCTACTGGCTGGGCATCGTCGGCATCGGGCTCGGCGCGGGCCTGTCCGGGCCGGTCGTCTACGCGCGGGTCGTCTCGTCCTGGTACGACGCCAACCGCGCGCTCATGCTGGCCCTGGTGACCGCCGTCGCGGTACAGCTGTCACAGACGTGGGTCGCGCCGGTCGCACGCTGGCTGATCGACACCCACGACTGGCGGTTCGCCCTGCGGGTGCTCGCCCTGGCGGTGCTCATCTGCGCGGGCGGCGCGGCGGCGTTCCTGCTCCGGCTGAACCCGGCCGAGCCGCTCGGCGCCCCGACTGCGGATGACGGTGCCGGCCCGGCAGCCGACGCGGGAGCTTCGGGGACGAAGGCGATGCGCACGCGGACCTACTGGGCCCTGACCTTGGCCGACTGCCTGGCGGCGGGGTCGCTGGTCGGCACCCAGACACACCTGGTGCCCTGGCTGGCGGGCCGCGGGGTCTCGGCGGACCGCACCACCCTCCTGGCCTCGGTGCTGGCGTTCTCGGGCATGGCCGGCGTGGTGTTCTGCGCGTTCTTCGCCGACCGCATTCAATCGCAGCGCTTCATCGCTGCCCTGTACCTGATTCCCGTCTCCGGCACGATGCTCCTGTTCTTCTCCGGGACGTCGTTCGCTCTCCAGTTCCTCGGAGCCGTCCTCTCCGGGGTCGCGCTGAGTACCGTGACCATGCTGCTGCCGTACCTGGTGACCCGGTACTTCGGCCTCAAGGCGTCCGCGGAGATCTTCGGCTTCAGCCTCGGACTCAACGTCGTGAGCATCGGGACGGCGACCCTGCTCATCAGCGACGGTTTCGACGCCACCGGCAGCTTCACGGTGCCCATGGCGCTGGTCATCGGCGCCACCGTGGTCGCCTTCCTGCTCATGGCGACGCTCAAGCCCTTCACCTACACGGTGTCGCGGACGCCGGCGCGCAGCGAGAGCGCCGTCCTGGCTTCCCCGGCCGAGCGATGACCGCCGCGCCCGTCCAGGAAGTCGAGCGGATGCTCCGAGGGCACGGTGATCGCTTCCTGGACAGCCTGGTCCGCCACGACCCTGGCTTCGCCCGGTGGAACAACTCCTCCCGGGTGACGGAGAACGCCGTCGAAATCAAGCCGGGTGAAGGGCTCTGGAACACGGTCGGCGACTTCCTCGGCCTGCAGACGTTCGTCGACGTCGAACAGGGCCAGCTCGCGACGACGGGGGTCGCGGTCTGCGCCGGGCAACGCCGTCCGTTCGCGCTCCGGCTCAGGGTGGCGGACGATGCGGTGAGCGAAGCGGAGTTGCTCGTCAGTACCGACACGGCCGGGCACTTCGCCGACGTCGACCGGCTGTTGACTCCCGACGTGCTCTACGACGCACGGGTGCCGCCCGAACGCGCCTGCGACCGCGACGCGCTCGCGGCGGTGGCCGGCGGCTACTGGTCGGCCCTGGGGGAGAGCGACGGCAGCCTGGCGCGGATCGGCTACCGCTGCGACCGCTACGACAACGGCAAGAAGGTGACGAACACGCTCACGACGCTGTTGTCACCCGACGCGACAGTGCACACCGTCGCCAGCTGCCTCAACCAGACCCGAGGGGCCAGGCCGACCGTCCGCGGAGGTCACTTCCCCGTTCTCGATCCGGCCCGTGGCGTCGCCGTCAGCACGGTCATGGTCGATTTCCACCCGGTGACGCACAGTCCGAGACCCGACAGCGGGACCTTCTACATGGTGGCGGTCTTCAAAGTGGTCGACAACGAGATCCGCAGTATCGACGAGATCCGGGAGATCCTGCCGCTCGGAACGCCGCAGGCATGGTGACGGAGGAGATAGCCATGGCAGTCGGTCCGAACGCGTCGCGCGAACTACGCGATGCCTACGGCCACACCGCATCAGGGGTGGTGGCGGTCTGCGGGCTCGTGGACGGCAAGCCGGTCGGGATGGTGGCGAGCTCCTTCGTCCCGGTCTCCCTCGACCCTCCCTTGGTCTCGTTCTGTGCGATGCGCACTTCGCGCACGTGGAGTGTGCTGCGCGCAGCGCGGGGCCTGGGCGTCAGCGTGCTGGGGGAGAACCACGGCGACCTGTGCCGCCAGCTGTCCGCTCCGGCGGGGGACCGCTTCGCGGGCATCCGATGGGAGGCAGGGGAATCCGGTGCGATCTTCCTGCACGAGACGGCGCTGTGGCTCGAATGCTCGCTCGAGGCCGAGGTGGATGCCGGCGACCACGTGATCGCCCTGCTGCGCCTCCGACGGGTGACTCCGTTCCCTCGGATCCGGCCTCTGGTTTTCCACCGCGGGCGTTTCGAAAGGCTGGCGCCTGTATAGGCGGCGTCGCGACCGGCCGGTGGGTCCCAGCGGAACTGCCCCCTGGGACCCGATCCGGTCGGCCGTGACGGGCCTGGTGGTGGTCTTGTCGCGGTACTACCAGGTTCCGTACCAAAAACCGGTAAATTCCCGGCAGAGTGCACTGGGGTCGTTGTGAATGTTCAATGAGTGCTGGGCGTTGAAGCTGATGTATTGACGGAAATTGTCGGCATTGGTGTCCACGTAGTACTGGCCATCGTGGGAGTTCCACCACTCCCAATCCCGCTGGTAGTCCACTTCCATTCCGGAGCCTGGAAGCCCGTGAACCGTCCACTCAGCGCGGTTCCAGTGGCCCGAGTGAAGGACGATCCGCCTGTCGTTCGGCTGACCGGTCGGGTGCTCGTAGCAGAACACGTGGTCGGGGAAACCGGGGGTGGGCAGGTTTCCGAAGTTGAGCGGGGTGAAGTCGGCGTAGTGGTCTTCGGTGTGGAAGACGATGCCCGTTTGGAGGTTGAGGACATATCGCTGGGCGCCCCGGTTGTCCCACGTGTGCTGCCTGACCTCGCCGTCGTACTCCCGGAAATCCCACGGCCCCCAGTGGCCGGTCTGCCGCGAGAGCCAGCCGGCCAGTTGCCCGTCGCGGTCGCCGTACGCCCCGCCCCCGTTCACATACCCGTGACCCGTGTTGAACGCAGCGTTTTGGGAGCCGGTAGCCGGCCAGTTCGCGGTGTTCATCCAGTAGCTGAAGGCCGTCATTGCCACAGTGCTGGTGACCCAGGAGTAGCGGTCGTCGACGGCCGCGTCGGCCTTGCCCGCGCCGACCGTCTGGACGGTGGCCGAGATCGGCACGGACGCCAGGACGGCGGCCAGGACGAGGACGATCATCCTGCGCGGGCGTCGCTTGGACGCGCTGCCGCCGATCTCGGGAGATGTGCGCCCCCGGTTCTGCGCGGTCCCAAGGCGGGAACGAACCGCCCCGAGCACGTTCTTCGTTTTCATTGTCTTCCCTTTCAATGGTGCGGACCTGCCCCGGTTGGCCGGCCGCGAGTGGCGCGCCGGGTGAGGTGGCCCGGCGCTGGAGAAGCGGTTCCGATCGGCGGATTTCCCGTTGTTTCGGCGCTCGGGAGCACACGACCCCGCTGGAGTTCAACGGGTCGCTCGGGGTTCACGGGTTGTTTACCGGTACCCCCCGGACAGTCCGGTCGTCGGCCCATGGCGGGCCCCGCACCTCGGCCCCGGCGCGAACAACTAGTGGGTCATGGCGTTTGCGCTCCGTTTTCACGCGGTGGAGTGAGCGTGACCGCGCCGTCGTGCTCTCGAACGATCCAGACGATGCGGGTCCTGCGCAGGCCGCAGCAATGGGGAACGGATTTGAGTGGGTAGTATGCGCAAAAGATGGGTATGCGGGAGGACGGTGACGCGGTGGATCGGAATGCCGGATTTGGCCGGGGTTTCGCATTCGTCGGCCGCCGTCACGAACTGGGGCAGCTGGTCGATGCGGTCCGGCGCGCACCGGCCGTGGTCGTGGTCGAAGGCGATGCCGGCATGGGCAAGTCCCGGCTGGTGCGTGAGGCCACCACGATCCTGGAGCGGGAGGGGTGGCGGGTGGTGACCGGCTTCTGCCACCCGCTGCGCGAGCCGTTGCCCTACGGGCCGGTGGTGGAAGCGCTGCGCAAGGTCGGCCCCTGGCTGCCGGGTGCCGAGCTGCCGCCCACTGCCGGTGCGCTGGCACCGCTGCTCCCGGATCTCGCCGGCCTGCTGCCGCCCGCACCGCCGACACCGGACGATCCGGGCGTCGCCCGGCACCAGCTGATCCAGGCCGTGCGGTCGGTGCTCGCCTCGCTCGGCCGGGTGATTGTGGTCGTCGAGGACCTGCACTGGGTCGACGACGCCACCCGCGAGCTGCTCGTGATGCTCGCCCGCGACCTGCCCGACCACCTCGCCCTGGTGCTGACCTGGCGCGCCGAGGATCGGTCCTGTGTGCTCGGTGGCGCCTGCCGCCCCACGGTGATCCGGCTGGCGCCGCTGACCGAGACCGACGTCGCCGAGCTGGCCGGGGCCGTGCTGGGTGCCAGGGCCACGCCGGAGCTTTGCGCTGTGCTGCACCGCCGCAGCGAGGGGTTGCCGCTGGTCGCCGAGGAAGATCTGCTGACCTTCCGCCACCAGGAGCGCCAGGACGCCGCCGCGCTGGAGCACGCCGACGTGCCACTAGGACTGCGCGCGGCGATCACCGAGCGGCTCGTCGCCCTGTCACCCGCAGGGGCGGCGGTGGTCGACGCGGCGGCCGTGCTCGCCGTCCCCGCCACCGAAGCGCTGCTCACGGAGATCGCCGGGCTGGATCCCGAGCAGGGCGCTCAGGGCCTGATCGACGTACTGGACGCCGCCGTGCTGAGGGAGGCCGGCACGGGCCGGTACGGCTTCCGGCACGTGCTGGCGCAGCAGGTCGCCTACCGGCACATTCCCGGCCCGTGTCGCATCCGCCTGCACCGGCGAGCCGTCGAGGTGTTCGAGACCCACGATCCGGCGCCGCTGGTGCAGGTCGCGCACCACACGCTCGCCGCGGGTGACCACGAAACCTGGCTCGTGCGCGTGGAACAAGCGGCCGACCAGGCCGTGGCGCTCGGTGACACCGGCACCGCCGCCACCCTCCTGCGCCAGATCCTGAACCGGCAGGACATCGGCGCCGACCGGCGGTCCAGGGCCGCGCTCGGACTCGCCAGGATTGCCAGTGCCGGCGTCGACTACGCCGCGACCGCCTCCGTGCTCACCGCCGTGCTCGCCGACCACCGGCTGCCGGAGGAGGTCCGCGGCGAGATCCGCCTCGGTCTGGGGCTGATCATGCTCAACCTCGCGGGCGACCCGGCGGGTTTTTGCGAGCTCGAACGCGCCGTCGAAGAACTGGGCACACTCCCGCGCAAGGCGGCCAGGGCCATGATCGCGCTGGCTTTGAACGAGTACGACGGTGCCGCCGCGCACGCGTGGGAGTGGCTCGACCGGGCCGAGCAGGCCGTCCGCGACAGCACTGACGAGACTGACGAGCCGGTTCGGACAGACGTCCAGGTCACCAGGCTCATGCTGATGGCCAGGGCCGGCGATCCCGCCGTGTGGCCGCTGGTGGACCGGCTGCCGCGCCGGGACGCGGCCGAGCCCGTGCTGCGTCGGATGTGCCAAGCGCTGTACAACCTCAGCGAGGCGGCCCTCCAGCTCGGCCACGACCGGCGCGCCCGCGGCCTGATGCTGGAGAGCCAGGATCTGGCCGCCCGCACGGAGAACGCCCCGCTCGAGTGCCTCACTCGCGTCAGGCTGCTGCGCACGGACTGGCTGGCCGGTCGCTGGGTCGGTCTGGACGAGCAGTACGACGTGCTGTGCCGGGCCTATCCCGACGTCCGGCAGGCCGACCTCGACCGCGCCCTGTACCGGGGACATCTGGCGCTCGCCCAGGGCAAACACTCCCAGGCACTCGAGCACTTCGCCGCCGCCGGGCGTGGACGTGAGACGTCCGAGGCGGACGTGAGCATGAGCATCGCCGCCGGCCTCACCGCGGTGCGACTCGCACAGAACGACCCGCGGGCGGCGTGGGCGAGCGCCGAACCCGCGGTGACCATGCTGCGCCGGCTCGGCAGCTGGACGCGCACCACGGGCCTGGTCCCGGTCGCGGTCGAAGCCGCACTGGCCGGCGGACACCGCGAGGAAGCCGAGCGGCTGGTGGCCGATGCCGCACGCGGTGTGCGGGACCGGGATGCTCCCGCTGCCACGGCCGAACTCGAGCTCGCAGCCGGACTGCTCGCGCGGGACAGCGCACCGGCCACCGCCGCCGAGCACTTCGCCACGGCCCGCGCCGCGTGGCAGGACATCGGCAGGCCCTACCACGCGGCACAGGCCGCGGAACAGCTCGCGAACGCCTTGGTGCGCTCCTGCCCCGAGGACGCGGCCGCGCACCTCACCGAAGCCGCGCACGTCCACAGCGGACTCGGCGCGATCGCGGATGCCATGCGCTGCCAGCACACTCTGCGCGCGCTGGGGGTCGAGGAATCGGCCAGGCGCGGACGCCGGGGGTACGGCGACGAGCTGTCACCCCGCGAGCTGGAGGTCGCCGAACTCCTCAGCCGCAGCGCCACCAACGCCGACATCGCCGAGACCCTGTTCCTCTCGCCCCGCACGGTCGAGAAGCACGTGGCTCGAATCCTGGCGAAGCTGGGCACGGACCGCAAGGGCGTCCGCACCACCCTCGCACCATCGACCGGCATCGACCCGGTGGGCCGATCATCCGACACGTTCACCGCGACAACCGACCACAGCTGAACTCGGCGTAACGAGCGGAGAACTCTGGGCAATGCCTGGCCTTGCGGGTTTCGGACCTCCGGCAAGCGCGCCGGATGGGCCTCCACGCGAGCACTCGGGCAGGTGTCAAACTGGTGGCCGTGGACAGTTCCGTTGTCGAGTGGTTCCGGGCCCGGTGGCATGGCCTCGGCCGACGCAGCCGGGAGCTGATCGTCGACGCGGCGGTCACCGGGAGCTGCGTCACGCTGGGTGTCGTGCTGGCGGCCGGGGCCGAGGAGGCGTGGTGGAACGCCGGCGCTGCCGCCTTGCTTGCGGCGCGGCGGAAGGCGCCTTCGGCGGTGCTGCTCGCGATCACGGCGCTCGTTGCGTTCTCGCCTTCCGACGCCATCGTCGTGCCGATGTGTGCCCTGTACGCGGTCGGTGCGTTCGGGCGTGCGGTTCCCGGTGCCCTCGCGGTCGTCGCGACCGCGGTGGTGTTCGCGCTGCCGGCGCCGGATATGCCGGATGTACCTGATCCTGACGGCACCCTGTTCGTGGCCGAGGTGGGGGTGCAGGTGCTGGTGCCGCTCATGGCGGGCGCCTACGTCCGGCGTTCCCGGCAGATGGCGGCGATCCAGCGGGACCTGGTGCTCACGCAGGAGCGCGACCGGATCGCCCGCGAGATGCACGACGTCCTCGGGCACAAGCTCAGCCTCATCGCGCTGCACGCCGGGCGGCTCGAACTCGGCGGCGCCGCGGACGCCGAGACCGCGCGGCTGCTGGGCGGGACCAGCCGCGCCGCCATGCATGATCTGCGGCAGATCGTCCGGGTGCTCGACGCCGAACCGGTCACAGTGGACACCCTCATCGATTCCTCCCGCCGCGCGGGCTTGCGCATCGAGTCCACTTTGCCCGGTGACCTCCACGAACTCCCTCCCGAACTGGCCGACGTCGTCCGGCGCGTCGTCCAGGAGGCGCTGACGAACGTGCACAAGCACGCCGGACCGGTGGACGTCGTCGTCGAGTTCCGGGTGGTCGACGGCCGGGCGCGGCTGCTGATCCGCAACCGTCCCCCGGAACAGGCGCCGAGCACGCAGGGCACCGGCACCGGCCGGGGGCTGCGGACGCTGGCCGCGCAGGTCGCGGCGAGGGGAGGCCGGCTGACCTGGGGCGCCGACGCGGACGGCGGCTTCGAGGTGGCCGCGGAGTTCCCGGCGACTGTGGGTGCCCGGTGATCTCGGTGGTCGTCGCGGACGACGAGCAGCTGATCAGGGCCGGCGTCCGGGGGCTGCTGGAGACGGCGGGGGACATCAAGGTCGTCGCGGAAGCCGGGAGCGGGTCCGAGGCGCTGCGGCTGGCGCACCGCCACCAGCCGGACGTCCTGCTCCTGGACATCCATATGCCCGACGGCGATGGCCTGGCCACGGCCGAACTGGTTGGCCGGCACGTGCCCGCCACGGCGGTCGCGATGCTGACCGCCTTTTCCGACGATCGGTATGTCCTGCGGGCGCTGCACGCCGGCGCCGCCGGGTTCCTGCTCAAGGACACCGAACCGCGGGTGTTGCTCGACGCCGTGCGGGCGATCGCCGCCGGTAAGGGGTACCTCTCGCCGCAGGTGACCTGTGCGGTGCTCGCGCGGTTGCGGGACCGCGACCCACGGCGTGCCGAACGCGCCCAGGCCCGGCTTGCCTCGCTGACCGGCCGCGAACGTGAAGTTCTGCGGCCGCTCGCTCAAGGCCAGTCCAACGCGGAGATCGCCCGTACTTGCCGGATGAGCGAAGGCTCGGTCAAGGCGCACATCAGCCGCATGCTGGTGAAACTCGAGTGCGCCAACCGCGTGCAACTGGCCCTGATCGCCTACGAGGCTGCCGAAAGCTGACCGGCCGGGTCCAGCCGGGCGTCGGTTCCCGGATGGACGGTGGTTACCACGGGCACCGGTCGCGATCGTAGTCGTGGGCCTTGCCCTCTTTCTCGTGCCGACCGCGAGCACGACTGGGTACCCGAGACCGGGAAGACCGACCTTCTTGCCGATGTGCAGCAGCTCGCAGAAGGTGCGCCGGGCGCCGGTGTCGGTCTGCTCACGGACGGTGTACCCCGGAGATGATCGATCCGGCCAGGCCCGGCCGAATCAGCGAACAGGTTCCGGAAAGGCTGGCCGACACCTGCCGCGGCGTCTTGGCGAACGCCGGCCTCGAGGCTCGGGGCACTGCCGCCTGAACGCATGCCCGATCCGGGTTCACGCCGGCGCGGTGTCTTGTCCCGGTGGGGGTGGTCTGGCCTCCACCCGGCCCTTGGGGGATCGGTGGGCCGGGTGGAGGTGCGGGGGGCTACGCGCCGGCGGTTTCGCGGATCCAGGCTCGGCTGTTGGCCACGCTGGCGTAGTTCTGTGTTCCGTTGATGTCGGAACCGCTGTTTGAACCGGTGGAGCAGACGCCGACCTGGGCGCCGCCGGCGAGCTGGGGGCCGCCGGAGTCGCCGTGCCACGCGGATCCGTCGACGCCCTGGCTGGCGATCGCGGGTCCGCTGTAAGCGTCGGTGCCGGCGCCGGTGACCTGGACGTTGGCGGTCTTGAGGACGGGGGAGGGCGGGTTGGTGCCCTGGGTGCGGCCCCAGCCGTAGATCTGGTTCGTGTCGCCGACGGCGGGGTCGGAGTCGGCGAGTGTGATGTAGGTGGCGTCCACTGTGGAGCTCAGGTGGAGCAGGGCGATGTCGCCGGTGGGTGGGGTCTGGGTGCGGTCGACGGTGGCTTTGGTGCCCTGGCCGAGGTTGAGGCTGCCGACCAGCACGTACATGGCTCCGTTGGCGAGGCAGTGCCGGGCGGTCAGTACCCACTGGGCGGCGATGATGGAGCCAGAGCACTGGAAACCCACGCTGTTCCAGTAGACCTGGGCGCCCCAGGGGGCATCGGTGGCGGTGCCGCCACCGATGATGTTCGGAACGACAGTGCTCGCCTGCGCGGCGGGGGTGGCGAGTGTTCCGGTGGTGAGGGTCATGGCGGCGAGGGTGGCGGCGACGGTTTTGCGCATGGTGGATCCTTTCGGCGACTCAGTGGGGGCGTCGATTCCGCGGAAAGCCGACCGGGGGTGAGTTGGTTTTGCAACCACTTTCCCGGGGAGAAAAATAAGGACTGTCGCGGACGGTGTTTCGGCGAATCCCGGCTCGGGGTGCGCGGGTAAGTCGAACTTTATCGGCCGGTGCAGGTGGTGGTACCCGACAAAGGTAGGAGCCTGTGCGCAGGTCTCAGCGTCTTCTCAGTCGTGGCGATTGCGCCGTATCCGGTCCTACGCGAGATCCGCATCGGCCTGGTGGCTGGAAAGCATGAGACGCCGGGCTCGTCTCTTGGTCCCCTGCTTTGCTCGGTCACCGGAAGTCCTTTCAGGAATGCGGCAGGAAGTTGAGCAGGACGCCGGAGAGCAGGACGACGTAGGCCAGCAGCGTGACGATGCCGGTGGAGGCGAGGGTGGCCTTGATGGGCTGGCGGACGCACTGGTAGGCGATCAGGCCGGGCACGATGAAGCCGAGTGTTCCATGGGAGAACAGGAACGGGTGGTCCTTCAGCAGGAAGATGAAGGTCGTCAGCTGGAGGAACACTCCGAGCAGCAGGACGGCGGCGAAGAGCCGCTTGCCGTACAGGATCACCAATTTCTGCAACAGACGCGTGCCGAAGTAGGTGGCGACGGTGACGCCGGCGATGATCCACAGCCTGCGTGGATCGGTGATGGTGGCCAGGGCGAGCCAGCCGGGTGTGATCATCCCGCCGGGGGAGAGGTTGGAGACCAGGTAGCAGCCGAGCGAGAACACCAGGCCGATGGCGATGCCGAGCACGGCCACCTCGGCCGTCACGGTGGCGGTCAGCACTGCATTCCTGCCTTTTCCAGGTGGTGCAAGAGTTTTTCTCCTTGGCCGTGGATGTTGCCGATGGCGACGAGCGAGGCGTCGCGGTCGATCTGGTCGACGATGGTGCGCAGGATCTCCTCGACGGGGCGGTTCGGGCCGCCCAGGTCGAAGGCCTGGCCGCGCCAGCCGGCCGGGATCTTGGCCAGCGCCGACCGGGCGGGGTGGCCGATCACGAACAGCTTGTCGGTGCGCAGTTCGGGCACGATCTCGCCCATCTGGCCGTTGCGTTCGACGCGGTCGGGTCGGCAGTTGACGAGGGTGAAGACGGGTTCCCGGATCTGTCGCTGCTCGATGAGCTGCTGCACGTTCATCACGGTGGAGCGGGGGTCGTTGGCGGCGAACACGTTGGCGAAGCGGAGTGTCTTGCTGCCGAAGTCGTAGGACTCCACGGTGAGGACGCCGGGATCGGGTGGCGCGTCCCACATGCCCTTGAGGGCCTGTTGCCGGGGCACGCCGAGGAGGCGGGCGACTTCGAGGGAGATGGCGACGTTCTCCTTGAAGCTGTGGTAGCGGAATCCGGCCATTTCGCGGTCGGTCACGTCGTCGGAGTTGACGGCGATCAGCTGGCAGGACCGTTTGTCCGCTTCCTCCTGGAGGATGGGCAGGAGGTCGCGTTCGGCCGTGACGCAGATGCCGCCGATCGGCATGGACCGCGACAGGGAGCGGGCGACGTCCTGGAGCGTCGGGCCCATTTCCTGAAGGTGGTCTTCGCGGACGTTGCTGAGCACGCCGATGGTGGACTGGATGAGTTTGGTCTGGTTGATTTCCTGAAGCGGAGGCATGACGGCCATGCATTCCATGACCAGGACGTCCGGCTGCGCGGCGGCGGCCTGGCGGACGATGCCGATCTGCTCGACGACGTTGGCGATGCCGAACTTCCGGTGGACCGGCTCCTCGGTCGCGTCGGGGTGGATGAACCGGGCCGCGGTGCCGGTGGTCTTGGCGACCGTGGCCAGGCCGCCGGCGCGCAACGCTCCCGCGCACAGCCGGGTGACCGAGCTCTTGCCGCGGATGCCGTTGACCAGGATCCGGCTGGGGATGGTGTCGAGGTTGCGTTGGTGCCGGCGCTGCTCGATGATCCCCGCGACGAGCAGCGTGCCGAGCGCGAGGCTGAAGACCGCATACAGGAAGATCATCGGTTCCTCCGGATCAGCTCGCGCCGGACCCGTTCGAGGTTCCGGGCGATGAGGCCGAGCTGGTCGTAGCGGCGGACGATCACCGGGTCGTCGGTGTCGCCGCGGGTGATGCGTCCGGCCGCCCTCGCCAGCGCGGACAACGGGCCGACGATCACCACGTAGAGCCAGCCGAAGACGACGATGGTGAGCACGGCGATCAGGGCCCCGAGCAGGATCAGTTCGCGCTTTTCGTCCGAGTGGGAGAGGGTCAGCGCGGACTCCGACCGGTCGGTGACGACCGTGAGCCCGGTTTGCCGGGTGGGTTGAGTGCTGGTGACCGGCGCCCAGCTGACCGCGTGCCGCTCACCGTCCACCTCGCGCAGCGCGTGACCGGGCCCGCCTGCGGCATCCTTCGCGGCTTGCTCCAGATCCGGGCGAGACAGGGGTTCGAACGCGGTGAAGCCGGTGGTCGCGCCGATGACCTTCCGGTCGGAGTTGAGAAGCCGGGTGTTGCCCGGCCCCGCCAGCGACAGCGGTTTGATCAGCGCGTCCGGCTTGAACTCGGCGACCAGCCGCCCGGCCTTCGCGCCGGTGACGGGAGCGGAGACGAACACCCGCGGTGAGACGCCCTGCGGCGGGCCGACCGCGAGAGCCGGCTTGTCGGCCGTCTTCATCGCTGCGGCGTCGACGTCCTCGCCGGCCTTGGCGCGGACCTCGCCGGTGGGCGAGAGGTACGCGACGCCGCGATAACGATCCCGTGCTGACATCAGCTGCGACAGCAGCTTCGATGGTGTTTCGGCGTCTTTGAGGACCCGGATCCCCGCGGCGACGGCGTTCAGGTCGGACACGCCGCTGTCGAGCGAGTGCTGCAGCTGGCGGGCGGCCAGAGCCGTTCGTGTCTGTTGTTCGGCCGCGACGCTCTCCGGTATCGGGTCGACCAGCCAGGAGGACGGCGCGGTCGCGACCGTGCCCGCGGTACCGAGGAAGAGGGTAGCGCCCAGGCCCCAGGTCAGCAGGGCCAGCGGAAAATGGCGCCTGGGGCGGCTCTCGGCCGCAGGGGCCGTTCTCGGCACCGGGGCGTGCCGGTTCTGCGCGTGATTGCCGTCAGTGCGTGTAGTCATTGCCCCTCGTCAGATTCCGGCCGGACGGTGTTGCCCGGGCGTGGGTGAACGCCATCGCCACGCGTCCTGCTTCACCGTGTTTCGGTGCCTTGGGTACGATTTGGCCGGTTGACTCGGCGACTCGCCATAGCAGCCGGATCTGGCGCAGCACCAGGAAATAGAGGGTCGCGAAACCGATCACGGTGAGCACGGCCAGCAGGGCGGCGACAGTGATGGCTCGCTGACGAGAGGCGTCGGTGGGGGCGACAGTTTCGACGGTCGCCTGGTTCGACACCACAGTCCAGCCGAGCGTGCTCGACGGCGGCTTGCCGCCCAGGGACGCCCAGGCGATCACTTCGTACCGCTCGGCGGTGTGCTGAACCCGGCTGCCGGAGGAACCCTCGCCGGGTTCCATGTCCTGGTCGACGACTCCTTGCGGTGGCGTGCGATCACGGGGGCCGGCAATCACCGAGCCGGATTTGTCCAGCAGCCAGGCGCCTTCCGGGCCGGCCACCGCGAGCAGTTCGCCGAGCCGGTTCGGATCGAGATGCCCGACGAGCAGGTACTTCGCGTCGGCGGCCTTGCCGACCGGCGTGTACTGGACGATTTGCCGGTCGGTGCCGACCTGTGCCAGCCGCGAGCCGGCCTCGCTCGGGAGCGGGTCGCCGAGCACCGCGGGCTGTGCGGGGTCGCCGACCTGGGCCACGACCACGTGACTGGTTCGGTTGACGACGTAGAGAGACTTCCAGATCCGGCCCTTGAAGGGGAGCAGCAACGCTCTGTTCCGCTGGCTCATCGATTCGTCGACGACGGTGGCGATTTCCGCCAGGCTGCTCAGCCCGCCGTTGAGCGACCGGGCGATGGCCTGCTGGGCCGCTACGGTGCTTTCCCGTCTGCTGTCGAGGATGGACTGGGGAACCGGCGAGGAATCCCGCGGGCGGGACATGTAGATCCCGGCGGCGGCCGCCAGTGTCAGGAACAACACCAGCCCGGCGATCCATGGTGCCCGGACGCCCGGTACGCGCCGCGCGCTCATCGGCCGGCCACCTGTTGGGCGAGTGCGGACACGACACGGCCGCTTGCTTCAGCGGTGAACCTGGTGTCCTGGGATACCTCGATGTGCGCGAAGTCGCCACCGTGTTCGGCGACCCATTTTGCCTGGACGTTGGTGGTGGCTTCCAGGCCTTTGCAGCCGGTGACCCATGACAGGCACACCGAGAGCCCTGCTGCCTTGAGCCCCTGGGCGATCCGTTCCACATAAGGGCTGCCGAGTTCCGGACCCGCGGAGAGGACGATATCGCTGTCAGGCGCCGATTCGTTCCGGAAACCGTGCAATTGCATGACCGGAACCTTGCGCTGTACCAAAAGTTCGTGCACCGTCTCGAATACGCTTTCATTCGTGTGGGCCATGTCGGCTTGTCTGTACGGCGCCGCGCGGCGGTGCGCGCCGGCGATCACGAGAACCGAGCCGGGTACCCGCTGGAACAGGGCGATGCCGAGCTGCTCGCTGCCCAAGTCGGCCTTCGGATGGGGGACTTCGATTCCCAAGTGGACGGTGGCGGCCGTGTCGATCAGGATCCGGCCCCATCCGCGTGGCCGGTCCGTGCTGTCCGACACCTCGTAGAAGCTCCGCTTGGTCCCGGTGTCGACACGCTTCGAGACCGTGTAGCCGACGGAGGCCATTGCCTTTCTCGCATCGAGCGGTTCTCCGTCCAGCACGCGCCGAACGCCTTCGCCGATCGCCGCGCGCTCGGCGGGAGACGGCTTCGAGTAGCCGGATTCAGCCGACATCCCCTCCGCGAACTGGCGGACGTCGGCCGCCAGGTCGATCTCGCCGGCGTCGAGCTGCTCCGGCTTGTCGGTCACGCCGGGCACGAGGAGCAGGACGAGGGCCACCGCGCTGGTCACCACCACGACGCCGGTCGACACCCACATGGCCGTGCGGGAGTGCTTCATGAATTCGACATTCCACGATCACGCGCTCCGGCGCAGCTGGATGTAACTATCTTCCAGCCCATGCCCGACCGTCGGCTGGCCGAGCGCCGCCGTAGTGCGCCGTTCCGCCCACGCGAGACCGGACGAGCCCCTGCCGGCCCTCTGTGAGCGCCCGGTTCAACGTGGCGATGACGAAGTTTGCGCTGGACCGGGCACGTCACTGTCCCTGGCGGACGCGGAACCGGCCGTTCGTCGCGTATGGGCTGGAAGATAGTTACATTCGATTGCGCTGGGACGGGTGCTCGTGAAAAGTCGAATTCGTGAGGCAATCCCGCACGGCCATCCGGGTGTCGGCCTTCGCGCAGCAAGCGGTCTGCCGATGAGCGGGCGGCGCCTTCCCAGCCTGCGGGCACCTTGGGTCGCCGGGCTGATGTCGTTCCTGGTGCTGGCGTCCGCCGCGGCAATCTGCCTGTCCCGCACCGGGGATTCCGCTCCGGTTCCCCAGTCGGTGCTTGACAGCAGGCAGGAAAGCACAGAGGCGGCGCAGGAAGCGATTTCCCGGTCACTCGACGGCGGGTTGGGCAGCCTGGCGGAGATCGCCGCGGTCGTCGAGGAATCGCTGAGCCGGCCGGACCGAGCTTTGCCGGTCCTGTCCAAGGGCCGGGCCTGGAAGTCGCTCTACGTCGTCGATCGGGCCAGCCGCGAGGTCGTGGCCCAGGCCGGTGCACCGGCACAGCCTGCGCTTCTCGGCGACCCGGCCCCCAGCGAGGCCGGGATGCGGCTGGCCCAGGTCGACACCGGACGACAGATCGTGGAATACACGCCCATCGGCAAGGCGGCCGACACGAAATACCTGCTCGTCGGGCATGTCGATCCGGACCGGCTCGGCGAACTGCTCGCCGCCGCCGGGCCGGAAGGCGCTTGGCTGCTGGACAAGTCCGGCTCGGTGATCGTCGGCCCGGACAACCGCAGACCCCCTCTGGGAGTCATCGATCCGGGGCTGGAGCCCGGCGCAGCTGCCTCCGGCAGCCGGGCTCAGCACGCTGCCGGGCAGGAGGAGGTGGTCGCCTGGGCAGCCATGGATGGCACGTCTTCTTCGACCGCGCTCGGCTGGACCGTGGCGTCGGAACAGGCGACCACCGAGCCGGCCGCGTTCGCCGAGGCGTCTGGTCGGCGTGCAATCACGGTCGGCGCCGGGCTGGCCGTGCTCACCGTGATCGTTTTCGCCGCCTTCTATCTTCTGCTGCTGCGGCCGATCCGGCTTCTCAGCCGAGTCGCGACATCTTCCCGCCGCACCGCGGCGAAGGCACCGAAGCATGGGGAAGCAGGACGCATCGCGCTGGTGTTGACCCACGCCCGGGCCGGGCGCTCCGGACGATATCGTCCGCTGGCCCTGCTGACCTGGTCCGCCGGCGCCGCCCTCTTTCTCGGCGCTGCGGCCACCGTCACGGTTCTTCCGTCATTTTGGCCGGTCGACGCGATCCCGGCGAGTGTTGCAGCGGAACAACAGTCGCGGTCATCACTGGCTGCTCACCAGGTGCAATCCCTGCTGGACAGCGGCGTATCCGACCTGACCGCCGTGGCAACGGGAGTCCGGATGTCGAAGGACACCGAAACACCGGCGAAGCTCCTCTCCCAGCTGATGTCCACACGGGACCGCTATCGCGGCGTCGTCTACCTCGCCCCGAACGACGAGTTGCGAGCCAAGTCCGGAGAGGACGTCAACGCCGCGGCGATCAAGGCCGCCGACGAACCGGCTCTCGCGGTCGACACCCCGCAGGGCGGCTCACCGCGGGTGTTCGTCTCCGCTCCCGTCACCGGCGAGAAGGCAGGCCGGCTGATCGCCGAGTTCGCACCGAGCGCGCTCAGCGGACCGCTGTCGTCGGCGGGACCCGGCAACACCTGGTTCCTCGACGCCGACCGGGAGGTCATCGGGACGACCACCGCGTCCGGGCTCTCGAGCCGCCCGGACTTGGCGCAAGCCGTCCGGGACGCCGCCGGAGGGCCCGGCCACGCGCTGCGCGACGTGGACGGCGGGCGGCACCTGGTGAGCTGGGCGCCGGTCACCAGCACCCTGCTGACCGGCCTCACCGTCGTCACCGACCGGCCGGAAACGCCGCCGACCCACCTGAACGAAAAACGCGACCTGATCCTGCTCGGGACGCTGATCGCCGTGCTGACCATCGTCATCTTCGCCCGGCTCTACGTGGTGGTCATCAGACCGTTGTCCGCGCTGGCGGAGGTGGCGGAGCGACTCGGCCGCGGCGACACCGGTGCTCCGGTGATCGTCCGCGGTTACGACCAGCTCGGCCTTGTCGCGCGCGGCCTGGAACGAACCCGGCGCGACCTGATCCGATCGATCGCGACGACACCACCCACCGCTCGCCGCCCGACGCCGCGACCGAGGCCGGCGACCGCCACCCACTCGCGCACCGCCGCAGGGCCGCCCCCGCCCAGCTCGCGGAGGACGCCTCGATCACCCACGTCGACGACCACCCGGCGACCAAGACGCTGACCCGCCGGGGCCGCGGACCGGACGCCCCTGCCACGAGTAGTCCACCGAGAACGTCTGGAGGGCGGCTGCCTCCTCGACCGTGACGCGGAGCGGCTCGGAGTCGACTCCGCCGTCCTGGTGCCGGCGGAGCCCAGCTCCGGGCGGTTCCGGCCGATGGTCAGCAGGTGCGGCTATGCCGGGACGGGCCCGCTCTTCGGTGCGTCGATGGCGGGCTCCTCTTCGGACTGTGGGATGCGACGGTCGACAAGCGACCGGATTCCGGTGTTGAGCACGGCCAGCAGCGGCACCGCGAGCAGTGCGCCCGAGATACTGCCCGCAACCAGGCCGACACTGATGGCGAGCACGACGGCCAGGGGGTGCAGCTTTACGGCCCTGCTGAGCAGCAGCGGCTGCAGGATGTGGCTCTCCAGCTGCATCACCAAGACGACGATGCCGAGCACGACGAGGGCGGTCACGAATCCGTTGGTGACCAAGGCGGCCAGCACGGCGACCGCGCCCGCCACGACGGACCCGACGATCGGGACGAACGCGGCCAGGAACACGAGTGTCGCCAAGGGAATCGCCAGTGGTACGTCCACGATCCACAGTCCCAGGCCGATACCCACGGCATCGACCACGGCCACCACCGCGCGCGGACGTAGGAGACCAGTGAGACGAATCCGCGCCGGCCCGCCACGTCGACGCGAGGACGGATGTCCGCGGGAACGCCCTTCACGAGGAAGCCCCAGATCCCGTCGCCGCCGGCCAGGAAGAAGATCGTGATGAAGAGGGTGAGCAGAGCACCGGTGAGGAACTCGCCCACGGCGCCCGCTGTGCTGTTCGGCCGCCCTGCAATGCTCGTGGGATCCGAAGACGTCGAACTCCTGGCAAGTCAACCGGGCCCAGAACGCGGTGCAGATGTTCTCCTTCCTGGGCACCTTCCACGACCACCTGCTGGCCGGCCCGATCGGCTTCACCCGCACCGCGGGCAACTTCGAGGCGGTCGACGGCGACGCCGTGCAGGGCAGGGTCGGACGACGGCGCCGACACTGCCGGCGGCCTGCCCGACGGCTCGCACGTGGACAACGCGAACATAAGCACGCCCCTGGACGGCACCCCGCCGCGGATGCAGATGTACCTCTTCAAGCCGGACTCGCGGTTCCTGGCCGGCAACTCGGGCGACAGTGCGGACATCGTCTACCACGAATACCCGCACGGTCTGTCGAACCGGCTGGTGGTCGACGCGAACGGCGTCTCCACGCTCGGTGACGTGCAGGCCGGCGCGATGGGCGAAGAGTGGAGCGACTGGTACGCCGAGGACTTCCTGGTCGGCCAGGGCCTGGAGCGGGACAAGGCCGTCGGCGACGTGCGGGTCGGCAAATACGTGACCGGCGGCGGCACGATCCGCACGGAGCCGCTCGACTGCACCGTCGGCGCGCCCGCCAGGGTCTGCCCCGGCACCCCGACGACCGGCTCCGGTGGCTACACCTACGGCGACTACGGCCGTCTCTCCGGCTTCGCCGAGGTGCACGACGACGGGGAGATCTGGGCGCAGACCCTGTGGGACCTGCGCAAGGCCGTCGGCAGCGCGAAAGCGGAGTCGCTGATCACCCGGGCCATGGAGCTGTCCCCGGCGAATCCGTCCTTTTTGGACGAGCGCAACTCGATCCTGCAGGCCGACTTGGTCGTCGACGGCGGAAAGCTGCAGAAGGCGATCTGGCAGGTCTTCGCCCACCGCGGCATGGGTTACTTCGCCGCGGCGAGCGACGGTGACGACATCCAGCCGGTCGAGGACTTCTCGATGCCGCCGGCGGCGGACACGCCGCGGGGCACGCTCACCGACCAGGACAGCGGCGCGCCGCTCGGCGGCATCACGGTCGCTTTCGGCGGGCACGCTTCCGGCTTCGGCGGCGGCCTGGTGGCCACCACGGCCGTGGACGGCAGGTACACGATCTCCGGGATCCTGCCCGGCACGTACACCAAGGTGGTCGCCCGCGGACCCGGCTTCGACCCCACGGAGAAGACGCTGTCCGTACCGTCGCACCCGGTCGGCCAGGACTGGACGGTCCGCCGGGACTGGGCCGCGGCCGGCGGCGGCGGTACGGTGGCAAGCTTCACGGGGCCCGACTTCAGCCCGATGTGCGGTCCCGGCACCATGATCGACCAGTCGCAGTACAAGGGCTGGGTCTCCCTCATCCAGCCCGGCGGGCTGAACGTCGTGGTCGAGCTGCCGTCGAAGGTCGACATCGCCCAGGTGGTGGTCAACCCGACGCCGGTCTGCCTCCCCCTCGAGAGCGTGCAGACCGGTCAGTACCTGGTGGAGACGTCCGCCGACGGCACGACGTGGACCACGGCCGCGAAGGGTACGTTCCCCTCCGCCACCTTCACGCCCGCTCCGGTGGCGCTGACCCCGGGCACCGGCAACGGCGTCGGATACGTCCGGTACACGATGCTGACCACGCGAGGCCAGGAGGACGGCCTCTGCACCCCCGGCACGTCCACGCTCGGCTCCTTCTTCATCAGCAGCACCGAGCTGGCGGTCTACGGGACGCCGGCGGGGTAGGCGCTTTCATGGAAAAGTGCCGGGCCGGCAGCGGCCGCCCAGGAAGCTGGGCGGCCGCCGGCGGAGATGCTACTTGTTGAGGTTTGAGATCCGCGGTGTGATCGGCCCGACCGCCTGATCGACGTTTCCGGCGTTCGAGTTCATGGCGAAGATGTTGGGCGTGTCCACGAGGGGAATCCACGGGAACTGCGTCGCGTTGTATTGGGCGATCTTGACAAGGGCTTCGTTGTATTCGGGAGAACCGGGCTCGGATGCGCCAACCGTGTGCACCAGGGCTGAGAACTGCTGGTCTTTGAAACCCCATGAGACGTTCGGTGAGTCCGGCGACTCGAGGCTGACGTCGAAGTACGTCGACGGCAATGCTGCGCCCGAGTAGTAGAGAATCGACTGGTACTTGCCCTCCTGGAACTGGGAGTTGAAGTCATTGCCGTTGGCGACATGGTTCAGTTTGACGTTGATGCCGATTTGTTTGAGCTGGTTCTGGATCAGGATCGAGCTCTGTGTGACCTGCGAACCAGGCTGGTTCTCGTTGTAGCTGAGAGTCAGGTCGAGGCCGTTCGGAAAACCAGCCTCGGCCAGTAGTTGCTTCGCTGCCGACACGTTGTAGGTGTACTTCGGGACGCTGTCGGAGTTCGGCGGCATCTCGGAGGGCAGTAGTGCTGTGGTCGACGGTGTCGCGAGTCCGGCGTAGGCGCTCTTGTTCAGCTCGTCGCGATTGATCGCCATGCTGATCGCCTGGCGAACCTTGACGTTGCCGAGTGCCTTGTCGTTGAAGTTCAGGATGAGAACGTCGCGACTGAGCGGTGCACACGGGTAAACCTTGACCTTGCTGTTGCTCATCAAATCTTTGTATTGCGTCCACGTCGGCGCGTTGGCGTAGTTGATCGAGCCCTGCTGGAGCAGTTGGGTCTGGTCGGATGCGCCGGCAACCTGCTTGACGATCAGCTTGGCGACCTTGCCTCGACTGCCTGTGTAGCCCTCATTCGCAGAGAGGGTCATCTGGTTGCCCGGGTCGAACGAGTCCAGCTTCCACGGGCCGAAGACCGCCGCGTTCTGAGCGACCCACTTCTTGCCCCACGGGTCGTCCTGGGTGGCGTGTTTCTTGATTTCGGTCGAGTCGAAGATGGTGAAGGTCGGGATGGCGAACAGGGCGAGATCGTCCGGGGTCGCCTGGTCGACGGTCAGTTTGAACTCGTGATCGGAGACGACGGTGACAGGGGTCTTCGAGAAGTGCGCGTCGGCGGACGCCAGGTACTTCGAGATCGGACTGTTCGCGATCGCGTAGTCCACGCTCCACTTGACGTCCTGAGCTGTCAACGGGTTGCCGTAGCTGCTCTTGTAGTCGTTCAGGACTATGTCGTAGGACTTCTTGTCCGGCGACTGCGTCCATGACTTCGCCAGGTTGCCGACGAGCTTGTCGCCGGACAACGAGGTGGTGCAGCTCGTGGACTCGAAGTCGAAGAGGAACGAGTCGAGGAAGGACATCGCCGGCCGCGTGCCGCCGCTGAACGAGGTCGGGTCGAGCGTCGGCGGCAGGGCGGGGATGGCGGCGACGAAGGTGGACGATGCAGGAGAACCCGATCCTCCGCTGCTGCCACATCCGGCGACGAGGCCGGCGCCGGCCAAGAGGCTCAAGCACGCCGCAGCGGTGCGCGAGCGCCCCCGGATGCGCCCAAGGGGCGACAGGTTGCCGATTTTGGGCATCATTGCCTCTCTTAATGTCAGTTGCGGTCTCCTCGAGCCGCCCTCCACGGCACCGAACGACGTCGACGCATGTAGTGGAACCGTCTGGTTGACCGGTAACGCTAACCGCAAATGTACGTACGTCAACGCGACGTGCACATATGTGCAGGCGACTATAGTGCGAGGTCAGGGCCGCAAACAGGCGGGCACGAGGGTCCACGCGGAGCCTCCTGGCCGCAGGAGGACCGGTTCGTCAGGCGTTCGCCGGGATGAGCGCGAGCGGGTTGACCGGCGACCCGGTGCCGCCTGAAATCATCAGGGGTGCCATCACGAACAGGAACTCTGCCGGCCGGCGCTCCGAGAGCGCACGCAAGTCGAGCATCTCCAGGATGAAGACCCCTGCCTTGGGGATGAGTTCCGCGTGCACGCCGAGGGGGTCGGGGGAGGGGACTGCCTCGTAAGGCATGGTGTCGGACCCGGTCGCCACGATCCCGCGTGCTGTGAGTGCTTTGGCGGTTGCGGTGTCGGGACCGGGCATCGGTGCTTCGAGGAAGGTGTCCGCATCGTGATAGATGCTGTCATAGCCGGTGCGCAACAGAACGGTATCGCCGCTCCGGATCTGCACGCCTTGGTCGGCCGCGCAGGCGTCGAGGCGATCCGGGGTGATCACATAGTCACCGGGGATCCTCTCGACGTCCAACCATCGCGCGAAGTCCAGCAGGACGCCTCGGGACACCACAGGCCGCAAGTTCTCCATGGTGCGCATCCGGATGCCGTGGGCGGCGTCCTGCACCCCGGGGTCGTCGATGCGGGTACCGTCGAGGAGCTTGCGCCGGTAGGAGACGTGGGCCAGGCCGTCCACATGCGTCCCGGTGTGTGCGCCGAGCGATATCGCGTCGGTGGCGCCATGGATCTCGGGGGATTGTCCGGGGAGATTTCCCGCTGTGGTGCCGAGCGGACTGAGCAAGGCATGCATGTAGGGCGGCGAGAGGGCAGCCCGGGCCTCCCCGACCCGAAGAGGGTGCGCGAGCGATACCACCTCAGCCTGCAACAGCCCGTTCAGCACCGCGACCTGATCGCCCACGCCCTCACCTCTTCGGTCTGCCCGGGCCGTCCGGCCCGGCCGTGATAACGCCTTTGTGTGTCAGGGAAGACCTTCGTACAGCCAGCCATCGTCGGTCTCGTCGGGATAGCGTTCCCACGTGTCGCGCGCCGGCGGCTCGGGTACCGCTGGCCGGACCTCGTCCTTGCGGTAGGCGAATCTGCCGAGGAAGGCCCTGTCCTGTTCCGGCGTCAACGGCGGGCGTGTGTTCGTCGGCTCCATGCTGTGCACCCAGCCGGCGTGGTACTCGTTCTTCGTCGTCCGTTGCCAGACGCCGGAGAGGATGCGCCACTCGCCATCCTCCACAACGTGAGTTCCGGGGACCATGCCGATACTGATGATCGCCATCGGGTGCTCACGGTGCTTCGACAACCCCTCGAGCCCGAGTGACCACCAGACGCCGCGTGCCCGGGTGGCGGTCTGGTCGACCTCGATGATCGGCGTCGTCAGAGGGTGGAAGAGCGCGTTCCCTTCGAGACTGTCGACCACCGCGGCCCGGGGAGCGGTGTAGGCCGGGTTCGCACCGGGGTGCCGGGTCGCGTACAGCTCGCGGCGCGCCTCTCCGAGGTGCTGGTCGTCATGGAAGATCGCGGCTTGCCCGCGCAGATTCTGCACCTGCCACACCGCGAGCAGCCGCTCCACCTCTGCCTCGTACTGTTCGAACTCCTCGTCGTCGAGCGCGGCGAGGTCGTCGATCGTGATCGGGTCCATCGGGTCAGTGCGTCTTGTCGCGGTTGAGCATCCAGCCGATGCCCTCGTAGGTGCGGTGGGGCCGTGGGGCTGCGGGAAGACCGTCCCGGATGCTCAGCGGCGAGTACGGGTTGTGATGGGTCGTCGGCTCGGCCAGCGGGTGCATCGGCACGTTCGGCCTGTTGATCAGACTGGTGTCGTCCGTCCAGCCCCGGTCGTAGTGGCACTTGATGTACCGGAAGTAGTGCAGGTGCCAGATTTTCCACGTGCCGCCGTCGGGTACGAAGTCGGCGGCGAGCGTTCCCCACAGCCAGATCGCTTCCGGCTCGTCGGTGCCCTCGACGAGCGTGCCGGCGCCGGGGCACCACCAGAGCGCTTCGGCGCTTCGCTGGTCGTCCGCGACCTCGATCATCGGTGTGGTGAGTTGGAGGTCGACCATCTCGCCGGGCGCACGTTCACGTCCGATGGTTTCCCGCACGATCGTCGTCACGGCTTCGGGGCCGATGAAGACGCCTTCGTCGGCCCACTCCACGGAGACGTCGGGACGGCCGAGGGCGAATCGCGCGAGAACTTTGTCGGGCTGTCCGAAGTTGACGGCCGCGACAACGCGGCCCATCTCGTTCTGGATCTCGTGGTACGCCCGCAACTTGTTCAGGTTCGCGGCGAGCCGAGCCCGCCGCTCGTCTGTGACAGCCATTCTCGGTCTTCTCCACTCGGCTCTACGGTGAGGCTCAGCGAACAATATCCTGGCCGAACGACCTGGTCAGGGCTTCCAAGTCCGGCAGAGTCGTCCGTACTTGGTCGTCGTGGCGCGTGAGGGCGAGGGCGGCTGCCGCGATTCCCAGCCGCAGGCCCTGCTCGGGGTCTTCGTTGAGGAATCCATGCAGGAAACCACCGATCAGCGCGTCGCCGGCGCCGACCCGGTCCACGACGGTGGTCGCCGGCGGCTTTGCCAGGAGCACGGTCCCGTCCACGTAGGCTGCGGCGTCGCACGCCCCGTCGGAAACCAGCACCCAGCGGGCGCCGAAGCGGTTGCTCAGTGCGGTCGCGACGTCGCCGACAGGGCCGAAGAGGCCGAAGACCGTCGCGGCGTCACGTCGTGAGCAGGAGATGATCGAGGCTCCGTCCAGCAGGGGGGTGAGCTGTTTCAGCGCGCGTTCGGGCGTGGTGAGTTGCGACCGGTAGTTGACGTCGACCGAGACGGCTTGCGCGTGCCGGTGTGCTTGAGCCACCGCTTCGGTCAGGCAGGCGTAGAGGCCTTCGCTGAGCGCGGCCGTGATGCCGGTGACGTGGAGCAGTC
Organism: Amycolatopsis sp. lyj-109; assembly: GCF_046548995.1. Classification (NCBI taxonomy): domain Bacteria; kingdom Bacillati; phylum Actinomycetota; class Actinomycetes; order Pseudonocardiales; family Pseudonocardiaceae; genus Amycolatopsis; species Amycolatopsis sp. lyj-109. The sequence goes on from NZ_JAJPWR010000019.1 coordinate 95,271, forward strand.
GGGCGTCACCCAGGTAGTCCCAGTCGATGTCGTCCCGGGTGAGCCGGGCGAAGCAGGAGTCGGCTCGGTCGTAGGTCACCCGGCTGGGTACCGGTGGGGTGGAGGTTTCGACGAAGTAGAGCGCGACCCGGCCGGTTTCCCGCCACACGATCGCCGACGTGTCGACGCCGGCCGTGCGGTACTCGCCGGCGATGCGCCGGCCCAGAGATCCGGTGGGGAGGCTGGTCACCAAGCCGGTGCGATTCCCCAGGCGGGACAGCAGGCCGAGTACGTTGCCCTCCGCGCCGGCGACGTGCACGGCGAGGTCGTTCGCCACCTCGAGCGATGTTCCGAGCCGGGTGTTCAGCCGTAGCTGACCTTCGCCGATGGCGGTGACATCGCGGGATGGCTGCATCTTGCCGGTCGTCATGTCACCGCGCCTGCTCAGTCCGCACACGCGGGTCGAAGATCGCGGTGAAAACATCGAGGAGGACGTAGACGATCAAGGTGACGACACCGGCCAGCAGGACGAAACCCTGGGCCGAGGGGTAGTCGGACCGCTCCATCGACTGAACCGCCCACTGGGACAGCCCGTTCCAGTTGAAGATCGTTTCGACGATGGCCGTACCACCGAAAAGGCTGCCGAACACGATGGCACCATAAGTCAGGATCGGCGTCCTGGAGGTCAGCAACGCGTACCGGAGGATCTGCCGCTCTGGCAGCCCGCAGGCCCGGGCGAACTTGGTCTGGTCGGACTCGAGAGCCTCGCGCAGGGCCGTGCGGCTGATCCTGGCGAACACCGCGGCGATGACGAGGCCCAGCGTGAGGACCGGGAGGATCGCATGCATCAATGCGTCGTGGAACGTGTCCCACTGACCGGTCAGCAGGCTGTCGAGCAGAACCATACCGGTGCGGTGCGGGGGAGGTGTGGTGACGATGGACAGCTGCCCCTCAGGTCCGGGCAGAGCCCCCGTCAGGTAGCTGAGGAAGTAGATGAGCACCACCGCGACGATGAAGTCCGGCATCGACTGGAAGATGCCCGCGACGGTGGAGGCCGCGCGGTCGGGCCATCGCCGGTGGAAGTACGCACTGACGCTGCCGAGCAGAAGGCCGAGGACCACGGCGACGAGCAGGCTGAGGATGATCAGCTCGATCGTCGAAGGCAGGTACTTCCCGATCTGGTCGCGCACGCTCGGATTGGCTCCGAACAGCGAATTGCCTAGGGAGCCGTGGAACAAGCTGCTCCAGTAGTCGAAGTAGCGCGTCAGCAGCGGCTTGTCCAGGCCCAGGCGATGGCTGATCTCGGCGATCTGGTCGTTGGTCGCGTACGGCCCGCCGATCGTCCGCGCGGGGTCGGAGGGGGCCAGCGTGACCAAGAGGAACGTGACCGTGATCAGGAACCAGAGGGAGGCTGCCATGAGCAGGAGCCGGCGGCTGAGGAACTTGGCCCAGGCTTTCATCGGATCGCTTCCTTCGCACTTCGCTCGCGCGCTGCGTCGGCCGGGGCCGATGGCGGAGGCGTCAGATCCGCCCAGCGGATGCAGCGCGATTCGTGGCCCGGCCGGATGGCTGCCATCGGGGGCAGTTCGGTTGCGCAGGCATCGATGGCCAGCGGGCAGACGGCGCGCAGCGGGCAGCCCGTCGGCAACCCTTCGCTGCCCGGCGGCCGCGGCTTGAGCCGGTAGCGTGACGGCGCCGCGTCGAGTTTCGCCGGCAGCTCGGACGACACGAGAGCCTTGGTGTAGGGGTGCCCGGGCGCGTTGAGGATGGCTGCCGTCGGGCCTGACTCGACCAGATGGCCGCGGAACATGACGACCGATCGTTTGGCCATCCGCCGCACCGAGCCGATGTCGTGGGTGATGAGCAGATAGGCGAGGTCGAGGTCGGCTTGCACCTTGTGAAGCAGGTCCGTGATCTGTCGCCGGATGGTGCGGTCCAGGGAGGCCGTGGGCTCGTCGAGGACGACGAGCTTGGGACGTCCGATGATGGCGCGGGCAATCCCGACGCGCTGCTGCTGCCCGCCGCTGAGCTCGCCCGGGAACCGACCGGCCAGTTCGGGCTTCAGGCCGACCTGGCTGAGGGCCTCGGCGACGCGCTGCCTGCGTTCGGCCTTGGAGACATCGCCCTGGACGACGAGCGGCTCGGCGACCAAGGAGCTGACCCGCAGCCGCGGATTGAGGGACTCGTACGGCTCCTGGAAGACCACCTGCATCTGGGTGCGGAGTCGCTGAAGATCCTTCGGTGATGCTCCGACGATTTCGGTGTCCTGGAAGTACACTTCGCCCGAATCCGCGGCGAGCAACCCGAGCAGCAGGCGGCCCAGAGTGGACTTTCCCGACCCGCTCTCACCGATCAGGCCGACGGTCTCGCCGGCGCGGATCGCAAGGTTCACGTCGTTCACCGCGATCAGGTCGGTTCCGCCCTGACCTCGAAAAGTCTTTCGCAGATGGCGTGCGTCGATCACGACAGGCGCGGGACCATTGGTCGTCATACCGATTCCCGGAGTTCGAAGTCGTCGGCGAAGAGCTCGCGTGTGTACTGGTGGGTCGGGTCCGTGAACAGCGTGGAGACCGAGGATTGCTCGACCACGCTCCCCGACTTCATCACCAGCGCATGATCGCAGTAGTTGGCGATCACGCCGAGGTCGTGCGTGACGATCAAGACAGAGGTGTGCATCTCGTCGCGGAGCCGGGCGAGCAGGTCGAGGATTTGCACCTGGACCGTCGGGTCGAGCGCGGTGGTCGGTTCGTCCGCGATGAGGAGCTTCGGGCCGAGCATGGTGGCCATGGCGATCACCACGCGCTGCGCCATTCCACCGCTGAGCTGGTGGGCATATCCGTTCAGGACTTTGTCGACGGCGACGATGCCGACGGAGTCGAGCGCTTCCTTGGCCAACCGGAAAGACTCGGACTTGGAGCTGGTCTTGCGGTGTGCACGCAGCACGTTGTGGAACTGCCTGCTGATGCGAAGTGTGGGATGGAGTGACCCGAAGGGGTTCTGTCCCACGAAACCCAGCGTTGTTCCGCGGAGTTGGCGCAGCTGCTCTCCTCGAGCGGCGAGCATGTCCACGCCCGAAAGGTGAATTTGTCCGGCCACAGTGGACTCGACCGGGCGAGGAAGCCGGGCGATCGCATGGATGGCTGCCGACTTGCCGGATCCGCTTTCGCCCACCAGGCCCACGAACTCGGCGTCGCCGATTTCGAGATTCATGTTGTCGACGACAACGTTGGAGCCACGCCGGGTCCGGTAGGTGACGGTCATGTCTTCGACGGAGAGCACCATGGTCACCGCGCCTGAGTGAGATCTTCGACCACGCGGGCCGTGAGGTTGACACAGCTGATGACCACGAGAATCGCCAGGCTGGGAAACAGCGCTACCCACCACTGGCCCTGGTTGATGACGCCAGCACCATCGAAGATCATGCCGCCCCAGGTCGGGGTGGGCGGATCGACGCCCACTCCCAGGAAGTTCAGGCCGGCGATCACGACGATGGCGAGTCCGACGCCGAGCGTCAGCTGCGTGAGAACGAGGTTGAGCACGTTGGGCAGCACGTGCACCCGGAGAATGCGTGCTTCGCTGCTGCCGGTGGCGGTGGCCGCCTCCACGTACCGCTTGGACCGGATCACGACGGCGCCGGCTCGAACCAGGCGGATGAAGCCGGGTGCGATGACGAGCACCATCGCGAGGATGACGTCGTAGAAGTGGTCGCCCGCCAGTGCCACCACGGCTACGGTGACGATCAGCAGCGGAAGTGACTGGAGCGCATCGACTCCGCGCATCACGATGTTGGACAACCAGGACTCTTTGCTGACCGCCAGCCCGATCGGCACGCCGATCACCATCGCGAGGAGCACACCGCCGAACGCCAGCGGCAGGTCGATCCGGGCCGCCTCGATCGTCCGGGAGAACACGTCGAACCCGTTGGCGTCCGTCCCGAACCAGTGGCTGCCGTTGGGGGCCACCGAGATCACGCTCGTGTCGGGCGTGGTCGGGGCGTACGGCAGCGGTGCGAAGACGCTCGCCAGGAACAGGCCGATGATCGGCCCGAGTCCGAGCGCGAGCCGGATGTAGTCGCCGCGCGGCGACTTCGGAGCCTCATGCGACTCCGGGAGCATCGTGTCAACGACACTTGCTGTAGTCACGCAATCACCGCCGTCTCGTCGAGTGTGTTCCACTCACGCGGCGTGACGCGCACCACTTCGCCGTGAGTGCCATAACTCTAAGCAACTACGTACATTCGTCAAATGTGAATGCACGTATGTGCGTCAACCCTGACTTGCTGTTGCCGTGCCGTAACGGTGGGTGTATCGCTCGTGGTTGGCCGTGATCTCGGCCTCGGGAAGCGGGGTGAGCGGGCCGAGCTGGCTTGCGTACCAAACGGTCTTCGCCACGTCCTCGACCATGACCGCGGCCTTGAGTGCGGCCTTGATCGACGCGCCGATGGTGAACACGCCGTGCTGCTTCATCAGGATGGCCGGCGATCGACCGATGGACCGGCAGATCTCCTTCCCGATGGCGTCGCCGCCGATGGCGGCATAGTCGCCGAGGGGGATCTCGCACCCGAATTCGTCGGCGATGGCGGTCATGTAGACCGGGATCGAAAGACCGGCCGTGGCGAAGGCCGTCGCGAAGGTCGAGTGCGTGTGGATGACGCTTCGCACGTCGTCCCGGTTCGCGTAGACGTAGAGGTGCGCGGCGGTGTCCGAGGACGGACCGAGGTCACCGTCGACGACTTTGCCGTCCAGGTCCACGACCACCATGTCGTTCGGGGTGAGGTCGTCGAACATGCGGCCGCTCGGCTTGATGACGACCAAGCCGGTCTCGGGGTCGCGAACGCTCACGTTGCCCGAGGTCCAGGTCACCAAGCCGGCAGCGGGGAGCTGTCGGTTGGCAGTGCAGACCTGCTCGCGAAGTTCGGGGAGAAGCATCCTGGTGTCCTGTCAACTGGCGCTGGCGAGCGCGTCGGAGATCGTCTGGCGGATCCACCGCAGCGCGTCTGTCGCGATCTGGGTGGCGGTGGTGGGATCGTCGTTCCACATCTCGAGCGTCAGTGGCCCGTCGTAGCGGATCTGGTTCAGCGTCTGGAAGACGGCGGGGAACGGTACGGTGCCCTCGCCGAACGGCACACGTCGCGGTTCGCCGGCCCGCGCGTCCTTCAGGTGAAGGCCCACCGCCGCTCCCTTGACAAGTGCGGTCTGGGCCGCGACTCCGAGGGAATGGACGGCGAGGTTGCCGATATCCGGGTAGATCTGGAACCACGGGTTGTCCAGTTCGTCCCGCAAGGTCAGGCAGTCGCTCACTGACGCCATGTCGACGGTGTCGATGTTTTCCACGGCGAGCATCACGCCGCGTTCAGCGGCGTGCGCCAGGCCGACGCGAAGGCCGTCGACATACCGGGAGCGGGCGTCGGGGGATTCGGGCTCGTAATAGGCGAAGTAGCCGGCGATCTGGATGACGCGGACACCGAGATCGGCCGCGAGATCGACGGCGTCGTGCAGGATCCGCGCCGCCTTGGTCCGCACCTGCGGGTCCGCGCTGCCGAGGCCGAAGCGTCGATGTGCGCTGAGGCAGATGGAGTAGATCGGGATGCCGGTCTCCTGGATGTCGGCGACCAGCCGGCGTCGTGTCTCCGCGGACCAGGCCAGCCTGGCCAGACGATCGGCGGACTCGTCCAGTGACATCTCGACGAACTGGAAACCGGCATCGCGTGCCTGCTCGAGCATGCCGAGCCACGGTCCCGGCGCGAGAGCCTTCTCGTAGATGCCGAACGGGCGGTCGGCCAATGCGGTGCGCATTTTCGGATCGCTTTCCATTACTTCAGTGACGGGAGATTCGCGACCGCGGCCCGGAAATCCCACGCGCTCGCAGCCGGATCGGCGGAGTCGTACAGAGCCCGCCCGGCGATGAATATCTCGACGGGGTACGCGGCGAAGTGGGGGACCTCGCTCACCGACATGCCGCCGGTAACGCTGACCCGGCCGCCGAGTTCGTGAATGCGGGAGATCGACGCCAGGTCGTCGGCGGACCAGGAGAGCTCGCCGCGCGCCTCGGCGTCACGGCTGCGGTGCAGGATGAAATGGCGGATGCCGAGATCGCGGCATTTCTCGACGAGGGCCCAGGTCCAGCCGTCCGAGAGTTCGACCTGGACGTCGCCGCCGAACTCGGCGGCGACGTCCACGACGGCCGCAAAGCTCTCCGGAGCGGCACCGCTGACGACGGAGACGAGGTCGGCGCCGGCCTCGAACGCGAGGCGAGAGAGGATCGAGCCGGCTTCCGCGACGCGGATGTCGGCCAGCAGCAGGTGATCCGGGTAGCAGGCCCGCATCTCCCGGACCGCACGCATACCCTCGGCAAGGCAGAGGACGGTGCCGATCTCGATGATGTCGATGTGCTGCCCGACCTGGCGCGCCGCGGCGAGCGCGTCGAAAATGTTCTTCGTGTCGAGCGCGACCTGGACCTTGCGGCCCGGACGGACCGCCGTCCGCTGCTCCTCAAGGGATCCGAGGCGAGCAGCCCTCGTATGTGTTTCTGTCACTGTGGCGCACTCCTTGGTGTCGGTGCGGGCTTGACGCCGACCTAGGGTCAGCAGGGGGCGGACAATCGTCAACTTCCCCTGCACTTTTGTTCACGGTCGCGATACACTGGCCGTCGCCCGACTCAAGGAGGGGATGACTGCGGACTCGATCGAGGACCAGATCCACAATTTGGTGGCAGCTGCGCGGATGTACTACGAGCAGGATCTGTCCCAGGACGAGATCGCCAAAGCTCTGGGGAAGTCACGGCCGACCGTCTCCCGGATGCTGGCCGCCGCGCGCAAGCAAGGGATCGTGCACATCGAGATCCGGCCACCGCTGACGCGGTTGGTTCCGCTGGAGCGCGCGCTCCAGGAACGTTTCCGACTCGAAGACGCGCGCGTGGTCAGGTCGACATCCGGGGAACCGGACACGGCCGATCATCTCGGGCGTGCCGCAGCGAACTACCTGCAGTCAGTTCTCCGCGATGGTATGGCCCTGGGTGTTTCGAACGGCCGGTCGCTGGCCGCCACTGCGCGTTTCCTGCAGCCTGAACTCGCGGTCCACATCAACGTCGTTCAGATCATCGGCGCACTCGGCCACGACAATCCGGCGATCGACGGGCCGGACGTGGCCCGGGCTTTCGCCACGGCCTATGACGCCACGTGCCGGTACCTGCACGTGCCGATCCTGGTCGAGAGCCCCGTCATCAAGCAGACGCTGATGCGTGATCGCAACATCGCGCAGACGCTGCGTGTCGGCGCGAACGTCGATGTGGCCGTCGTCGGCGTCGGCACCTTGGATCCGACGAACCAGAGTCCCATCTTCGAGGGTCTCATCACGCAGAAGGACATCGTCAAGACCAGGCAGGCCGGCGGCATCGGCCACATCTGCGGCGAGTTCTACACCGCGACCGGTGCCCGCGTGCAGGCCAACCTCAATGACCGGACGATCAGCATCGGCCTCGACGCGATGAAGCGGATTCCGAAGGTCATCGCTGTCGCCGGGGGAGCGTCCAAGGCGACCGCGATCGTCGCCGGTCTTCGAGGCGGGTACTTCAACACGCTGATCACCGACGACCGCGCGGCCGAGCGGATGCTGCGGATGACGCCCGTCCGGTAGCCGGCCCTGATTCCGGGCTCCCCTCAAGCTTGAACATTCGTGCACGGCTGATTGACAGGTGTCCACGGGGGGCGAGGATGTGAGTACGGATGGCAGTTGGTTCGCCATGAGAATCTGCCGCCTTCTCCCACTACCGCAGACTCCCAGGAGCAACGATGTCCTTCGTCCGCACCATCCAAGGTGACGTCGATCCCAGCAGTCTCGGCGTGGTCAACTGCCATGACCACCTGATCCGGGTCGGTGCCGGAGAAGTCTTCCTCGACGCCGACCATCTGCTCGACGACGTCGACAAGGCCGTCGAAGAGGCCTCGTACTTCGTCAAGGCCAGCCAGGATTGGGTTGCCGGCGGTACGGTCATCGACATGTGCCCCTCGGCGTGCGGGCGCTCGGTGACGAAGCTCGCTGAGGTCGACAGCCGCGTCGACGGACTGCAGATCGTCGTCGCGACCGGCTTTCACCAGGAAAAGGTGTACCTCGAGACGCGTACCAGCTGGGTCAACCAGTACTCCGTCAACCAGATCGCGGACCTGCTGATCGCCGACATCGTCGAGGGGGTCGATGCCCACGACTACATGGGCCCGATCGTCGAGCGCACCAAGCACAAGGCCGGTGTCATCAAGTTCGCCTCCGCCTACGGCAAGATCACCGAGTGGGAGCACAAGACCCTGGAGGCCGTCGCCATTGCGGCGAAAGAGACCGGCTGTCCGATCAACACCCACACGTCCGCGGGAACCGCGGCGCTCGAGCAGGCCAAGGCGTTCGTCAAGCTCGGTGTCGACCCGGCGAAGGTCGCGATCGGCCACGTCCAGCGCAACAATGACGTCTGGTACCTCTCGCAGATCACCAAGCTCGGCTGCTACCTCGAGCTGGACGGCACGAGCCGGATCAAGTACCTGCCCGATAGCAGCCGCGTCATGATCGTCAAGGGTCTGACCGAACTCGGTTACGGCAAGCAACTCCTGCTCGGCACGGACTCCGGCAAGCGGTCCTACCAGAAGGCCTACGGCTCGGTCACCGGCATGGACTTCGACCCGGCGGTGTTCGCTCCCCGGCTGCTCGACGAAGGCTTCGACCGCGACGTCGTCCTGGACCTGCTTGTCAACAACGCCCAGACCTTCTTCCAGTTCGGCGAGGGGCGTCAGCAGTAAGCGTTCTTGGGGACAGCTCAGCCCGCCCGATGTCGTTCGATGCCGGGCGGGCTGGCGTGCGGACTCCGATGTTCGCCTGAACCGACCGCACTGGGAGGGCGTGCGGGAATCGGCTTGTGAGCAGACGTGCCGGTGGGGATGCTCACGAGGTGCTGATCGAGTTCCGCCGCGCGCCGCGGGGAGAGTCGCAGGTATGGGTCCACCGCCCCGACGGGGTGCTGGTGTGACTGCCGTCGTACTCGCGAAAGTGGCGGGTGCCGCACGACCTTGCGCATGCGGTCACCGAGCGGGAGCTGGGACTGGCCTAGGACCGGCGGAGGTGCTGGCCGGAGTGCTGCACCAAGCCGGTGGAGCATCGCCGACCGGTTCCGCAATCGGCAGTGCGCGAGGCGTGGGGGGTGGTCAACCAGGATCCGTTCCCGTGGACATCCGCAGACATCGCCCGCGCCACCGATACATTGGGTGCTCTTGGCGAGCAATGGTCCACATTGGACTCTCAGTCCGTGCTGAAGTTCGACTGGCCGAAGCGGCTGATCCGGAGGCCGCGCTAGGCCCACGGGCAAGTGCGATCACTCCTCGCGGACACGGACTTCCCCCACCGGGGTGTGATCGGCTCCGACGAACAAACGCGGCCACTTCGCACAGACAGAACCAGCCGTGGCCGCCGCGCCGACGACCTGCCCGATCGCCTATGCCGCGGGGGGCCACGTCACCGGCTCAGCCGGCAGGCATCGGGAACGTGCGACGTCTCCGAGCCAATACGCGCTCTCCTTCGGCCGGCGAGCGAAGGTCTGACGGTCGACCGCGACGAGACCGAAGGTCGGCTCGAATCCGCCTGACCACTCGTAGTTGTCGAGGAGTGACCAGTGGAGGTAGCCGCGCACGTCGATACCGTCTGCCAGGCACGTGTGCACGGCGCGCAGCGCCCGGTCCATGAAAGCCACCCGTTTCGGATCGTGGGTGGTGGCGATGCCGTTCTCGGTGAGCAGGATCGGCTTGCCGCCGCTGACTCGGTGAACCCGCCGGATCGTCCCGTCGAGAGCTTCGGGGTAGAACTCCCAGCCGACTTGCGTCGTGTCGTCGGTTTCCACAAGGCCGTTCTTGTTCTCGGGGTGCAGGCCCGGTCCGCGTTCCCCTTCGGGGCCGAACCGGATGCGCGTGTAGGTCTGCAGCCCGACGAAGTCATCCTCCTGGGCGGCTTCGATGTACCGTTCGCTGATCAGTGCGTTGAGCTCCCACTCGGTTTTGCCGGGTGTCGCGCCGTCTTCGTACTGCATGTCCTGAAGGGCGAGTGAGACTCCCGCCGGCATCGAACCGTGGTCGTGAATGGCCTTGACTCCCAAGCGGTGGGCGGTCAGCACGTTGTCCGCGACGCGGTGAGCGAGCTCGCGGTCGCCCACCCTGCCGGGCGGGTGGATGCCGAGGACGTACCCGGCATCACCGGCTCCCTCCGGTTCGTTGATCGTGACCGCCCAGCCGATGAGATCACCCAGAGTCCGCGTGACGTGGGCGCAGAAGCGCTGAAAGAGCTGCGGAAAATCGTCGGCCGCGAAACCGCCACGCCGCTGCAACCAGAGCGGCAGCGTGAAGTGGTTGTAGGTCACTACGGGCACGATGCCGTGCTCGTGGCAGGCGGCAAGCATGCGGCGGTAATGTGCCGTCTCGGCCCTGGAGAACATCCCTTCGGCCGGCTCGAGCCGTGGCCACTCGACGCTGAACCGGTAGGCGTTCAGCCCGAAGCCCGCGACCAGGCCGATGTCCTCGGGGTAGCGATGGTAGGAGTCGCAGGCGTCTCCCGACGGCTCGTGCACCGGGGAACCCGGGCGGTGCTCGAACTCCCACCAGTCCGAGTTGGTGTTGTTGCCCTCGGTCTGGTGTCCTGCGGTCGACGCCCCGATGAGGAAGCCGTCCGGGAAGCGAAGCGGGCGCTTTCCCTGTGCGGGTGCGCCCGGGTTGTCGGACATCCGGTGAGTGCCTTTCCTTCCGGCGACTGATCGGAGCTTTCGGAGTTCGAGGTAACGCTAGCTACCCCTGTACGTACGTCAACTACTGTTGCACATTCGTTCGTCGAGAGGCGGGGCCGTAATCGCCGCTGGTGATGCTACGGCTGCCCGCTGAGGTCGGTCGTGACAACCCGGTTGCGAAGCTCGCCGAGACCACTGACGGAGGTGACGACCTCGTCTCCGGACGCGAGGAACACTTGCGGTTCGCGGGCGTTGCCGATCCCGCTGGGGTTCCGGTGAGGATCACGTCGCCGGCCCGCAGGGTCACGCCCCAGCTCAGTTCGGCGATGATGCGCTCGAAGCGGAACGCGACCTGGCGCGTGGAGGCCTCTTGCAGTACCTCGCCGTTCAGGGTGCAGCGCACGGTGAGGTCGTACGGGTCCGTGACCTCGTCGGCCGTGGTGATTCAGGGGCCCAGCGGCATGGTCGCGTCGATGCTCTTGCCCTTGAGCCATTGGCCGCCGTGGCGGCGCTGGAGGTCGCGCTGGGACACGTCGTTGGGCGACGCACAGCCCGAACACGTGCTCCCAGGCCCGCTCTTCCGGGATGGACCGGCCGTCCTTGCCGACGATCAGCGCGACTTCGGCTTCATAGTCCCATCTGGCCGAGATCGCCGGGTCGAACGCGATGTCGTCGAACGGGCCGATCACCGTGCCCGGGCCCTTGGTGAAGAACGTCGGATGCCGCGGCCGCTCCGGTGGGTCCTGTCCATCGCGTTTGCCCCGGGATTCCTCGAAGTGGTCCCAGTAGTTCCAGCCCGTGCACAGGACGTTGCGGGTTGAACCGGCGCAGCGGCGCGGCGAGCCGGACGGCGTCCAGCGAGAGACGCTCGCCGCCGAGAAGCTCACGGCGGACGGCGGCGAGTGCCGAGGGACCGTCGCGGACGACGTCGTCGAGCGTCGGCGCCGCCGCGGGCAGGATCGTCACCGTCGCGTCCTCCGGCCGCACCGCGCCGAGGTGGTCCTTGCCGCGGAGCCGGACGGTGGCGATCCTCATCGCGCGTCCTCCGGGAGGACGGCGATCGCGTTGATCTCGATCAGGTAGTCCTTGTTCACGAACTTCGAGACTTCGACCATGGTCGAGGCGGAGGCCGCGCCGGTGAAGTACTGCCGGCGCACGGCGTGGATGTCTTCGAAGTCCTCCATGTTGCGGACGTAGACGTCGACGCGGGCGATGTCGTCGAGCGTGCCGCCGGCGGCCTTGACCGCGGCTTCGAGGTTCTGGCACACCTGGTGGGTCTGGGCGCTGATGTCCCCGACGCCGGTGACGCCGCCGTGGCATTGCGGGCGGTCATGCCGGATATCAAGACCAGCCGGCCCGCGCGGGTCGCCTGCGCGAAGTGTCCGTTGGGGACAGCCAGATCCGGGGAGACGATTTCCTGTTTGGGCATGGGAGTTCCTTCAGCGGGCGTCGGCAGGGTCTTCGTACCAGTCGGGCTGGGTGGGGTAGTGTGGGCCGTCGTAGATCTCGAGCAGCACGGATTCCTCGTCGGCGTGCGTCGGGCCGTGCTCGGATCCCTTGGTGTTCCAGTAGAAGGCGCCCTCGGTGAGCGTGATGCCGGTCGGCACGTACGTGTAGCGGCCCTTGAGGCAGAACATGAACTGGTTCGACGCGTGCGCGTGCCGGGACGGGATGCCCGCGCCCTTCCGGAACCGGACGAGCGCGATCGACGCGCCGGTCTCGTCGTCGCGCCAGAGCATCTTGTGACAGGCCGTCCAGGGTCTTGTCGATCCAGTCCGGGTCGTGGGTCTGGACGAGGATCTCCCGGAACCGGCTGAGCGCGCCGGGCTTGCCTACGCGGGCACGGTCGGCGGCTTCGCCGGAGTAGGCGGCGGGGGCCGAGAGGTTGGTCGTCATCGGTTCTCGACGAAGTCCTGCGCGACACCGCGGCGGTGGCCTGATGACGTCGATCGATCTGCACGTCCACCTCGCCCCCGCAGGCGTCGGCCAGGTGGGGCCGGCGCTGCTGCACCAGCCCGGCGAAGCCGTGGCCTACCTCGACCGCGCGGGCCTGGACGAGGGGGTCGTGTCCATCCCACCGCCGTATTTCCGGCAACCCGCCACGGCGGAGTGAGTGCGCGCGGTGAACGACGGGATCCTGCGCGCGGTCGGCGGCCGGCCGTGCCTGCGACCGCTGGCTTACCTTCCGTTGGAGGAGCCGGAACTCGCGGGGGCCGAGTACGACCGCGTCCGGACCGAACCGCGGTTCGCCGGAGTCTGTGGCGCGGCGGACGGCGCGTCACAGTCCCTTGCGGACCCGCGGTTCGGTTCCCTGTGGAAGGTCCTGGACGCGGACTCGCGGCTGCTCCTGCTGCACCCCGGCGCGTCGCCGGACGACCGGCTTTCCCCGTTCTACCTGCACAACCTGCTCGGCAACCCGTCGAGACGGCAGTTGCGGCCGCGCAGCTCGTCTTCGGCGACGTCCTCGCCACCCATCCGGGATTGCGCGTGCTGCTCGTGCATTGCGGCGGCGCCGTGCCCACGGTCGCGGGGCGCTGGCAACGCGGCGTCGACACAGCCCGGCCGGACGTCGCGCCGCTGGCCGAGGGCCCCCTTGCCGCGTTGCGTCGCGTGTTCGTGGACTGCCTCGCCCACGACCCCGCGCTCGTGGACCAGGCCGTCGCGGTGTTCGGGGAGGACCGCATGGTGCTCGGCAGCGACTGGCCCTTCGCCATGGGCACCGACGACCCGCGCGGTCAAGTCTCCCATCGCGGCGAGGAGTTCGTGCGGCAGGTCGCCTCGGTGAACGCGGCTTCCGCACTGGCATCGCACAACGGACGGCCGGACGCGCTCAACGGATATCGGCAGTGACCCCGGTCACCTAACGTCGGCAGGGTCAGGGCAGCGGACGAACCGAGTGGTGATCCACCATGACGAACCCCCAGCTCACCCACCGAGCCCACGCCATCCTCCGCGCGACGGCGTGCGGCCGTGTCCGCGTCTCGCTCAGCTGCGAACCGGACATCTTCGTCGACGGCCTGGCCTTCTGTGACCAACCCGGCGCCCGTGCCCTGATCCACGCCGGGCTGATCAGCCCGGCCAGGCCCGGCCGGATCGGCGAACAGGTCCCGGCGAGATTGACCGACACCGGCCGCGGCGTCCTAGCCGACGCCGGCTTCGGAGCCCGGGGCACCGCCGCCTGAAGGCAGGTTGTGTCACGGTCCTCACACCTTCGGGTTGTGTCAGATGGCTTGACCCGGTCGGTGCATCCGGGGAACTTATGATCTTCCCGTTCATCGGGACGATGTCTGTTCCGTCGGCCGGAGAGGAATGGCCTTCTTGACCGCACGTTCAATCGCGCCTCGATCGCGTGTCGTCCGCCTGGGAGCCCTCGCTGCCGGGGCCGCGCTATTGTCTGCTTGCCTCGTGGGGTGCGAGAGCGCAGGGCCGGACTCGGCCCCCAAAGGGGGGAAGGTGCCGGCCGCCGAGGAGCAGGCGTCCGGCATGGTTTCCGGCGCCGCGCTGGCGGATCCGCCCGACCTCAATCCGGCAACCCCCGGCGACCAGGCGGTCGAGCTGACGGCGGTTCAGCAAGAGGTGATGATCTCGGGCAAGAAGGTGATGGCGGAGACCTACAACGGGAGCCTCGTCGGGCCGACGCTGCACGTGCTGCCCGGCCAGCGGGTCACCTTGAACCTGGTCAGCAAGCTGGGCACGTCGACCAACCTGCACTTCCACGGGCTGCACCTGTCCCCGGAGGGGAACGCGGACAACATCTTCCTGTCCGGCAAGCCTGGTCGCACTCTGACCTACCAGCTCGACATTCCCGCGAACCAGCCGCCGGGGACGTACTGGTACCACGACCACGACATGTGCCCCAAGAGCGGCCAGTCGATGCCGGGGATGACGATGCCCGCCGACCCGGCGAACGGCCGTTGCGACGGAACCGAGAGCCAGATCGGGGCCGGGCTGTCGGGAACCATCATCGTCGGGGACAACCGCGAATCGTTGCCGCCCGCCTACCGCGGCGTCACCGCGCACACGTTGGCGCTCAAGGACGCCCAGGTCAAGGAAGGCAATTCGATCGTCTACCCGGACGGGGTCCTCGAGCCCGCATCGGCGACGGTTCGCCTGGTCAACGGTCAATACCAGCCCACGCTGACCATGGCAGCCGGGGAAACCCAGTTGTGGCGGATCGCCAACGAAGGTTACGCCATCGCCTACGACCTCCAGCTCGACGGCGGCAGCTTCACGATCGTCGGCCAGGACGGAAATCCGTCCGCGGCGCCGGCTCAGGTGAACCACCTCCTGTTGCCGCCCGGCGGACGTTTCGACGTCCTGGTGACCGCCGGAGCCCCCGGATCGACCTGGCTGCGAACCCTGGCTTACTCGACCGGGCCGACCGCCGACAACTACCCCGACACGACCCTGATGAAGGTCGATGTCCAACAGGGCGACGGCGCTGGACCGGCGGGCATGACCGCCTCGCCCCAGATCGCCGGGCCGCTTCCCGGATCCCTGCCCGATCTGTCCGGGGAACCCGTCGCCCGGTCTCGCAGCGTGGAACTCAACGACGACGGCGGCAACAACTTCTCCATCAACGGCAAGCTGTTCGACATGCAGCCGACGTTCCCGGAACCGGCCGCCCTCGGCACCGTCGAAGAATGGACGCTCACGAACGCGAGTGGCCAGAACCATCCGTTCCACATCCACACCGCACCGTTCCAGCTCCTCAGCGTGAACGGTGTCGCCCAGCCGCCTGCCGACTACCTGGATGGGGTGACCGTTCCCTACGCGGTCGACGGCGTGGCCGGAAAAGTGGTGATCCGGATCCGCTTCGCGGACTTTACCGGGAAGTGGATGTTCCACTGCCACATCACCGGCCACGAGGACAACGGCATGATGGGCTACGTCAACGTCAACGCCGCAGGCGGCACCGGATAACCATAGACCGCCGCAGCCCGCGTCCGGACAAGGTCATTGTGCTCTACCCCAATCAGAACACGTGGGCTTCGTGCTGCCGCCCATAGGCACAACCCCGTGCGGGGAGCGAACCTCGTTGGACACACGAGGAGGCGCGCAGTGATCCCCGAGACGACGCGCAGCCGCGCTACCAGGCCCCGGGTGGCCACGCTGGGCGAGTACGCCTTCGACGCCGAGCGCGGGTTCGTGCCCGGCGAGGACCCGGTGGACGCGTTGCCCGCGTTCTACGCGCCCTGGGAGCGGCTCGGGCGGAACGTCGCGGCGCTGGTCATGACCGGACGCATGCGCCCGGCGGTGGAGTCGATGCCCGTCCTCACCCCGGACCGCCTCCGGTCGGCCGGGGAGCAGGAGCGGGCCATGCTGCTGCTGAGCTGTCTGGCGAACGCCTACGTCTGGGGCGCCGAGACGCCCGTGGACCTGCTTCCGGCGCCGGTGGCGCAGCCTCTCCACGCGCTCGCCCAGGACCTGGACCGGGCTCCGATCGCCGCCCACGCCTCCATGGTCCTGAACAACTGGCGGCGCATCGACGCCGGTGAACCGCTGAGCATGTCCAACATCGACACCCAGCTGACGTTCCTCGGCGGTGTGGACGAGAAGTGGTTCTATCTGGCGACGGTGGGTGTCGAGCTCGCCGGTGCCCCCGGGCTGCCTCTTCTCGTGCAGGCCCAGCACGCGGTGGCGGGCGAGGACCACGCCCGTCTCACCGAGGCGCTGTCCGGCATCCGGAGTGTCGTCGACCGGGTGACGGACGCGTTCCTCGACGTGGAGCGCTGGTGCGACCACTACGTCTTCTACCACCGCATCAGGTCGTTCCTCACGGGGTGGTCCGCGCCGGGGCTGCGGTTCGAGTCGCCGTAGAACGCGCGCTCGTATTCGCCGATCACGACCGCGTCGAACGAACGGTCCGGTCGCTCTGCTGCTGCGATCAGCTGGGCCGCGGCTGGCCGTTGATGCCAGGGCAGCCGACGTGAACATCCTTCGTCGAAGTACTCCGCCACGATGACACCGTGCCCGCGGACCGTCTCCTCAGCGACCTCTCGCTGCCACCCCGACGACGTCTCCCGATCTTGGAACTCGACCGTGGACATCCTCCCGTAAGATGCGAACCTCATTCCATGACCGCCGGCGGCGCCGGGCACCGGCGCGGCGCGGCGAGACTGCGTGTGGCATGGTGGCTCTGCGGGCGGTAATGATCATCGTGCACCTCGATGCTTGAGGCGGGTTCGGGTCGAGGGCGGAACGCAGTCGCCTGCCGCCGGTGACGAGCTTGGCGCCGATGTGCACTCGAATAGCCGCATTTCAGCTCGTATCACCCGCGTTGCACCGTAAGTGGGCGGTACCTGTTGTATGGCGGCATGACACCGATGGTTACGGATGTGCGCGAGCGACGGCGGGTTCGATACCGTCGGAGGCCATCCGGTAGATCCGAACGCTGATCGACCTGTGTGGGTCCCGGAACGGCGACTTCTTCGATCGCGACGGGCGGGCGGTTCCCCGAGACCGCTGGCGACCGCGAATGCGTCCAGGTCGGCGAATCCCGGGACCCGTCGAGCAGCGCCGGGTGTTCGGCGACGCACGGTGGATGGGCGCGGGGCCGTTTTCAGAGTTGAGCCGGAGGCGTGGCGTCGCCGAGGGCGCCGGGCGTGTCCGGGTGGGTGAACCGATGGCGACCGGCACCGACCACGACGGGCGTCCACTCCGGCACGGGGAGGCGGATCGTCGCTTCGCTCCCGACCGGCACGGTCACGTCGACCTCCCACCTGCTGTCTGCACGGCGCCAGGACACCTCGGCCAGGCCGTAGGGAGTCTCGTGGGCGGTGCGCGCCCAGTTCAGGTCGCCGCCCGGTTGCGGGGTGACGTCGAAGGTGCGGAAGCCGGGCGCTGTCGATCGAAGCCCACCGACGACGCGGTGCAGCCAGTCGGCCACCGCTCCCAGTGCGTAGTGGTTGAAGGACGTCATCTCGCCCGGATTGATGCGGCCGTCGGGCACCATGCTGTCCCAGCGTTCCCAGATCGTGGTCGCCCCCATCGAGACGGGGTAGAGCCACGACGGGCACTCGGTTTGCTGCAGCATGCGGTAGGCGTCATCCAGGGCGCCGGCCTGGGTCAACGCGTCGCATATCAGCGGCGTCCCGAGGAAACCGGTACTGATGCGGTGACCCTTTTCGCGGACCAGCTCGACCAATCGCTCGGCGGCGTGCGGCACGCGGTCGGCGGAGAGCAGGCCGAAGCTCAGCGCGAGGGCGTAGGCGGTTTGGGAGTCGCTCACGAGACGGCCGTTCGGCGTGACGTACTCGTCGTTGAACCGCGCGGAAAGGCAGTCGGCCAGGTCGTGGTACTTGCCGGAGTCGGCCGCCTGGTCGAGGAGCCCGGCGATGCGGGCGAGCAGACGGGCGACGTGTGCTCGGTAAGCCGTGGCGACCAGGATGGGGTCGGTTTCGGCGCGTGCCGGATCATCCGGTGGCGCGTTCGGATCGAGCCAGTCCCCCAACTGGAATTGGTTGTCGCCGCCGTGCCCTGACGGATCGCCGGTCTGAAAGCGATCGACCCAGGCACACATGCTGCCGTAGTGCGTGCGCAGCACTTCCAGGTCGCCGAACCGCTGGTAGAGCACCCACGGGACGATGACCGCGGCGTCACCCCAGCCCGCTTGGCCGGCCAACGCGCCGGCGGTCTGTCCGGGGATGGGCACGAAGGGGATGAACACCGGCACGTCGCCGTCAGCTCGCTGGTCGGCCGCCAGGTCCTTGAGCCACGAGATGAGGAAGCCCGCGCAGTCGTAGAGGTAGCTCGCCGTGGGCGCGAACACCTGGATGTCGCCCGTCCAGCCGAGTCTCTCGTCACGCTGGGGGCAGTCGGTCGGCAGGTCGACGAAGTTGCCTCGCATGCTCCAGACGACGTTGTCGTGCAACTGGTTGACCCGCTCGTCGGAGCATTCGAACCATCCGGTGCGTCGCAGGTCGGTGTGCAGCACGACGGCGACGACGTCCGCGGGGTTCACCGCGGTCGGCCAACCGGTGACCTCGGCGTAGCGGAACCCGTGGTAGGTGAACTCCGGCTCCCACACCTCACCCTTGACGTCGCCGCGCAGGACGTAGGTGTCGGTGGCCTTGGCGCTGCGCAGTGGGCGAACGCCGAGTTCTCCGTTCTCCAGGACCTCGGCGTGCCGCAGCGTGATCTCGGTCCCCGCCGGCCCCGTTACCCGGATGCGGAGGCGACCGACGAGGTTCTGACCGAAGTCGAGGACGGTCGCGCCCGACGGTGTCGTGATCACCTGCCTGGCCGGGATCTCTTCGGTCCGGCGTACGGGGGGTCCATCCGGCGCGCAGAGCAGCTCGGTTGGCGCTGCTGTCGCTTCAACCGGTTTCCAGTCGGTGTCGTCGTAGCCCGGCTCGGCCCATCCCGGACGCGCCAGGCGGGCGTCGTAGGTTTCTCCGTCATACAGGTCAGCGGTCTGCACGGGCCCGGTCGACCAGTGCCAGGCGCTGTCGCTGACGAGCGTCGTCTTCGATCCGTCGTCGTGGGTGATGACGAGCTGCGCCAGCAGCCCGAGGCGGTGGCCGAAGACGTTGCGCAGGCCGGTCCAGCCGAGGCGCCCGCGCCACCAGCCATCGGCCACGGTGACCCCGATGGCGTTGTCGCCGGTGCGCAGCGCATCGGTGACGTCATAGGTCTGGTAGCGCAAGCGGCTGCCGTAGCTCGTCCAGCCGGGCGCCAGCGTGTCTTCGCCGACTCGGGCGCCGTTGAGCTGCACCGAGTACACGCCCTGGGCCGTGATGTAGAGGCGAGCTGCGACGATCGGGTGCTGGGCGGTGAACTCGCGCCGGAACAAGACGGGGGATGGGTGGACGCCCGCGGGCCGGATGAGGTCGGCCGACCAGTCGCCCGGTTCGAGTAAGCCGGCCTCGACGGAACTGGGGCGGCTCCAGCGCGAACACTCACCGCTCGTTCCCCGTACGCGCACCCGGACGGTGAGACGTTGACCGGAAAGGAGGTCCGGGCCGGGCCAGGGCACCAACACGCTGGCTTCGGAATCCCGCACGTGCCTGGAGACCGTCGCCGTGCCCGGGTCGCTGATCTCGATCTCGTAGCCCGCTTGTCGCCACGCGATGCCCGGCGGCGGTACCTGCCACGAAAGGCGCGGCCGTACGTCGCCGATCCCGAACGCGTCCCGGTGATGCTCGAACGTCGGGGGACTGGGTGCGACGTCGACCGGCACGGCGGGCTTCACACCCCACCACTGGGGTCGGCAGGTCGAACCACCGCCGTGCTGCGGCGTTCGACGAGCTGGGTCGAGACGGAGAAGGTGACCGGTTTGTCACGGCCGTCCAGGCGTTCGCGCAGCAACCGGGCACTCATCGATCCGGTGAGCTCTCCCGACTGGTCGACGGTGGTCAGCGAGATCTGCGGCAAGCCCGAGATGGCAACGTTGTCGTAGCCCACCACACTCACGTCCCCCGGCACGTCCAACCCCAGCTCCGCGGCTGCGCGCAGCACGCCGAAGGCGGCGACGTCAGCTCCGGCGAAGATGGCAGTCGGCGGACGCTCGGAACGGAGGGCTGCCATCGCGGCGGTGTAGCCACCTTCCTCGGTGTAGGACGTCGTGACGACGTGCGGGACCAGCCCGCGGTCGGTCATGGCCCGGCAGTAACCGTCCTCACGCGCCGTGTGCGACAACACCGAAGGTCGCCGCAGCTTGCCGATCGGATGCGCGATATGGGTGATGTGCTCGTGGCCGAGCTCGCTCAGGTGCTTGACGACCAGCTCGGCGCCCGCGACGTCATCGTCCACCACGCTGTCGTAGTTGCGCCCCCTGCCGTGACGGGCGATGACGACGACCGGGACCTCCTCGGCCAGTGTTTCCAGCCAGGTGGTGGGCACGTTCGGGGCGATGAGGATCAGCCCGTCCATCTGGCGGTCGACCATCGCTTCGATGCTTCGCTGCTGCCGCTCGGGCGACGCACCACCCGGGCCGAGGAGGACCTGCAGGCCGGTGTCGTCGATCTCGCGTTGAATCCCGTCGACGATCATCGGCGCGAACGGCGAAGCCACGTCGGCCAGCAGTACGCCGATCGTGTAGGACCGGCCCCGCATCGCCCGCGCGGCGGGCTTGGGGCGATACCCCAGCTTCCGGGTCGCCGCGGTGACCCGCTCACGCATGGCGTCGCTGACCCCGTAGGCGTTGTTGAGCACCTTGGAGACCGCTGCCGGCGACACGCCGGCCTCGCGTGCGACATCGCGAATGGTGATACTGCGCGGATCGGTGGCCCTCATGGTCTCCTCGTCGAGGTCGCAACAAACGATTGTGTACCGTTTTACAGGAACGCAGGGCACCTCCACAACCGCCAACCGTCTGCCGCTGATCCAGGGTTGGTGATTCGCATTCGCAGGTCAACGCGCCGTCACTAGAAGCCACCGGGTCAGTGGTGGCTCGACCATGACCGGGTTTCCGACGCTTGACGACCGCGCGGGGCCGGACCTAGCATCTGGCGATGTAAACCGGTCCACAACTTTTCACGGTACGCCGGTTGCGCCCGGACGACGAAGGAGTCGAACCAGCCATGAAACTGTTGCTTCGTGCCGTGAGCGTGCTCGCCGCATTCGGGCTCGCGCTGTCGGCCTGCTCGGCCCACAACGGCAGTTCGGGGGGCTCGACGCCGGGCGTCGCCGCCGACGGCTCGGCCACTGTCAAGGCCAAGAGCCTCACGGTGTGGACGAACGCGGCCGACCCGGCCTATGTGACCGACGCGTACACCGACTTCGGGAAGAAGTTCGGTGTCACGATGAACATCGTCAAGATCCCGGCTGACTCGTTCGAGAGCCAGGTCCAGACCAAGTGGGCCAGCGGCGACCGCCCCGACCTCCTCGAGTACCACGCCACGTCGCTCTTCTGGGCGTTGAACCCGGCCTCGAACATGATCGACATGTCCAAGATGCCGTACGTGGCCAAGTCGGGCGACGTGTACCAGAGCGGCGGCTCGTACCAGGGGAAGGTCTACGCCGCGATCACCTCGGCTCCAGTGCTTTTCGGTCTCTACTACAACAAGAAGACACTGGCCGACGCCGGCCTGTCGGCGCCCAAGACCTTCGCGGACATCGAGAACATCTGCACCACGTTGAAGCAGAAGAACCCGACGGTCACGCCGCTCTGGGAGAGCGGCGGCTCGGGCTGGCCGACACAGATCCTGAGTCTGCTGTACGTCGCCGACGCGGAGAAGGCGAAGGGCTACTCGACCGAACTGCTGGACAAGAAGACCACGATGGACGACCCTTCCGGCCCGTTCACCGCCGCGATGGCCGAGTACAAGAAGCTGCAGTCCATGGGGTGCTACAACAAGGACGCCACCACCGCCAAGTTCGAGGACTCGATCAAGGCCGTCGCCAGCGGGACCACGGCGATGACCGCGCTGCACAGCGATTTGGTGTCGATGTTCGCCGCCCAGTTCGGCGATGACCTCGCCAAGACCAGTGACGCCATCGGCTGGGCGTCACCCTCCGCTTCCGACGCCACCGCGGCGTGGGCACCGTCGGTCAGCGGCACCTGGTACATCCCCCGGACCGGCGACACCGACAAGGAGAGCTCGGCGTTGGCCTTCGTGCAGTGGATCACCGGCGCCGGCTACCAGGACTACGTCAACGCGCAGCGGTCGTTCCCGATCCTCACCGGGGCGAAGGGGCCCGAAAACACGCCGGGAATCCAGCAGGAGATCCATGCGGCCTATGAGGCGAACCGGTCCCTCGCGTTCAACACGAACCTGGTCGGCTTCAACTCGCAGTCCATCGCCTGGATGACCGGGCTGCTCAGCGGTCAGTATTCGCCGGAGCAGGTCGGTGGGCTCGCGCAGAAAGCACTGGCCCAGGGCGCCAAGACGGCCAAGCTTCCCGGCTGGTAGGCGACCGTGCGTGGAGATGCTGCGATGACCCGATTCGACGACGACTCGACGGCCGGCCGCACGGACGTCACGGCCATCGACCCCGGCACCGGACCCGGGGCCGGTGGGCGCACGGTCCGCCCGCCTCGGCGCCGGGGATCACCCAGGCCAGGTCCGGCTCGGCGGTGGTGGCCCTTCGCGCTGCCGGCCTTCGTCCTGGTCGCCGGGTTCTTCATCGTGCCGTTCGTGCTGAACATCCGCTTCGCCTTCACCGACTGGAGCGGCTACTCGGATGCCATCACCGCGAACGGACTCGACAACTTCCGGACGCTGGCGGACCAGGACCTGCTCTGGAACGCCATTCGCGCAACCTTGATCTACGCCGTGATCGCGATGCTGGTGCAGAACGTCTTCAGCCTGTCGGCGGCCCTGCTCCTCCAGCGCCGCACGCGGGTCAACGGGTTCTTCCGTTCCCTGTTCTTCGTCCCGGTCCTGATCGCACCGGTCGCGGCCGGCTACATCTGGAGCGCGATCCTGGCGCCGTCCGGCCCGCTCAACAAGGCGATCGGGATCGTCAAGCCGGGCTTCGAATACGCCTGGCTGGGCCACTCCGGCAGCGCATTGGCGTCCGTCGCCTTCATCGACGCCTGGAAGTGGAGCGGGCTGATCACGCTCGTCTACATCGCGGGCCTGAACGCCATTCCCGCGTCGCTGATCGAGGCGGCCACCCTCGACGGCGCCAACGGCTGGAAACGCTTTTGGAAGATCCGGTTCCCGCTCCTCGCCCCGGCATTCACCTTCACCGTCGTGGTGACGCTGCTCGGTGCCCTGAACGCCTTCGACATCGCCATGGCGACGACGCACGGCGGCCCCGGCACCGCGACGACCGTCCTCAACGTCGCCATGTTCAACCAGTACGCCAGCGGTTTCTTCGGCACGTCCAGCGCCCTGAGCCTCATCGTCACGATCCTGGTGCTGGTGATCGGCGTGCCCCTCATCTTCTTCCTGCGCCGACGGGAGATCGAAGGATGACCAGCATCAGCAAGACGTCCCGCCGCCTGATCCGTCCCCTCGTCCTGCTGCTGGTCGCGTTGCCCTGGGTGGTGCTGCCGCTGTGGCTGCTGCTCGTCAACTCGGCCAAGCCACTGAGCGAAGCGAGTTCGCTCTCGCTGTCACTGCCCGCCAAGTGGGCGTTGGGGGACAACTACTCCACCGTGCTCGGCGAGGGCCACTACGGCCGGGCCTTGACGAACAGCCTCCTGGTCATCGTCCCCACCCTGGTCGTCGTGGTCGTGCTCGGCTCCATGGCCGCATGGGCCTACGCGCGCTCGTCCTCGCTGCCGATGAAGATCGCGTACAGCCTGACCGTGCTCTCCATCCTCTTGCCACCGGCGATCCTGCCCACGGTCTACGAGCTGCAAACCCTGCACATCGACGGCAGCCGGCTGGGCTACTTCCTCGTCATGACCGGCACCCGGATAGGCACGGTCGTCTTCCTGGCCACCGGCTTCATCAAGGCCCTGCCACGGGACCTCGAAGAAGCAGCGTTGACCGACGGCGCGAACCGCCTGCAGGTCTACCGGATCATCATCTTGCCGCTGCTGGTTCCCGTGCTGCTGGTCGGCTGCGTCATCCTGATCATCTCCACCTGGAACGATTTCTTCTTCGCGTCCTTCTTGCTCCAAGGTTCCGAGCGGGCCACCCTGCCTCTCGCGCTGTACCAGTTCGCCTCGGCATCGACCGACGTCTCCGCGATGCGCTGGAACCTGATCTTCGCCCACATCGTCCTCACCAGCTTGCCGTTGATCCTCCTCTACCTGCTGGTCCAACGACGGGTGATCGGTGGTTTGTCCGAGGGCGGCATCAAGGGCTGAGAACCATCCCTGCCCCACCCGCGCGATCTCGGAGTCGCGAACTCGCGAGATCCATTCAAGAAGGTAGGCCGCATGAGCGGTGTGAAGGGCGTGACGGTTGCCGGGTTCGAGTCCATCGCGGACGCCCTCGAGGCACTCGGCGAGGCCGACCCCACGTACAACGCGCACGTCTGCGCGGTCCACGAGGGCGAAACGGTCGTCGACCTCATCGTCGGCGACGACCTGGCCGCGGACAGCCTCATCAGCGTGTTCTCCTGCAGCAAGGGCATCGCCGCGTTGAGCCTGTCGTTGCTCCTCGGCTCCGGAGACCTCGACCCGGACGCCCCGGTCGCGCGCTACTGGCCCGAGTTCGCCGCCGCCGGCAAGGACGCGGTCACCGTCCGCACTGCGCTGTCGCACCAAGCCGGGCTCATCGGAGTCGCCGGTGGGTTCACCATCGAGGACGTCGTCGAACACCACGACCTCGCCGCTCGGCTCGCCGCAGCCTCACCGCTGTGGGCGCCCGGGGCAGCGCACGGCTACCACGGCGTCACCATCGGCACCATCATGGCCGAGCTCGTCGAGCGCATCACCGGCACGTCGTTGCAGACGTTCTTCCGCGCCAACGTGACTGACGCCATCGGAGCCGACTTCCACTTCGGCGTCCCCGAAGCCGACCAGGCACGCATCGTGGAGGTGCTGCCCCCGAAGGCGGACGAGGAGCAACCGGATGAGCCGGAGCCGATGAGCCTGGTCGGATTGGCCTTCGGAGGTGGCCTCATGCCGCCGATGCGCGAGCTCGTCCGCCACCCGCTCGTGGTCGCGAACGGACCGGTCGGGTTCGGAGGGTTCGGGAACGCACGAAGCATGGCTCACCTGTACGCCCAAGGCCTCGGCGACGGTCTGTTCCCGGTCGAGGCGCTCCGGAGGATGAGCCAGATCCAAGCCAACGGCACCGACCTCGTCCTCGGCATCGAGACCCGGTTCGGACTCGTGTTCCAGGTCCCCGACGCCCGCCTCGACTACGGAAGCCCGTGGGCGTTCGGCCACGACGGCGCCGGCGGCGCCATCGGCTTCGCCGACCCCGCCCGCGACCTCGCGTTCGGCTACACCAGTCGCGTCCCCACCCCCGCCGGTGCCCACCAGCCCGGGCTCGAGCTCGCCCGGAAAGTCCGCGCCTGCCTCAGGAGCGCACGCCGCAGCCGCCAAGCCGGCCACGAGTCGCGGTCGATACCGCGGGTCGCGCTGTCCCCCATGGAGAACCGATGACGATCAAGACCCCGCTGCGTGTGCCCATCGACGGCGTGCCCCCCGCGTTCGTCGATGCCGCGGTCCTCACGCCCGTCGAGACCGACGGTGTCCGGTGGTGGCGGGACGTCGAATACGCCCTCGTCGCCGGCTACCGGCCGCTGCTTCTCGACCTCAGCGTCCCGAACGCGCACGGACCGGTTCCCCTGGTCGTGCTCATCCACGGTGGCGCCTGGCTGGGCGGAACCAAGAACATCCAGCTCGGCGGCCTCGACGACTTCGGCGCTGTGCGGGCGCGACTGCACGAGGAGGGGTTCGCGGTCGCCGCCATCCAGTACCGGCTCTCGGGCGAGGCGGCCTTCCCCGCCCAGCTGCACGACGTCAAGGCCGCGATCCGGTGGTTGCGCACCGCGGCGCCCGCCGCCGGCATCGACCCCGGCCGGATCGCGAGCCTCGGCGCCTCCGCCGGCGGCCACCTCGCCGTCTTCCTCGGTACCAACACGACCGTGCCGGAGCTCGAGGGCACCGTCGGCCTGACCGGCCCTTCCTCCGCCGTATCCGCAAGCGTCGGCTGGTACCCGCCCACCCGGCTGGACACGATGGAGGCCGAGAGCATCCCCGGCACGCCCTTCACCGCGCACAGCGCCGCGGACTCACCGGAATCGCGCCTGATCGGTCACACCGTCGGCGAGCGCCCCGACCTCGCCCGGCACGCCAGCCCGATCGCGCACATCGGCGACGCGACCGCGCCGACCCTGCTCGTCCACGGCACCCTCGACCAAGTGGTCCCGCACCAGCAGAGCATTGCGTACCACGGTGCGCTCGACGAGGCCGGCGTCCCCAACAAGCTCGAGCTCGTCGAGGGAGCCGACCACGGCTTCTTCGGCGGCGACATCGACGCCGTCATCGATACCACCGTTGCGTTCCTGCTCGACCAGCTCGCCACCGTCCAGGCAGCTTCGCAGGCCCTGAAGTCGGCAACCGATAAGGCTTAGGAGTGTCGTGTCCGAAGGGCCTCGTGTGTCTCCCGTGCGGTTCGAAGCGCACCGATCGGCACTAGGCGTAGCTGAAACGGCACCGCGGCTGTCGTGGCGTGTCACCGCGGGCCCGTCGTGGCGCCAGGCTGGTTACGAGCTGATGATCGACGCAGATGTGCGTCGAGTGGACTCGGCTGAGTCGGTGCTGGTGCCTTGGCCGGCCCCACCGTTGACATCGCGAGAGCGGAAAACCGTCCGGGTGCGCGTCTGGGGCGTCGATGGCACGAAGTCGGCCTGGAGCGATCCGTCGATCGTCGAGGCCGGCTTGGTGGAGCCTGCCGACTGGAACGCGTGGATGATCACGCCACACGCGGACCCGGCGCCCTTGGTGCGGCGTGCGTTCCGGCTGCCGAGGGGGGCCGCGTCGGCACGGCTCTACGTCACGGCGCACGGGCTGTACCGGGCCGAGATCAACGGCCGCCCGGTCGGCGACGAGGCGTTCACTCCCGGCTGGACCACCTACCGCCGCCGCCTTCGCTACCAGACTTATGACGTGACCGATCTGCTTCGCGACGGCGACAACGTCCTCGGCGCGAGGATGGCCGACGGATGGTTCCGCGGCCGGCTGACCTTCATTGAAGGCAAGCGAAACGTCTACGGCAGCCAGCTCGGACTGCTCGCGCAGCTCGAGGTGGTGCTCAAGGATGGAGAGCG
The DNA here is from genome assembly GCF_046548995.1 of Amycolatopsis sp. lyj-109. Lineage (NCBI taxonomy): Bacteria > Bacillati > Actinomycetota > Actinomycetes > Pseudonocardiales > Pseudonocardiaceae > Amycolatopsis > Amycolatopsis sp. lyj-109. The sequence continues at coordinate 122,622 of NZ_JAJPWR010000019.1, forward strand.
AATCGTCGTGGCCACCGACGGGTCGTGGCGCGGCGCTACGGGCCCGATCCTGAAGGCGGACTTGTACGAGGGCGAGCTTCACGACGCGAGGCTCGAGCCGCCCGGGTGGTCGCTTCCGGGATTCGACGACACCGACTGGTTTCCTTGTTCCCCGGCCGAGTTCGACGTCGGCATCCTGGTGGCACCCGACGGTCCGCCCGTGCGTGCCGTCGAGGAAGTGGCGGTGCGAGAGGTGATCGCCTCTTCCTCCGGGCGGGCCCTGCTCGATTTCGGGCAGAACCTCGTCGGAAAGCTCCGCATCAAGGTGCGTGGCCCCGCGGGCACCGCCGTTACTCTCCGCCACGCCGAAGTCCTGGAGGACGGCGAGCCGGCGGTGCGACCCCTGCGCACCGCCACCTCGACGGACAGCTACATCCTCCGGGGAGACGAGACCGCGGAGTCATGGGAGCCGAGGTTCACCTTCCACGGCTTCCGGTACGCCGAGGTGACCGGCGGGTCCGGAAAACTGGATCCGGACGCGGTCAAGGCGGTCGTGTACCACTCGGACATGGAGCGCACCGGCTGGTTCGAGTGCTCCGACCCGCTGCTCACGAGGTTGCACGAGAACGTGGTGTGGGGGATGCGCGGCAACTTCCTGGACGTTCCCACCGACTGCCCGCAGCGTGACGAGCGGCTCGGCTGGACCGGGGACATCCAGGTGTTCGCGCCGACCGCGGCCTACCTGTACGACTGTGCCGGATTCCTCTCGTCCTGGCTCAAGGACCTGGCTGCCGATCAGACTCCCGAAGGCATCGTGCCCATGTTCGTCCCATGGGTCGACATAAACCGGTCCCGGGGCGAGGTCACGCCCTATGCGGGCTGGGGCGACGCTGCGGTGATTGTGCCGTGGGTCTTGTACCAGCGGTTCGGAGACCGGGAAATCCTGCGCCGGCAGTACTCGAGCATGCGCGGCTGGGTGGACGGGGTGACCAACATCCTGGGAACCCGGGGATTGTTCGACGAGCCGGCCGCGCAGCTGGGAGACTGGCTCGACCCGGCAGCGCCCCCCGAGGACCCCGCCGCCGCGTCGACCGATCCGATCCTCGTCGCTACCGCCTACCGCGCGCGCTCGGCCGATCTCCTCTCGCGAGTGGCAACCCTGCTCGGCGAGGACGCCGACGCGGCCAAGTACGCCGACCTTGCCGAAACGGTGCGACAGGCCTTTCGGGACAACTACGTCAGGCAGGACGGCAGCCTCCTCGGTGACTCGCAAACCGGGTACGCATTGGCCCTGGAGTTCGCACTGCTGGCCGACGACCGTGAGCGGCGCGTGGCTGCAGAACAGCTCGTGGAAGCGGTCCGGAGCAAAGGGCACCGGATCGCCACGGGATTCCTGGGGACGCCACTGATCCTCGACGCACTCACTAGGATTGGCGCGGTTGACGACGCGTACGGCATGGTGAACCAGACGGAACCTCCCTCGTGGCTCTATGCGGTCACCATGGGCGCCACCACCATCTGGGAGCGCTGGGACGCACTCTTGCCGGACGGACGTATCAACCCGGGCGAGATGACGTCCTTCAACCACTACGCGTTCGGGGCCGTGGCCGACTGGATGCACCGCGTGGTCGGCGGGCTCGCTCCCGGCGCCCCCGGCTATCGCGTGCTCGATGTCGCGCCACACCCCGGTGGTGGCCTCACGTCCGCAAGGACCGCCCACGTGACGCCGTATGGCCGCGCAGAGGTTTCGTGGCGTCGTGCCGGCGAGGTGTTGTCCGTGGACGTCGTGGTGCCCACCGGCACCGTTGCGCGAGTCCGGCTACCCGGCCGCGCGGCCGTCGAGGTCGGTCCTGGCCCGCACTCTTTCGAGTGCCCCTTCCGTGCCCCAGCCGATGACCCGGGAGTTCTCGATGCCACTCGATGACACGACGATGCCCGAGTCTGGGGGAGGCGCACTGAACGGCCGGACCGGAGCATGGTCGGACCAAAGCCTGTCAGCGGAGGATCGCGTGGCTGCGATCATGGAGGACTTGGACTACGACGAGTTGGTATCCATCGTCTGCAACGACTTCCGTCCGTTCGTGCAACGGGGAGTTCCGGCTCCGGCGTACACCGATGGCCCCTGCGGTCTGCGAGAAGTGGAAGGCGCGACGGCATTGCCGGTCGCAGTTGCCCTTGCGGCCACGTTCGACCTGGCGGAGGCCTACGGCTACGGACGGGTCCTCGCCGCGGAGGCCAAGCACGCGCAGCACAACTGTCTCCTGGGACCGAGTCTGGACATCGCACGTGACCCGTCGGGCGGACGGCTCCCCGAAGGCTACGGTGAGGCCCCCGAGCTGGTCGCCTGTATCGGAGAGGCGTACGTGCGCGGAGTGCAGGACAATGGCGTCCTCGTCATGGTCAAGCATTTCGTGGCCAACAACTTCGAGTCCCGCCGCACCGGCTGGGGACCAGTCCTCGAGCGTGGCGACAGCGTCGACATCCGGCTCGAGAGGGCTGCCCTCTGGGAGACCTACCTCTGGCCATTCCGCCGGGTCGCCGATGCCGGCGCCTGGGCCTTCATGGGGTCCTACAACCGGCTGAACGGCCACTACACCTGCGAGTCGAGCGACCTCTTGGACATCCCGAGAAGGCGCTGGAGCTGGCTGGGATTCTTCGCGCCCGACTACATCTTCGCGGTCCGCGACGTCGAGTCGGCCTGGCGCGCGGGGCTGGACCTGCCCGGGATCGAAGGAGACTCCGGCCGAACGGCCGAGATCGTCCGTCGAAGCGGCATCGATCCTGCTCCCTCGGTCCGTCGAGTCGCCCGAGCCATGATCGCGAGCGGGACGATGGACCGCGCGACGGCGACCAGCGATGGTCCCGCATCCACCGCGGCACATCGCGATCTCGCCCGTCGCGTGGCAACTCGTGGAGCCGTGCTGCTCAAGAACGTCGAAGGTTTGCTTCCGCTCGACGGAAACGTCGGCTCGATCGCCGTCGTCGGCCCATCCGGTCTCGACGCGATCTATGTCATGGGCGGCTCCGCCTCGGTCTCTCTCGAAGCGCAACGACTCGTCACGCCTCTCGCCGGTCTTCAAGCGCGCGCCGGCGAACAGGTACGGCTGGCAGTCGCGCAGGGCAGCCTCGGAGACGCACCGCTGCCCGACGTCCCGGCGGAGCTCTTCACGACACCGGACGGTGCCGGTGCCGGCGTCGAGCTCGTGCTGTCGTACCGGGACGAGCGGGGAGTCGAGCAAGAGCGTCGAGACGTCCTCTCGACGATGTCGTTCAGCGGTGCGCCCGAGGGAGTGGCGGGTGCCTGGAAGGCCACCCTGCGCACGTTCCTGACTGTCGAGCAGGGTGGTGACTATCGGCTCTCGTTGCTGGTGGGCGGCCACGCTGAACTGTCAGTGAACGGAACGAAAGTCATGGCCGGGGCGCGGGAGGCTTCCCGATTTCTCGGCGGTCCGGCTTGCCCTTTGCAGGCTGTTGTCACCCTGCCCGCGCACCAAGGCGTGCTGCTCGAGTTGACCTACGAGCCCGGGCCCGCGATCGGGATGGCCGAGGTGGACCTCGTTCCCGGAGTCCGGCTCGGGTGGCAGCACCCGGCGGCCATGCACGAGGAGGCGGCCGCCGTGGCGGCCGGGTGCGATGCGGCGATCGTCCTCGTGAACGCGGCATCGGGCGAGGGGATGGATCGTGTGGGCTTGGGCCTTCCTGGTGATCAGGACGTCCTAGTCGAGCGGATCGCGGCGGTGAACGCCCGGACGATCGTGGTGCTCAACACGCCGGGGCCGGTCCTGATGCCCTGGATCGACGAAGTCGGGGCCGTGCTCGAGATGTGGTATCCGGGCGAACAGTTCGGCAACGCGCTCGCGGACATCGTCTTCGGCGACGTCGCGCCCGGTGGGCGCCTTCCGGTGACCTTCCCGGTGGCGACCGCTGATCTCCCGGGTCGCCCGGACACCGGTTCGTTCCCCGAAGTTGTCGCCTACGACGAGGGCACCCTGGTCGGGTACCGCCACCTCGCCGCCGCCGGCAAGCCGGCGCTCTTCCCCTTCGGTCACGGGCTCTCGTACGGCGCCCATGCGAACGAGTTGATCGGGACGGACGTCGAAGGAGCCTCGGTCCGGCTTCGCTTGCGGGTCAGCGAAACGTCGGGCCGGGCGACGGAAGCCGTGATCCAGGTCTACGTGCGGCCGGAGACGACCGCCACCGAGCCTCGGCGGCTCGTCGCGTTCCGGCGCGCGTCGCTGGCGCCGGGGGAGAGCGTGGAAGTTCCCGTGGTGGTCGAGCCGCAGGCTTGGCTGTCGTACGACGAAGGTGCCGACGATCTGGTCGAGAAGGACGGGGTCTACGAGCTGACGATCGCCGACGATGCCGAAGATCGCGGGATCGCGATCTCAGTACGGCTTGCCGACGGTGCACTGTCCGTCCTTCGCTAGTGATGAAAGTAGGTTGCTGTGCCGCTCGACTCCTTTCTCGCCGCGAAAGTCCATCTGCTCGAGGGCCTGAGCTGGGCCGATCGTGACGACCCGGCCGCGGCCCACCGCTTTGCCGAGTTCGAAGTCGACCCGGCCGCGTGGGTGACGCCACCGGGCGTCTCGATCGAGGATCGCACGATCGACGGTCCGCGCGGTCGCATTCCCATCCGCAGCTACCGATCGCCCGCAGGCCAGGAGACCGTGCTGGTCTGGCTGCACGGAGGCGGGTTCTCCGGCGGGGACGTCGACATGCCCGAGTCGCACGTCGTCGCGGTCGAACTGGCAGCCCGAGCGGGCGTCACGGTGGTGACGGTCGGGTACCGGCTCGCGCGGGACGGCGTGCGGTACCCGGTACCCGTCGACGACGCGGAAGCAGCGTGGTGCTGGGTGGTCGACCAGGGCTGTCCGGAGGCCGGCTCCTACGCACTCGGTGGTGCGAGCGCCGGCGCCACGCTCGCGCTCTCGACGGCTCTTCGCCACCGCGCCTCGCCTCGCCGGCCGGACCGGTTGTTGCTGGCGTACCCCTTCGCGCACTTCCCGGTCCCTGCGCTCGACAGCAGCACCGCGGCCGACATGCAGCTGCTGCCGCTGGCGATGCGTTTCGAGCCGGCAACGATCGCGGAGACGGTGCGCAACTACGTCGGGCGCATCTCCGACCTGCCTGCCGACGCGATACCCGGTGCAGCTGACCTCTCGGGCTTGCCGCCGACAAGCGTGGTGCTCAGTGAGCTGGACGACCTGCGAGGCTCCGGGGAGCTGCTCCTCGAGCAGCTGGCCGAGGTGGGGGTGGCGGCGGACGCGTACCTCGCCACCGGCATGCCCCACGGTCACCTCAACCGGACCCCGTCCCTGCGAGAGGTGGATTTGTCACTCGAGTACCTCGCCGGTGCCCTCAGGGACATGGCGCGCACCGGCCGAGATCGCACCGCCTGACCCCTCCGGCCCGGGGTGGAAGATCAGGTAAGGCAGACGCACGTCACAGCCGGCGATCATGCCCTGCCTGGAGCCCGAAGATCGCGGCTGCGTTGGTGTCCAGGATGGTGGTCGCCTGCTCGGCGCTCACGGCCCGGCTGATGTAGTCGATCGCCGATTGGTACTCGGCTTTGGCCTGGAACGGGAAGTCGGTGCCGAGTACCAGGCGGTCCGCGCCCAGGGTGTCGACGGCGGCCCGCAGTGCCGGGGCGTGGTCGTGCGCGACGGTGTCGAACCACATCCGGCGGGCGGCGACGCTGGGCAGTTCGGGTGTGCCGGGGGACTCCCACGGGACCTGGTGGTCGGCGCGGTTGAGCACCATCGGCAGCGCGCCGCCGAGGTGCGAGATGATGATCTTCATGTCGGGGTAGCGGCTGGGGATGCCGGCCAGGATCAGCTGCATGACCGCCACCGTGTCCTCGATGGGGGCGCCGATCGACCAGGTCAGGTTGTGGCCGGCGATCAGGTCCGAGCCGGCCCCGGCGCCGGCCGGGTGCACGTACAGCACGCTGCCGCGCCGGTTCAGTTCCTCGTACACCGGCTCGAAGGCCGGGTCGTCGAGGCCGCGGCCGAGCACGGAGGTGGTGATCCCCACGCCGGCCATGCCCAGGTCGTCCAGGGCTCGGGTGAGCTCCTTGATCGAGGCGTCGACGTGCGGCAGCGGCAGGGCGGCGAAGGCGCGGAACCGGTCCGGGTGCTCGGCGACGACGGCGGTGTACTCGTCGTTGCCGGTCCGGGCGGCGCGGACGGCGGCCGCCTCGTCGGGCAGATGGGGCGAGAACGGTGTGGCCGACAGGATCTGGACGTCGACCCCCGCCGCGTCCATCTGAGCGAACCGGGCGGCCAGGTCCTCGTCGGTCGCTCCGGCGCCCAGCCCCCGCTGGGCTTGCGTGAGCTCGCCGCCTCCGCCCAGTTGCTCCAGATACTGCTCGCTCCACAGGTGAGCGTGCACGTCGATGCGCATGGTTGTCCTAAATTGGTTGGTCCGTGTAGTTCACTGTCCAGTCGGATTCGTCGGCCTCTCAGGCTGGTGCTGCGATGGCGTCGCGGTGGCGTTGGGCGGCTGCGGGGAAGAGGTCGAAGGCTCGGCGGCCGAGTTCCTCGACTTCTTGCGGTGCGAGGACGTGGGAGTTCCGGAGCGCGTCGATGTTGCGTTTCATGTTGTTCTCGTTCGAGCAGGGGACTCCGGCGTCGGCCCCGTAGACGATGTGGTCGCGGGGCACCATCGTGACTGCTGCGGCGAGGTTGGCGTCGGTGCCGGACGCGGCGGTGTCGAGGTAGAGCTTCGCCAGGTCGGTGCGGATGTCCTCGGCGGTCAGGCCCAGTGGGTTGAACACGTACTCCTCCGCCCCCAGCAGCCCGAGGCGGCCGGAGAGCGCGGGCAGGGCGCCGCCGCAGTGGGCGAGGACGACGGTGAGACGGGGGTACCGGCGGAAGAATCCTGCGTAGAGCAGGTCCACAACGGTCCGGGTGGTCTCGAACGGAAACTCGACCAGGACGGCGGTCTGCCGGAACACGGGCGCTACGGCGCTCGGATGGACGAACAGCACGGCCGAGCGCCGGTCGAGCTCCTCCCATATCGGCGCCAGACGTGGGTCCCCGAGCGCGACACCTGCCCAGCGGGTGAACAGGATGTAGCCGTCAGGGTGAGTTTCGGTGTCGCCACGCGCGATCTCGGCCAGAGCTGCGTCGGGGTCGTCCGTGGGCAAGCCGGCGAGCAGGCCGAAGCGGCCGGGGTGGTCGGCGACGAGCTGGGCACCGTAGTCGTTCCAGGCGCGCAGTTGCGGAAGCGGGGCATCGAGTAGTGCCGGGCTGAGCATCTGCGTGGCGATGCCGAGGCCGTCCATGGCGGCGAGCATCATCTCGGGTCGCCAGTGGTGGGGCTCGGGCGTCAGGAGGTGTGCGTCCCTCAGTTGGCGCCACTGGGTTTCCCGGGCCTCGGCCGTGGTCGGCGGGGTGAAATGCGCGTGGATGTCCACCCAGCCGTTGATCTTGTCCATGACGCGTTCTCCTCACATCAAATTGCACTCCAGTGCAACAAGTTCGATGGTTGCACTGGAGTGCAATAATGTCAACATGAGGCAGGCGGAGGGTGAGAAGCAAGACGGCAGGACGCGCAACGCCCAGGTCAACCGGGAGCGCGTCTACGCGGCAGCGATCAAGGTGTTCGCATCGCGCGGCTACGACGCCGCCACGATGGACGAGATCGCGGCCGAGGCCGGCGTGGTCCGGCGGACCGCGTTCAATCACTTCCCCGCGAAGTCGGACATCGCCACCGAGTGGGCCGTACGAGTCGGGGAGTCGGTGTTCGCTCTGGTCCGCGACGTCGACCACATCGCCTCCGCCGCAGACCGGGTGCGGGCGTATTTCCACGAGCTGGCCCTGCGGGCGGAGCGGGACTGGGACGAGACCCGGCAGATGACAACCGGGCTGCTGCGCGGACACGGCGCACCGGCCCACCGCTCGCAGCTTTCCGCGGAACTGCGCGACTGGCTGCTCGCCTCTCAACGGGAGCGGCCGGACAACGGACCGGCACCCTCTGTCGATCCCGCCCTGACCGTGGACGTGCTCTACGACGTCTTCCAGGGCGCAGTCGTGCGACGGCTCTCCCAAGAGGCTCCGCCGCACGGGGCGCTCACGGCCGAGGTGGACGCCGCAATCGCGCTCGTGCTGGCCGGATTCGCGAGTGGTGCCGGACACCCATAGGCAACGCAGGAAGGCGTGCCGCCAGGGACAAGGCTCATCCCGGCAACGCCGGCCGGGCGGGTCACCGGATGATCCGGGAGGAAAGTCCGGATCGTCGCCTCGTTCTACCGCAACCGCTGGAGCGCGAAGAGAACGTCTTCGCCGGGCAGTGGACCGATGTGCTGCGCTGCTGCGGCGGCCGGCTCCTCACGATCCGGCCGGCCCGGTCGGGCGCGACCGGAGCCGAAGCCGGCGTCTGGTGTCCGGCCTCATAATAATTTACTTGACTAGGCTGTAAATGAATCGCACGATGGGGACATGAAGACGATCACCCTTGAAGAACACTTTGGAGTTCCGGCAGTCAGCAAGTGGGTCCCTGAGATGCAGGGGGACTGGCTGGCCGGCCAACTCGACGACCTCGGCGAAGGGCGGCTCCAGGAGATGGACGCCCACGGAATCGACATCCAGGTCCTTTCCCTCCTCTCGCCCGGCGTGCAACTGCTCACCGGTCAGGAGGCGGTGCAGACCGCCCGGAACTCCAACGACCTGCTGGCCAAGGCCGTGCGGGAACACCCGACGCGATTCATGGGATGGGCCGCGCTGCCCACGGACGACCCCCGAGCCGCCGCGGACGAACTGGACCGGGCCGTGAGCGAGCTCGGCCTCGCCGGGGCACTGGTGAACAGCACATTCGGCACCAACGGCGCCTTCCTGGACGACCCCCGGTTCGAGCCGCTGCTCGCCCGGATCGAACAGCTCGGCGTGCCGCTCTACCTCCACCCTGCCGCACCGCCGCAGGCCCTGCGGAACCTGCTGTTCGACGGCTTCACGCCGGTCGTCGGCCACCTCCTCGAGACGGCCTCCTGGGGCTGGCACTCCGAACTCGGGCTCCACAGCCTGCGCATGGTCCTGGCCGGCGTCTTCGAGCGCCACCCGGATCTGCGCGTGGTCCTGGGGCACGGCGGGGAAATGCTGCCGTTCATGATGGCCCGCATCGACGAATTCCTGCTCCCGGAACGGACCGGGCTCGCGGAACTGCCGTCCGCCTACTTCCTGCGGAACTTCTGGGTGACCACCAGCGCCCTCACCGCGCTGCCGCCCGTCCTGTGCGCCCTGCAGGTCTTCGGCGTCGACCGGGTCCTGTTCAGCGTCGACTACCCGCTCACCCAGATGGGTCCGGTCCGCGCCGTGCTCGACGCGCTGCCGCTCGCGCCCGCCGACAAACAGAAGGTGGCCGGTGGCAACGCCGCCACACTGCTCGGTCTCGGGTCCTAACCCGGGCAGCAATGCCGGCAGGCCGCGGCGGAACCTTCCGCCGCGGCCTGCCGCGTCATCGCCGGGGAGGGGTTTCAGCCGTCGGTGCTGATCAACGGCCACAGGGTGTCGATCACCCGGTCGGCCTCGGCGGGATCGAGCTCGCCGGTGCGAAGGAAGGTCGCGAGGTAGCTGCCCAGGCACAGGTCGGCCAGGACCTCGACGTCGACGTCCGCCTTGACCGAGCCGTGGTCCTGCAACTGCCGCATCGTGTCGATCAGGATGTTCAGCTGCGGAGCGATCGTCCGCTCCCGGAAGATCTCCAGCAGGTCCGGGTGGCGTCCGGCGTCAGCCAGGATGTGGCCCATCAGACCCAGGCCCCGCTCCCGCACCTCTTCCGGCATCACCGCGCGCATGGCTGCCTTGAGGGCGTCCTGCGGGTCGAGTCCGTCCACATCGGCACCGGCCGCGCCCGGTGCGATCAGACCGAGCGCATCGACCACGAGCTCGTGCAGGTTCGCCCAGCGCAGGTAGATCGTCGGACGCGTGACGCCGGCCGCCTTGGCGATGTCTCCGAGCGACGTGCGCGCGTATCCGTCCGCCGCCAGCCGCTCCAAGGTCGCCCTGAGGATCGCGCTCTCCACCGCGGGGTCTCTCGGCCTGCCCCGGGACGCCGCCCCGGACTGGGCGGTCTGCTCGCTGGTCATGGGCGCGAGGTTATGTGCGCGTCTCGGCTACCGGCAACCCGGCCGCGTCAGCGAGGCACCCAGGACGGGGCGTCGTCCGGCCGGTACGGCGGATACTGCCAAGGGGCTTCAGCCCGGCAGCAGCGAAGTTCGGCAGCTCGGTGCCCACTTTGACATGGCGAGCAAGGTCGGCAGTGTTCTCCGGGAAGACGCCGGACTGCACGGTCCGAATCCCGCCGGCGTCAGTGGAGGCCAGCAGGGCCTCCAGCAGCGCCAAGTCAACATCACGGCCCCAGGCGTCGGGGGTCGGTTCATCCCGGCGCTTTCTCAAGATGTCGGAATGTGCTGTTGGGAAGTCTTGTATTCGTCCACGATCGTGCTGAGCACCGAGCTGTCGTCGGGTGGGTCGATCTCCAGCTGGAAGACGGTGCTCACGCGGGCAATGAGGAAGTAGAAACCGACCATGATGACGGTCTCGACCAGTTGTTGGTCGGTGTAGTGGCCGCGCGCCGCCTCGAAGATCTCGTCCGGCACCTCGGGTGATCGTGCGGCGCTGTCGGCAAACGCGAGCAGGGTGCGCTGGGCCTCGGTGAACTCGCTGGAACTGAGGTCGCGGGCGGCCAGCGCGTCGCGCTGGGCGTCGGTGACTCCCGCCGATCGTGAGATGGAGATGTGTTGCTCCCATTCGTACGGGGCCGAGAACGCTACGCCGCTGTTCATGATGACCAGCTCACGGTCGACCGCGGGCAGTGCTCCCGCGGCGAACTGGGCTGCGCCCAACTTGTTGACGGCGGAGCCGATATCGGCTGAATGCCTGAGCATGCGGACGATGTTGACTGTCACCTCGTCCGCGGGAAGTTCCGGATAGCCGATACGAGCCATGGTTGCCCGCCCTTCAATTCGTGTGTGGTCGATGTGGTTCGGACCGGTCCGGAGCTCGTTCGCGTCGGCCGGTGGACGGCTTGTGGCCAGGAGATCAGTAATAGATCGGACCGAGATCACCACCGCTGGCGATGATCGGATCGCCGTTGAGCGCGACACTGCGCGGGCTGGCCAGGAACGCGACCACTGCGGCGACCTCGTCCGGGGTGACGATCCGGCCGATCGAGATCGCCGCGCTGAACTCGCGTTCGACCTCCTCCGGCGTCAGCCCGCGGGACTCGGCATTGGCGGCGAGCGCCTTGGTTGCGGTGTCGCTGCTGGTGGGGCCGGGGTGTACGACGGTGACGTTCACGCCACGTGGACCCAGTTCGTCGGCGAGGTTCTTGGTCAGCGCGGCAACGGCGATGTTGCGTACCGAGCCGGTTACCGAGCCGGTGCGCCGCGCGGCGATGCCGCCGACGTTGATGATCCGGCCCCAGCCGCGCTCGACCATGCCGGGCGCGAACGCCCTGGCACAACGCAGATAGCCCCGTACCTTGACGTTGATCTCCGCTTCCAGCGCCGACTCCGCGATCACGCCGGGGTTGGTCATGGCCGCGTTGTTGACCAGGATGTCGACGCCGCCCAGTTGCTCGATGGCGGTGGCGGCCATGGCGGCTACCGAGGCGTCGTCACCGGTGTCCGCGCCGATCCCGATCACGCGTGCCCCGGTGTCGGCGGCGAGCAGAGTGGCCTGCTCGACCGCCGCCTGCGCATTGCGGCCGACGAGTGCGACATCGGCGCCTTCCTGGGCGAGAGCCCGGCCCACTGCCAGGCCGATGCCCCGGCTGCCGCCGGTGACCACCGCGCGTTTGTCCTTCAGTCTCAAATCCATGACATGTTCTCCTCATTTGATCGACACCGCAGTGCGATGAGATTGGCGCTGTCCCGTTAGGACGGTCAATTCAGGGGCGATGGCATAGCGCCTGTAGCACCATGTCCCCATATCGGTGCCAGACTGCGGGGTCACGTTCTCCGAATCGCACCAGCTGCAGTGCCGCGCCGCACAAGAGCACACGCACGTCCCGCGGCGTGGCGTCCGCACGCAGTTTTCCGGTCGCCCGAGCGTTCTCCATGACCTCGATCAGCGGCTCCAGGAGTGGAAGGGCGGTCTGGGAAACAGCATCCGCGAGCCGTTCGGCCAGTAGGCGATCGTGGGCCAGGACATCGAAAAGTTCGAAAACATAGACGCGGAACCCCTCGTAGGGGTCGGCCTCGCGCCGTGCCTTCGCTGTGCGTCGTGCGAGCTCGTCCAAGCCCAGTTGCGTGATCGACTCGAGCAAGTCCTCCTTGGTGGGAAAGCTTCGGTACACCGTTGCTTTGCCGACCTGAGCTTTCGCGGCGACCTGGGGAATCGTGACCAGCGCCCCGTGTTCGCGGAACAGGTCGATCGCGGCGGTGATCACCCGTTCGTGGTTGCGGCGGGCGTCTGCCCGTCCCGGTGAGGCAGTCGCGTGCCGAGCCGGTCCGGGATTCTCGGGCGAATTCACAGGACGAAACCCCTGCCCATCAAAGAGTCTGGTCAGGTCGATCGATGTCGAAGCCGCTCTCGCTCAGACGCCGGAAGCGACCATCGTCGGCGAAGGTGCCGAAGACCGCGATCTCCCGGTGGTGAAGTGAACCGTCCGCGAGGCTCAGCCGGATGGTGTGCCGCTCGGCGTAGGTGACGCCATCGCAGAGCTCGTCGAGCACGGTGACCGCGCCTCCGGTGACCTGGCTGCGCACGCGACGGATCACCTTGGCGAACTCGTCGCGGTTCAGCGTCTTTCCGTCGATGCGGTGTGTGTAGTCGGGTGCGTAGTACTGATCGAGGACCTGGTGCAGTTCGAGGTCGGGCTCGAAGAGCAGGGCCTGAAGGGCTTCGCTGATACAGGCATGACTCATTGCGGGAATCCTCACGCCGGGAGCTCAAGTGGACCCGTGGGTCCGGTTCGATGGTAGCGGACCCACGGGTCCGTTTTGGCGAGGGTTCCCGTGTTGCTCGTCACGTGGGGTCGTTCGCGGATGACTCCTGCGGCGAATTATTGACATTAACGTCAGACGGCGGTACTCCTGGAACATGGCAGCAGCTCGACGTGTGCACGTGCTCGGCGGCGGTCCCGCGGGTCTCTTCGTGGCCCGGCTGCTGGCCCTTCGATGCCCCGGCTGGCACGTCCACGTGTACGAGAGGAACCCTCCCGAGGAGACCTTCGGTTTCGCGATCGGCCTCACGGGTGGCCTGCTCAGGGCACTGGAGCAGGCCGACCCGGACATGCATCGGAGCATCACGGACGCCGCGTACCGGTTCTCTTCCGGCGGCTTCCGGCTTCCGCAGGGCGAGGCGCGGCTCGGCCGGTTCCACAGTGGCGCGATCGCTCGCGCGCAATTGCTCCGGCTGCTGCTGAAGGGGGCACGCGAGGCGGGCGTTCGCGTGGAGATCGGCCGGTCGTGCACGGCCGCCGAAGTACTCGGAGACGCGGACCTCGTGATCGCCGCCGACGGGGTCTCCAGCGCCACCCGCAACCACTTCCGTCAGGAGTTCGGCGCCCAGGTCACCCGGGGCCGCGGCAGGCTCATCTGGTGCGGCGCCGAAGTACCGCTCGACGGCGGGATCTTCATGCCGGTGACGACGCCGGACGGGCTCTTCGTCGCCCACGGCTATCCCTACGGTGAGGGGCTGTCCAGCTTCGTCATCGACGCGTCTGCTTCGACTTTGGCGAAGGCCGGATTCGGCGACCGGCAGTGGGCCGGCGAGGGTCAGTCGGACGAGGCGGCCCTGGAGTACCTGTCCAGGGCGTTCTCCGAGTTGCTCGGCGGTGGTTCCTTCATCGGCAACCGGTCACGGTGGGGATCGTTCAACACCGTGCGCTGCACCCGCTGGCACCACGGCAAGATCGTGCTGCTGGGTGACGCGGCGGCTACCGCCCATCCCTCCCTGGGGTCCGGCACGAAGATCGCGATGGAGAGCGCGATCGCCCTCGCCGATGCGGTGACGACCGTCTCGGACGAACCGGTGTCCGGCGCCCTCGAGCGCTTCGAGGCCACCCGGCGTCCCGAGGTCGAACGGCTCCAGGAACGCGCCACCCGCAGCCAGCTGTGGTGGGAGTCCTTCGAAGTCCGCCGGCACCTCACTCCCGCCCGCTTGGCCGTGGCCTACCTCAGCCGCTCCGGAGCCGTCTCCCTCGACGACCTGGCCGTCTCGGACCCGCAGCTCGTGAGGCTGGCCCTCGCGGACTTCGCCGATGTGGCGCCGAGCGAGGTGCCCGGCTCGGGGATCACCGACTGGGTGCTCGGCCGGCCGTTGGAGGCACGGCGGCACGGGCACTCCGGGTCTGCCGAGCCCACGGCGTCCATCGAGGTGACCTCCGGGGACGCCTGGGGGCTCGCCGCCGACGAACTTTTGGCGCAGGCAAGGGAGTTCCTCCGGCGAGGCGTCCACACCATTCGCCTCATCGGCGCGGACTCGCGCAGTGCCCTCCTCGACCGCCTGGCCGTCGGGGAGCGGATCAAGACGGAGCTCTCCGCCGTCGTCGAGGTCACGGCGAGCCCGGAACACCTGCGGCACGCCGCGGACGGCATCGTAACCGGCCGCGCGGACCTCGTCCGCACAGGCGACGGGTCATGAGCGCGCGGTTGCAGGAGAAATTCTTCGGATGTTCGCGAAGGGAGACGTCATGCTTTCCCAGAAGTTCTTCACCGGCAAGGGCGAGGTGAGCGGCGCCGGGACCATCGGGGCCAACCACACCGCGTTCGCCTGCTGGAACCCGGTCGAAACAATGCGGTTCTACGGGGAGATCCTCGGATTCCCCCTCGTGCACGCCGTGCCCGCCCTCGGCTGGGGCAAGGACGACAACCCCGATATGGTCCACTTCTTCTTCGACATCGGGAACGGCGACACCCTGGCTTTCTTCTACTACTTCGGCTGGCCGCGGCCGGAGCCGGTCCACCAGGTGCTCCGGCAGTCCAACCACATCGCCGTCGAAGTGCCGGACGAGGCGGGTCTGCGGGCGTTCCGGGACAAGCTCCAGGCCGCCGGATACGAGGTCATGACGGTGGAGCACGAGACCATCGAATCGATCTATGTGGACGATCCCAACGGGATCTTCTTCGAGCTCACCCGGCCCCTGCGGGACCTGACCGGGCTCGACGCCGACGACGCGCGGCGCACGATGGACGGGCTGACCGCGGCCCTGAACGCGGGCGGCACGTCCATTCAGGACGTCTGGCGGGCAAAGGCCTTGGCGAACTCCCCGGTCGGCGGCCCCGCAGTCCACGTAGTGGATCAGCCCGAGTGGCAGGGCGCGGTGGACTTCGCACGCAAGACCGGTCTCGAGACCGAGCAGCGCGACGGCTATGTCGTCATCCACAGCGCCGGGCCCTTCGAGATCCGGCGCGGGGAAACCGGGCTCAACCTGGCGGTGTGGTTCACGTTGCCCGCGGGCGGGCTGGAAGGCCGGATCACGAAATTCGACCGCGATTCGCTGAGGGTGGAGGAGTGAGCGCGGCACCCGCCAGGGTGCTGTCCGGCCGCGGCAGGGCGGCTCTGGCGACGGACTGGTACCCGGCGTCCCTGCCGGAAAAGACCACCGTCGGCCCGCACACCCTGATCAGTCACGACGGAGAGGTATCCCGTGGCGTCCTCTACGAGCCCGCCACGGCGAGCCGGACGGTCTTCTGCCTCATGCACCCCCGGCAGGACCTCCAACGGCACCCGCTGATCCCCGGGCTGCTGACGGCCGGGCACCCGGTCTGGGCGCAGACCGGCCGCGAAGGGGGCAACGACCTGCGGCTGGTCCACGAGACCGCGCTGCTGGACGTGGCCGCCGGAACGGAGTTCCTGCGCGAGCGCGGCTTCGAGCACATCGTGCTCATCGGCCACTCGGGAGGAGCGGGCCTCTATTCGTTCTACACGGAGCAGTCGCTCGCCACCCCCTCCGGCCGCGTCACCCGGACGCCGGGCGGGACGCCGGTCAGGCTGGCCGAGGCGGCGATGCCGGCGCCGGACGGGCTCGTTCTCGTCGCGCCGCACCCCGGCCAAGGGAGTCTGCTGCTGTCGATGATCGACCCTTCGGTCACGGACGAGAACGATCCGTTCTCGGTGGACCTCGATCTCGACCCGTACCACCCGGCGAACGGCTTCGGCGCGGCGCCGGAGGGGTCGCACTACCCGGCCGAGTTCGTCGAGCGGTACCGCCGGGCCCAGCACGAGCGGGTCGCGCGAATCGACGAGCGGGCGCGTGACCTGATCGCCGATCAGCTCGCGGCCCGCAAGCGGCTCAAGGGCGGCTCGGACGATCCGGCCGACCGGCGTCGCAGTGTCCTGACGCCGATCATCACCACGTACCGGACGGACGCCGACCCACGCTGCACCGACCTGCGCCTGGACCCGTCCGACCGTCCGTACGGTTCGGTGATCAGCGCGCGGCCGTCCGTGTCGAACTACGGCGTCACCGGCTTCGGCCGCCTCGCCACGCCGGAGTCCTGGCTGTCGACCTGGTCCGGCCTCTCGTCGAACGCCTCTCTCGTCCGCTCTCTCGGCGGAGTGGCGATCCCGACGCTGACCATCGAGTTCACCGGGGACTGCTCGGTGTTCCCCGGCGACGTCCAAGACGCTCTGGCCGCCTTGAAGGCCGAGGATTCCACTCACCTGCGCGTCCGGGCCGACCACTTCGGCAGGCCGCTCGCCGACGGCGACGAGTCCGGGATCGCGGTGGCCGTACGAGAAGTGGTTGCCTGGACCGAGGAGCGCATGAGCCGATGAAGACCACATCCGAGTCAGCGCCGACGCCGGAAACCCTGGTCCCCTTCCCCGAGGAGGCCGTACGCCGCTACCGCGCGGCCGGCGTGTGGTCCGACCGGACCCTGGCGCAGGAGTTCCGCGCGATCGCCGGCGAGCACCCCGGCCATCTCGCGGTCATCGCGCCCGACGCGCGGCTGACCTACGCCGAGCTGGACCGGCGCACCGATCGGCTGGCCCTCGGGCTGCGCGATCTCGGGCTGCGGCCCGGCGAGCGGGTGCTGTTGCAGGTGACCAACGGCGTCTGGGCCGTGCTGGCCTGGTACGGACTTCTCAAGGCCGGACTGGTCCCGATCGCCACCCTGGCCTTGCACCGCCGCCACGAGATCCTCGATATCGCCCGCCAGGCCGAACCCGTGGCCCATCTCATCGAACCCGACTTCCGCAGCCACGACCTGGTCGCCCTCGCCGCCGAGGTGGCCAAGGCGCAGCCGACGCTGCGCCGGCTGCTCACGATCGGTACGGCAACACCGCCCGCGGGCGCCATCACCCTGGAGTCGCTCGAGTCGGCGGATCGTCCGGTGGATCCCGCGGTCGCGCGCGCTGCGGTGGACGAGATCCAGGACGCCATCCGCGGCGATGCCTTGGGCGTGCTCCAGCTCTCCGGCGGCACGACGAACACTCCCAAACTGATTCCCCGGCTGCACACCGAGTACTGGTACAACGCGCGGACCTACGCCGAGGCCATCGATCTCGACTCCACCGGTACGGTCGTCCATCTCCTGCCCATGGTGCACAACGCGGGCATCGTGTGCGGGCTGCACGCCGCGCACGCCGTAGGCGGCTGTGTCGCACTCGCCGCGCCGGTGCCGGCTCAGCTCAAGGTGATCGCCCCGCAGGTCACGCACGCCATGCTCTCGCCGGCGCTGGCGGCCATGGTGACGCAGGACGCCGGGCTCTTCGACGCCCTGGCCGGCCTGCGCCGGCTCGTGTGGGTGAACGGCCCGCTGTCTGCCGACATCGTGGCGAGGTTCGAGACGCCGTCGCGCACCATCATCCAGATGTTCGGGATGGGTGAGGGGATGTGCATGGTCACCCCGGCCGCGGCACCCGCCGAGATCAGGCACCGGACGGTGGGCACTCCGATCGGTCCGTTCGACGAGGTCCGTGTGTACGCGCCGGGAACCGAGGATCCGGTACCGCCGGGCACGCCGGGTGAGCTCTGCGCCCGTGGCCCGGTGACCATCCGCGGCTACTTCCGGGCGCCGGAGCGCAACGCGGAAGCTTTCACCTCCGAAGGCTTCTACCGCACTGGCGACATCGTCGTCGAGATCCCGCATGGCGGCCGCAGCTTCTACCGCCTCCAGGACCGCATCAAGGACCTCATCAACCGGGGCGGCGAGAAGGTCAACGCGGCCGAGGTGGAGAACCTCCTCGTCCGTCATCCCGCCGTGGAGCGCGCCGCCTTGGTGGCCATGCCCGACGAACGGCTCGGGGAACGCGCCTGCGCCTTCATCGTGCCGAAGGCCGGTGCACGGGTCCCCGGCCTCGGCGAGGTGCAGCGGTACCTCGACGGGATCGGTGTCGCGAAGTTCAAGTGGCCGGAGCGCATCGAGCCACTTGACGAGTTCCCACTCACCAACGTCTCCAAGGTCGACAAGCGTGCTCTGCGGGCCAGGATCACGGAGATCCTCGCGGCCGAGAAAACCGGTGACGCGTAGGGATTCACCGTCATGGGTGCCGAAGTCGTTTCCCGAGCGCGGCGGCGGCACGTTCGCCGGACTCGGCCGAGCCATTGGTGCTGGGGTTCCCGAGGTAGTCCCCGGCGAGGTGGACGATGTCGTCCGGGTCCATCAGCCGGCGCAGTTCCGCGACTGTCCGGTAGAACCCGACGGATCGTGAGTTCGCCGCGGTGTCCCAGCGCTCGAGCTGCGCGAACTCCACTTCACCGGAGAATCCTGGGACGACGGCATCCATGTGCCGCAGCATCTCTGCCAGCATCTCGTCGTCGGGCCGTTCGGCGGCCGCCTTGAGGTAGCTGTCGACCCAGTGTCCGGAGACGACCGCTTTGCCGGCCGGCACGGATTCGGGCATGGACCGGGAGTCGTAGGTCACGATACCCAGGCCCAGGCCCGCCTTGCTGGGGACGGCGATGAGGCCCGGCAGGTTCGCCGGAGCACGGCGCAGGGCGAAGATGCCTTTGAGGATACCGGCGTACGGGATCGACTCGATCAGTTTGCGCTGGCCATCGGGCAGGTCCGGATAGATGTCCAGCACCGCCGGACCGTTGACGGCGAGCACGCAGCCACGGGTCTCGACCGTGTGGTCGCCGCCGGCGTCGTGCCAGCGGGCCCGGACCCCGGCCTCGGTGCGCCGGACCTCCTGGACCGTGGCTCCCGTGCGCACGTCGAGCAGGGAGGCGAGGTGCCTGGCCAAGAAGTCGATACCGGTCGGATATCGCATCGGGCCGCCCTGGGTGAACTTGCCGAGCGTCACGAAGAGGTCGACGACGGACATCTTCGCCGGGTCCTCCAGGTAGACGCCCCGGAGCAGGGGGTCGATCAGGTAGTCGTAGATCTCCTGGTGCAGCCGGCGCCGCGCGTACGTCGGCACCGTCTCGGTGTCCAGCCGGGCCGCCGCCTCGTAGTCGTCGTGCCCCAGCTGGCGCTTCCACCGCCTCATGTCGACGAGAAGCCGGCCCAGCAACAACTTGCTCCGCGAGGACAACAGGTCGGTGCGGACCCCTTCCATGACGGCGCCGAGGCCCTCCCCGCCCAGCGACCGCAGCCTGCCGTCACGGGGAATGCCGATGCTGAGGGGCAACGGCCGGAAGGGGTTGCTGAGGCCGGCGTCGGCGCAGAGGCGGATGACGGCGGCATGGCCAGCCGGGAGCAGCGTCGCCGCGCGGTTCAGCACGAAGCCGTCGCGCCGGGTGCTCCTCATCATCCCGCCGACGGTGTCCGCTGCCTCGAACACGGTGACCGTCCGGCCCTGCTGCTGAAGGCGGAACGCCGCGGCGAGACCGGCGATTCCCCCACCCACGACCATTACGTCGGGTTCGGGCTTGTTCATGATCGACCTTCCGGAAATCTTGCTGACTTGCCTGTCCATGTTTCGTCGATGGAGTCGAGAATGGGAAACGGCGGATGCGCTGACCAGCGCTCGAGCCGATGTGCCCGGCGTGCCGAACTCAGGCCGGTCGCTAGTATCAAGACATGACGGAACGCTCGGGGAACGCCTCCAAAAGTGCCAAGCCGGAGAGTCGGCGCCGAGCACAGCCCAAGAGCGCGGCAGGACGCCGCTCTCCGAAAAAGCCGGCCGACACCACCACGCGCCCCACGGCGCGGCGGGAACTGGTGGAAAACGAGATCTTCGAGCAGGCAGCCCGCCTCTTCGCGGAGCGCGGGTTCGCCGGCACGAACCTTCAGGACATCGCCGACGTGATGGGCATCACCCGGCCTGCGCTCTACTACTACGTGAAGAGCAAGGACGACCTTCTCGCCAAGCTCGTGGCCCAGATGACCGAAGCACCCGCCGCGGAGATTGAGGCACTCGCCAACGACGACTCCCTCGACCCGGCCGCGAGGCTGCGCAAGATCGCCCATCTCATCGCCTTCCAGCGGGCCGGTCACCCCAGCCGGTTCCAGTTGCTGCTCCGGTCCGAGGCGGACCTCCCGCCGGCCGCTGCCAAAGCGAACAGAGCAGGTCAGCGCGCCGCCCTGACCGGTCTCATGCACGTGATGGAGGAGGGAGTCCTGAAGGGCCAGTTCCGGCCGGTGGACACCCGGGCGGCGGCGCTCGCCGTGGCCGGGATGTGCAACTGGGTGGCGTGGTGGCACCATCCCGGCGGCTCTCTGCACACCGACGAAGAAGCCGCCGAGCTGGTGGCCGACATGGCCGTGGCCATGGTGATCCGGCCGGACGAACGGATACCGGAGGTCTCCGGCCCGAAAGCCGCGCTGGCCCTGCTCCGCCAGGACCTCGACTACTTGGAGAGAGTCCTCGACGCCTGACGCTCCGGCCGGTTGCACTGTGCGGTCACCGCGCCCCGTACCTGGTCCAGCAGGGCGCCGGGGTCGGGCGGCAGTGCCGCCCCACGCCAGGCGACGTGCTGGTCGGGGCGGGCGAGCACGAGAGCGTGCCGATATCCCAGGTCCGCGAGATCGATGCCCTTCTCGACATCCTCGGCCGGGTCGACATTGACGACCCGGAGCGGCACTCCCCGCTCCGCGGCCGCGGCTGCCAACGGCGCGACGTCGACGTTGTCGTCGAAGCGCAACAGTGTGAAGCCGTCCGGCAGGGCGTCGTACAGCGACTCTCCGTCGGCGAACCAGAAGTGGGGCAGCCGGGCGCCCGGCACCGTGGAGGGCTGGTAGTCGCCCATCGTGAACGGCGGGGGTTCCTCGCCGTCGTGCACGACGATCGGTGAAGTGCCGTACGTGTAGCCGAAGTTGAGCCCGGTGGGCACCATCGACCGGATGTTCGCGTCGCGCAATCGCTGCCCGAAGGCCCGGCGTGCCGCAGCACCGGCCGCGCTGTCCTCCTCGATGACCTCCGACTCGGTCTCCTGGAGCACCTCGACGAAGTTCGAGGCGAAGGCCGACACCTGTTCCGTGACCGGCCGCCGTTCGGCGTCGTGTGCGGCGAGGAGTGATTCCGGCGCCCATCCCTGGAGCACGGCGTCCATCATCCAGGCGAGGTTGGCCACGTCCGCGATGCCGGCGTTCATGCCGTAGCCCCCGTAGGGCACCCAGAGGTGGGCGGCATCCCCGCTGAGGAACACCCGGCCCACCTGGAAGGTGCCGGCGACCAGCCGGCGGCCGATCCAGTCCTCGTCGCGCACGGTCTCGTAGGTGAAGTCCGGACCCACTCCCAGCGCGTCGCGTAGCGCCTTGTCCAAGTCGAGGTCCGCGAACTCGCGCGTCGGCGGCATGAAGCAGTGGAAGTTCCACAGTTCCTCGCCGTCGATGGCGAGGAGCGAGGACCAGATGTCGTCGACGATGAACCAGTTCATCCACGCCCGTGGGTAGTTGAAGCGGGACAGCAGATCCGGCGCCCGGAACAACCGGGTACGGGCCCGGGTGAGGTTGTCGTCACCGCGCAGGCGCAGTCCGAGCGCCTTGCGCACGCTGCTGGACGCGCCGTCCGCTCCGATCACGTACCGGCTGCGGATCTCGAACTCCTCGCCGGTGTCCTCGCGCACGGCGTACGAGACCACGTGGTCGTCGTGCTGCTCGAACCCGGTGAACCGGGTCTCGTGCAGCACCGGCACCTCGCTGAACCGCTCGCGCAGGTGGTGGCGCAGGACCGGCTCCAGGTAGAGCTGGCTGACCCGTGCCGCGCGCTCGGGCGAAGGCAGGTCGCCGTCGTCGTAGCCGTGGTCGTCGAAGCGGTCACGGCGACAGGGCATCCGGAACCGGGTGAGTTCGTAGCCGGTGAGGCGGGTGGCGTAGACGCCGTCGTTCGGGAAGTCGTCGGGCAGGCCCTCGGCCCGGATGGCGTCGGCCACGTCGAGCCGGCGGTAGATCTCCATCGTCCGGGCGCTGATGTGGTTGCACTTGGCGCTGGCCGGGACGTCGGCGCCGCGCTGCTCGATCACCACGACGTCGTTGCCCCGGTGAGCGAGCTGCATCGCGGCGGTCAGGCCCACCGGTCCGGCACCCACGACCAGGACCGCGGTCTCGATCGCTCTCGGCGCGTGGCCCGCGGCAGCGGGGGTGTCGCCGTTCATCGCGGAGTTCCTCACTTCCGGGCCTGCGCGACGAGCTCGGTGAGCGCCTCGTCGATTCCGGCGTCGCCGGTCACGACGCCGCCCTTGCCCACGAACTCGGGCTTGGGCTTGGCCTGCCACAGATCGGCGTCCTCCGGGGCAGCCGACATGAAGCGCGGCCCGCGGTAACCGGTCTCCGGGAACTGCTCCATGCCGAGCGTGTACTCCCAGAGCATCCCGTCGGGATCGGTGATGTAGAGGTGGACGCTGCCCGAGGTGGGATGCCGGCCGATGCCGAACGCGCGTTCCACGGCGTGCTCCTCGATCCGGTTGAACAGTTTGCCGATGTCGTCGATGGAGTCGACGAGGAACGCGAGGTGGTGGAACGCGGGGGCACCGGTGCGGGTGGGCAGGTATCCGAAGCCGTGGTGGTCGCTCACCGGCCACGGCCGCATGAACACGGAGGTGTAGTCGCCGACGATGTCGGATGCGAGAAAGCCCATGTTGTCCAGCAGGAACTGCGTGGAGCGCTGCACGTCCGGCACACCGATGCCGACGTGCGCGAACCGCTTGAAGGTCGTCAGGTCGCCGTCGAGCGGGCGGCTCAGGTACTCCATGCGCGAGTAGTACTCGAACTCGACGCCGTTGACCGGCTCGCGCACGCGGAAGGCATCGCTGATCGACAGGCCCAGCGCGGCACGCTCCTCCGCCGGGACACGGCGAGGCTTCAGGCCGAGCTGCCGGAAGTGGTGGAACGCGCGCGAGACGTCGTCCTCGGTCTCCAGCTCCCAACCGGCCCGCACGAAGCCGGGCTCGGCCGCGGGCTGGAGCACCACCTCGTGGTGCCGGGGGCCGGATCGGTAGAACCTTTCCCCCGACGGACCCTCACCGGTGAAGGTGAGGCCGTAGATGCCGGTGGCGAAGTCGTGGGTGCGGGCGAGGTCGGTGACGTTGAGCGCGACGTACCCGGCTCGCTGGTAACGGAAGTCGGCGGTGGTCATGCGGAAGCCTCCTCGGGCGTGGTGTCGGATTCGTTCTCGGTGTCGGCGCGGGTGTCGCCGTACCGGGCGACTCCTGCGTAGAAGTCGAGGAGCACGCGGTTGAAGTCCGCGGGGTTCTCGATGGTCGGGTAGTGGCCGGCGCCGGGCAGCAGCAGCACGTGGGTGCCGGGGTAGTCGGCGCGCATCTCGTCGATGAACAGCTTCCGCTCGTGCGGGGTCTCGTCCTCGCCGAGCAGCAGCATCAGGGGCAGCCCCCGGGCGGAGAGCTTCGCGGCGATGCCGGCGCGCCGCTCGCGGGACAGCTGCGGGATGGTGACGAACGCGGTGGGGGAGGTGAGCCGGTGGGCGGCGGCGAACGCCTCGAGGATGTCGGGACTTCCCAGCACCTTCGGGCCCCAGAACTGCCCGGAAGCCAGCCGGTCCTGGTAGACCGCCATCATCCCCTCGGTGCGCGCCTGTTCGTGCATGCGCCGGAAGTTCTGCTGCGCCTGTTCCCCGAGGGCGTCGTAGGCCTTCTCGCGCGCATCGTTGATGATCATGTACGTCGACGAGATCACGAGGCCCTTGACCCGGTCCGGGACCCGGTCGAACAGGTGCAGGGCGACGTTCGCGCCCCAGAAGGCCTGGCCGAACAGGTAGAACCGGTCGATGCCCAGCTTGTCGAGCAGGGCCAGCTGGTCGTCGACCATGTTGTCGAACGTGTAGAAGCCGGCCGCGGCGGCCTCGTTCTCCTCGTGCGTGGTCAGGCCGTGTCCGCGCAGGTCGGCCGCGACTGTGCGGTAATGCCGGGACAACTCCGGGAAGTTGCGATCGAAACCCGTGATGTTCGACGTCAGGTTGTGGACCAGCAGCAGGTCTTCGCCCCGGCCCCCGTCCCGGTAGTTGATCTCGATTCCGTTGAGGGGTACGAGCGGCATCAGCGGTCTCCGATCCGGACTTCGGCACGCGTCACCGAGGCCGCGTACTCCTGGTATTCCTCCTGCAGCGCGGCCCAGGCTTCGCCGCCGAGCCGGCCGAGCTCGGCGATGTGGTCCGGCACGAGGTGGTGCGGTGGGCGGTGCGGGCCGGCGCGGAGGAAGCCGGCCACGTTCATCCGCCCCTTCTCCAGGGCGATGTTGTGCGTCTGGAACGTGTCCATGTCGCCGTAGGCGATCGTGGGCAGTACCGCCGCACCGATCTGGTCGTTCAACGTCCGGGCCAGGGTCCAGTCGCCGGTGCGCTTCGCCTCGGCCACCCGCTCCCGCAGGGCGATGGCCGGCGCCGGCCCGCACGAGGCGCTGCTCGACCAGAACGCGACGGCCGAGTCCGGGTCGATCCGGGCGGCGGAGTAGAACTCCGCGTCGATCGGCATCAACCGGATCCGGCCGGCGCTGGCCTCGAGGTCACGCAGGTAGGTCGCGGCCCCGGCGGTCTTGGCCATGACGACCTGGGGGATGTCGGCGACCTGGGCCCAGAACGCGGGCGGGAAGCCGAACTTGAAGACGCCGGGGTTGGCATAGACGCAGATCGAGATTTCGGGCACGGCTTCGGCCACGTCACGGAAGAACTGCGCGGCCGTGGCGGTGTCCGGCCTGTTCCACATCGGCGGGCCGATCATGGTTCCGTCGACACCGAGATCGCTTGCTTCCCGTGTTTGCCGGATGGTCTCGCGCGTGCTCAGACTCGACGTCCCGGCGAACACCGGTACCCGGCCCGCGGCGGCCTCGACCATCGTGGTGATGAAGGTGCGCTTCTCGTCCCAGGTGAGCGTGGCGGTCTCGCCGAGCGTGCCGAGACTGAGAATGCCGTCGATCCCGGCCTCGATGAGGGCGTCGACCGCCCGTGCCGTCTCGTCCACGTCCACCGTGTTGCGCGCGCGCCAATCGGAAGCGTCGTCCGTGGCGGGTGTCGGGATGATCGCCCACGCACCGCGGATGTCCGCGGCCGTGAGGCGATCTCTGAGTTTCGTCATCTTCGACCAGGTCTTCCTGTACGCAGGCGCGGGGTCCGCGCCACAAATTTGTCGTCTACGTAGAAAGTTAGACGCGTGAGTTGAGCGCGTCAACGACGATCACCGTGCCGACCGCCACACTCGTTTGACGCGTGGTGCGAAAAATTGACGGTAAGGTTGAACTCGGGTCTGTGCTGTGTCTACACTCCGAGCGCCGAGGCGGCCGATCAGAACGGAGTGAGCCCATGACGACGGAGTCCGAGGTGCTGACCAGGACCGAACGCGCGCAGCGGTACTTCCGTGCGGAGTACGGCCACTTCATCGGCGGCCAATGGACGGAGGGCAACAGCGGACGAACGATTCCCGTCACCAACCCGGCCGATGGAACGCTGCTGTCGACGATCCAGGCAGGCGACGCGGCGGACGTCAACCGCGCGGTGGCGGCCGCCAAGGCCGCCTTCCCCTCCTGGTCACGTTCTCATCCGATGCAGCGCCAGGCCGTGCTGGCGGAGATGGCGCGCCGGTTGAAGGCCCGCATCGACGACTTCGCGATGATGGAGACCCTCGACAACGGGAAGCCGATCCGCGACTCCGCCGGGTTCGACCTGCCCGGCACGGCGGCTGTCTACGACTTCTACTCGACGACGCCGCTGCACCTGCGCGGCGAGACCATGGACTTCCCGGACGCCATCTCGCTCGTCCACCGTGAGCCCCTCGGCGTGTGCGCCGCGATCGTGCCGTGGAACATCCCGATGTACTGCACGGCACTGAAGCTCGCGCCGGCGCTCGCCGCCGGCAACACCGTGGTTCTCAAGCCCGCCGAGTCGACCTGTCTGGCTGTCCTCGAGTTCTTCGCCGAATGTGCCGACATCCTGCCTCCCGGCGTCGTCAACATCGTGACCGGTTACGGTCCCGAAGCCGGCGAGCCACTGGTGACCCACCCCGACGTCCGCAAGGTGTCGTTCACCGGCTCCAAGCCGACGGCCCGCAAGATCATGGGGTACGCGGCGGTGAACATCATCCCGCAGACCATGGAACTCGGCGGCAAGTCGGCGAACATCATCTGCGCGGACGCCGACCTCGACGCGGCGGTCGAGGGTGTCGTGATGTCCACTGTCTTCAACAAGGGCGAGGTCTGCATCGCGGGTACCCGCACCTTCGTGCAGCAACCGGTCATGGAAGAGTTCCTGGAGAAGCTGAAGACCGTTCTCCGCAGGGTGTCGCAAGGCGATCCGACACTGCCGGAGACGCAACTGGGCCCGCAGGCCGGCCAGGTGCAATTCGACAAGGTCAAGTCCTACCTCGAACTCGGCCCACAGGAGGGTGCGAAGGTGCTGACGGGTGGGGTTCCGGCGAGGATTCCCGGACTGGAAAAGGGACTCTTCATCGAACCGACCATCTTCACCGAGGTCGAGAACGACATGCGGATCGCCCAGGAGGAGATCTTCGGACCGGTCACCTGCGTCCAGGCCTGGACCGACGAGGAGGAGGTTTTGCGCCTGGCCAACGAGACGCCGTACGGCCTCGGAGGTGGCGTCTGGACCCGCGACCTCGGCCGCGCTCACAGGTTCGCCCGCGAGATGCAGACAGGCTCGGTCTGGATCAACCGGTACTACAACTTCGTTCCGGGCCAGCCTCTCGGTGGCTACAAGGAAAGCGGCTTCGGGCGGGAGAACTCCTTCGAGACGCTTCTCCATTACACCCAAGTGAAGGCCGTCGTCATCAACCTCGCCGAAGGACCGCTGGGGATCTACGGTTCAGCACCAGCCGCGATCTGACGCGAAGTTGTCCGCGCAGCACAGCGCTTTCGGGTACGGCGCAGGCACAGTTGGTGTCGTTTGCCGCTGCGCCTGGACATCAGGCGACGCGGGGTGTGGCCGGGCCGAGATTCACGACCTCCTGGTGTTGCCGGTGTTCTTCGGCCAGGCGGCAGACAAGCGGATCGAGAACTGCCAGATCGGCATGTTCCTGGCCCATGCTTCCGGGTTCGGGCATGCGCTGATCGACCGGGTTGGCGCCCCAGGCGACGCAGAGCGCGAACCGGCTCTCGAACGCCGCAGCGCGGGGTGCGTAGTACCCGCCGAGGAACCAGCCCACGATCCCGATCCGGCTGGTGTCCACTTCGGACCGTTTCGCGTGTCGAGCCGATGCCGTCGTCGTTCGCGATCAATGCACGCATATCTAGTGTCGGATTTCAGCGCCGCTCGGTAGCCCTCGGCAGACGCTGACGTGAGCCGGCTGGCGTACAGCCGCCATGCGGCGCTATGGTCTGTCGCATGAACACGCATCCTGCGCAGGGAGTAACTGTTCAGGTCGTTTCGACAGCTGTTGGCAGCCAAGGGTTTCCGGTGATGGCATCACGGAGCGCGGTGATGACGTGCAGGCTGTTCTTGCGGACGGTGGAGATGTAGCCGCGGACGCGCAGCCATGCCTGGGCGCCGTGCCGTGTGCGCCAGCCGCCGGAGATCTTCAGCTGGGCTTTGATCATCCGTAGGTCGCGTTCGGCCTGGTTGTTGGTGAACGGGACGGTGAGGTCGCGGGCGAAGAGCAGCACTTGGTGCTGGTAGTCGCGTAGGCGCACCAGCAGGTTGCGGGTCTTGCTTTGCTTGCGGCCTCGGTCCGGTGGGTGCAGCAGCAGCCCGAGATGGATGGTGCGGACGAACCTGGAGATCAGCGGATCGACGACATGGGCGGGGATGGCGTCCAGGCCGGCGTCGCGTGCGGCATGGGCGGCGGTGTTGAGCTGTTCGAGGGTTTTCATGGCGATCCGGGGCCAGGTGTGCTCCGGGTGGGCTTCGCCGGCCGCGACCAGTTCGCGGAGGTGGTGGGCGTTGCAGCGGGTGTGGTTGCGTCCGAAGTCTTGATACGACATGAGGCCGTCGTGGACGCGACGCCGCGGAACCGGGTGAGGATCCCGAACTCGTCCATCGCCTCACCACCACGCTGGCGGTGCGGCAGGTAGGCGGTCAGGTGTGGGGTGCAGGCGACGTGCAGCCACCAGTTCTTCCCTTCGACCCGGATGCCGGTCTCGTCGAAGTGGGCCACCGGCGCTGCCCGCAGCGCCTGTTCGACCTGCTCGGCGAACCCCTCGAGCCGGGTGGCGACCGGGGAGAGGACACCGGCGACCCAGCCGGTCGACACCGGCAGCCCGAGCAGGTCCGCCAGCAACTGCGCTGTCCGAGCGACCGGTATGTGCTGGTAGGTCAGCAGATATGCCGCCAACGCGGTCACGTTCGGCCCGTAGCAGGCCGGCGCTGTCGCCTCCGCCGGGCCGGGTGCGGTCGTGATGTGGCGGCAGCCGCGGCACCGCAGCCGGTGCAGGCGGTGTTCGGTCACCGACGGACGCACCGGCGGCAGATCCACCACCTGCCGCCGGATGACTCCCACACGCTCGGCACGGCGCAGACCTGTCCCGCATCCCGAGCATGCCGACGGCGCATGCTCGACGATGGTGTCCGGGTTCTCCATCAACGACAGGGTCGCCCCAGGTGCGCCGGGTTGCTTACCCTGCTTGCGGCCGGACTTGCCGCGCAACGACTTCGGGGCAGGTTTGCTGAACCGGTCCGATGAGGGTGGCATCGAAGAGTTACCCGAGTTCGTCCCCAACTGGCGCTTGAGCGCAGCGACCTCGGCCTGCAACGCGGTGATCTCTTCCCGTGCACGTACGAGCTCCACCGCCTGCGCTGCGACCAGCGCGGCCAGCTCGTCATACGACGGACGAACACCTTTCCCCACAACAAGATCATCCCACAGACCCGCTCACAGCCCCAAAACGACCTGAACAGTTACCGCAGGGATGCTGCGAACATGTGTTCGAGTCCCCCTTTGAACACGCAGACATGGGGTAATCTCCCGCGTTCTGGGCGCTTCCCACAACCCGGCCGCGCGGATCGTCGCGTGTGGGTTCGAGGGTGCGCGGGTCGGGACATTACTGATAGCCGATGACGTTGGTGGTTTCGTGGTCATGGCGCAATGACGCTGCCGTTGTTACTTCAGGTGGGCCACTCGGGGTTGTCGGGAGCTGTGGTGTCGCCGTGCACTTGGAATTGTCATGAGTGTCGGTAAGCCGGTTCGGGCGTGAGCTCACCCAGCTGGCAATGGACTCGAACGCGTCTGGGTCGGTTGTGCCGTCGATGCCGAGGTCGGTTCAAGCCGTCTTGGAGCCGGGGATCGACGGAATGCTCGTCGGCCACGGGTAGTACCAGCTGCCAGCGTGATTGGCCCGGCCGGCTGCTGCGAGCCGCTGGAGCTCGCCAGTGAGCGCTGGCTCCGGCAACCGCATCAGGGCCGCCCCGCAACGCGCCAACTGACCGGTGCCTGTCTCCAAGCGCGGGAACAACCGGAGTTAGAGGTCACCGGTGCCAGCTCGGGCGCCGGATCGCTTGAGATGGAGCGCCGATGATTCTTGTCTTTCGAAGGGTTCCCGGTGTGCGGTCTGACGGTGCGTCGGCCGGGGTGGTGTCCTCCTGCTGGCGAGTCATTTGCTTCGCGTCGACTTTGGTCGCGCTGTTGATTGTGCTCGGTTCTTTCGCGAGGGGCCGGAGTTTTCGGTCTTTCGTGATGCGTGATAGGCGTCGACTATCGAGGCTGGAATTCGTCCTCGGTTGGCCACTTCGTGGCCGTTTTGCCGCGCCCAGTTCCGGATGTCGTGTGTAGCTGTGTATTCGGTGGCTGCTTCGGTTTCGGTCGTGGTGTCAGTGGTTGCTTGGCCGACGGCGACCTTGATGCGGCGGCCGCCGGTGCGGCGCGCGGCCGACACGTACGGTGTCAGCGCTTCGCGTAGTTCTTCGGCGTTCGGCGCGGATAGGTCGATCTCGTAGGACACGCCGTCGAGTCCGAACGGGACGGTCTGTTCGGCCGGGCTGCCGTCCGTGTCGTCGAATATCTCGATGCTGACCCTCTTGGCCATTTGTGTTTCCTTCCGTTCCGGTGCAGGTGCATGGTGAATTGGTCGAATAGTAGCGTCGTGGAATCGTGTGGTGTCGGCGGGTAGGTGTCTGGACGAGTCTCTTTGAGTTTCTTTCGAGAAGCTGTTGACCGTCTGTGGTCTTGTAGGCATGGATGGGGTGTGTGGTGTGGCGAACACTTCCCTGTTTTGAGTCGAGTTCTCCAACAGGAACATTGGAGGTTGTGATGGAAACCGAACGTGACCAGGGGCAGGTCAACGCTGTTGCTGCTGCGATCCGGGAGCTCGCGGCGGCGGTCCGTGCGGCTGTGCCGGAGCCGCCGGTGGATCCGGACGCGTTGCTGACCGCGGAAGAGGTGGGGGAGCTGTTGCAGCTTTCGCCGAGGACGTTGAAGGACCAGGCCGCCGTGGGAGTGCTGCCGCATCACCGCTTCGGCAAGCACTACCGGTTCACCCGTGGCGATGTCGCCGAGATCGTGCGGTTGAGCGCGGCGCCGGTGAAGCCGCCGCGGCGGCGGGTGTCCGTTGCGGACGTTGCCCAGGACTTCCGCGCCGCGTGAGGCGGGCGGAGTAACAGAGAAGGAGTTGAAGGATGGCTCACGGCCAGGAAGAGCCCGGCACGGGTGAGTGGCGTGCCCGGTACAAGCGTCCCGACGGGACGTGGGGGAGTAGGTCAGGGTTTCCCACCAAGAAGGCGGCCGAGGATTGGGGGGTGGAGCAGGAGGCGCTGATCCGGCGGAACCTGTGGCTGGATCCTCGTGATGGCGAGACGCGCTTCGATGACTTTGCGGAGGAGTGGCTGGCGGCGGTGGCTCCGCGGCTGGAGCTGAACACAGTGGCGAAGTACCGCTCGTTCCTGGACACGCAGCTGCTGCCGCAGTGGAAGGCGTGGCCGCTGATCGCGATCTTCAACGGCTACGTCGAGATCGAGCGGTGGCTCTCGGAGCTGCACGAGGACTACGCCGAGTCGTCGGTGTCGTCGTACTTCGCGCTGTTCTCCACCATCCTCAACGCTGCCGTGCGCGCTCGGATGATCCCGGCCAACCCGTGCAGCGGGGTGCGCGTGTCCAAGGGCGAGTTCGACGCCGAGCGGCTGGTGGCCACCCCGGCGCAGGCCTTGCGGGCCGCGATGCGGCTGTACGAGCTGGGTCTGGGGATGCGCGGGTTCGTGCTGTGCTTGATGGATTTCTATACCGGCGCCCGATGGGGTGAACTCGTCGGGCAGCAACGGCACGAGTACGACTCCGAACGCCGCGGCATCGACATCCGGACACCGCTGAAGGAAGTCAGCGGGAAGGTCTACAAAGGAGGACGGAAGAGTGATGATCATCACTCAGACGGCCGCCAGCGGCCACCGACGAGGCGCGGGAACTCCCGGCCCAAGAAGGGCCGGACCAAAACTCCTGCGGGTACGAGGTTTGTGGCGCTCCCGCCCGGGATCGCGGTGCTCTACGAGGAGTTGATGGACAGCCATCGGGAGCCGTTCGTGCTGTGCACGCCGGAGGGGTATCCGTGGCGGCGGTCGAACTTCCGCATCCGGTTCTGGCGGCCGGCCTGGGACGGGGTCGAACTTGATGACCCTGGTGCGGGGGAGCGGCGCCCGCCGATCCTCCCGACGTTCACCTTCCACGAAGGCCGGCACACGCACAGCACCTGGCTGACTGAGGACGGGATCCCGGAGGTTGCCCGCCGGGCGCGGCTGGGCCAGAAGATGAAAGGCATCGCCCGCGTCTACGACCATGTGACCCCGGCCATGGTGAACCAGATCCTGGACGCCCTGGAGGAACGCTGGCTGCGGTCGCTGGCGTCCCTGTACCCGGGGGAGCGCGCGAAGCTGGTGTCCTGGTTCCCGCACCTGCGGTCCCAGCGGGCGATTGGGCCGGGTCCGGGGGCCGTCGCCGGATCGTCGCCGACTGACAGCTGAAAGCCCCGCCCCTCCGGGGAGGGACAGGGCTTCTGACCTGCGAAAACATGTGGTGCGCGATACTGGGATTGAACCAGTGACCTCTTCCGTGTCAGGGAAGCGCTCTCCCGCTGAGCTAATCGCGCGAGGTGGAGACGGGATTCGAACCCGTGTACACGGCTTTGCAGGCCGTTGCCTCGCCTCTCGGCCACTCCACCGTGACAGGCCTCGAGAGCCTACCGAGCGGATGACGGGATTCGAACCCGCGACCCTCACCTTGGCAAGGTGATGCGCTACCAGCTGCGCTACATCCGCACTCCTCAACTCCGGGAAGCTGTTTCCCCGTCGCTGTGGTGTGTGAAAACCATATCGGACCCCGGAGACGGGTTCGACACCGGGGTGTCACTCCGTAGTTGCAAGGCCGTCATCAGGCCAGATCGTGCGGGATGAGGTGGGTGAGTGCGTCGTCGACGTCGACCCACAGGTGCTCGTTGCCCGGGAGGACCACGTCGTACGTTCGGTCGAGGAAGTCGGCCAGCTCCTGGGCGGACGCCTCGAACATGGCGTGCCCGGACGGCGAGTTCAGCTCGATCAGGACGGCTTCGGGGTCCTCGACGGAGGGGCGGATGCGGACGTCCCCGTCACCCGCGTCGGCCAGGAGGCCGTCCGCGAGGAGGTCGCGTGCGTACACCCACTCGACCCAGCCGGCGCGGCCGGTGCGGAAGGCGGCGACGACCGCGTACGGGTCGCGTGTGTCGTAGCGCAGCTCCACCTTGACCGGAACCGCGGGAGTCCGCGGCGCCAGCAGGTCGAAGACCGCCGTCGAGCGGAGCGTCACGTGATCGTTGCGCATCGTCCTACCCTTCGTCTCCCTTCCCGGCCCGGCCCGGCCGAGGGCGTCACTGCTTTGACGCATCAGGAGGCCGATTCCCTCGCGGGTGCGCCGCAGATCACCCGTCCGGGCGCTTCGGCCCCCATCTCCACCCGTGACCACCTGCGGCGCGCAACTGACCGGCGCGCCCCGCGGAGCCCACGCCTCCATACTGCGCGGTTTAGTCGCCGGGCGATAGCACCGTCGCACGGATGTCGAACGTGGTGTCAGGCGGCCCCCCGGCCGCACAACCCCGGCTAGCTCGGGGTTGTGCGTTCCGTACTCGCCGGTAAGCGGAGTGTGGTCGGACAGGACCACCCGTTTGCAGGCGCCTGAAAGTCGTACGCTAGAGTTTCGGACAACACCGCGAGCGGGCGATTAGCTCAGCGGGAGAGCGCTTCGTTCACACCGAAGAGGTCACTGGTTCGATCCCAGTATCGCCCACCCGAATGCCGTAGAGAGAGCCCTGTTCGCCGGAGAGCGAGCGGGGCTTTTTTCGTCAGCGCCGCCGGCCTCGGGCGCCGCGCCCCAGGCCGGGCCGCATTTCCGTGGCCGAGGCCGGCGTGTACCCGTCGTCCGGGCAAAACGGAGTGAACGATCCGTTCGGATCATCCGTATCAGCTTGCGAGAGCGGTTCGCGCCCCCGCCGCCGGGGCCCGCCGGAACTGCCTTCGAACCTGGCCGCCGCGGCGGTTTTTTGTCGAACGCCACCCGCGGGAGGTCGGATGTGATCCTCGGCACGCCACGTCGTCCGTCGCCGCGTGGTCGTCCGGCGACGACGTGTGACAAAACCGGCGCGCGTGACGATGTGACGACGAATGTCACCGTCGGTGGCCGCCGGGCCCTCGCGACGGCTCCCGACGGTCCGACCGGGTCCACTGTGGACCTTCTGCGCTCCGCAGTGTCCACAGTAGAACCCGGAAGGCCTCGCGGGCCCGTTCGGCGGAGCTTGGTCCACCCGGGTGCGGGTATCACTCCTTTTGCTACGGAACGTAATTTTCACGGAGATACGCCCACTCACCCATCGTCTTCATCTTGTTATCTTCCGGCCATTTTCTGGCGGGGATGGCACGCAGCATGTGGCTGGAAATCCTTGTAACACTGCCGAGAGAGTCGCCGATAACTTGCCGTGTGAAGCCTCCGCGGGCTCTGCGCGACCACCAAGAAGCAGTGACTCTCCGAATTCATCTGCGGTGACGCTGCGTGCCCGCGGCTCAACTCGATCCAGTTCCCGGGAGGTCAGATGGAAGAGTCGGTGCGGCCTTCGTACACGGTGAGCCAGCCACCGCCGCACATCGACCTTCAGGCCATCCCGCGTCCCGCCAAGCGGGACAGTCGCCCCGACGACGGCGGCCCGTCCGCCAAGGCGTGGCCCGCGGCCTGGGAAGCGCGGTACAGAGCCTGGGTCATCGGCAGCGATGTGTTCATCACGCTGCTGGTGATCGCGATCAGCGCGTTCGTCATCGATCGCGTTGCCCCGCACGACATGCACGCCTTCGGCACGATCCTCGCGGTGTTCGCCTCGCTGCCGGCCAGCCGGGCCTGGAGCCCGCGGGTGCTCGGCGAAGGCGCGGAGGAGTACCGCACCCTCGGCCGCGGCTTCATCACCGCTGCCGTCCTGGTCGCACTGGGCGGCCTGCTGTTCGGCGCGCTCGAGGTCCAGGTCTGGGTGTTCGTCGTCGTCCCGGCCATCGCGCTGGTCGCCTTCCCGCAGCGCTACCTGCTGCGCCAGGTGCTGCACCGCAAGCGCGCCAAGGGACTCTGCCTGCTGCCGGTGATGGCCGCGGGCAGCCCGGAAACCGTCGCCGACCTGATCGCCCGCACCCGCTCGGAGGTGCACGTCGGCTGGCGCGTGGAGGCCGCCTGCACGTTCAGCGGCCACGGCGAGGACCGCGACAGCGGCGAGATCGACGGCGTCCCGGTGGTCGGACGGCTGGACGAGCTGTCCCGGCACGTGCGCCGTGGCGGCTACCGCGTCGTCGCGATCACCGCCGACCAGTACTGGACGCCGAAGCGGCTGCAGCGGCTGGCCTGGGACATGGAGGGCACCGGCGCGGAGATGGTCGTGGCGCCCGTGCTGATGGAGGTCGCCGGTCCCCGGCTCAACGTCACCGGTGTGCTCGGCATGCCGCTGTTGCGGGTCACCGCGCCGATGTTCACAGGTGGCCGCCGCGTGGTGAAGGAAATCGTCGACCGCTGCGGCTCGGCACTGCTGCTCACCCTGCTGTCGCCGCTGCTGCTCGTGATCGCCGTCGCGATCAAGCTGAACGACCGCGGCCCGGTGATCTACCGCCAGCGCCGCGTCGGCCGCGACGGCGCGACGTTCACCATGCTCAAGTTCCGGACGATGGTCACCAACGCCGACGCGATCAAGCAGACCCTGACGGCGGACAACGAAGGCGCGGGCCCGCTCTTCAAGATGAAGCGCGACCCGCGTATCACCCGGGTGGGTGGTTTCTTGCGCCGGTATTCGCTCGATGAGGTGCCCCAACTGTTCAACGTCGTGTCGGGCGAGATGTCGCTCGTCGGCCCGCGGCCGCCGCTGCCGGAGGAAACCGAGCAGTACGCACCCGACGCGCGCCGCCGGCTGCTCGTGAAGCCGGGCCTGACCGGGCTCTGGCAGGTCAGCGGGCGCAGCGACCTCACCTGGGCCGAGAGCATCCGGCTGGACCTGCGCTACGTCGAGGACTGGTCCCTCGCGCTGGACCTGGTCATCCTCTGGAAGACGTTCCGCGCGGTGATGGGCGGGCAGGGCGCCTACTGACCCGTCTTCGCCGCGCGCCGCGTGCCACGGCCGCCGATTCCCGCCGCAGGGAGCCGGCGGCCGTGCCCGTTTTCCCGGGAACACAGCCGGGAACACAGCGGGAACGCGGCTGGGAACGCGGCCGGTCGCCTCACCGATCCGGCTGCACCGCGCTACCGGCTGTGCTTCCGTGCCGCGACGATCCGTGGAGCCCGGGCCGCCGGGCCGCGCCGGTGCCCCTGTTCGCCGCGGCGGCCCGCGCCGGCCGGGGCAGGCCGGATGCCCCCGTCTGCCCGGATTACCGGCACCCGAGGAGGCCCTGCTGCCCCGATCGGCTGACCGGCGCTCACCGCCGGCAACGCCGCTTGTGATCCACTTCACCGCCGCGGAGTAGTTGAGCGCGAAATAGTTCAACGCTCAACCTGGTTGGACGGGGTACCGACCCAACGGAAAGGATGCCCAGCCCCGTGACCACCTTTGCCGAGCAGACCGAGGCCCTCCAGGTCCCCGCGGACGTCCAGAACCTGCTGTTCCGCGAGGCCCGCACGGCCAACAGTTTCAGCTCCGAGCCGGTGACCGAGGACCAGGTCCGCGCGATCTACGACCTCGTCAAGTGGGCCCCGACGTCGATGAACACCCAGCCGCTGCGTGCGCTGGTGCTCCGGACCGCCGAGGCGAAGGCCCGCCTGCTCCCGCACCTGGCCCCGGGCAACCGGGACAAGACCGAAGCCGCCCCGCTGACCGTGGTGCTCGCCGCGGACGTCGACTTCCACGAGAACATCCCGCAGGTCTTCCCGCACGCCCCTCAGGTGAAGGACAACTTCGCCGACGAGCAGGGCCGCGTCGAGTTCTCGAAGCTGAACTCGCTGCTGCAGGTCGGCTACTTCATCATCGGCGTCCGCGCCGCCGGGCTGGCCGCCGGCCCGATGACCGGCTTCGACGCCCAGGGCGTCGACGACGAGTTCTTCGCGGACAAGAAGTGGCGCTCGCTGGTCGTCGTCAACGTCGGCAAGCCGGGCGAGAACCCGTGGTTCGACCGCCTGCCGCGGCTGGACTTCGAGCAGGTCGTCGAAACCCTCTGACCTCGATCGGACGGGCCGCTTCCGGGACCGGAGGCGGCCCGTCCGGCGTTCGCGCCACGCGCGTGAGGCGCGCGCGGGCCGCCGACTAGCATCGACGGGGTCGTCTTTGTCACTCCAGATCTCTGTCACTCCAGCTTGAGGAGCCGATCGTGTCCCAGTCGCCCCCCGTTTCCCCCGTGGCCGCCTCCCGTGTGGTGGTACCGGCGGGCACCACGGCGGGCGCGGCAGTCCGCGAAGCCGGTCTGCCGACCAAGGGCGCGGACACGATCGTCGTCGTGCGCGACGCCGACGGCAAGCTGCGGGACCTCGCCTGGGCGCCGGAAGCCGACGCCGAGGTCGAGCCGGTCGCCGCGAACACCGAGGACGGCCGCAGCGTCATCCGCCATTCGGCGGCGCACGTGCTCGCCCAGGCCGTGCAGCAGCAGTTCCCGGACGCCAAGCTGGGCATCGGTCCGCCGGTGAAGGACGGTTTCTACTACGACTTCGCCGTCGACAAGCCGTTCACCCCGGAGGACCTGCAGGCGCTCGAAAAGCGCATGAAGCAGATCGTGAAGGGCGCCCAGCAGTTCTCGCGGCGCGTATTCGACTCCGTCGACGAGGCCAAAAAAGAACTGGCGGACGAGCCGTTCAAGCTCGAACTCGTCGACCTCAAGTCCGAAAAGGACACAGTGGACACCTCCGAGGTGATGGAGGTCGGCGAGGGCGAACTCACCATCTACGACAATCTCGACCCGCGCACCAAGGAACGTGTCTGGAGTGACCTCTGCCGCGGTCCGCACGTGCCGACCACGAAGTTCATCCCGGCGTTCAAGCTCACCCGCGTCGCCGCCGCGTACTGGCGGGGTAGTGAGAAGAACCCGCAGCTGCAGCGGATCTACGGCACGGCGTGGGAGTCGGCCGAGGCGCAGGACGCCCACCTCGAGCGCATCGCCGAGGCCGAGCGCCGCGACCACCGCAAGCTCGGCGCCGAGCTCGACCTGTTCTCCTTCCCCGAGGAGATCGGCTCCGGCCTGCCGGTGTTCCACCCCAAGGGCGGCATCATCCGCCGCGAGCTGGAGAACTACTCGCGCCGCCGCCACGAAGAGGCCGGCTACGAGTTCGTGAACACCCCGCACATCAGCAAGGGCGAGCTGTTCCACACATCCGGCCACCTGCCCTACTACGCGGACACGATGTTCCCGCCGGTGCAGTTCGACGAGGAGAACTACTACCTCAAGGCCATGAACTGCCCGATGCACAACCTGATCTTCCGCTCGCGCGGGCGGTCCTACCGCGAGCTGCCGCTGCGGCTGTTCGAGTTCGGCACCGTCTACCGCTACGAGAAGTCCGGCGTGGTGCACGGCCTCACCCGCGTCCGCGGGCTGACGATGGATGACTCGCACATCTACTGCACCAAGGAGCAGATGCCGGGCGAGCTCAAGTCGCTGCTGAAGTTCGTCCTCGACCTGCTGGCCGACTACGGCCTCTCCGACTTCTACCTCGAGCTGTCCACCCGCGGCGACTCCGAGAAGTTCATCGGTGAGGACTGGGAGTGGGAAGAGGCCACCGAGACGCTGCGGCAGGCCGCCGTCGACTCCGGCCTCGAGCTGGTCCCGGACCCGGGCGGTGCGGCCTTCTACGGCCCGAAGATCTCGGTGCAGGCCAAGGACGCCATCGGCCGCACCTGGCAGATGTCGACCATCCAGCTGGACTTCAACCAGAACAAGCGGTTCGAGCTCGAGTACACCGCGCCGGACGGCACGCGCCAGACGCCGGTGATGATCCACCGCGCGCTGTTCGGCTCGATCGAGCGGTTCTTCGGCGTGCTGACCGAGCACTACGCGGGCGCGTTCCCGGCGTGGCTCGCGCCGGTGCAGGTGGTCGGCATCCCGATCACCGCCGACCAGGTCGAGCACCTGCAGGCCATCGAGAAGGCGTTGCGCGCCAAGGGAATCCGCGCCGAGGTCGACGCGAGCGACGACCGGATGCAGAAGAAGATCCGCACGCACACCACGCAGAAGGTGCCGTTCATGCTGCTGGCCGGCGCCAAGGACGTCGAGGCGGGCGCGGTGTCGTTCCGCTTCCGCGACGGCGGCCAGATCAACGGCGTGCCGGTGGCCAAGGCGGTCGAGGCGATCGCGGAGTGGGTCGAGCGCCGCGAAAACGCCTCCCCGTCGGCCGAGGCGCTGGAGACGGTCGTTCGGTGAGTGACGGTGCCGAGCTCGTCGAGCAGCAGGGCGTCGGGGTCCAGGACGCGTTCCAGCGCCTCTGGACCCCGCACCGGATGGCCTACATCAAGGGGCAGGACAAGCCGGACGACGACTCCGGCACCGGCTGCCCGTTCTGCCGGATCCCTTCGCTGGACGACAAAACCGGCCTGATCGTCGCCCGTGGCACCCTCGTGTTCGCGGTGCTGAACCTGTACCCGTACAACCCGGGGCACCTGATGGTGGTGCCGTACCGGCACGTCGCGGACTACACCGAGCTGACCGTGGAAGAGACGCTCGAGGTGGCCGAGTACACGCAGCACGCGATGAAGGTGATCCGCACGGTTTCCGGCGCGCACGGGTTCAACATCGGCCTGAACCAGGGTGTGGTCGGGGGCGCGGGGATCGCCGCGCACCTGCACCAGCACCTGGTGCCGCGGTGGGGCGGGGACGCGAACTTCATGCCGGTCATCGGCCAGACGAAGGTGCTTCCGCAGCTGCTGGGGGAGACGAGGGACCTGCTGGCCGACGCCTGGTGACGCCCGGGTCCGCGGTCGTCTGGACCATCACTGCCCCGACCGGGCAAAACTCCTGATTGAGTGTTCAACCGAGAGTATGATGGAGCTATGTCCGGAACCCGATGGCTCAGCGACGACGAACAGCGCGTCTGGCGTGAGTTCAACGCGGCCACCCGCATGCTCAGCGCGCACCTCGAAGGCCAGCTGCAGCACGACTCGGGCATGCCGCACACCTATTACGAAGTCCTCGTCGCCCTCTCCGAAGCACCCGGCCGCCGGCTGCGGATGAGCGAGCTCGCCGACGCGCGCCAAGCGTCCCGCAGCCGCCTGTCGCACGCCGTCGCGCGGCTGGAGGCGAACGGGTGGGTGCAGCGCGAGGCGTGCCCGACCGACAAGCGGGGCGCCTGGGCGGTGCTGACCGACGCCGGGTTCGCCGCGCTCGAAGAGGCCGCGCCGGGACACGTCGAGGCTGTCCGCGAAAGCCTGTTCGACCCGCTGACGCCGGAGCAGGTGACGGCGCTCGGTGAGATCAGCGCCGCCATCCGCCGTCAATTGACGCCGAAGTGCGCCGCCGCGGCGGCTGCCGAAGCGGCGAAGGAGCACGAGGGCCAGCTCACGAAATCGGGCTGACCCGGGGCGGCACGTCGGGGCCGCGCACGTGGGTCGATAGGCTGCCATCGCCCACCCACCCCTCGTAGCCAGGTGCCTCGACGAACCGATGCTCAATATCTTCGCGCGTGCCTCCGTCTCCCGCGTCACCGATCCGATCGGCCAGGCGCTGGTCCGCGCCGGGCTGACCCCGAACGCCATGACCGTGTTCGGCACCGCCGGTGCGGTGGTCTGCGCACTGGTCTTCTTCCCGAACGACCACCTCCTGTGGGGCACCTTCACGGTGTGGGGCTTCGCCATGCTCGACATCCTCGACGGCGCCATGGCCCGGGCCCGCGGCTACGGCACCCCGTTCGGCGCGGTGCTCGACGCGACCTGCGACAGGCTGGTCGACGGCGCCCTGTTCGCCGCCATCGCCTGGTGGTGCTTCGTCGTCGACGACAACCACCCGGCCGCCGCCGCGGCCCTGCTGTGCCTGGTGCTCGCCCAGGTCATCTCCTATGTGAAGGCCCGGGCCGACGCCTCCGGCCTGCCGGT
The DNA here is from genome assembly GCF_046548995.1 of Amycolatopsis sp. lyj-109. Lineage (NCBI taxonomy): Bacteria > Bacillati > Actinomycetota > Actinomycetes > Pseudonocardiales > Pseudonocardiaceae > Amycolatopsis > Amycolatopsis sp. lyj-109. The sequence goes on from NZ_JAJPWR010000019.1 coordinate 163,297, forward strand.
CGACGGCGGGCTCGTCGAGCGCGCCGAGCGGCTGATCATCGCGCTGGTCGGCACCGGCCTGCACGGCTTCGGCATTCCGTACACCGTGGACGTGACGCTCTGGCTGCTCGCCGCCGGATCGGTCGTCACGCTGCTGCAGCGCTTCGCCGCCGTGGCGAAGGCGGCCCGCGAAGCCGCCGCCGGGGAGCAACGGGCATGAGCAGGGTGAGCGAGCGGTTGAGCGCCTTCGGCTACGCGGCCGGGTGGAAGCTCGCCGGCTGGCTGCCCGCCGGGTTCGGCGGCACGGTCTTCTCGCTCGGCGCCGATCTCGCCGTCCGGCGCGACGGCGGGGGCGTGCGGCAGTTGCGCACGAACCTCGCCCGCGTGGTGCCGCAGGCCGACCCGGTCGAGCTCGACGAGCTGACCCGGCGGGCGATGCGCTCGTACGCCCGGTACTGGCACGAGACGTTCCGGCTGCCGTCGATGGACCACAAGGAGGTCAGCACCAAGGTCGCGGCCTCGATCACCGGCGTGGAGAACCTCGACGCGGCGCTGGCCGAGGGCAACGGCGCGGTGATGGCGCTGCCGCACAGCGGCAATTGGGACATCGCCGGTGTGTGGCTGGCCGACTACCTCGGCGGCTTCACGACCGTCGCCGAGCGGCTGAAGCCTGAGTCGCTCTACCGCCGGTTCGTCGAGTACCGGGAGTCGCTCGGCTTCGAGATCGTGCCCCTGACCGGCGACAGCTCGGCGATGCGCGTGCTGCTGAAGCGGCTGCGTGAGAACAAAGCCGTCTGCCTGGTGGGCGACCGCGACCTCACCACGAGCGGCATCCCGGTGAAGTTCTTCGGCGAGCCGGCCCGGCTGCCCGGCGGCCCGGCGCGGCTGGCCGCGACGACCGGTGCGGCGCTGATCCCGGCCGGCTGCTGGTTCACCGAGGACGGCTGGCAGATCCGGCTGCACCCGCGCATCCGCGTCACCGCGCGCGCCGAGGTCCCGGCCGCGACCCAGGCACTGGCGGACATCTTCGCCGGCGACATCGCCGCGCACCCGGCCGACTGGCACATGGTGCAGAAGTTCTGGCCCGCCGACCTCGAGGCCGCCGAGCGGGTCAGCCTCGAAGAAGCGAGCTGAGCCGTGGCCACGCGGCCGATGCGGGTCGGGATCGTGTGCCCCTACTCCTTCGACGTGCCCGGCGGGGTCCAGGGGCACGTGATCGACCTGACGAAAGCGCTGCTCGCCCGTGGGCACCAGGTGTCCGTGCTGGCGCCCGCCGACGAGGACGCGGAGCTGCCGGAGTTCGTGCACCCGGCGGGCAAGGCGCTCGGGATCCCGTACAACGGCTCGGTCGCGCGGCTGCAGTTCGGCCCGGTGTCCTACGCGCGGGTGCGGCGCTGGATCCGCGACGGCGACTTCGACGTCCTGCACCTGCACGAACCGGCCGCGCCGAGCCTGTCCCTGCTGGCGCTGCTCATCGCGGACGGCCCGATCGTGGCGACGTTCCACACCGCGACGACGCGTTCGCGCACGCTCTCGGCGTTCCAGCCCGTGCTGCGGCCGCTGCTGGAGAAGATCACGGCGCGGATCGCGGTGTCCGCGCTGGCCCGCCGCGTCCAGGTCGAGCACGCGGGCGGCGACGCCGTGGAGATCCCCAACGGCGTCGACGTCGAGTTCTTCTCCTCCGCACTGCCGCTGCCGGGCTACCCACGGGCCGGGGGCACGGTCGGGTTCGTCGGCCGGTTCGGCGAGCCGCGCAAGGGCATGGGTGTGCTGCTGGAGGCGCTGCGGCGGATCCTCCCGGAGTTCGAAGACCTGCGGCTGGTCGTGGTCGGCCGCGGCGACGAAGACCAGCTGCGCCGCGACGCCGGGCCGGAGCTGGCCCCGCACCTGGAACTGCTGGGCCAGGCCGACGACCACGTGAAGGCCCAGGCGCTGCGCAGCGTCGACGTCTACTGCGCCCCGAACACCGGCGGCGAGAGCTTCGGGATGATCCTCACCGAGGCGATGGCGGCCGGGACCCCGGTGCTGGCCAGCGGGCTCGACTCGTTCCGGCGGGTGCTCGACGACGGCCGCGCCGGGCAGCTCGCCGAGACCGGTGACCCGGCCGCGCTCGCGGACGGGCTGCGCGAGCTGCTCGGCGACCCGGCGCGCCGGGCGTCGCTGGCCGCGGCGGCGGGGGAGCGCGTCACGATGTACGACTGGTCCGTGGTGGCCACCCAGGTGCTGCGCGTCTACGAGGCCGCCGTTGCCGCCGACCCGCGGCGGGTCGCGGCGCCGGAGGGGGAGCTCGCCCGGTGAGCGTGCTCGGCTGGCTGCTCCCGGCTCTCGCTCTGGTGGTGGTGCTGGGCGGGCTCTTCCTGGTGGCGACGGCGAACCGGCTGGACCGGCTGCACGTCCGCACGGACGCCGGCTGGGCCGCGCTGGACGCGGCGCTGGCGCGGCGCGCGGTCGTCGCCCGAGCGGTCGCTGTGGTGTCGGGCGACACCGCCCTGCGGACGTCGGCGGAGCGCGCCGAAGCGGCGTCGCGGGCTGAGCGCGAAGCCGCGGAGAACGAGCTGACCCTGCAGCTGAGCCAGGTCGACCGGGCCGGGCTGCCGGCCGAGCTGGCCGAGGAGCTGACTGACGCCGAACACCGGGTGGTGATCGCCCGCCGCGTCCACAACGACGCCGTCCGCGACACGCTGCGGCTGCGGCGGCGGCGGAAGGTGCGGTACTTCCGGCTCGCGGGGACGGCGCCGTTGCCGGAGTACTTCGAATTCGCGGAGCCGGAGGTCTGACATGTGGTGGGTGGTCGTCGAGGAACAGCGGCTCGGAGCGGAGCTGGTCGCTGTCGGAGCCGTTTCCGCATCCCGACCGGGAGACCGCCGTGTCGACCCTCGGATCACGCGTGTCGGCGTTCTGAACACGCCGAACGGGGCATCGCGCGTGATTGGAGGGTCGAGACGCGTGATTGGAGGGTCGACACGGGGAACAATGTCCGCATGAGCGAACCTGAGGCCTGCGCGGTCGCGCACGGCGAGGCGGGCGCGGACCCGAGCGTGCGGACGCTGGTGGCGGTGTTCGCGTCGCCGGTGGCGCGGTCCCTGCTGAAGTTCGCGAAGGACCTCGGGTACCACGTGGCGCTGTTCGAGCCCGATCCCGCGCGCGTCACCGACGTGCCCGAGGGCTTCGACGCGGACACCGTGCTGCCGCGGCTCGACGCGTCGGCGGACGTGGTCGTCACCGACCACCACCGGCCCGAGCTGGGTGCGGTGCTGAAGGCGGCGCTCGAGGGGAACCCGCGGTGGATCGGGGTGCTCGGCAACCCGCGCCACCCCGGCCCGCACGTGGCCGCCCTGCAGGGCCTCGGCGTGCCGGAGTCCGACATCGCCCGCGTGCACCGGCCGGTCGGGTTGAACATCGGCTCCCGCACCCCGCCGGAGATCGCCCTGGCCACCCTCGCGGGCCTCGTCGCCGACCGCAACAACCGCCCCGGCGGCTTCGACTTCACCCCCTGACGGCCGAATGTCATGAAGGGCACCCCCATGGACGTAAGAGCCATGAGGGTGCCCTTCATGACATTCAGTGGACCGCCATTCCTTCCGGCATCGGCTCGAAGCGGGCGTGGCGGCGGGTGAACGTGGCCGTGCCCGAGGTCATCGAGCGCAGGTCGATGAGGTACCTGAGCAGTTCCGTTGCCGGGACCTCCGCCCGGATCACCGTCCGGCTGCCTTCGCCCGCCTCGGTGCCCAGGACGCGGCCGCGCCGGGAGGAGAGGTCACCCAGGACGGTGCCCAGATGCTCGTCCGGGAGCCGGATGGCCACCTCCTCCAGGGGTTCCAGCAGCGTGATGTGGCCGTTCGCCGCGGCTTCGCGCAGGGCGAGCGCGCCCGCGGTCTGGAACGCCGCGTCCGACGAGTCCACACTGTGGGCCTTGCCGTCGACCAGGATGACCTTGACGTCGACGACCGGGTGCCCGTCGGCCAGCCCGCGCTGCAACTGGGCGCGCACGCCCTTCTCCACGCTCGGGATGAACTGGTGCGGCACCGAGCCGCCGACGACCTTGTCGACGAACTGGAACCCGCCGCCGCGCGGCAGCGGCTCGACCTCGATGTCGCAGACGGCGAACTGGCCGTGCCCGCCGGACTGCTTGACGTGCCGCCCGTGGCCCTTGGCCGGCTTGGCGAACGTCGAACGCAGGCTGATCTTCACCGGTTCGGTGTCGACGTCCGCGCCACCGGCACGCAGCCGCGAGAGCACGACGTCGGCGTGGGCCTCGCCCATGCACCAGAGCACCAGCTGGGCGGTCTCGGCGTTGCGGTCCAGCCGCAGCGTCGGGTCGCCGGCGACGAGGCGGGAAAGGTTGCGGGCCAACGTGTCCTCGTCGCTGCGGGTCTTCGCGACGACCGCCACCGGCAGCAGCGGTTCCGGCATCGCCCACGGCTCCATGAGCAGCGGGTCGTCGGGGGAGGAGACGGTGTCGCCGGTCTCAGCCGAGCCGACCTTCGTCAGCGCGCAGAGGTCGCCCGCGACGCAGTAGGGCACCTCCCGCAGGGCCGAGCCGAGCGGCGAATAGAGGTGCGCGACGCGCTCGTCGGCGTCGTGGTCCTCGTGGCCGCGCTCGGCGAGGCCGTGCCCGGACACGTGCACCGGCCGCTCGGGGCGCAGCGTCCCGGAGAACACCCGGACGAGGGACACCCGGCCGACGTAGGAGTCCACCGCCGTCCGGACGACCTCGGCGGCGAGGGGGCCCGTGGGGTCGGCGGTGATCGCGGCGTGTTCGCCGCCGTCCGGCGTGGTGACGTCGGGTGGCCGGTGCTCCAGCGGGGAGGGGAACGCGCGGACGATGCCGTCGAGCACCTCGGCCAAGCCGATCCCGCTGGTCGAGCACACCGGGATGACGGGGTGGAAGGACCCGCGCGCGACCGCGGTCTCCAGGTCGGCGATGAGGGTGGCCTCCGCGATCTCCTCGCCGGCGAGGTAGCGGTCCATCAGGGACTCGTCCTCGCTCTCGGCGATGACCCCTTCGATCAGCTCGTTGCGGGCCTCGGCCATCCGTTCCAGGTCCGCCGCGGCGGGCTCGCCGACCGTCGGCGGGTACCCGCCGGAGTAGTCGAAGTACCGCTGGGTGATCAGCCCGACCAGGCCGTCGCCCGCGGGCAGGTAGAGCGGCAGCACGCCGGCGCCGAACGCGGCCTGGCAGGCGGCGATCTCGGCCGTCGCGTCGGCCCGGTGGTGGTCGAGCCGGGAGACGACGACCGCGCGCGGCATCCCGACCGCGGCGCACTCCTCCCAGACCGCGACCGTCGCCGCGTCGACGCCCTCGGCGGCGGAGACGATGAACAGGGCCGCGTCGGCCGCCCGCAACCCGGCCCGCAGCTCGCCGACGAAGTCCGCGTACCCGGGCGTGTCGATCAGGTTGATCTTGTGGCCCTGGTGCAGCACCGGCGCGACCGAGAGGCCGACCGAGCGCTGCTGGCGGACCGCCGCCGGGTCGTGGTCGCACACCGTCGTGCCGTCCACCACCGAGCCCGCCCGCGGCACCGTGCCGGAGGCGGCGAGCAGGGCTTCGGCGAGGGTGGTCTTCCCGGACCCCGCCGGGCCGACGAGCACGACGTTGCGGACCTTGGCGGGGTCGTCCACAGCGACGGCGGCCCCGGTGTCGGCGTTCTTGGCTTGTTTGTCTGCCATGACGACTCCTCGGCGAACGGCTGGTGTACGGGATGTGTCCTCGATCACACACCCGCTACCCTGGTCACGGCAAGGCAGGGCCTCCGGGACCAGCCGAATGCCCGGGGGAAGCGCAGGGCGAGGGGGAGCGGTATGGACAGGCGGGCTTTCTTGCGGATTTCCGGGGCGGTGCCGGTGGCGGGCCTGGCGGGGTGGCCCCCGCCGGACGACTGGGAGCGGCTCCGGAAGCGGCTTTCGGGGCCGCTGCTGCGGCCCGGTGACCCGGGCTACCCGGAGGCCAAGCAGGGCTTCTTCACGATGTACGACGACCGGCTGCCGGCCGCGGTCGTCAGCGCGGTGCGCGTCGAGGACGTCCAGGCCGCGGTCGGGTTCGCCGCCCGGCACGGGCTGCCGGTCGCCGCCCGCAGCGGCGGGCACAGCTATCCCGGCTATTCCACTGTGGACGGCGGCATCGTGGTCGACCTGAGCCGGTTTTCCGGCATCGACGTGCGCCCGGACGGCCGTGCGGCGATCGGGGCGGGCGCGCGGCTGGGGCCGATCGCGACGACGCTGGCCGCGCACGGCCGGGTCCTGCCCGCCGGCTCGTGCGAAACCGTCGGCATCGCCGGGCTCGCCCTCGGCGGCGGCGTCGGCCTGGTCGACCGGAAGCACGGGCTGACGTGCGATCACCTGGAGGCGGCGCGGATCGTCACCGCCGACGGCCGGGTGCGCACGGTGTCTCCGGCGGCGGAGCCCGACCTGTTCTGGGCGTTGCGCGGCGGGGGCGGCGGCAACTTCGGGATCGTCACCGGCTTCGTCTTCCGGACCGTGCCCATCGCGGACGTCGTCACCTACAAGCTCACCTTCCCGCCGGGCACCCAGGCCGCGCTGCTGGCCGCCTGGCAGGAGTGGCTGCCGGGGATGCCCGACGAGCTGTGGTCGGGGGTGAACATCGACGCGGCGACCGCCGTCACCAGCGGGACGTTCCTCGGCACCGAAGCCCGGCTGAAGGCGCTGCTCGACGACCTCGTCCGTCGCGTGGGCACCCCGCCCGCAGAACGGCAGGTGCAGGTCACGGACCACCTGAGCGCACTGCGGTCGTTCGACGACCACGATGCCCGGCCCGGCGCGGTCGCGGCGCGGGCGGCCTACGTCGGCACCTCGCGCATGCTGCTGCGGCCCGTCACCGACCCGGCCGCGGTGGTCGAGGTGCTGATCAGGGCGCCTCGCGTCGGCACGCTGATCGACTCCGCCGGCGGCGCGATCGCCCGCGTCGGCGCCCGTGAGACGGCCTTTCCGCACCGCTCCGCGCTGGCGAGCTTCCAGTTCCTGCACGGCGCCGCGCCCGAGGACGGCGGCGAAGCCGAGGCCCGGCGCGCGCTGGCCGCCGTGCGCGACGGGCTGGGGCCGGAGTTCGGCACCACCGGGTACGTCAACTACCTCGACCCGGACATGCCGGATTGGGCGCGGGCGTACTACGGGGTGAATCTGCCGCGGCTGCGCGCTATCGCCCGGAAGTATGACCCGCACGGGGTTTTCGCCTTCCCGCAAGGGCTTTCCGGGCCCCGCCAAACCGTCCACAAGGGAGAGTCCTAGACTGCGCCGGATTCTCCCCGGCAGGAGGCAGCGCGTGCTCGACCTGGCATTCTCCACAGAGGACCTGGCGCACACCCGGTTCGCGTTCTCCCCGGCCTGGGAGATCGTCGCGAGCGTCCGCGTCCTGAACTCCCCGGGGCAGCACGCCCTGCACCTGCCGTGGATCAAGCGCGCCACGGCGGCGCTGGCCGAAGCCGGTCTCGACATCGGGCTGCTGCGCGACCTCGTCCCGCTGCGGCACCTACCCGGGTTCCTGGCCGGCACGCCGTCGACACCGCTGCCCGAACTGGCCGACGAGCTCGCCGACCTGCGGGACGTGCCCGCCCGGCTCGTCCGGCGCGAAGTGGACGCGATGGCCGGGCCGCGCTCGCCGGCGCTGAACCGCTTCCACCGCGAGCCGGAGGTGGGCCTGGAGCGGCTCGCGACGCTGATGGAGCAGTACTGGCACCTCGTGCTGGCGCCCGACTGGCCGCGGATCCGCGCGCTGCTCGAAGCCGACGTGCTGTACCGGTCCCGGCTGCTGGCCCAGGGTGGGGCCGCCGAGCTGTTCAACGACCTCACGCCGCTGGTCCGCTGGCAGGACGGCACGCTCACGGTGGCGCACCGGCACCTGCACGCCGCCGTCCCGCTCGACGGGCGCGGCCTCGTGCTGGTGCCTTCGGCGTTCGTCTGGCCGCGGGTGTTCTCCAAGACCGACACGCGCTGGCAGCCGGTGCTGCGCTACCCGCCGCGCGGGATCGCCACGCTGTGGGAGACCGGCACGGCCACCGCACCCGGCGCGCTGGCCGCCGTGGTGGGCCGCGGCCGCGCGATGCTGCTGGCCGAGCTGGGCGCGCCGGCGTCCACCGCGGAGCTGGCCCGCCGGACCGGGCTGAGCGCCGGGGCGGTGTCGCAGCACCTCGGCCTGCTCACCGCTGCGGGCCTGGTCAGCCGGCATCGTGCCGGACGTCACGTGCTCTACGTGCGCACCGCGCTCGCGGAAGCCCTGGTCGCGGGCACCGGCGAAGTGGACTGCTGAGATACCCGCGTACTGGCCTGGTTGAAGGGTCCACCGCCGACCTACCCTTGGACTCGTCCACCCCCGTGTCGAAAGGCGTCGTCGTGTCCGAGCAGCAGCCCACCCCCTCCAGCGGCAGCGTCCAGTCCGTCACCGGCACCGCCAAGGTGAAGCGCGGCATGGCCGAGATGCTCAAGGGCGGCGTGATCATGGACGTGGTCACCGCCGAGCAGGCCAAGATCGCCGAAGACGCCGGCGCGGTCGCGGTGATGGCCCTCGAACGCGTACCCGCCGACATCCGCGCCCAGGGCGGTGTCGCCCGGATGAGCGACCCCGACCTGATCGACGGCATCATCGAGACCGTCTCGATCCCGGTGATGGCCAAGGCCCGCATCGGCCACTTCGTCGAGGCGCAGGTCCTGCAGTCCCTCGGCGTGGACTACGTCGACGAGTCCGAGGTCCTCACCCCGGCCGACTACGCCAACCACATCGACAAGTGGGCGTTCACCGTCCCCTTCGTCTGCGGCGCGACCAACCTCGGCGAGGCGCTGCGCCGGATCACCGAGGGCGCGGCGATGATCCGCTCCAAGGGCGAGGCCGGCACCGGCGACGTCTCCAACGCCACCATGCACATGCGGAAGATCCGCCAGGAGATCCGCCGCCTGCAGTCGCTGCCCGAAGACGAGCTGTTCGTCGCGGCGAAGGAGCTGCAGGCGCCGTACGAGCTGGTGAAGGAGGTCGCCGAGGCGGGCAAGCTGCCGGTGGTGCTGTTCACCGCGGGCGGCATCGCCACCCCGGCCGACGCGGCGATGATGATGCAGCTCGGCGCCGAGGGCGTGTTCGTCGGTTCGGGCATCTTCAAGTCCGGCAACCCGGCCCAGCGCGCCGAGGCGATCGTCAAGGCGACGACGTTCTACGACGACCCGGACGTCCTGGCCAAGGTCTCGCGCGGCCTGGGCGAGGCGATGGTCGGCATCAACGTCGAAGAGCTGCCGGAGCCGCACCGCCTCGCCGAGCGCGGCTGGTGACGGCCTGACCGGACGCTAGATGTATTCGGAGATCTCGACGCCGTACGTGCCGGGTTCGAGGGCTTCGAAGATGTGCGGGACGTCGCCGGGGTAGCAGATGTAGTCCCCGGGCAGCAGTTCCTCCGGGTCGTCCATGACGCCGATGCGGGCCCGGCCCGCGCACAGCACGATGTGCTCGACCACTCCGGTCATGTGCGGGTCGGAGCGCCGCGGCGTGCCGGGCTCGCCGCGGACGACGTAGATGTCGCGGCGGGCGCCGGTGGGGCAGGCCGACAGCAGCGTGCACGCGTAGTCGGCGTGTTCGGCGAACACGGTCGGCCCCTTGCCCGCGCGGACGACCCGGACCTTCGGCCGGTTCGGTTCGACCAGCCGCGAGAAGGGCACGTCGAGGGCGACCCCGAGGGCCCACAGCGTCTCGACGCTCGGGTTGCCGGTGCCCGATTCGAGCTGCGAGAGCGTCGACTTGGCCAGGCCGGCGCGGCGCGCGACCTCGGTCAGGGACAGGCCCGCGCGGGTCCGTTCGCGGCGCAGCGAGGCCGCGATGATCTCCAGCGGCGCCCCGGTGGCTTCCTGAGACATCCTGTTCGCTCCATCGGTCATTTCGTTCGCCTTGACGAACACGGGGTCGTGCGTTCACTCTAGAACACATGCGTTCGATATGGCGAACACTCGATCGGGGCCTGGCCCGTGACATCGGCCTGGTCTGTCTCGCCGATTGTCTCGTGGGGGTTTCCTACGGCGCCATCGCGGTGAGCTCCGGCTTCCCGCTGTGGCTGCCGATGCTGATGTCGCTGCTGGTCTTCGCCGGGGCGTCGCAGTTCATGTTCATCGGCATCGTGGCGGCGGGCGGCAACCCGTTCGCGGCGGTGCTGGCGGGATTGCTGGCCAACGCGCGGCACGTGCCGTTCGGCTTCGCGATCGGCGACGCCGTCGGCCGGCGCTGGAGCACCCGCGCGGTCGGCAGCCACTTCATGAGCGACGAGACGGTGGCGTTCGCGATGGCCCAGGACGAAGCCCCCCGCCGCCGCGCGGCGTACTGGGCGTGCGGGCTGGGGATCTTCGTCTTCTGGAACACCGGAGTGCTGGTCGGCGCGTACGCCGGGACGGCGATCAGCGACACGGACGCGTTCGGCCTGGACGCGGCGTTCCCGGCGGTGCTGCTGGCCCTGGTCCTGCCCTCGCTGCGCGACAAGGCGGCGCGGCTGCCGGTGCTGATCGGGGTGGTGGTCGCCCTGGTGGCGACGCCGTTCCTGCCCGCCGGGCTGCCGGTGCTGCTCGCGTTGGCGGGGGTGCTGGCCGGGGTGGCCGCGAAAGAACCGGAGCTGGCGGAGGCGCGTTGATGGACGGGGCGGAACTGCTGGTCGCGACCGTGGTGCTGGCGCTGGGGACGTTCGCGTTCCGGGTGGCGGGACCGGCGTTGCGCAGCCGGGTGAAGCTGACACCTCGGGCGGAGCGGTTGATGGCCCTGGCGGCGGTGGTGCTGCTGGCGGCCCTGGTCGCGGTGAGCGCGCTGACGGAGGGACACGGGTTCGCCGGGGTGGCCCGCCCGGCCGGCGTGCTGGTGGCGGGGGTGCTGGCGTGGCGCAAGGCCCCGTTCGCCCTGGTGGTGGTCGCCGCCGCGGCAACCGCGGCACTGCTGAGGCTGGCCGGCGTGCCCTGACTGGCAGGGCTTGTTGTCCGGTTGCCAGCGCCCCAAGGCGGCCTTCGGTGCGTCAGACGCACCGAAGGCCGCCTTGGGTGCGTCAGACGCAACCAAGGCCACATTGGGGCGCTCGAGGTCAGGCGGAGCGGGTCTGACCTGCCGGGAAGCGGTCGAGTGAGAGCGTCTAGGCTGGTGGGAAGGTCTTTCGGGAGGTCGGGTGTCGTCGGAACCGCTCATCGGTGTGCTCGCCATGCAGGGTGCCGTGCGGGAGCACGTTGCCATGCTGGCCGACGCGGGCGCGCGGGCCGTGCCGGTCCGGCGGGCCGTCGAGCTGTCCGAAGTGGACGGTTTGGTGCTGCCCGGCGGGGAGTCCACCACCATGTCGCGGCTGCTGGAGAGCTTCGCACTGCTCGAGCCGCTGCGGGCACGGATCGCCGAGGGGATGCCCGCCTTCGGGTCGTGCGCCGGGATGATCCTGCTGGCTCGGCAGACCCGCGACGGGCGGCCCGACCAACAGCAGCTCGGCGGGCTCGACGTCGTCGTCCGGCGGAACGCCTTCGGCAGGCAGGTCGACTCCTTCGAGGCCGACCTCGACTTCGCCGGGATCGACGAAAAAGTGCACGCCGTGTTCATCCGGGCTCCCTGGGTCGAGAAGGCCGGTGACGGCGTCGAGGTGCTGGCCACCGTCAGCGGTGTGCCCGGCGTCGAGGAGGACACCGCTAGGATCGTCGCGGTCCGGCAAGGGGCGGTGCTGGCGACCGCGTTCCACCCGGAACTCACGCCCGACGTGCGGGTGCACCGGCTGTTCGTCGACCTTGTGCGAAAGGCTGCCTGAGACGCGGTGCCCGGCCGGGGTACGGAACAGATGGAGGAGAGATGAGCGGCCACTCCAAGTGGGCCACCACGAAGCACAAGAAGGCCAACCTCGACGCGAAGCGCGGCAAGCTCTTCGCGCGGTTGATCAAGAACATCGAGGTGGCCGCGCGGACCGGCACCGGTGGTGGCGACCCGGATGGCAACCCCACGCTCTACGACGCCATCCAGAAGGCGAAGAAGAACTCGGTCCCGCAGGACAACATCGAGCGCGCCCGCAAGCGCGGCGCCGGCGAAGAAGCCGGTGGCGCCGACTGGCAGAACATCACCTACGAGGGTTACGGCCCCAACGGCGTGGCGGTGCTGATCGAGTGCCTCACGGACAACAAGAACCGCGCCGCGATGGAGGTCCGCACCGCGCTCACGCGCAATAACGGCTCCCTCGCCGACCCGGGCTCGGTCGCGTACATGTTCACCCGCAAGGGTGTCGTGATCATGCCGAAGGGTGACGCTTCGGAGGACGACGTCCTCATGGCGGTCCTCGACGCCGGTGCCGAAGAGGTCAACGATCTCGACGAGAGCTTCGAAATCGTCTCGGAGGGCGGCGACCTGGTCCCGGTGCGCAAGGCGCTGCAGGAGGCCGGGTTCGAGTACGAGTCGGCGGAGCTGACGTTCCTGCCGTCGGTGAGCGTGCCTCTCGACGCGGACGGCGCGAAGAAGGTCTTCAAGCTGATCGACGCCCTCGAGGATTGTGACGACGTCCAGAACGTCTACGCGAACTTCGACGTGTCGGACGAGGTGCTCGCCGAAGTCGGCTGAGTTTCCTCTACGTCGTTTTCCCTTACGTCGCAACGCCTTCGTGCCCGGGCCGGAAACTTTCCGGCCCGGGCACTGGGCTGCGGCGGGCTCGTCAGGCAGAATGTGCGCCGTGACCTCGACGACCCCCGCCGCTGCCGCCGACATCACCGCCGAACTGTCCGCGGAAGAACTGCGCCTCATCGAATGGATCGAGGGGCAGGCGAAGGAACGCGGCAACGCCGTCATCACCGTCGCCGCCGACGACGAAGGTGCCGGCTACTGCTTCACGGCCTGCGCGTGGGCGTTGCACAACGTGCCGGAGGCCGTCGTGGTCGGGCTGCCCGGCCAGATGGGGCAGGTGCTGCTCGACGCCTACGTCGACCGTGCCGCCAACGGCGAGATCTTCGAGGTCGGCAGGCGCTACGACGACTTCTTCGAGGGCGTCCCGGTGGTGCTCGAGCGCGTCAACAAGGGGCACTACCCCGAGTACTTCGGCACGGCGTTCCTCATCTACCCGGACGGCGACTTCCCAGCACTGCAGCTGATCGTCGCGACGCCCGACGGCAAGTTCCCCTGGCACCCGGACGCGCCCGAGGGCTTCGCGCGGTGGCAGCCGGTGCTGACCGGGAGCGGCGACCCCGAGAGCTGGACCCCCGGCGTCGACGGTCCCTAGTACTACAGGGACACTTGTGCGTGACCTGGGTGAATAGAGGCACCGTCTGCGGTGGCTGGGTGGTCGTGAGTGGTAATTAGGGTTAGAACCCTAATTACCACTCACGACCAGCCACGGCAGGCCGGCGTCGGGGCTGTCCCGGGCAGGCCGTCTTCGGCCGCACCGAGGCAACGATCTGGCCATGTAGTACTAGAACTTCCCCAGGTCGGCGGCCGCTTCCGGGTACCGCAGCGCCAGTTCGGCGGCAGGCGCGAACTCGACGCAGTCGTCCGTGTAGGGCGGCACGACGACCGTGCCCAGCAGGCTCCACGCACCGCGCGTGACGGTTGCCTGCCACGTCCCGGCGGGCACCACGACCTGCGGGCGCTCGCCGGCGGCGACATCGGTCCCGAGCACCGGCCGCTCGACCGAGCCGTCCGGGTGCAGCAGCAGCATCGCCGCGGGCGCGCCGGCGTGGTGGGCGTAGACCTCGACCCGGTCCAGGCGGTGCGGGGCGGAGAACTCCGGCGCGACGAGCAGGTAGTAGATCGCCGAGCCGGTCTCCGACCGCCAGCTCTGCGCCCACCGCCCACCTTCGACGGGCAACGGCTGCAGTCCCAGGTGGGTGACGAAATCCGCGGGCTCCGGCATGTCACCCATCCTGCCGCAGACGCGCCCAGTAGCCTGCAAGCTCGAACTGGTGTTCGCGGCGGGAAGGAATGCGGGTGCGCGTGCTCGGGGTCGACCCCGGTCTGACCAGGTGCGGTCTGGGGGTGGTCGACGGCGGCAAGGGCCGGGCCGTCCGCTGCGTCGCCGTCGATGTCGTGCGGACGCCGGCGGACGCCGATCTGGCGCACCGCCTGCTCGGGATCTCCGACGAGGTCGAGCGGTGGCTGGACAAGTACAAGCCGCAGGCCGTTGCCGTCGAGCGCGTCTTCGCCCAGCACAACGTCCGCACCGCGATGGGGACCGCCCAGGCCGGCGGTGTGGTCGCGCTCGCCGCCGCCCGCCGGGGGCTGCCCGTCGTGTTCCACACCCCGAGCGAGGTCAAGGCCGCCGTCAGTGGGTCCGGCCGGGCCGACAAGGCCCAGGTCACCGCGATGGTGATGCGCCTGCTCAACCTCGAGGTCGCGCCCCATCCGGCCGACGCCGCGGACGCCCTCGCCCTGGCCATCTGCCACCTGTGGCGGGAGCCGATGCGGGCCCGGCTCGCCGAAGCCGAAGCCCGCGCGGCCGAGATGGCCCGTACGCACAAAGCCCGCCTCGCCGCGGCGGCGAAGCAAGCGGCGAAACCGGCCGGGAACCCCGCCAAGAATCCGGCCAAGAACCCAGGAGCAGCACGATGATCTCGTCGGTACGCGGAGAAGTCCTGTCGGTCGGCCTCGACCACGTCGTGGTCGAGGTCGGCGGGGTCGGCTTCGCCGTGCAGGCCACCCCGGCGACCCTCGCGACCCTGCGTCGCGGCGAAGAGGTCCGCCTGCACACCGCGCTGGTGGTGCGCGAGGACTCGCTGACGTTGTTCGGCTTCGCCGACACCGACGCGCGGGAGCTGTTCGGGCTGCTGCAGACGGTGTCCGGGATCGGGCCGCGGCTGGCGCTGGCCACCCTCGCCGTGCTCGATCCGGGCAAGCTGCGGGCCGCGCTGGTGGAAGGCAACATCACCGTGCTCACCTCGGTCCCGGGCATCGGCCGCAAGGGCGCCGAGCGGCTCACCCTCGAACTGCGCGACAAGGTCACCGCGCTCGGCGGTACCGGTGACGCGCCGGCCGTCACCGCGCCCGGCGCGCTGCGGGCCGAGGTCGTCGAGGCACTGGCCGGGCTCGGGTTCCCGGCCAAGCAGGCCGAGCAGGCCGTGGACAAGGTTCTCGCCGACGGTGACGGCCACACGACCGCCAGCGTCCTGCGCGCCGCGCTGGCCACCCTCGGCCGGAAGCGGTAGGCCCGGCCGTGGAGTATGAAGCGGTGGAAGAGGACGAAGCCCTCTCGGCCTGGGCTCAGACCGGCGAGGAGAACGTCGAGGGCACCCTGCGGCCCCGCAAGCTCGACGAGTTCGTCGGCCAGCCGCGCGTGCGCGAGCAGCTGGAGCTGGTGCTGGAGAGCGCGCGCCGCCGCGGCGTGCCGCCCGACCACGTCCTGCTGTCCGGGCCGCCCGGCCTGGGCAAGACGTCGATGGCGATGATCGTCGCCGCCGAGCTGGGCGCGGCCATCCGGATCACCTCCGGCCCGGCCCTGGAACGGGCCGGCGACCTCGCCGCGATGCTGTCCAACCTCGCGCCCGGCGACGTGCTGTTCATCGACGAGATCCACCGGATCGCCCGCCCCGCCGAGGAGATGCTGTACCTCGCGATGGAGGACTTCCGGGTCGACGTCGTCGTCGGCAAGGGGCCGGGCGCCACCAGCATCCCCCTCGAAATCGCCCCGTTCACGCTGGTCGGGGCGACCACCCGGTCCGGCTCGCTGACCGGCCCGCTGCGTGACCGGTTCGGCTTCACCGGCCAGATGGAGTTCTACACCGACGCCGAGCTGGAACTGGTCGTCCGGCGCGCGGCGACGATCCTCGACATCCCGATCGACCGGGACGGCTGCGCGGAGATCGCCCGCCGCTCGCGGGGCACGCCCCGGATCGCGAACCGGCTGCTGCGGCGCGTCCGCGACTACGCCGAGGTCCGCGCCGACGGCAAGGGGACCCGCGAGGTCGTCCGCGCCGCGCTGGCCGTCTACGACGTCGACGAGCTGGGCCTCGACCGTCTCGACCGGGCTGTGCTCACCGCGCTGACCAGGTCGTTCGGGGGCGGGCCGGTGGGCATCTCGACGCTGGCGGTGGCCGTGGGGGAGGAGGCGACCACCGTGGAAGAGGTCTGCGAGCCCTACCTCGTGCGCGCCGGTATGCTCGCCCGCACCCCGCGTGGCCGCGTCGCGACCGCGTCCGCGTGGGAACACCTCGGCATGGTGCCTCCCGCCGACCTCCCGGGGCGTCCCGAGCAGGGCGGACCGGCGCTCTTCGAGCAGGACTGAGCGGCCGGTAACGGCGGGTGGGTGCCAGTGTCCGTGCTGGTACCTGGCACACTTGACCGGAGCACATACCCAAAAACCGGACATTTCGGCCTGGGCCCGATGTCCGTCGAACGGAGAATCATGCAACAGCTATTGCTGCCCCTGCTGCTCGTGCTCGTCCTCGCCGTGCCCCTGGTGATGAGCACCCGCAAGCAGAAGAAGCAGCAGGCCGCGCAGCAGGATCTGCAGAGCAGCCTGGCGCCCGGTGACCGCGTGATGACCACTTCGGGTCTCTACGGCACCGTTGCCGACACCTCGGGTGACAACACGATCGACATCGAGATCGCGCCCGGCGTCGTCACCACCTGGCTGCGGCTGGCGGTCCGCGAGAAGGTCGAGCCGACCGTCGAGACTGACGAGGACTCCGCCGAAGAGGTGGACGCTCCCGCCGAGGAGACGATCGCCGAGCCGGTGGCCAAGGTCGACGAGCCGCAGACCACCGCGCAGGTGGCGCCGCCGCTGGAGCACGGCAAGAAGTAGCCCTCCGCGGCACTCCTGGGCAGGGGCGGGAATCCCGACGAAAGTCGGTATGGCCTCGCACGCCGGGCTCACGCAGCACCGAGTAGTGTCTCGGTGCTGCGTGCGTGTCCGCCGTCATACCCGTGCCCGGGAGTGAATCGCACACGGTCGGTGAATGCACACAGTCCCTCCCGGTAACCCTCCGGGCGGGCACCGCAACGTTGGGGTCCACCCCGTCCGAGGAGACCGAAGCACCGTGGCAGCTTCAGCCGGGCATCTCCGCCCGGGACGCTATCTCGCCCTGTTCGCCCTGATCGTGATCGTCTTGTACGCGCTGGTGTTCCTCACCGGCAACCACAAGCCGACCCCGAAACTGGGCATCGACCTGCAGGGCGGCACCCGGGTCACGCTCACCGCCCGCACCCCCGACGGCGGCCAGCCGACCCGCGAGTCCCTGAACCAGGCGCGCCAGATCATCGAACGGCGCGTCAACGGGATCGGCGTCGGCGGCACCGAGGTCCTCCTCGACGGCAACAACGTCGTGATCACGGTCCCGGGCGAGCAGGGCGACCAGGCGAAGAACCTGGGCAAGACCGCGAAGCTCGGCTTCCGGAAGGTCGTCTCCGCCGCCACCCAGCCGGTGGTGCCGCCGCAGACGAACACCCCGCCGCCGGCCACGGGCACGCCGACGGGCACGCCGACCCCCGGCGCGCCGACCTCGGGCGCGACCGGCACCAAGACGCCGACGGCCACGGCCACCGCGCCGCCGACGGCCGGTGGCGGTGGTGGCGCCGCGGCCGCGCCGCAGCAGAACACCACGCCCGCCGCGCCGAGCAGCAGCACCCCGCCGCCGTCCGCGTCGTCGACCCCGGCGCCGGCGCCCGTGGACACCTCGGTCGACGCGGAAACCGCGAAGGAGATCCAGGCCGCCCGGGCCCTGCGGCAGAACCCGCAGCTGATCGGCGCCGACGGCCAGCCGAACCAGGAGCTCGTCGCGAAGGCGATGGCGGCGCTGACCTGCGCACCGAACGCCAAGGACGCCCTCGAGGGCAACGACGACCCGAAGCTGCCGCTGGTCGCCTGCGGTGACCACAACACGTACAAGTACCTGCTGGAGCCGGAGTTCCTGCCGGGCACCGAGATCGCCGACTCGAGCTCGGGCTACGACCAGCAGCGCGGCCAGTGGGTGGTGAACCTCAGCTTCAAGAGCGAGGGCACCAAGATCTGGGCGGACTTCACCTCGAAGAACACCGGCCAGCAGGCGGCGTTCGTGCTCGACACGCAGGTCGTGTCCGCGCCGAACATCCAGGTGGCCATCGTCGACGGCAACACCCAGATCACCGGCAAGTTCAGCCAGACCGAGGCGAAAGACCTCTCGGACATCCTCAAGTACGGCTCGCTGCCGCTGTCGTTCGCGTCCTCCGACGCGACCACGGTGTCGGCGACCCTCGGCCTGGCGTCGCTGCAGGCCGGTCTGATCGCCGGCGGCATCGGCCTGCTGGTGGTCTTCGTCTACTGCCTGTTCTACTACCGCCTGCTCGGCGTGCTCACCATCCTGTCGCTGGCGCTGTCCGGCGCGCTGGTGTTCGCGGTGCTGGTGCTGCTCGGCCGCTGGATCGGCTACACGCTGGACCTGGCGGGCATCGCCGGCCTGATCATCGCCATCGGCATCACGGCGGACTCGTTCGTCATCTACTTCGAACGGCTCAAAGACGAGATCCGGGAAGGACGGACGTTCCGGTCCGCGGTGCCGCGCGGCTGGGTCCGCGCCCGGCGCACCATCCTGGCGTCCGACGCGGTGAGCTTCCTGGCCGCGGCCATCCTGTACGTCATCGCCGTCGGCGACGTCCAGGGCTTCGCGTTCACCCTGGGCATGTCCACCGTGCTCGACCTGGTCGTCGTGTACCTGGTGACGCACCCGCTGGTGGCCATGGTGTCCACATCCAAGAACGCGTTCCTGTCCAATCCGAGGCACCTGGGTCTCGGCGCCGTGCAGCAAGTGGGTTCGCAGCGTAAGAAGTCGACCTCGGTCGGCCGCGCGAACGTGAAGGAGGCCTGACGTGGGGGTCGAGGAACTGGGCACGGACGCCGAAGGCAACGCCAAGGCGACGGTGAAACCCGGCAAGAAGGAAAGCGTCTTCCACCGGTTGTACGTCGGCACGGGCGCGTTCGACGTCGTCGGCAAGCGCAAGCGCTGGTACATCTTCTTCTCGGCGCTGGTGCTGGTGTGCCTCGCGTCGATGATTTTCCGCGGATTCAACATCGGCATCGAGTTCGAGGGCGGCACGCAGATCCAGATGCCCGCCAACGGCATCCACGGCGTGATCACCGAGGACCAGGCGAAGCAGTCGTTCGAGAAGGCCCTCGGCCGTCCGGCCGCCGAGACGCAGAAGGTCGGCACGGGCAACGCGTCGACCATCCAGATCCGCACCGACGCCCTGAACGCGGCCGACGTCGCAAAGGTCAAGCAGGGCCTGTTCCAGGACCTGGGCCCGAAGGGCACCAACGGCCAGCCGAGCGCCCAGGCCATCAGTGACAGCGCGGTGAGCGCGTCGTGGGGTGGCGAGATCTCGCAGAAGGCGTTGATCGCGCTCATCGTGTTCCTCGTCGCGGTGGTCATCTTCCTGGCGATCTACTTCGACGCGCGGATGGCGGTGGCGGCGCTCGTCTCGCTGCTGCACGACATCCTGGTCACCGCGGGTGTGTACTCGCTGGTCGGTTTCGAGGTCACCCCGGCGACCGTGATCGGCCTGCTGACCATCCTCGGGTTCTCGCTCTACGACACGGTGGTGGTGTTCGACAAGGTCCGCGAGAACACGCGCGGCCTGCTCGGGCTGACCCGCCGCACGTACGCCGAGGCCGCGAACCTCGCGTTGAACCAGACCTTGATGCGGTCGTTCAACACGGCGTTCATCGCGCTGCTGCCGATCCTCGGCCTGCTGATCGTCGGCTACGTGCTGCTCGGCTCGGGCACGCTGCAGGACCTGGCGCTGGTGCAGCTCACCGGTACCCTCGTCGGCGTCCTGTCGTCGGTCGCGCTGGCGACGCCGCTGCTGGTCGACTTCAAGATGCGCGACCCGAAGTACGCGCAGCAGGCCGAGCGGGTCCGCCAGCGTCGCGTCAGCCAGGAGCGCAAGTCGGCCGGGGGCGAGGACTTCGACGCCTCGGACGACGACGCCCTCGCGAAGGAACTGCGCAAGGAGAAGGCGTACGCGGCCGCGGCCAGCGTCCCCGCCCGGATCCAGAAGCAGCGCCCGGCCGGGAAGCGGAAGCGCTGACGTGGAGCTCGACGACGCCCTCGGCCTGATCGCCGAGGTGCCGGACTTCCCCGAGCCCGGCGTGCTGTTCCGCGACCTGAGCCCGCTCTTCGCGGACGCGGGTGCGTTCAAGGCCGTGACCGACGCGCTGGCGGGCACCCTCGACGCCGGAGTCGAGGCGCTCGCCGGCGTGGAGGCCCGCGGGTTCCTCCTCGCCGCGGCCGTCGGGTACGCCCGCGGCCTCGGCGTGGTGCTGATCCGCAAGCCGGGCAAACTGCCGCTGGTGGCGGGCCGGGTCGACTACTCCCTGGAGTACGGCACGGCGACGGTCGAGCTGCCCGTCGGCGTGGTTCGCCCTGGTCAGCGCATCGCGATCCTCGACGATGTCCTGGCCACCGGCGGCACCGTCGCGGCCACGGGCAAGCTCCTGGAGGACGCGGGCGCGGTGGTCGACAGCGTCTCCGTGGTACTGGAACTGGGCGCCCTCCGGGGTCGTGAGGTCCTGGCGAACCGCAAGGTCCACGCCCTCCAGACCTGCTGACAGGGTCTGCCGCGGCTTGTCGTGAGTGGTAATTAGGGTTCTAACCCGAATTACCACTCACGAGGGTGCGGGAGGGTGAAGGCGCTGGTGACGGGCCCCACATCCCCCTGAACGGGCGCACCCGAGAGGGCTGCGAGGTGCAACGGCTACCCTGGTGGTCCGAAGGCCGCACGAGCAGCAGGAGGTGCGGGTGAGCCAGGAGCTCGACGCCGCGGTGCCCGCGAAAGAGGGCGCCCCGCAGAACGGGCAGGCGGCGGCACAGCCCGCGCCGCCGAAGCCGAACGGTGCGGCGCCGAACCCGTCCGCGACCCGGCGGGTCCGGGCGCGGCTCGCCCGGCGGATCACCGCACAGCGTGCCGCCCCGGTCAAGCAGGTCCTCGAACCCCTGGCCGTCATCCACCGCGAGCTGCACCCCAACGGCGACCTCGGCCTGCTCCAGCGCGCCTACGACGTCGCCGAGGAACTGCACCGCAACCAGCGGCGCAAGTCCGGCGACCCGTACATCACCCACCCGCTCGCCGTCGCCACGATCCTCGCCGAGCTGGGCATGGACACGACCACGCTCGTCGCGGCGCTGCTGCACGACACGGTCGAGGACACCGGCTACGCCGTCGAGAGCCTGAAGGCCGACTTCGGCGACAAGGTCGCCGAGCTCGTCGACGGCGTCACGAAGCTGGACAAGGTGCAGCTCGGCTCGTCCGCCGAGGCCGAGACCATCCGCAAGATGGTCATCGCGATGGCCAAGGACCCCCGGGTGCTGGTCATCAAGCTCGCCGACCGGCTGCACAACATGCGCACCATGCGCTTCCTGCCGCCGGAGAAGCAGGCCCGCAAGGCCCGCGAGACCCTCGAGGTCCTCGCGCCGCTGGCCCACCGGCTCGGCATGGCCACGGTCAAGTGGGAGCTGGAGGACCTCGCGTTCGCCATCCTGCAGCCCAAGAAGTACGACGAAATAGTGCGCCTGGTCGCCGACCGCGCGCCCTCGCGTGACATCTACCTGCGGTCGGTGATCACGGACCTGACCAGCAACCTCGTCTCGTCGCGGATCACCGCGAAGGTCGAGGGCCGGCCGAAGCACTACTACTCGATCCACCAGAAGATGATCGTCCGCGGCCGCGACCTGGACGACATCCACGACCTGGTCGGCGTCCGGATCCTGGTCGAGGACGTCCGCGACTGCTACGCGGCCATGGGCGTCGTCCACGCGCTGTGGCAGCCGGTGCCCGGCCGGTTCAAGGACTACATCGCGCAGCCCCGCTTCGGCGTCTACCAGTCGCTGCACACCACGGTGATCGGCCCGGACGGCAAGCCCCTCGAGGTGCAGATCCGCACCTACGAGATGCACCGCACCGCCGAGTACGGCATCGCCGCGCACTGGCGCTACAAGGAAACCAAGGGCACGCACAACGGCAACGCCGTGGACGTCGACGAGATGGCGTGGATGCGCCAGCTCCTCGACTGGCAGCGCGAGGCGGCGGACCCGGGCGACTTCCTCGAGTCGCTGCGCTACGAGCTGGCCTCGCGCGAGATCTTCGTGTTCACGCCGAAGGGCGACGTGATCACGCTCCCGGTCGAGTCCACGCCGGTCGACTTCGCCTACGCCGTGCACACCGAGGTCGGCCACCGCTGCATCGGCGCCCGCGTCAACGGCCGCCTGGTCGCGCTCGAACGCAAGCTGGAGAACGGCGAAGTCGTCGAGATCTTCACGTCGAAGGCGGAGAACGCCGGACCGTCGCGTGACTGGCTGCAGTTCGCCGGCTCGCCGAAGGCCCGCGCCAAGATCCGGCAGTGGTTCGCCAAGGAACGCCGCGACGAGGCGATCGAGGGCGGCAAGGAAGCCATCACCAAGGAGATCCGCAAGGTCGGCCTGCCGATCCAGCGGCTGGTCTCCGCGGAGTCCATGGGCGCGGTGGCCACCGAGCTGCGCCACGCCGACATCTCCTCGCTGTACGCGGCGGTCGGCGAGGGCCACACGAGCGCGAAGCACGTCGTGCAGCGCCTGGTGGCGCTGATCGGTGGTGTCGACGCGGCGGAGGAGGAGCTCGCCGAGCGCGCGACACCGTCCACGGTGACCCGGCGCCGCGGCTCCAACGACGTCGGCGTGGTGGTCAAGGGCGCCAGCGACGTCTGGGCGAAGCTCGCCCGCTGCTGCACCCCGGTGCCGGGCGACGAGATCCTCGGCTTCGTGACCCGCGGCGGCGGCGTTTCGGTGCACCGCACCGACTGCACGAACGCCGGTGATCTGCAGTCCCAGCCCGAGCGGCTGGTCGAGGTCGAGTGGGCGCCCTCGGCGTCGTCGGTGTTCCTGGTGGCGATCCAGGTCGAGGCGCTCGACCGGCACCGCCTGCTCTCGGACGTCACCAAGGTGCTGGCCGACGAGAAGGTCAACATCCTCTCGGCGTCGGTGACCACGTCCCGGGACCGGGTCGCGGTCAGCCGCTTCTCGTTCGAGATGGGCGACACCAAGCACCTCGGCCACGTCCTCAAGGTGGTCCGCGGCGTGGAAGGCGTCTACGACGTCTACCGCGTGACGTCGGCTTCCTGAGGCCGCCACGACCCGTCGACGGCGATGCCCGCGGCCGCGGCGATCCGGTCGCGGGACTCGAGCAGCCGCGCGCGCAGGGCGGGGAGGTCCACGCCGAGCAGCCGGCCGTGGCGCTTGACCGCTTTCCCCGCGACGAAGACGCTGTCGACCAGGCCGGGGTGGCCGGCGCTGACGATGCTCCCGGCCGGATCGCCCACCGGGAAGATCGACGGGTCCTCGGCGTCGAGCAGGACGAGGTCGGCGGCCTTGCCGGGGGTGAGGCTGCCGGTGTCGCGCCCGCAGGCCCGGGCGCCGTTCACCGTGGCGCACTCGAGCACCGTCCGCGTCGTCAGGCCGCGGTCGGCGGCCAGGGCCGTGCGCATGGCGCCGAACAGGTCGCCGCCGGCCGACGGGCAGTCGTCGACCGACAGCGAGGGCCGGATCCCGGCGGAGAGGGCCCGGCCGGTGATGAGCGGGGCGAAGCCCATCTTGAGCTCGACGTCCGGGCTGATCGACACCGAGGAGCCGGCGTCGGCGAGCATCGCCAGCTGGTCGTCGGAGAGGCCGTTGCCGTGGACGATGGTCGTGCGGTCGTCGAGCAGGCCGCGCTCGCGCATGCCGTCGATCGGGCGATCGCCTTGCGGCCAGCCGCCCGTGCCGTGGACGTGCACGCTCACCCGCAGCCCGAGTTCCCGCGCCAGCACGACATCCGCGGCGGTTTCGTCCATTGTGGAGATCACCGGACCGCGCAGGCCCAGCGCCAGGTCGTCGCCCGGCAGCAAGGCTCGCACGCGCCGGATCTCCGGCTCGATGTCCGGGCCCGCGGCGCCGTAGCAGAAGATCGAGCGGCCGGGTGCGTCGTGCAGCGCTTGGATCGCGGCGTCGGCGTTCTCCGGGCGGTCGGCGCAGTGAAACCAGTCGAGCATGGTCGTGACGCCGGAGCCGAGTGCTTCGAGCCGGCCGAGCAGGGTGCCGAGGTAGACGTCCTCCGGCCGGTAGTGCGGCTTGAGCGTGCCGTGCACCGCGACGCGGTACTGGCCGAACGTCCAGTCCGCGCCGAGGCCGCGGAACGCCGTTTGCCAGGTGTGCCGGTGTGTGTCGACGAACCCGGGCAGGACGATCTTGCCCGAGGCGTCGACGACTTCGGCCCCGGCGGCGTCGATTTCCGGGGCGACCGCGGCGATCCGGCCGTCCTCGATGAGTACGTCGCCACGGGGAAGGTCCCCGAGCGCCGGATCCATGCTGACCACCAGGCCGCCGCGCAGCAGTGTCTTCATCGGTCTCCTCCCAGAGTTGACGCGTCAACTCTGTACGATACACCCATGTTGGAGTCGGCGGAGTGGGCGTTCTGGGACACCTGGATGCGCGCGCAGCGGCTGCTCGTCCGCGAACTCGATCGCGGGCTGCAGCGCGACTGCGGTATCTCGAAGGCCGAGTTCAGCGTGCTGGTCACGCTGACCCGGCCGATGCGGGTCGGCGAGCTCGCCGACACGCTCGACTGGGAGAAGAGCCGCGTCGCCCACCTGCTGACCCGGATGGAGAACCGCGGCCTGGTGGCGCGGATCGAGGACGGCGCCACCGGCCGGCGCACCGGGGTCGAGCTGACCGGCGAAGGCCGCCGCACGGCGGAGAACGCCGTCCGGGCCCACGGCGCCAACATCCGCCGGCTCGTCCTCGACCGGCTCACGGCCGACCAGGCCGCCGCCATCCGGGACTGGAGCGAGCGGCTGATCGAACAAACCTAGAAGAGTGCCGCGACCAGTGCGCCCAGTGGCGGAAGCGCCTGCGCGAGGGCGCCACCGCGGCCCGCGCCGCGCGGGCGGCTGAGCGCGAGCAGGTCCGAGACGCCGAGGGCGATCCCGGCCAGCAGCATGAACCCGCAGCAGTAGCGCACCAGCCAGCGTCCGGCGTCGGCGTGCCCGGCGTGCAGCAGGACCAGGCCGAGCACCGGGCCGGCGGCGAGGAACAGGTTGTAGAAACCGACGTTGAACGACCACAGCCGGGTGGCGGGCAGGTTCGCCGACGGGATCCGGAAGATGCCTTCGTGCACGCCCGGCCGTTCGAACAGCAGCACCTCCCAGGCGAACGCCAGCAGGTGCACGAGCACCGCCAGCCCGGCGAAGATCTGTGCGACGGCGTTCACGGCACGAGCTCGATCCCGTGGTGCCCGGCGATCTCCGGAATCTCCTCCGGCGTCGCCCGGTCGACGGCGCGGAAGAACCGGCCCATCCCGTCCGTCGGGCACACCGCGAGGAACTGGGCCGACGGCGTGTGCACCGTGAAGGTGTTGATCGCGCCCGCCGGGATGCTGATCGACGCGCCGGGGCCGAGGTCGTGGAGTTCGCCGTCCACATACACCGTGATGCGCCCGCGCAGGACGTAGAAGCTCTTCGCCCAGGGCTCGGCGTGCGGCGGGACGGACGGCCCGCGCGGCGCGTCGACCTCGAACACCTCGTAGGCGCCGCCGGTGTGCTCCGCGCCGATCTTGACGGTGATCCGCGCGTCCCCGGTGTCGAGTTCCGGGCCTTCGCCCGTGGCACTGAAATGGGTCATGACGACGACGGTAGGAACCGCGGCCGCGGCGGGCCATCCCGGAAAAGTGGGATGTCCGCGCCGGCACGGGCGGCGCATACTGCGTCCATGTGGGACGGCCGGGCACAGGGAGTGCGGCGGGACGTCGCCGCGCTCGCGACGGCGGGTCTCGGCGTCGCCGAGCTGCACGCCGCCGCCATCGAGCTGGTCGACCGCGTGGTGCCGGCCGAGCTGACGTGCTGGGCGTCGCTCGACCCGGACACCGCGGTGATCAGCTCGATGACCAGCGGCCGGGCCCGCATCCCCGGCGAGTACGAGCCCCTGCTGGCGACCTACGAGTACGACGGCGCCCAGCCCCACACCTTCGCCGAGCTGGCGCGGCGGCCGGTGCCCGTGGCGCGCCTGTCGGACCTGCCCGGCCGGGTCGTCGAACGCAGCGGCCGGCTCACCGAGGTCTGGCGGCCGCTGGGGCTCGGCCACGAACTGCGCGTCGTGTTCCGCGTCGACGGCACCTCGTGGGGCGCGGCCGGCCTGGTGCGGCGGGGTGAGTTCAGCGACCGCGAGGTCGAGTTCCTCACCTCGGTCGCCCCGGCACTGGCGGCCGCGACGCGGGTGGCCGCGCGCACCCGCGGGGCGGGCGAGGCGGCTGAGCCGGCGATCGTGGTCGTGGGCCCGGATGGCAGGCAGCGCACGGCCACCGCGGCGGCCGCGGCGTGGCGCGCCGAACTCGACGAGATCGCCCCTGGCCGGTTCGCCGTGCTGGTGCGCGCGGTGGTGACCGGGGCTCGCACGGCGGCGACGGGGACGTTCCGCGCCCGCGTCCGCGACACCCGCGGCGGGTGGATCGCGCTGCACGCCGCCCGGCTGGTGGCGGGGGAGGACGACGGCGAGACGGTCGTGACCGTCGGCCGTGCGTCGGGTGCCGAGCTGCTCGGTGTCCTCCTCGCCGCCTACGGCCTGACCGCCCGGGAGCGCGACGTCTGCCGGGAGGTGCTGGCCGGACTGTCCACAGTGGACATCGCGGCCCGGCTGGCGATCTCGGCGCACACGGTGCAGGACCACCTCAAGTCGGTGTTCGGCAAGGTCGGTGTCCGCAGCCGTGGGGAATTGACCGCGAAGCTGATCTCCTGACCATTCCCGCGTGGCACCGGAAAATTGTCGTGGTGCTGCCGGAATTACCGTCCCGCTTTCTGCGGCTGCATGCTACCTTCGGCAAATTGCGGGGGAGCGAGCTGTCCGGCGATCGTGTCCCCCGGCCGGACAAGGGGGCAGCATGGCCGACGACACCACGCGCTACCTGTGCGCGGCGTCCTACCTCGATCCCGCCTACAGCCGGCGGGCCATCACCGAGTTCCTCGTCGAGCCCACCCGGCCGGTCCCGCCGTCACCGGGCCTGGACGCGGGCCGCGTGCTCACCGAGGCGGTGCGGGCCCGGGCGCGCCGCAAGAACTTCGACGGCCTGCTGGTGGTGCTCATGGCCGTCGTCATCGGGCTGCTGTGGGACAACCCGCTGCTCTACGGCTGGATCGTGCTGTCGCTGCTGCTCCTCGCCGCGCGGGCGGGGAAGAGCGCCTACGCGCTGGAGAAGGCACTCAACCCGAAGACGATGGTCATCCTCGGCGTCTCGATCGTCGTGGCGTGGCTGCTGCTGTCCTATTCGGACGAACTCTTCGGTTCCGGGAGCCGGTCCTCCCGGTACTACGACGACGATTACTACTACGACCGGTCGTCCGGTGGTGACACCGCCCGGACCGTCATCGGCATCGTGCTCGCGGTACTCGTGTGCGTGATCGCGACGATCGAGCGCTGGTCCCTGTGGAATCTGCTGACGACGCGGTTCAAGCGGCACGGCGGGGCCACGGACGGCGGCAGCCTCACCGGGCTGCTCACCGAGGACTTCCGGGATCAGCTCGCCCGCCACCAGGGGAGCGCGGAGCCCGCCGAGGCGCCGGGCGCACCGCTGGTGGTCTACCGCGGCTACAACCCGTTCGTGGGCGCCGGTTTCCGGCGTGACGCCTGGTCCATGGCGATCCCGCTGGAACGCCTGGAAGACGGCGAAGGCCGGCCGAAGCTGACCACCGAGGCGTTGTACGACGGGATCCGCGCGGCGATCGCGGACCTCCGCCACGCGAACGCGCTGTCGCCGGACCACCGGCTCGGCGGCCTGACGGTGACCGAGGCGGTGTTCACCCCGGCCACGGAACTCGTCGACCACCTCGGCGAGCCGGAAGCCGCCGCCTTCCTGCCGGACATCGAGCGTCCGCCGAACACCCGGCTCACCGCGGCCGAGGTCGCCCGGCTCCGCACGGAGCCGAAGGAATGGGCGCGCTACTACCTGTCGTTCCAGGTGGAGACCTGGGACCGGGACCTGGTGCTCACGACGTTCCTGCACGTCGCGGTGGACGACACGACGCTGTACGTCGAGTGGACGCCGTATATGCTGCCGCCGATCCGGGCCGCGTACCGGGTGGTGGACAAGATGCGGCCGGACTCGCTGCGCCCGCTCGGGCAGGGCCTGCTGGCCTGGCTGGAGATGCCGGCCAGCCTGCCGGGCCGGATCCTGAACCTCGCGTCGTGGATCCGGCAGCCGAAGCGCGAGCCCGGCGTCCTGGACCCGGACCGCTACGGCGTCGCGAGCTCGCTGCGCGAACTGGCTTCGGTGAACCAGTTCACCGACTACTTCCAGCTCGTCGACATCGAGCGCTACGAGAAGATCATCGAAAGCCGGCTCCTCCCGGCGATCGGCAAGCTCCTCGGCGACGCAGGCTTCTCGACGGCGAAGTTCGAGGAGCAGGCGTCGGTCGTGATCAACAACGACATCACCATCCGCGGCGACAACCGCGGGCCGATCACCCAGGCCGGGGTGCGCACCCCGCGTCCCCGGCCGCCCGCGACCCCCGGCCGCCTGGCCAGGACGGAGACCTGATGAGCCACCGCATCACGAACAAGGTCAGCATCGGCGGCGACAACTCGGGCAAGATCACCCAGACGGGCATCGAAGCCGGCGGCGCGGAACCGGCGGTCGCGTCCCTGGCCGAGCTCGTCGAGCGGCTGACGACCGAGGTGCGCGGGAAGGAGCTCGCGAAGCAGGAGGTCCTGGAGGACACGCTGACCGACCTGGCGGCCGACCTGCGTGCGGGTGACGCCGCCGAGCCGGCGGTGGTGCGCAGCCGGTGGGAGAAGGTCAAGGGGCTGCTGGGCGGGGTGGTGCAGTTCTCCGAGCTGGTCGCCAAGATCTCCGACCAGGTGCAGAAGATCTTCGGTTAGTGTCGCGCCCCCGAGGTTCGCAACCGGCGCGGCGGCGAGCACGGAGGTCTTGAATGACTCATTCAGTTGTCGGTGTCCCTGGCGGGACGTCCGTGCTGGGGTGAAAATCGTGTCTGGTCGCTTGCGTGACGTCGTGTGTCCTTGGCGCTGGGTCGAGGCCGTCATTCAGTCTG